>NZ_CP053084.1:0-659444 GCF_013004065.1 Limnobacter sp. SAORIC-580
GTGATTGATCAATTCTGGAACCACTGTGTTGAAGCGCTTCGGAAGGAAATTCCAGCCCAACAAATCAAGCTGTGGATCGAACCACTGACCGTGGTTGAATTTGATGAAGACACCGCCAGCCTGAGCATGGCTGCCCCAAACCGCTTCAAGCTGGATTGGGTACTGAATAACTATGGCGGCCGTTTCAATGAACTGGCCACTGAGTTTTTTGGTTGCGACATGGCCATTCAATGGCAAGTGGCCGCCAAACAGGCCAGTCCTTTGGTGGCCCCTCCCCCGGCTTCGGCCAAAAACAACAGTGAAGCTGCCACGCAAGGTGCACCCAAGGTTGCCGCCGTCAAACGCGACGAAATTGCTGCCACAGTTTACGAACGCAGCCGTTTGAATCGTGACCTTTGTTTTTCCAATTTTGTCTCGGGCCGTGCCAACCAACTGGCCAGGGCTGCCGCTGAACAAGTGGCGTCCAACCCGGGCGTCAGTTATAACCCGCTTTTTTTGTATGGCGGGGTGGGCTTGGGCAAAACCCACCTGATTCACTCCATCGGCAATCGCCTGCTGGAGCAGAACCCCAATACGCAGATTCGTTACATTCACGCAGAACAATATGTCAGCGATGTGGTGAAGGCCTATCAAAAAAAGGCATTTGAAGAATTCAAACGCTCTTATTACTCGCTCGACTTGCTATTGATCGACGATATTCAGTTTTTCGGGGGTAAAAGCCGAACGCAAGAAGAGTTTTTCTATGCTTTTGAACAATTAATTGCGGCCAAGAAGCAAATCATCATCACCAGCGATACCTACCCCAAAGACATTCAGGGCATGGACGACCGGCTGATTTCCCGATTCAACAGCGGTTTGACTGTGGCGATTGAACCCCCCGAACTCGAGATGCGAGTGGCCATTCTGCTGAAAAAAGCCGAACAGCAAAAAATTATGTTTTCGGAAGATGTGGCCTTTTTCGTGGCCAAACACATGCGCAGCAACATCCGCGAACTGGAAGGCGCCCTGCGACGAATCATGGCGTTTGCCAGTTTTCACAACAAGCCCGTGACCATGGACCTGGTGCGCGAAGCTTTGCGCGACATGATTTCCGTCCACCATGGCCAGGTGTCGGTTGAGAGTATTCAAAAAACAGTGGCTGATTACTACAAAATCAAGGTAGCAGACATGTTTTCAAAGCGCAGGCAAGCGCAAATTGTGCTGCCGCGCCAAGTGGCCATGTATTTGGCCAAAGAATTAACCGAGAAAAGTTACGTGGAAATTGGTGAGTTGTTTGGTGGAAGAGACCACACCACGGTACTGCATGCGGTAAACAAGATATCGGAATTGCGAAATCAGTCATCAGAGTTGAACCATGCGCTGCACGTGCTGGACCAAACCCTGAAGGGTTGATTTAGAATTGTGGATAACTGTGTAATAAGCGTGCAGAACAACACGAGTTATCCACAGAAAAAAAGAACCAGGAAAAATCGGAAAAAGTTATCCACAGTATGCAGATTGAATCCCAGAAGTTCTACACCCATTTTGAAAGAACCTAAGAAGCTCAATTCAAAGGAAAAAATAGAGTTGTCCACAGAATCGAATCAACTCTATTAACTAATCCTATAAGGAAATATTAAATGGAATTAATTCATAGCTCACGCGATGCATTGGTTCGAAAACTGCAAATCGTCAGCAACATCGTCGAACGTCGAAACACCTTGCCGGTGTTGGCCAACATTCTGTTGAAAAAACAGGGCGGCCTGCTGACACTGCTGTCTTCAGACATTGAAATGCAGATTCAAACCAGTGCAGAAGTGGGTGCGGGTGGTGAAGACACCGCGACCACAGTGGCTGCGAGGAAATTCCTGGATATTTTGAGATCACTCCCCGAAGATTCGGATGTCATGGTGAAGCTGGACGGCAAGAAAATGTCTGTACAGGCCAAGAAAAGCCGTTTTGCCTTGCAAACCCTGCCCGCCGAGGATTTCCCGCTGGTGCAGGAACCCAAAGAATGGGTGACACAAATCAGTCTGCCGCAAAAAATGCTCAAAAATCTGTTGGGCATGGTTCATTTTTCCATGGCTCAACAAGACCTGCGTTATTACCTGAATGGTGTTTTGTTGGTGATTGAAAGTGCCTGCGTTCGCGCTGTGGCTACCGATGGACACCGCCTGGCCTATGCCGATGCACCTGGTCAAGGTGGCACCGCCAAGCATGAGGTTATTATTCCGCGCAAAACCGTACTAGAGCTGTCGCGTTTGCTGAATGACACCGATGACACTGTAACCATTGATTTGGCGAGCAACCAGGCGAAATTTACCTTTTCGGATATCACCCTGATCACCAAGTTGGTGGAAGGCAAGTTTCCCGATTATCAGCGGGTAATTCCCAAAACCCATCAGCACCACGTGGTTATTTCCCGCGACGCCTTGTTGCACTCGCTTCAGCGGGCCTCGATTTTGACCAGTGACAAATTCCGAGGTATTCGCTGGGTGTTGGGTGCCAATGGTTTGACCATTGTGGCCAACAACTCGGATCAGGAAGAAGCCCGGGATGAAATGGAAGTCGAATACCAAGGTCCCGAGATTGACGTGGGTTTTAACGTAAACTACCTGTTGGATGTGTTGAACAACCTCAAGTCGGAAACCGTGCAGTTTACGTTGCAAGACGGAAACAGCAGTGCACTGGTGACCACCCCAGGCAAAGACGATTTCAAGTATGTCGTCATGCCCATGCGTATTTAAAACGACAATAAAACGAAAAAAACAACACTCTTATGACTTCAGAAACACAGAATGGCGGTGACTTGCCCGTACAAGGCAACAACGCAGATTATGGCGAAGGTTCAATCCAGATTCTCGAAGGCCTGGAAGCAGTCCGAAAGCGTCCTGGCAT
This sequence comes from Limnobacter sp. SAORIC-580, assembly GCF_013004065.1. GTDB lineage: Bacteria > Pseudomonadota > Gammaproteobacteria > Burkholderiales > Burkholderiaceae_B > Limnobacter > Limnobacter profundi. Next base: position 2,878 of record NZ_CP053084.1, read on the forward strand.
GTACATCGGTGACACGTCCGATGGTACCGGTTTGCATCACCTTGTGTTCGAAGTCGTTGACAACTCGATTGACGAGGCCTTGGCGGGTCACTGCGATGACATCGTGGTAACCATTCATGCAGACAATTCAATCAGCGTGACCGACAACGGGCGGGGCATTCCGACCGGCGTAAAGATGGATGACAAGAATGAGCCCAAGCGCTCTGCGTCTGAAATTGCGCTGACTGAATTGCATGCTGGCGGCAAATTCAACCAAAACAGTTACAAGGTTTCGGGTGGTTTGCACGGGGTGGGTGTTAGTTGTGTGAACGCCTTGTCGAGCTGGTTGCGTCTGATTGTTCGCCGTGAAGGCAAGGTGCATCAGCTGGAATTTGCCCGTGGTTTTGTTCAAAACAGAATCATTGAGCAGGTAGACGGTGTGGATGTGTCGCCCATGAAAATTGTGGGTACCACTGACAAGCGTGGTACGGAAGTTCACTTTCTGCCCGACACTGAAATTTTTCAGCACAACAACGATTTTCACTATGAAATTCTGGCCAAGCGCCTGCGTGAACTAAGCTTCCTGAACAATGGGGTGCGTATTCGTCTGAAAGACGAGCGCACTGGCAAGGAAGACGATTTCGCCGGCAGTGGCGGCGTGATGGGTTTTGTTGAATTCATCAATGCCAACAAGAAAATTTTGCATCCGAATACGTTTTATGCAGCGGGTGAACGCCCAGCCGAAACTTATGGTGGCATTCCCGGCACCAGCATTGGTGTTGAAGTGTCGATGCAATGGAACGACGGCTTTAATGAATCGGTGCTGTGTTTCACCAACAACATTCCGCAACGTGATGGTGGTACACACCTGACTGGCTTGCGCGCCGCCATGACCCGAGTGATTGGCAAGTACATTGAAGTCAATGAAATTGCCAAGAAACAGAAAGTGGAAGTGACAGGCGATGACATGCGCGAAGGCCTGTGCTGCGTGCTGTCAGTGAAAGTGCCTGAACCCAAGTTTTCGAGCCAAACCAAAGACAAACTGGTGTCCAGCGAGGTGCGTGCACCTGTAGAAGACATTGTGGCCAAGGTGCTCAGTGAGTTTTTGGAAGAACGGCCTAACGATGCCAAGCTGATTTGCAGCAAGATTGTTGAAGCAGCGCGTGCTCGCGAAGCTGCGCGCAAAGCGCGCGACATGACACGCCGCAAAGGTGTGCTGGACGGTGTTGGCTTGCCCGGCAAACTGGCCGATTGCCAGGAACGTGACCCCGCCAAATGCGAAATTTACATTGTTGAGGGCGACTCTGCGGGTGGTTCAGCCAAACAGGGACGTGATCGTAAATTTCAGGCCATTTTGCCGCTGCGCGGCAAGGTACTCAACGTTGAGAAAGCCCGATTCGACAAGTTGCTGACTTCGGAGCAAATTACCACGCTGATTACTGCCTTGGGTACCAGCATTGGCAAGGACGACTTCAACCTGGCCAAGTTGCGCTATCACCGCATCATCATCATGACCGATGCGGACGTGGACGGCGCACACATTCGTACACTTTTGCTGACTCTGCTTTATCGCCAAATGCCGGAATTGGTTGAACACGGCCATGTGTACATTGCGCAACCGCCGCTGTACAAAGTAAAGCACGGTAAAGATGAGCGTTACCTGAAAGACGATCAGGAAGAGGCGCAGTACATGCTGACCATTGCCATGGAAAAAGCAGCGCTGATTCCTGGTGAAGGCAAAGACCCAATCAAGGGTGAAGCACTGGAAGAACTAGCTCGACAGTTTGTGACTGTGGAAGCAGTGGTGCGTCGTTTAAGCCGAATGATCGATCCCGATGTACTGAACGCGATTGTGGAAGGCGTTGAACTGGATCTTGATTCAGAACAAGCATCCAAAGCCAGCGCAGCCCGTTTGCAGGCCGTACTCGACCCCGCAATCATGACTGTGTTTTCACAGTTCGATGAGCAAAGTGACAAGCACCGTGTGTTGATTCACCGCCGCCACCATGGCAATGTGCGTGTCACCACAATCGACCCTGACTTTGTTCATGGTGCTGATTATCCACTGTTGGCCCATGCCGCGAAAACCTTCAAAGGCTTGATTTCCGAAGGCGCTGAAATTCAGCGTGGCGAAGGTGAAAAGCAAAAGGTGCAAGCAGTGCAAAGCTTCCGCGAGGCCATGCACTGGTTGCGCGAACAGGCAGAAAAAGCGATTACCAAACAGCGCTACAAAGGTTTGGGTGAGATGAACCCGCAGCAGTTGTGGGAGACCACCATGGACCCCACAGTGCGCCGTTTGCTGCGTGTTCAAATTGAAGATGCGATTGCGGCAGATCAAATTTTCACGACCCTGATGGGCGATGAAGTTGAACCCCGTCGTGCGTTCATTGAGAGCAACGCTTTGAAAGCCGGCAATATTGACGTTTAAGCACATGTGGAGCGAAAAAATAGTTGGCCATTTCTGTTAAATAGTTGGCCAACTTTCTCCAAACATTAGGGTATAGAGAAACGGCTAACTTCGGTTGGCCGTTTTTGTTAGAGTCAACAACTGCTTGATTTAATGTTATTTTTTTAGTTTATTTTGAGAATCTTTTAAAAAATTGATCTTGATTTTGTCCTAAATTCCAAAAATATTAGGATTTAACAATCAAACCTTATAGACCTAAGTCAGCGGGTTTTGCTTCGAGTGCTTTTTTGACTGCCCAATTTAGTTCAGCATGAACATCGTAGTCGCTTTCTGGATCAAGACTCGGCATATCTGGAACAGCGCCTACTCGGTGTCTCAGATCCTTAGCGATTTGAAGAGCACGAAGCCCAAGTCTTCCAAAATTTAAACTTCTAGTTTGAAAGAATTCTTCATAGTAAGGGGGATGGGCTAAAAATTCGCTTACCCCGTCAAGGTTGGCATGAGCTTGCTTTGTTAAATGTGGCATCTCGAGTACTCGCATTAACAGGTCCTTTGGTAATAGGCGCCAGTCATAGGCTGAGTAGTCAAGAGTAAAAGTCGGAGTTTTGTAACGGGATCTGTATTCCTCTTGCCCGTGCTGTTCCATCTGTGGTTCGCCGTGATCAGAGGCGGCCAAAGCACAATTAATAGCAAAATCATCAAGCTCTGCTGCGATACGAAGTGCAACAAAAGTCCGCTGCTGGCCATCTTTGAGGCGTTGACTAAACCAATCACGTCCAAAAGATAATCCATGGCCAAGAAGCGCGACACCGGCTCCTATAGCCGCAGCAAGTATGGTTACAGAAGACGGAATTTCTGATGTCATTGTATGGTTACCTGGAAATCTTAAGGGTAAGGTTTACAAATAAAGATTAATTACTTTATTTGTGATGTGGGGTACATCAGTTATCACCAAGGGCATGATGACCCGTAGTTTTAATCTAATGAGACCGCGACAATACTTAGTGGTTTGCCGGTCCATGTTTGGAAATCACTCCCATATCCACAAACTAAATCGACAGCATCCTGATTAACAGCGAGATACACTTCATCAAAAAAGCTCATCTGCAACCAAGCATATTTGGTAAGTGCTTGATGAAAAAAAGCCGTACTTGAATTCATCGAGAAGTAGCGAATCTCAATTGCTACCCTCTTACCCTTTGCAGTCTCAAATCCTAGGTCCGGCTTTATTGATAGACCTGACAGATCAATTTCTTTCCAGGTACCGGACAGGCCGAAGTCCGCTGGGTGTTTGTTCACACGATCTACAACCGCGTGTTGAAGTTGGAAAGCGGCCTTGCGTGCCTCTGACCTAGTGTTGTCAACGTTCCTGCTACCTGAATCTTTGGTCTCAAGCTCGATCAAATGTTTCACGCCAGCAGCAATAGTCTGTCCGCTGATCACCGATTCGGCTATTTGTGCCGCTTTGGCAGGGTTAAGCTTGTGGAGTTTCAGCAGTTCCTCGATGCTTGAATACGGAGTTTGGTCCGTGAATTTGCCGATATGTTGATGAAAGTTTTCATCGACAAATTCCTTTAATGCCACGTAGCGTTTCAACATGCGCACCGACAAACCATTGTTCTCAGCATAGACAGCGAGGTGATTCGCAATGCTCAGTTCTTTGGAGTTCTCAAGTTGCCATTGCGCAGCTTTACCCTGGTCGTACCATAAAGGTAAACCTGGTTTGCTTTCCTTTCTTTTAGCCAAAATCGCTTCCTTTACTTTAGAGCGCTAGTTTAACCTTTCTTTTAATTTCGTCAATAACAAAAATATTGAGCAAATTTATTCGCTGGTCTATAGTGGGGGCGGCAATGTTTGGCTTGGCCCCTTGCACCGCTCTCCGTTCAGATAGATAAGTGCTAATAAGTTAGACATTACGCCGCGTTTAAGTATGGTTTATTAGCACATAAGGCGATGTAGAGACGATGAGACGAGAACCTGAAAGACATCTAAGCCCAATGATCTGGGTATCACTTGAGCGCCTTGGTAAGCGCATAAAACTCGCTCGCCTGGTGCGAAATCTGACTCAAAAGCAAATCGCTGAAAGAGCGATGATCAGTGTCGAAACGGTACGCGGCATTGAACGTGGTGAGCCTATTGGTTCGTTTTGTGGCTTCTTGGGAATCCTTCAAGCTCTAGGAGCGAGCAACCAAATTGATTTCGTTCTCCTGGACGATCCCACCGGCACGGTGCTAATGCAGTCACGCGTTCGTAAAAGGGCGGCTCCCATTAAGCCGCCGGAGCCAATACCCTATGTGCCCATCAGGCAAAAGCCCAAATTGACGTTAGTACGAAAGGAGCCCGTGAAAAAAGGTGAGATCGGCGAAGCCATAACCCTGGAGGACATGATGAAGGTACTTCGTGAATCAATCGAGAAATCGAAAAAAGATCCTGATCCAAGCAACAACGACTAGTTGCCGCCCCACCTGCCCACAGCCTTAGCTCTCGCCCCGTCCTGTCCCCGAGTCCTTTAATAACCTAAATTCAACGAATTTTCGGAGGCACTATTTTTGTCAACAACAAAATTATTGCCTTCATTAAATCATACATGATATAATTTCGTTAACAACAAAAATATAACTATGTCCTACCTCACGAAAAAAGATCAAAAGGGTAAGACCAGGCAGATTGGCAAGCGGGGCTTTAGAAAAGGATCGTATTTCACGCATCTCTTAAAGTCTGCGCCGGAGGGAAAGTCGGTGGTTGATAGCAGACACGAACTCATTGCTGGCTATGCCATGGATCTTGATCCCCGCATTAAAACGTTACAAGTTCAACCCTTCACCCTTGATGTAACAACCGGTGAAATGTTGCACACAAAAGATCAGCTTGATCGCTACAGAGAAAAACTTAAAACACGTGGCCGGCAGGCAAGCCTTTACACACCTGATTTCGCTTTAACGATGCAAGACCAAACGGTGCGAATCATTGAAATCAAAGACGCGGCCTGGATTGATTTCACTGATTCTTACGCACGAAAAATTGAGGCCGCCACTGAGCTATTAAAGGTTAAAGGGATTCATTTTGAAATCCTTGCGGGTTCTTATGAGGACACATTGCCATGTGTTCAAAACTTGAAGCTGCTACACAGCATTAATCATCAAATGAACGCCAAAGAGGTTCCTCCTTCATTGCTTGATTTGACTGAAAAATTGCAAGCCGTTCGAGTGTTTGCAGCGCAAATGCATGAGAGCGCAGAAATGCTTTCGGTCTCTGAAATTGCTGATGCAAATGGATTATCAGTAGTACAGGTTTGCATGGCAATTGTCATGGGGATTTTTGATGCGCCGATTTGGCGTGAAGTGATTAATAAAAAAACATTGTTGTCTGGTGCTGCCGATGATTCGATGAATTGCATTCGGTATGAACACTTTGATTTAAGGAGAAGAACATGACGCAGATAACAACGGGTACGGTGTATCAAACCGGCGCATCGCGTTTGTGTATTTCAAAACTGAACAGAGATTCGCAGGTGGTGATGATCACAGATCTTCACACCAAACATGATTTTCCCGTGACACTAACGGAACTGCAGCGAAATATCGCCACTGGTTTGTATGTTCGCGAGAATTATGAACATGACACACGCTGCAGTCTGTCAAGGGTGATGGATGATCCCCAATATAAAAGTGAATACGTCACGGAAGCTAAGCGTCGACAAAATGCGATTGCAAAATTTGAGCGTTTGGTAACCGATGGAATGACAGCTGCGGATGCCTGTGAAAACGTTATTGGCATTTACAGTTTGTCTTGTTCAGAGCGGACCTTCAGACGCTGGTGCCGAGATTTCCGTCACCGCGGTTTTGAAGGTATTACGCCCAAGCACCACAAAAAAGGTAGGTCCAAAATTGTGTTTTCTGAAGAGGTAGAACAGATCATCGTGTTCACTTTGGAGGAGAACTTAAGTAAGCATTACATTCGTATTAAAGAGTTACATCAAATAATTAATCAGAAATTGGCGGAGAAAGGATTCGAGGAAAGATTGTCTTATGACCAGGTTCGCTACTACGTCAATTTGCAGCCTTGGGACAGGCGTGTTCTTGCCAAGTTTGATCCTCGCACCCGACGCTCAGTGGGAAGCATGCGGCAGAAAAACTATCAAACAAATTTGCCATACCAAAGGATTGAAATGGACTGCACGCAACTTGATGTGTTCGTCACTCAACCACTTAGTTCAGCACCGATACGTCCGTGGGTGTGTGTCGCAATTGATGTGGCCACGGGCTTTCCACTTGCAACGGAAATATCGCTTCATACACCGGACACGGTTCAGGTGTTGAAGACACTTGAGCGGGCAATGTACGGATATACCGAGGAAGAATTTGACAAATATGGAGTTATGAATCGTATCGAATACATGGGCCGCCCCCAAACGCTAGTGCTTGATAACGGATCGGAATTTCGATCTGAGAGTTTTTCATCGATCACAGCTTTTGGAATTGCGGTGGAATACAACCCTGCATATTCGCCATATCGAAAGCCATTTGTCGAACGCTTTAACCGCAGTTTGAAGGATTTCACATCAAGTCTTCCTGGATCCACGCGTGGTCCAAAAACTACCAACGCTCGGCCACAAACAGACCTTGGTATGAAGACAGCGATCATCGATTTTTCAGAATTGAAGATGCTGATAACTCGATTTGTATTTGATGACTACAGCATGAGATCACTGGATAGGCACGTTATCGGATCAGTAGCCAAGGGTGAAGATTACGGTTTTTCACCTGCAGAAAGACTTGTGCGCTTGCAGAAGGAAATGATTGCACTAGAGCCAATAACTATGCAAGACATGGCCAATGCACGAATGATTCGAGAAACGCGCACAACGGATAGGGGCGGAATTACGTTTGAGAAATGCAAGTATTCCTCTTCTGAATATGCTGTGTTGTATTCAAAACTGGGCCCTGGCGTAAAAGTGGAAATTTTGTATGACCCGATCGACTGTACTTACATCGATGTGATTGATCCAATCAACAAGGGATCGAAGATTCGATTGAACAACATCTATTGGGATATCGGAAGAAACCCTCCTGTGGATTACACAACGCTCAGATTATTGATAGCCAATGCTGACAAAACACATGGTAGATCTGACTTCGATACGATCGCTGTCGAGTATCAAAAAATGCTTGGCGTGTTTTTTGATGGCGTAAACAAAAGGGCAACGACGAAAACAAAGAAGCATTCGTCGGCCAAGAAAGAGGTCGCAGAGGCCGCTAAATTGGTGCGATCAATGACCACGGGTCGAACCACAAATGAAAAAGAAATTGATGAACCAACCTATTTAACCCAAAGTACTGAATGGAATATCGACTACGAGTCGATTGAAGCGCCAGAGATTGTGACAAAGAAAAATTATCAATGACAGAAAATATAATCAATAACACCGTACACCGACATCCAAGTTTTAAGCGTGTTGAGCAAACACTCAGAATTTACATCAACGAAGGATTGAACCCACCAGTGGTCGCTGGTGCCTACAGAAGCTTGAAATGGATACTTGGTCCCTCAAGGTCTGGAAAAACACAGGTCGTTGACCACGTTATTTCTGACTACAAGTCTCTTGAAACCGTTGATAGTGATAATCGCAAAATTATCCCTGTACTGAAAATCACGATGCAAACTGGCGGCTCAAAGACTGGACTGGCCATGGCCATTCTTTATGGTTTGTCGATGGAGAAGTTTGCTGGCAGAACTGTAAGCGAGAAATTTGATTTGGCCATAAGCCAACTCAAGCTGCACAAAGTCCAGGTTCTTATCATTGATGAAATTCAGCAGATGACCGACGCTGGTCGAAGCAAATCCTTTCGTGGGGCTGCGGACGTACTGAAGGAATTGTTTGAACGAGTTCCCATCACATTCATTTTCGTGGGGCTACCGAATGCGGAAGAGCTGTGGCTTAACAACACGCAACTTGCCAATCGATCGGATCGCAGAGTCTTGTTTATGCCCTATGACTACTCTGATCCTGAGCAATACAAGCAATTCGTCAGTGCTGTAAAGGGCTATTACGATTTTTATGTAACTGCACCATACAACATTGAGGTTGGTCGTGAACGATTCACACGTGCGCTCTATTTTTTATCCGCAGGGCGGTTTGGACTGGTCAGTAATTTCATGCACTCCTTGCAGCTGGAGTTTTTGAGAACCAATCAAAAATTTGGGATTAACAAGAATTTACTTGGTGCTGCAGCCGAGAGAATCGCCGTAGATTTCGACCTTGATGGAAACCCGTTTGAACGAGATATCTCTGATCGCGAATTTTCCGTTCGTTGGGAGCAGATGATTTTGAAAGAAGATTTGACGCGGATTGTTGGCGTCAACGGGAGGCTTGCACATCATGTCTAATTTTGCACACATTGAATTACCCCGCGTTCCCAACGTGCTTGTCCCCAAAAGTGGTGAAGGGTTGGAAAGCTATTTATTGCGTGTGGCAGATCACAACGGCCTGCTAGGAATTCGGGAATTGCTTAGACCAATTCCTGGCTTTGCAATTAACAAGTCAGTGTTTACGTATATAGAACAGGTAGCGGAAATCACGGTTCAGAACGTCAGAGATCTGGCAAACCTGAGAAGAATCGAACAGGACAATAGCACCATCATTCAAGATCGTCATTACAGAATATCGACAACGCCGGTCTGTCCGATGTGCCTGAAGGAGCATGGTTATGCCAAGCAAATATGGCAACACACTCTCTGTACTGCATGCCCCGAGCATGGTGTTCGGCTTGTCGAGAGCTGTGATGTTTGTGGAAGTGATATCGCAAAGGATAGGTACCACCTAAAGGCATGCAATTGCGGTCGAGATTTGACATTGATCAAAACAACGAAGATTTCAAATGCAGAAAAGTGGATGAACAGGCGTTTGGCCACGGATATAACACCCTGCCCGCCAATGAATGATTTTGGAAATACCGACCCGATTCAGTGGAGCAATTTTATTTCCTTGGTGGAATTTCTTTATGCCCATTCGGAGCACAACCAAAATTTATCGAACGGTAAGGCGCTAAAACCAAAGTCTTTGGCGCAGTCGGTTGCGATCGTGCAAGATATTTTGCCACTATTTGAGAATTTTCCGAACCGCGTAAATGAGCTTGTGAAGTTTAGGCTGGACTTGGCCCCGCCGGATTCGTTCTCCGCTGAACAAAGGCTTGGTTATTGGATTAAAAAGCTGACCAACTTATGTGGTTCAGGTCGATACCCTGGTTTCATTCGTGCCGTGCGTGATGCGGTAACTTTGCATTCAGATGGCAAATACCACATCAACGAAAAGGTAGCCACCACGGAGAACTCCCGTTATTTGTCAGTGGCACAACTTGCTAATCATTTGCGTATTCACGAGCAAACAGTGATGGGGATGGTTGAACGCGGGGTACTGAGATATGCGGAAATACCTCATGAACTTAAAACACGCAGTATTTTGATTGAGAAATCTTCTGCCGCTGAATTGGATCAGTTTTTGCGGAGTTTTATGACCAAAGCGGATGCGATGAGAGTTACAGGCTTGAGTCGTAAATCCATCGAGTACTTCATTGAATATGGGATTTTTGAGGCATTAGATGCTGAGATGGTGGGATTGAATTCTAGTCGAGCGATATCAGCAACATCGATAGATACGTTCACCCAAAAGTTGACCACCCAGACTCAAACTAAGGATGGTCCAAAGATGAAGCTGAAGGATTTTTGCGCGAGGATGACAACAAACACTGCTATCCATCGAGCACTTTATATGGCACTTCTCGATGGATCACTGACTGTCGCCTCTTCCACCAAGCAGAAGAAGCTCGGGGACCTTGAATTCCTGGAATCTGATGTTCGGAAGATTTTGCAATCGGGTGAAGAAGAACCTTTACTCAAAATTGTCGATGTCGCCAACATACTAAAAATAAAGGACGAGGTAATTCGGGGATGGGTCAAACAAGGGATTATTCGTTCCTTGGAAAGCGAGATACGTGGTCAAAAGGTAAATTTGATTCCGGTGTCTGCTTTGGCAGAGTTTCAGCAGACCTACATCGTGCTTTCCACGTTGGCTGACAAACTTGGCACAAGTTCAAGAATGCTCTTGAGGACGATCGAATCGCAGGGCCTGAAAACGGTGGGTAGTTTTGAAGTGAGTGAAGGTGTAAGCCGAGGGTACTTGATCGAGGTCACGCAGCTTGGCAAGCTATTATTGCCAAACCAGGCCAAGGCGGCGTAGTTCTGTTATTTCAAGGCCAATCTCAAGAATGGATATTGGCGAATCGGATTGATCATGGCAATATACTGTTTATTAATACAGTATATTGCCGCACATGAAACTCAACACGACGGTTCGAAATAACATTGCACTGGCTTGCCCTGAAGCTGCCCAGGTACTTGATGCAGCGGCGGCCATCATGTCGCCGAATGGGTCATTCACCCACTTTCCAAATACTTTGAAGATCTATGACCGTGAGTATGAGATCGGCCTTCGATTCTTGATTGAACATAAAGTGGTGCTGGTGAAAGCTGGGATTTACAGGATCAACCGCAATGCTCTTGATCCGTTCCGACAACAGGCGACTGGCACCTGAGCATCACGCCAAACCCTTGATTGGTCAGCGTCGAGAACCCCGACAGAGACGGTAGATCTATTTGCAGCAAATTCCATAGTTGGCCAAGGGCATTACTACGCAGACGACCCATTCCGATTTCGGCAACACTTCGGCGTGCGACCTTGGCCGAATCAAGGCGCATCTGAGTGGCTAACTTGATTTTTCAGATGAGCTGGATAAGACTGATCCCAGGGGGAGGGTTGTGTTTATGTATATCGTCAACATGCATCAGGCCAAATCATCTTTATCGCGCTTGGTAGAGGATATCGAGACGGGTAGACAATGCGAAATCATCATTGCGAGAAATGGACGTCCTGTCGCAAGGCTGGTGCCACTTGATTCAGGGAATGCCCATGGGCCACGGCTTGGGGTCGCCAAGGGCCTGTTTGAAGTGCCCGATTCCATCGATGAAATGAATGATGAAGTGGCTAACTTGTTCCTTGGGATACAACAAGATTGAATCTTCTGTTACATACCCCTAACAACCTGTAATGGCCAGGAATTTATCTCTGAGCTATTTTGAACACAACAGGCATGTGGTCGCTCAATTCTAGCCATGGAGTTTGGCCTCCTACTTCAACATCTTGAACTCCCCAGCCTTGACCAAAAAATCCGTAATCCACGTGGTAAGGCTTCTCCAGTTTGCGTTGCAGAAATAGCGTTGGCTGCGTTTCTTCACCCTGAAGTTCGGAAAAGTGTTGGTGATAAGCGCTTTTTAATCCGAGGGAAACCAGCTTTCGCACAACATCTGAATGGTTCCACCACCTATCCCACAAATCCCACTTGGCATTGCTATTCAGATCGCCGATGACCATGGCTGCGGCTGTTGATAGAAACGGCGGATTCATTTGTAGCAGTTTCCAAAGTTGGCCTATGTAGCCAAAAGTGGGTGAATTAGCGTGTCGTGTCCAACAGGCAAGCAACGGCCATCGGTGATCAATGAGGACTGGAAGGAAAAGTTCTAGCCGCCCTACGTCAAAAGCAATTTTGGTCAGCGGTATTCCATGACGTGCGAAGACACCGATACCCTTATTTTTCGTCGGCCCTACCCAAAGATAGTTTGACGCGAAGGCTTGATATGCGGAGTCTTTTGACCTGGCAGGATCCTCACATTCTTGGATTACCAAGATATCTGCATCGAATTCACGCAGCTGATCAAACTTTCTGCGAAAGGCGCCGTTGCAGTTCCAGGTGATAACTTTCAGCTCGGTCATTTTCTATACCCTAATATTTTATTTTGAGGGATAGTGACGCAAATCACAGAAAAATATCGCCCTCAAAATACCCCCCTAAAATTGGTCCCCTGACTGAGTACCGCGCCTGCATTGGCTCCTCTCGCAACCTGATGGTTTATCCAGTGAATGTTTCGCTATACACTCATCAAATAATATTGAGGTAGGTGACGACCTTCGCAAGTGCGGAAAATGTCACCTCAGATTTTGCGGTAATCCCATTCAACAATAAGAATCAGCATGTCAAATCAAAACCTAAGCTCGTTTATCTGGTCGGTGGCCGACCTTCTCCGCGGAAATTTCCGTCATTACGAGTTCGAGAAAATCATTCTTCCGTTTACCGTTTTGCGTCGCCTAGATTGCGTGATGGCGCCAACCAAAGCTGCGGTCTTGGCCGAATATGAAAGCAAAAAGGCGCTTGGTGATGCTGCCCATGCCTTTTTGTTGAAGAAGTCTGGGCTAGAGTTTTACAACACGTTTCCAATGGATATCCAAACCCTTCTAGGGGACTCGGCCAACGTCAAACAAAACCTGATCAACTATGTCTCGTCATTCTCTGAGAATGTGCGGGACATCTTTGACAAGTTCAAGTTTCAGAATTACATCGATGCTCTGGATGCAAACAACCTGCTGTACTTGGTAGTACAGAAGTTTTCCACGATCGACATGAGCCCCCAGGCAGTATCCAACGTACAGATGGGTTACCTGTTTGAGGAGCTGATCCGGAAGTTTGCTGAAGATTCGAACCAGACGGCCGGTGAACACTTCACCCCCAGAGAGGTAATTCGCCTGATGGTGAATGTGCTGTTCGCAGCCGATGAAGAGGCACTAACCGTGCCTGGTATTGTGCGGACCATCTATGACCCTACAAGTGGTACAGGCGGCATCTTGTCAGTTGCCGAGGATCGTGGCATGGAGCTCAATCCTCGTGCTCGATTCGTGGTGTATGGCCAAGAACTGAACCCAGATACGTACGCAATTTGTAAAGCGGACATGCTGATTAAAGGGCAAGACATTGCCAACATCATCTGTGGCAATACGCTGTCTGAAGACGGTCTGCCGGACAAGAAGTTTGACTACATGATGTCCAACCCACCATTTGGTGTTGAATGGAAAAACGTTCAGGATTTTGTGACCACTGAGCATCAGCAGCGTGGTTATTCCGGCCGGTTTGGACCTGGCCTGCCTCGGGTGTCTGACGGTTCTCTGCTGTTTTTGCTCCACCTCGTATCCAAGATGCGCCCAGTCAGTGAAGGTGGTAGTCGCATTGGCATCATCCTGAATGGCTCCCCTTTGTTCACCGGTGGCGCAGAATCTGGCGAGTCAAATATTCGTCGTTACTTGCTTGAGAATGATTTCGTGGAAGCAATCATTGCCTTGCCAACCGACATGTTCTTCAACACGGGGATCTCCACCTACATCTGGATTCTTTCCAATCACAAACCGGCTGAGCGCAGAGGTAAGGTACAGCTTATAAACGGCGCCGATTTCTACCAAAAGATGCGCAAAAGTCTTGGCTCGAAACGCAAGGAGCTTAGCCAGGATCACATTGAACAGATCACCAAACTTTACGGTGACTTCAAAACCACCGAGCACTCCTTAATTTTTGATAATGAGGATTTTGGCTACTCCACCATCACTGTTGAACGGCCACTGAAGTTGAAGTTTGAAATCACTCCTGAAAAGCTTGCATTAATTGATGACTCGAAACCTCTGCAAAAGTTGGAAGCTTCTGGGCTTGCAAACTTGAATAATGCTTTGACTAGTTTCCCAGTAGGCAAGGTTTGGATGGATCGAAAAGTTTTCGAGAAAGACCTGAAGTCTGCATGTTCAGCAGCAGGTATTGTTTTGGCCGCAGCTCAAGAAAAAGCAGTGATTGGAATTTTTGGCGAGCAAGATGATGAAGCAGTGGTTTGCACTGACAAGAAAGGCAACGTTGAATCAAACCCTGATTTGCGTGACACCGAAAACGTACCGCTGAAGGACGACATCCAGGCTTACTTTGAACGTGAGGTATTGCCGCACGTTCCTGATGCTTGGATTGACCATGAAAAGACCAAGGTTGGATACGAGATTCCGTTCAATCGTCATTTCTACAAGTATGTGCCTCCACGTTCACTGGAAGAAATCGATGCTGATTTGAAGGCAGTGACAGCTGAGATTGTGGCTTTGCTGAGTGAGGTTGCTGAATGAAATATTCCAATGTGCGCCCGCTAAAAAAATCCAATGAAGATTGGGTTGAATCCATACCAGTGGATTGGATAGAGAAAAAGCTCAGCTTAATCTTCGAGACTATCGGAAGTGGCACAACTCCATCCACGCTGGAGGACGACAATTACGGTGTGGGCGTACCTTGGGTGACCACTGGAGAACTGAGGGAATCAAGAATCACAAGGACGCAAAAGGAAGTACCAAACGAGGTTTTTGACCGAACATCTGCCTTGAAAAAATTTCCTGTTAATAGCATTGCGATTGCGATGTATGGTGCGACGATTGGTCGGCTCGGCATCTTCGGAGTAGAGGCGTGTACCAATCAGGCATGCTGTGTTCTTTCTAACCCGAGGAATGGTAGCTACCAGTTTCACTATTATTGTTTTCAGGCAGCCAAGGCTTCGATAATAAGGAGAGCAATCGGTGGCGGGCAGCCCAACATTAATCAAGATACTATTCGGGCGCTTCGATTTCCAAATCCAAGTAGGGAAGAGCAACGCCAAATCGCCGCTTACCTCAACCGTGAAACGGCCAAGATCGACAAGCTCATCGCAAAGCAGCAGAAGCTGATCAAGCTGCTTCAGGAAAAGCGTCAGGCTGTGATTAGTCAGGCGGTCACGAAAGGACTAGACCCGAATGTGAAGATGAAGGACAGCGGGGTTGAGTGGTTGGGTGAGGTTCCTGAACATTGGAATATTAGAAAACTGAGTTCTCTGATAAAAATGGGAACCTCAATCTCCTATGGGATAGTCCAACCAGGAGAGCCACTGATAGAGGGCATACCTTTTATCCAAACTACAAACTTGACTACAGGTAGTTTTTCAATAGAAACCTTGCAAAAAACAAGCCCTGAAATTGCTATTAACTATCCTCGTTCTCGATTAATCGGTGGTGAGGTAATTTTAGGAATACGTGCTTCTATCGGTGCTGCATATGTTGTTCCGGAGCATCTTCGCGGAGCGAACCTTTCAAGGGGGGTGGCTCGAATCGAGCTGGACACCACCAAGATTCAGGCCAAGTTTTTGGTAAGTGTTTTGAGAAGTTCAAACGTTTCTCGTTACTGGGAATTGTCCAAGCAAGGCTCAACATTCAATGAAGTGTCAATTGCAACAGTTAGAGAATTAGTTATTCCAATACCTCCAATTTCCGAATCAGAACAAATTCAAAACTTTGTGGATAAAAATGAACAGCGATTTTCAA
Organism: Limnobacter sp. SAORIC-580; assembly: GCF_013004065.1. Lineage (GTDB taxonomy): Bacteria > Pseudomonadota > Gammaproteobacteria > Burkholderiales > Burkholderiaceae_B > Limnobacter > Limnobacter profundi. The sequence goes on from NZ_CP053084.1 coordinate 18,519, forward strand.
AATTAGAGGCTTCTGCGAATCGAGCTATGCAGTTATTAATTGAACGTCGGCAAGCCCTCATTAACGCCGCCGTGACTGGAAAGATCGACGTCCGTGGATTGGTCTCCGATGAAGAAGTGGCGGCACTGGATGCAGATCCCGTGTTGGAAACAACAGAAGAAGATTTCGAATCGGAAGTAGCAGCAGCTGACTACATTACCGAGGAAGAATAAGGATCCCTTGCCTCATGACAAATATTCACAAAGAACTGCACTTCGAAAACGAGATCTGCGCTCACCTAGTCGCTAACGGTTGGTTGCATTCAGCGAGTGACAAAGGTTACGACCGTGACCTAGCTTTGTTTCCTGAAGATCTAATCTGGTGGATTCAAGAGACTCAGCCCGAAACCTGGAATAAGGTCAAAGCCATGCACAATGGCTCGACCCAGAAGAAACTTCTGGAACGCTTGGTCAAGGTATTGACGGCGGATGGCACGCTTTCAGTGTTGCGGCATGGTTTTAAAGATGTGTCGGCCGGCCGCGTGAATCTTTGTCAGTTCAAACCTGCCACAACACTAAATGCAACCACGATTGAGAATTACGGCAAGGTGCGTTTGCGTGTCATGCAGCAAGTCCACTATTCCACCAGCAACAACAACTCGATCGATTTGGTGTTCTTCGTCAATGGAGTTCCGGTTGCCACTTCGGAACTGAAAACCGACTTCACACAGTCGATTGAAGACGCTGTGAAGCAGTACAAGTTTGACCGGCTCCCCAAGGACAAATCGACCAAGAAGGAAGAGCCGCTTCTTGCTTTCAAACGTGGAGCGTTGGTGCACTTCGCCGTTAGCACTGAAGAAGTGCAGATGACCACGAAACTGGATGGGGTGAACACTCGCTTCTTGCCTTTCAATTTGGGCGATAACGGCGGCAAGGGAAATCCTGAAAACCCCAACGGTTTTAAGACAGCGTACTTCTGGGAATACGTGCTTCAGCGGGATAACTTCTTGGACATTCTCGGGCGCTTCATGCACCTGGAAAGCGTCGATAAGATCGACAAGAAGACGGGTAAGCGGGTCACAAAAACCGCCATGATCTTCCCGAGGTTTCACCAGTTTGATGCTGTGTCCAAACTTATTGCCACCGCGAAGGTGGAAGGTGCCGGCCACAGGTATTTGACCCAGCACTCCGCTGGGTCTGGTAAAACGAACACGATTGCCTGGACTGCCCACCAGTTATCAAGCCTTCATGGTGCAGATAACAAAAAGGTCTTCGATAGCGTAATCGTGGTGACCGACCGCACTGTCTTGGACAGTCAGCTACAGGATGCGATTTACCAGTTTGAGCACAAGCAAGGTTTGGTGAAATGCATCAAATCTGAAATGGGTGAATCGAAATCGGCTCAGCTTGCCCAAGCCTTAATCAGCAACACGCCGATCATTATTGTCACCATTCAGACCTTCCCCTTTGTGATCGAAGCCCTGGCCAGTGCAAATATGGCAGGGAAAAAGTACGCGATTATTGCGGACGAGGCGCATACATCCCAGTCTGGAGCTGTGGCCAATAAGGTAAAGAACGTGCTGTCGCCTGCGGAAAAGCAGGAATTGGAAGACGGTGGCGAGATCGACATCGAAGCCATGTTGGAAGCTGAAATGGCTTCCAGAGCCCAGCCTAAAAACATCAGCTACTTTGCCTTCACCGCCACACCGAAGTCCAAGACTATGGAGCTTTTTGGGCGGCCAGATGCCGATGGCAAACCAGCACCATTTCACCTGTACACCATGCAGCAGGCCATTGAAGAGGGCTTCATTCTTGATGTACTGAAAAATTACACCCCCTACAAGCTGGCCTTCAAGATCGCCCATGATGGCCAAGATTACGACTCCGAAACCGTAGACCGCAGCAAGGCTCTCAAAAGCTTGATGAAGTGGGTTCGGCTGCACCCTTATAACATTGCACAAAAGGTTGAGGTGATCGTTGAGCACTTCAAGGCAAACGTGGCTTGGCGTTTGGATGGCAAAGCCAAGGCCATGGTGGTGACCGGCTCCCGCAAAGAAGCCGTGCGCTACAAGGCGGCGATTGACAAATACATCACCAAAAAGGTCTCTGAGGATAAGACCTACCAGGGCCTTCAGGCCATGGTGGCGTTCTCGGGAACTGTGATTGATTCAGAAACTGGGCCTGGTGAATTTACTGAATACAACCTGAACCCAGGGTTGAATGGCCGAGATTTGCGCGATGCGTTCGATGAGGACGACTACCAGGTCATGATTGTGGCCAACAAATTCCAGACCGGCTTTGACCAACCCTTGTTGGTTTCTATGTACGTGGACAAAAAGCTCTCGGGCGTGGCCGCGGTGCAAACCCTCTCTCGCTTAAACCGCACCTATCCTGGTAAAGACGTCACCTTCGTTTTGGACTTTGTGAATGACCCCAGTGAGATTCTGGAGTCGTTTGCACCCTATTACCGCGCAGCACAGTTGTCTGAGGTGTCGGATCCCAACGTGATCTTTGATTTGCAATCCAAATTGGATGCTGCGCAGATTTACACCAACCAGGAAGTTGAAAACCTGGTTGAGGTGCTTCTGAAAAAGCCAACGCAGGCGGCCGTAAGCCGCTGCCTGCAGCCGGCGCAAAGCAGATTCAAAGACGGACTGAAGGCGGCCAGAGCAAGTGATGATTCTCTGGAAGTTGAAAAACTGGAAACCTTCAAAAAGAACGTTGGCTCGTTTGTGCGTGCCTATGATTTCTTAAGCCAGATCATCAATTACTCGGACACCGAGCTTGAGAAGCGCAGCATGTTTTTGCGCTTGCTGCAGCGTCTGCTGGTCGTGGAAATTGATGATGAAGAGATTGACCTTGAGGGCATTGAGCTGACCCACTATCAGCTTCGCAACAAGGGTAAACAAGACATCCCACTTGCTAAAACGGAAGGCTCAGTTCTTTACCCCGCAATACTGGACTTGGGAACGACCAAGACACTGGAAGAGAAAGAACGTGTGTACTGGAACGAGATCATCGACAAGGTGAATAAGCTGTTCGAAGGTGATCAGCTGACCGATGCCGACGCCATCGCCGTGTTCAACCATGTGGCGGACAAGATGACTGAAAACGAAGCGCTGAAGGAACAAGCCACAGCTAACACTGAGCAGCAGTTTGGCGCCAGCCCTGATTACAAGAAGGTGATGAACGATGCTTTTATTGCGTGCTTTGAGAACCACCAAAGCATCATTCAGCAGCTATTGACCAATGACAGGGTGAAGGATCAGTTTGCGGAGCTGTTGTTGCCACATGTGTATGGGAAGTTGACGCGACCACAACAACCGGCGTCTGATAAATATTGAAGTTGTAAAGGCCGAACTCTCGAAATGAAATTTAGGAACCGAAGAGGTGAATGCCTTATTTAATAGCTGTGGATGATATGAAGTTGTTTTTGTAAGAATGTGGAGAGGAAGATTACCAAAATTTCACAGGTGTTATGAAGTAGGGCGAAAAAATTAGAAATAGAGTTTTAGTTAAAGGGCGCAATCGAATTAGAAGATAAACGAAAACATGTAAAAGCTCTAGGTGGAATTTGATTGCCTTTAAACCGATTGAATAAAAAATAAACGCTACATGATTCTAATCTTTAATATATTTGATGAGGGATAAAGTGATACCTGTTTATGAACAATGTTATGGACGTGGAATAGGACTTGATAGACAGTCTTTTCAGAATCGAATTGAACAAATCGTTAAAAATAAAATGAGTGAGGGTGAAGAAAAGGCTTTCGCACTTATTTTTTATGATTTTCGAGATAAAAATTTTAGAAAAATTCTCAAAGATAACGACGTATTCACTAAGCTTGATAGGCTGTCTGGACGAGAATTGAGCATATTCTACTTGCATTCTGGATCTGATGAGTTTATCGAGAATTTTAATAAGCAATTTATTAAAAAGCTAAACATAGTCGGCGATGTAAATTTGCCGTGTGTTGTGTTTTTCAGAACATCTAAAAAAGGTTTGGTAGATATATCAATTGCCAGTATTTATAGCGAAAAGATAACTCACGGATTTCAGGAGCTTTATGAAATAATAAGAAGCTATGTAAGCGCCACTCCACTTCAAGCTGAACCAAAACATATTAAGTGGATCAAGAGTTCGATTAAATTCTTATCGCTAGAGTCGATGAAGGTCCTTATTTCCGAGTTTTTGAAGAATCTAGTGAGTTATTAAATTAATGGGCTTTGGATTTTGAGTAAATGAGAATTATATATGATATTTACCATTTACTAAATACAATAATACATTGTTTTCCGATTATGCGTCTATTCTAATTAAAAAATTCATACAAAGGATTTAGTTTCGATCAATTAGCGGATGTTTTTGATATTTGATAAATTTATTGAAACTGAAGATGGATTATTTAGTTGAACAAAGAACAGGAAACCAAATATTGAATGACATTACACAATTGTTTACGTGGACACAAAACTTAATAGGACTTGACAAAGGCGAGTTACTACTTAAGTGGAGTTTTCTTTCGGGGCTATTTGGTTTAGTGGTAGCTATTATTGGAGTTTATTATGCAAGAGCTTCAGTTCGACAATCGACTAAGTTAGAGGAAGTGCAGCAAGTTAGGTTCGGTTTCACATATATCGATAGAGAAGAATGTGGCATTGCGTTACAGCATTACATAGAGCCGGATTGTTCTAGTGTTGATCCTTCTTGTGAAGATGACCTCCGAGCACTCATTCCCTCGCGTCAGTCCGTACGTCACTTTTTCGAGGGTGTTCTAAGCCCACAGTCGAAGTATAAACACATCATTGTTCTTGCAGAGACGGGAATGGGTAAGACTTCTTTGCTCTATAACTTACTGTGGCAAAACTATAAGTTAAGACCGAGTAAGCGACGGCAAATTCTATATATCCCTTTGGGACGACCTGGGGTTCTAGATAAGATTTCCGGTGTCAAAGATAAGACAGAAACCATTTTGCTGTTGGATGCGTTTGATGAAGATACAGAGGCAATACTTGATCACCATGAACGTATGGTGAGCTTGATGAAAGCGGCAGGAGATTTCAAACGAGTGGTAATAACTTGTAGAACTCAGTTTTTTACTCGTGACGAAGAAATACCGAAAGAATCTGGTGTTGTAAAAATTGCTCCAAGAGAGGCTGGCGATGCGGGCGTTTACTTAATATACAAAACTTATCTTGCTCCCTTTGATCGTGCACAAATTAAAAAATGGATTAGAAAAAGATTTGGAATATTGAGAGTATTTGCTAGATATCAGGCAAGTTCCTTAATTGAAAAAATTCCTGAACTTGCAGTGAGACCCTTCTTACTTACAGCTCTTCCAGATCTTATAAGAGATCGTGAGAAGGTGGATAACATCTTCGAGCTCTACGGTTACATGTTGAAAAAATGGTTTGAGCGGGAGGCAAGATGGATTGAGCCGTCTAAGCTTGAAGAGTTCTCTCACAATGTAGCTGTAGATATCTACGTAAATCGTGAAAAAAGAAAAGCTGAAAGGCTACCGTTCGAAGAACTTCAGCAGCATTTTAACGTTTCGGTGCCAGCAGATGGATGGAAGTTTAAAAGTCGCTCGTTACTAAACAGAGATAGTGAAGGAAACTTCAAATTTGCACATAGATCCATAATGGAATATGTCTTTGTCGATGCATATTTGCGAGGAAATTTGAAATGTCTTGAGGTACCGTGGACAGAGTTCATGGTCGAACTGTTTTGGAAGGCTGTCCTATCCTCGCAAAATAATCGAGGGAATGTAGAAGGGATGAGAGAGTCTATTTTCATCAGTGAAGATCTTCGCACCGCGGGTATCCTGCGAGAGGGCTTAAGAATCGGATCGCTTCGTGATTGGGACAGTGATCTCAGTATGAACAAACCAAGTTTTTCAGATCAGTATTCAGGGTTATTTATTCGTATCGGTGTGGTCAATGACACCCTTATTATTTGCGATTTATTGAAAAATCGAGTTTATGCGTTCTTAATTGGTAATGCTTCTGAAGACTCTAAAGTCTTCGCTGTCAATAGGGTCGAGGCAGAATCTCTCGCATCAAAATGGTCGCAAGGTAATCATTTCGGTATAAGTGGCTGGCAAATAGTGCCTGATAATGAGCTTAAACGCCTATTTAGATTCCCTTCTATACGCAACCGATTTGGGGCGTTCGGTATACGTCTGTGGGTTCGTTTGAATGGGAATAATCTTGCCGTTTTGAACATAGATGGGCAGGGTGTGCAGGATGAGATCGTTCAGATTCCTACTTGGAAAGACCGTTTGAACTCAAATCCTTCTGCTCGTAATGTAGATATCAGCGCTGTCATGGTGCAAGTTGTAGATGCTGATGCCGAAGCATTTTATTTTAGATCGATGCGCCAAGGTTACGATTGACCCCACCGTGCTGGTATCCGACCCCATTCTTGATGCGCCGTTCGAAGAAGGACATTACGGCTATAGATGGTAGCGGTTTTTGCGAAATCTGAGCTCTACACTTTTGGCAACGCAGTTGACTGGGCCACGACTTGTGTGGAATTTGTGACACGCATGGTACAAATAAATATTGGCAACAAAAAAGGTTGGGGTTGGTATCCCTATTTAATATAAGCAAGTGTTGAGTGAGTTGCCAGACGCGCCAGTAGTTCCTCGTTGGGTAGAGATATCGAAGCAATACTGCGCCATCTAGGATTGTTGTTTGATGAGTAAATACTTTTTCGAGTGAATGAAAAAATGAGAAAGCTTAAGAAAGGGCTGTGTACCAATCGGACTGACAGGGTGTGATTCTTGTTAAGCAGAGAAATTTAAATATGAATCAAAAAATCTAATTTATTTAGAAAAATAAAAAAATGATAAAAAATATCAAAAATCTTATACCAGAGGATATTGTAAATACATATAAATCTCTTAGCTCCCTGCGTCAATCAAATGAAGAGTGGATCTACGAGTTTGTTAGTGACGAGGACTTTCAGAGGATCGGTAATCAAGACTTGTCGCAAGCCGCAGAAATTTATTGGAAAGAAATGCTTGCCAGAGTGCATATCGTTTGTTTGGTATCTTCATTCAAAACATTACGATAGATTGAGGCGCTAGACTCAGCATGTGATAACTATTATGGGTTTTGTACTTCTTTACGCGGTCTCATAGAATCTTGTGCGGATACTTTCTATACATTGAGATCGACTCCGCTTACCTTAGCAAAAGACTTTTTAATTATTAAAAAGCAAATTGAGCGAACGTCAAATCTGTATACAACACATGGTGAGCTGGAAAGTAGCCTGCTTCACTATCTTCAAGCTACTAAATTAAAACCAAGAGAAAAAGAAAAATATCCTGACTCATTCAACGCTAAGTCTGTGAAGAAGTATTTGACTTCAATGGATAATGATCGATTAGTGAATTTATATGAAATACTTTGTGGAATTTCACACCCTTCATACGAATCAACTCAAATATTTCTTTTTCTCCACGAGGGTAAAACTATAGTTTGTAATGATAGTTTTGAATTAGAAAAAAAGCTCATAAAAAATCTCATTGAAATATATGCACCATCTTTATCTTTTATGATAAGGGTATATATGAATAATTTATTATCAGTCCTTTTAATTTTAAATGAGTTTGAAGATGATAATTTATTGATTTATATTGAAGATGAGTGGGATTTTAAAGAAACTGAAGTATGGAAAGAGGTTCAGCGTTACATCGATCAATCTAATTTGCAATATAAAAATGGCGATTATAACATTTAGATGTGTTTCGCAATTGGGCCACATAGTTTTAACATTTTGATAACCAAATCAACGGTGATTTTTTGATGACTCTTCCGATTACTGAAACAATTATTGCTGCTATTGCTCAGCTAGTTGACGATTCAAAGTCTAACGGAGAGTATAGAGAGCCCTCACATTCTGATATCGGATTTTATGTAGAGCGCACGCAGCTCACGGAAGCTGACCCGAAGGCAAATGGGCAGTCAGTAGGTAAGGCAAAGAGAGTCAGAGCAATTTTATCTTGGGCAATAGATAACAACTCCTTGGCGGGTTCAAAGCTCATTGAGTTGTTGATGTCCAAGGTAAGGGCCTCGGGCGGCTTTAGGCAGCAATCCGTCAATTTTGTAGGTAATGAGGCAATTGATAATGCTATTGCTGCGTTTTCGACGGAGGGATTTGAATTGGCCAGGGATGGCGAAATTCGCCCTCGAGTTCTTGAAAACCTGCGAGGAAAAGATTTAACGGATGCATTGAGGGCCTACTCCCGACGTGCCCAAAAAGGGGCTCATGATGCTGCGCTGTTATCGGGAACAGGTAAAGACTTACTTGAAGCAACTGCTGCGCATGTGATCCAAGTAAAATACGGAGCTTACCCAATGGGTGCTAATTTTCAAGGATTACTGGGCCAAGCTTATATGGCACTGGGACTAACTGTTCCCGAGCAGCCTCCCCAGCCAGGAGAACCTCCTATCAAAGCACTTGAACGCTCGTTGTTTCAATCAGCTTGTGCAATAAATAAGTTACGAAATAAAGAAGGTACGGGCCATGGGAGGCCATGGCTGCCGAGCCTATCTTTGACCGAAGCAACTGCGGCAATCGAGTTAGTAGGTACCATCTCCGGCTTTCTTCTCGCGAGACTGGATGAGGATTATTGAATGGCTTTTGAACTTACTATGTAAATGAAATTTGGAGTCGGTGTTCATTTCTAAGGCTGCTACAAATGAGTCAAGTCTTGAGTCTGCTATCTGCCTACCGCATAGTGTTTTTTTTGGGAGATGATTCCCGTACTAGTAGTCGAACATTGGGCGTCAAGGTGAGATTGAATGAGGAACAGCGGGAAGCTGGCTCGCCTGATGCTCTAGATTTTTGTTCCATTCTGGGGGGTAAATGAGTGTTTCAAAGATGTTCAGCCTGTGCTTTCTCGGTGAGGCGACCTAGTTTGAGTTTCACTCCTCAACTTGCTAAAAGATGCTTTAAAGCCTAGCTTAGGTCAGTAAAGAGGAAAAAATGTTGACTCTTGGCTTGAAATTGCTATACTAATCACAACACGTCCTTAGGCCGATGAAATGGACGCCTTCCAGCAATTGCTGGTTCTGCTAAGCGGGTAATAGAGTTCGGACGCCCAAAGGGAAGCCTAAAAAGCTTCCCTTTAATTTTTTCTAAACTTAGATTCCAGTTTTGCAATTGATTCGGCACACATAGCAGCTACATAAACCTGCGAACCACGATTCGGTTTGAACTCCTTGATGTAGGCAGACTGCACATACATCCTAAATTTTTTCGGATTGTCGTTAGCCGATTTACTAATCATCTGTAGATCGAAATAGATGACATAGTATTTTTTAGAGCCGCCCCCTTCAATCTCACATACCATAGCGTTATCACCATTAGTCAGATACACATGACGTTTTCCGTTTGCTGCCTCATTAACTAAGGTAGACACAAATTTTGACTTCTCGTAACGCAACGGACAAAAAACCCTTAGATGTTCACCTTTGTCGAGCCAGAAGAGATCGCTATCATTCAATTGCGAAGGGTTTTGATTAGAAAAAGTTTCAGTTGTAACATGACAATCGAATATGACGACAAGCTCAAAATTTAAAGCTGGATATAAACCAGGTTTTTCAGGTTTATTGACAGCTATGGAAATAGGTTTTAGATGAGTAAAGTCATAATTCTTACCTAAGTATTCAATCTCTGTATCCCATTGATTTTGACTCTTAAGACTTACGACTTCTCTCTTCTTTAAGCAATAAAACTTTCGGCTTGAAGCTTTCTTAGGCATTATATAAATCTTAATATTTTACACATTTGGTTGGCTGTAAGTGGGGTAATGAATAATTATAAAGATGTCTATTTGATCAAATATTGTTGATTTTAATTTTATTTTTAATAAAATTTTTTAATCGAAACTACCGTAAAAGAAGTTTCTATATTGTACTATTTGTCATTAAGTTTTATTTAATTATTTTTTTATGACTTTGTTGAATAAAACATGAGATAATGTTTACTAATTTGTGTTTAATTGTTTTTATTTATGTTGGTAGCGATCTCACAGGTCCTTCCATGCGGATCAAACTTCTACATAAATTATATATCTGTTTTGCTTGATGAACTTTTCAAACTCGAGTGAATTCTCCGAAAGATGCAGGTTGGTTGCAGAGTATGTATGGTGCTCTCCTGGAAGAGTCTAAGACAGGGTATCGTTTGAATAGAAATTGTGCTCGCTCCCTACTTCAAAAGCTCGCTTTAATTAAGTCCGGTCCGCGGGAGGCAGGGTTTCTTGCGCATTTTCGCGTTCAAGTCTTTCGGTACGTCGAATCATGAATTCTTGCAATTCAACAAGCATTGCTCCACCGTTATCGGGTGCATTTTTCGCCATTTCGACCAGTTCGTCGTCGCTCAAATCGAAGTACTTTTGAAAAAATTCGTCAAAAGATTCATTTGTCATCATCAAACCTTTTAAACGAGTTCTTGCGCAGTTTTAGTTTGGGTGAATTCTCGCTCATCACCATTTTTCCACCTTTTTTGAAAAATTCTTTTCTGCGTTTTTCCTTTTGTTTTAACAGTTTGATGCCGCATTCAATCCAAACGTGCTCAATTCTGAAGTCGCCAAGTCTCGCTGGAATCGAAAATTTAGCACTTGATCCAGCACTACTCTCGGGTAGTGCTTGGATAAATTCATAGCGCAAAAGAATCTTGATGGCTCGGTAAACGCTCGATTTGCTCAAGCCAGTCGTCTTTGCAATATCACCGGCGGATAAGTTTGAATTTGTTTTGAGCGTGTTGAACGTGAGGTGTGCACTTTTTGAAAATGGTCTCATTTGAACAATGATCTGGCTTTCGTTATCTGTGTCGTGATCTTTATCACTGTTATCTGGGGTTTCTTCGCTATCTTCGTCGAGAAGCCATTTCAAGAATGCGGGTGAATGTGTGACCTTTGCATCTTTCCAATAGCTTTTACCACCCATGACAACGTCTTGTGTTGGGTTTTTCCGAAGCTGCTCTCTGTTCAAGTTGTTAAGGTACACATTGACTTCATCGAGCGTCATCGTTTTATGCAACTGCTCAATAAATCCGAGCGGTGAGGGTTTTTTATCGCTCAATTTCATCCCCAGGCGCTGTGAAGCGCCAGCATCGTTGCTATCGCGGTGCAGACCAATGCGATACGCAGCAAAATCCCCGAAAGCCGCTCCAACCGTTTAAGAATGTCAATGTCCGGCTTTTCTGCCATGCCGCCTCTCCATAAATTAGCTGCGTTGCCCGCACTGAGCTGGCAGCCACTATTTGGCACCATGCGGTTCACACCATTTAGCATACATGAATTTTGTTAATGACAAAAAATAATTTCAGTGTTCCCTTTTGATGGGGGAGACGCACCGAGGCAGGGAAAATCTGTTACTCGCCTGGCCATTGGCAAGATTCGGTAGGAGGCTAATTTATTTAGTCTTTAAAGGGATCGCGTTTTTTAAAACTGCCGACCAGAAGCCATCTTCGGTTTGGTCTATCGCTGCAAATTCGGCAGAAGAAATTGCGAGCACATCGATTTTTATATCGAGTTTCCGGCTCAGGGGTTGGAACGCAGCCTTGGCGGTAATTTTTGACAGTTGATCTGTTACGACGAGCACGTCAATGTCGCTGTCGCTTGTTTGTGTTTCATGCGCGTAAGATCCGAAAACAAACGCCGCTTTGATAGGCAAAGCTTCGACTTGGTGCTTGAGGTCGCTCAGTAGATCAGTGTCCATTTCGTGGGATCACCTGTATGAACTCAACACCTGAATATTACAAGTGATAGATGAAATTTTAAGTATTTGCTATAAGACGAGTCTTCAAAATTTCACATTACACGAGCAAAATTCAGCAATGAAATATAAACAGCTATTAGACCAAATCAAAGAGCTTGAAGCACAAGTCACCTTGGCGCTGGAAACCTGTAGCGAACTCGACAAACTTAAGTATGAAAAGAAAGAGTTGCGTCACATGCAAGAGGTTTTGCCTTCGATGATCAGACGTATCGAAGCAAAGGCACGATCTAAAGACAATGAATAAGAAATCTCCTAAAAGGCCCCAAAGGCATTTGAAGCGGCGGTTAGCCGCTTTTTTTTATCGTTCAGGTTCGGCATCTTTTACGCGATTAAGACAGTTATTGATTTAATTGTTATCGCAAGCCTATAGTGGCTAGATATTCTTGTACGGGGTGATTGTCTATGCGTATTTCGACTTACTTTATATTTTGGTTTATCGGGCTGTTATCTTTTAGCCCTGCTCATGCAAAATTTGAACTGCAAGGAACTAAAGCCGTTATCGCTCAGTTGGATCAGGGCAGCGAGGTTCAGATTGGTACGGTAAATTTTGAACTACATTCACAGGGCAAACATGAGTTTACATTGGAGTTAGATCACACCAAGTTCACCGACTTTTTCTTATCGATGCGTGAATTTAAATGCTTGGCGGGGGAAACCGAGGTGAGTTGTCACGTGCCTTATCCCTATAAAAGCCCAAATATCGTTTCAGCTGAAGACTACGCTTGGTTGGAACATCGTCTGCTGTTTATGTTTAAAAGACCGAGCGAATTTGGTGCAAAACTTTGGAATGGGATTTATTTCAAGTTCGCCATCGAGGGCGATACTTTGGTCGGTGTCCCGCAAGCTGTAGATCTCAATAAGATAGGTGCTCCGCCCGTTGATTTAAACGAGCCACCATACCCTGATCAGGATAGGCACGACACAAATATCGAACAGAGACTGGTCAAAGCTCTTGTTATTCGTTGATGAAACTCTCTGATCGTCAAGCTGCTTGTAACTGAAGTTAGCCGTTTTGCTTTGAACAGTACAAAAAAACCCTTGGACTGTTTAAATAATAACAATTATCATTCGTCTTCATATTAATTAATGAGACGACTATGCAGCACTCCCCAAAACCAATCGCCCTTGCCGTGGCGCTGGCTCTAGGCAGCCTAGCCAACGCAAATGCACAAGAAAACGCCCAAACACTACCCGATGTTGATGTGATCGACTTCCGTGGCGAACAAATGGATAGCATCAAGTACACGCGGCCTTTGCAGGAAACACCACGTATCATCACCGTTTTACCGCAGGATTTGCTCGAAGAGCAGAATGTGACTTCGCTGAATGAAGCGTTAAGAAATATCCCAGGTATCAGCCTTCAGGCCGGAGAAGGTAACCCTCCAGGCGGAGATCAGCTCAAGATTCGCGGTTTCAATGCCCGTGATGACATCAATGTCAATGGTATGCGTGACATTGGTAATTACTTCCGTGACCCGTTTTTCATTGAACAACTGGAGGTGGTTAAAGGCCCCAATTCCGCGTTCTCTGGTCGAGGTTCGGCAGGCGGCACCATCAACTTTGTGACCAAGCAACCACTGGGAATTGATTTCAATCGTGCTGAAGTCAGCGTAGGTACAGACAGCTTCTTCCGAACCACATTGGATATGAACCGTGTTTTGGATGAAGACGAAGCTTTGCGCATCAACTTGATGAAGCACAGCGCCGATCTGCCAGGCAGGAATACGGCCGAAGAAGATCGCTATGGCGTTTATGCTGCTTACACATGGGGTTTGAACAAGCCAACTTCAATTACCGCAGATGTTCTGCACATCAAAACCAACGATATTCCTGATGCAGGCTTGCCTTTTGATCGCCGTAACGGTGGTACAGGACGTTTGCCCGATGGTATCAACTTCGATAATTTTTATGGTCACACCAACGACTACAAAGACATTGAAGTGAACCAGATTGGCTTGGCTGTTCAGCATGCACTGGCCAGCGGGCAAGTGATTCGCAATCAAACCCGCTTCGCACAGGTGGGCAACGACTCGATTACCTCGTCGCCCCGATTTGTTGATAACGGAACGGGCGTTGGTAACAACAACCCAGCCTCAGGCTTTGCTGTAGGTAACTTAAAGCCTAGAGATCAAGTCGACACCAGCTTCAGAAACCAGACAGATTTGTTGTTCAGTCTGAATACCGGCAGCATTCAACACGACATGGTGGCAGGTTTCGATTTCGGTTTCTATGAATATGAAAACCGTCGCCGCCTCGACACCAATGGTCCTGTTACCAGCCTGTTTAATCCTGCTGAACGCGAATTCGCTGGCACGCTTGCCTATGGAGGCATTCACCGGTTCGAAACCGAAGAAATGGGTCTGTACTTGCTGGACACCATGAAATTCAACGAGAAGTGGGAATTGAACGCCGGTATTCGTTACGACAAAGTGAAGGCTTTTGCGAATGAGGAGGACCGTCAAAATTCGACAGCAGCAGGATTAACACCCCAGCAGGCAGAAAACCGCAGCTTCATGCGAGAAGACACCGAGACCAGTTACAGCTTGGGCTTGGTGCACAAGCTAACGCCTAAGCACGCTCTGTATGCGTCTTATGGAACGGCTTTCAATATTTCTGGCAACTTTGACCGCAACCAGATTCAACTGGCGGGTGGAAGCATGAATGACCGCGTCGCTGGGAACACATTTGATACGCCTACCGAGAAAATTCAGGCTTACGAGCTTGGTAGCAAAATGACCATTGGCGAAGGATTGGACATCAACGCTGCGGTGTTCCGTACAGAAACAGATGAAGGTCGTTTGCCTGCACCTGCCGCGGGCGGAGTGACCACACCCAATGTGGAATATTACATTGATGGTTTCGAAGTACTTGTTGCAGGTCAGGTAAGCAAGGCGTGGAAACTTTATTCGGGCTATACCTACCTAGAGTCGGAAGTAACCAGTGCGCCCACGTCGCCCTTCTCGGTTGGGCAGGAACTGGGCGGAACGCCGAAGCACTCATTCAATATTTTCACAACCTACGACATCACACCAAAAATTACACTGGGTGGTGGCTTGCAGTACGTAGATGAACAAACCAGCGGTGTGCAACCCGACACCACTGGCAACGTGAAAGTTACTATTCCAAGCTACACAGTGGTTGATTTGTACACCACCTACAAATTCACCAAGGACGTTCAGGTCCGCTTGAACTTGTACAATGTGTTTGATGAGCGATACATTTCCCAGCTGGCTGAAGGCGGCGGCCAAGGCATTCCAGGAGAAGGTCGCCAGTTGATCGCCACCCTGAGATATGACTTTTAATTAAGTAAGCAACACACGCATATGCTGGTCACTATCGACAACGTTCTTACTGCCGAGGAGCTTGCAAGCATCCACAAGATGCTTAAGCAAGCTGACTGGGCAACGGGTCAAAGCGCGGGCACACAAGCCCGCCTTGCGAAGAACAATCTTCAAATTCCGGAAGGAAGTGAAGTGTTGAGAGACCTGCGTGTGCTGGTCATGCGTGCATTAAACAAAAGCAGCCGATTGATTTCGGCTGCACTGCCTTACAAAATTCTGCCACCCAACTTTAATCGCTATGCTGGTGCCACCAACCACTATGGCCTACACACGGACAGCACTGTTCGATACTTGCCAGATGGAAGTGCATTGCGAACAGACATTTCGGCTACGCTGTTTTTATCCAGCCCCGAGGAATATGAGGGTGGTGAACTGGTCGTTGAAGACACCTACGGCATGCATACGGTGAAACTGGCGGCGGGCAGTTTGGTGGTCTACCCTTCGGGCTCAATGCACCAGGTCAACCCTGTTACACAAGGTGAACGACTGGCTTGTTACATGTTCATGCAAAGCATGGTGAAAGATCTGGAATGCCGGCGACTGTTGTTTCAAATGGACGAGTCACTTATCAAGCTGCGTGCACAGTACGGTGAGAGTCACCCCGAGTTGATTCGACTCACAGGTTTGTACAATAACCTTCTTCGCAAATGGACTGAATGTTGAATTGGCAGCCCCGACTTGATTCACTGATTAAGGCTGAATTGGCGTTTTTAAATCACTTCATCCATCCTTTACGTTTGAAATAGTAAAACGGGATCACCACGCTGATGATCATCAATCCCAGCGAAAATGGGTAGCCCCATTTTTGAGCAAGCTCGGGCATGTACTCAAAGTTCATGCCGTAGATGCTCGCAATCAAAGTTGGGGGCAACATTGCGACTGACGCTACTGAGAAGATTTTGATGATTTTGTTCTGTTTGATGTTGATAAAGCCGAGTACCGCATCCATCAAGAAATTAATTTTGTCAAAGATAAAAGAAGTATGTCCATCAAGTGATTCGATATCACGCTGAATTATTTTGACTTGCGTCAACAGCTCTTTACCCAGTGTTTGCTCGCGGGATAGGTAAGACAAAACCAATCGCGTATCCATCAAATTACGGCGAACAGTACCGTTAATCTCCTCCTCTTTGGCAATCAATTGAATATATTCTTCCGCTTCTTCATTGCTCCCTTTCTTGTCTTCAAGAACCCGATGATTAATAGTCTTTAAAGATTGATAGACGTCCTCAAGCACATCCGCAGACTGCTCTACATCCAAAGCAAATAATTCGATAACGATCTGAAGTGCGGATGTCCATGCGCGGCGGTCCGCTTTTGAGCGCATGCGGACTAAACGAATAATAGGCAAATCCTCTTCATGAATACTGAAAAGAAAATTCTCAGCGATCACAAATCTAACCGGCTCAGTCGTGATTTTTCCGTTTAACTCTACTAAAAAATCGGCTCGAACGTTTAAATGGTCGAGCTTGTCCAAAAAAATGCGAGCACTGGTCTCAATGTCTGCGTCATCCTCAACTATTTCTAGTGCTACCTGAAAAAGATCTTGGATTGCTTGACGCTCGTCGGCGTCTGGACTCACCGCATCAATCCAAATAAGACCTTTACCCAACTCAAGTTCACTCAAAGATGACCTTTTTACAAGCCGGCGACCCTCTGAAGAAAAAATGTGAAGCATTAGATCAATATATATATGTTGTTTAAGAAAAAAATACTATGAATTATCAACTCTTTCCTGAACGCAGATTATGGATATTGTGTACTGCAATGCTGAATCGTTGATCACTAAATTTCTACCCAATGAAATTTGGTTCCATTAGATAGTCTACAACGGTCATCAAACTTAGTGCCTATCAATTGGGCAAAAGCACGGATCTCAGCACACTCCATCACCCACTTCCAAAGTGTGAATAATAGATAACTTATTCTCATGTCATCGTAAATTTACTTGATTTTTTTACGTATCCGAAAATATGATGTTTTTACTCATTGGGGAGTAGCCTCTTTCCGCAAGGAAAGGCTTACGTCAACATACTTGGCCTAACAACACATACAGGCTATGGCGTAAGCGGTTCTAGAACTTGGCAAGACCTTTGGCTACACGGCTTCCAGATTGGCCTGGAGAAGTTGCGTGGTCATTCGGTTTTTCCAGGCCCAGGAACTTTTCTTATGCCTTCGGCGCTCTTCGTTTCCACTGGTGTTATTGCACTTGCTGAAATTGGGGATAAAACTCAACTTCTCGCATTCCTTTTAGCTTCTCGCTCTAAAAAACCCATTCCCATCATCATCGGCATCACATTGGCCACGCTGATCAATCACGGCTTGGCTGGTGCGGTTGGCGGATGGATTACTGCAAACATAAATCCTGAAAAACTTCGTTGGATCCTCGGTGCTTCTTTTATCGCCATGGCCGCGTGGACACTCATTCCAGACAAAATTGAGAATGAGGAAACGCAGCTAGCCACTAAGCTGGGCGTATTCGGTGCCACTTTTGTCACATTCTTTCTGACTGAAATGGGCGACAAAACCCAGATTGCCACAGTCGCCATGTCGGCCCACTACAACGATGTCCTCATGGTGGTCGCTGGAACCACCTTGGGCATATTGATTGCCGACGTACCCGCAGTATTCGCTGGCGACAAACTCGCCACAAAAATTCAAATGAAGCTGGTTCACCGAATTGCGGCTGCAATGTTCGCTGCCTTGGGTATCGCCACGCTCTTTGGTATTGGCTCACCTTGTCATCGAAGTCCCCAATATTCACCAAGCTGACTCAAGCCCGCATAATATCTACTTCAAGGCACACCTTTTTTACTACTCGCGTTACAGCCTAATGGCTGCGGTCAGCCAGTACTTTGAATTGGTTTGCCTAGAGGATGAACATAACTTGTTCATGGCATTCCGAAAGCGCAACCAACCACTTGCTTGCCGAAATGGTTTTACCCTCACCTGCACAGGTCCAAAAGACAGCGCAAAGACTGGATCAAAAAGGCTGGAAAGAATATTTAATCGAAGGGAGTGGCTGGAAGAAGATCTTTTTGAGGATTTCAAAAAGCCTTGATGAACGGAAGCTTAATCGACACGCAGCCAAAGGTATATTAGATGATGTCTGGTCAACACAGCCGAAACGCAATTCGGTCATGATAGGGGTGGGCTTGGCGACTGGACTCGCGGTTGCTTTAGGGGCTTATTGTTAATTTACATGACAGTAGTTTAGGCCTACGCGTGCAGGTTCCTGCACGCTTCCTCGTGAAACTCTGTACAGCTTATGCCAACAGGAGCCGATATTGGAAATTCCGAAGTTCGCAACTTTGTTTGCTGTAACGGCGTTTGCTGAGATTATTGGATGCTATTTGCCTTGGCTTGTTATTAAACAGGGCAAACCAGCTTGGCTTTGGATACCGGCGTTAGGTTTTCTCATGTTATTTGCATGGCTGTTGACTCTTCACCCTACTGCGGCGGGCCGAACCTACGCCGCCTACGGCGGCATGTATATTTCAGTTGCTTTAGTTTGGTTGTATTACGTTGAGAAAATTAAATTAACCAGCTGGGACGTGGCGGGTGCTGCACTTGCGCTCACGGGGATGGCAGTAATCATGCTCCAACCCAGAGTTTGATACCATTGTGCTGTAAGCAGACCACTCAACTTGGCGTTGAAAGAAATTAATGGGCATGTAAGACATTGATTTTTAGCGGCTTTTTGGGATCTGGATTTTTGGCAATTTATTTTGCAGTAACTTGGCCATTTATTTTTCTGAAATGCCCTAGAAGTCGCAGGCTATGGTGGGCAGTTTGGCCAACTATTTTTTCGCTCCACAGCACAACGTCCTTGATCAGATAATCACAATCTTCGATTAAGCTCAAACCCCACACACTCCGTTGTGGGGTTTTTTATTGGGGATGCAACTTCATGGAATCCAGCAAAGCGAGGTGGATCGGCCTGTCTGTTATTGCGTTGGCTTGTGTACTTTACTCCATGGACCTGACGGTATTGAATCTCGCAATACCCGCCATTAGTGCTGACCTACAGCCCAGCAGCGCGCAGCTGCTTTGGATTGTTGATATTTATGGATTCATGGTGGCTGGTGCCTTGATCACGATGGGCACACTGGGTGACCGAATTGGTCGCAGGCGTTTGTTGATGATTGGTGCCGCTGCATTCGGTGTGGCTTCGGTTTTGGCGGCATTCTCAAACAGTGCTGAAATGTTGATCGTGACCCGTGCTTTGCACGGTTTGGCAGGCGCCACAATTGCACCCTCCACACTTTCACTGATTCGAAACATGTTCGATGATCCCGCCGAGCGCATGAAGGCAATTGGTATCTGGATCAGCAGTTTTTCAATTGGCGCAGTGATGGGGCCTTTGGTCGGCGGGGTATTGCTGGAATATTTCTGGTGGGGCTCGGTTTTCTTGATCAATGTTCCGGTGATGATTTTGCTGTTGATACTTGCGCCACGCCTGTTGCCTGAATACAAGGATGAATCTGCAGGTCGCATGGATCTGCCCAGTGCAGCGCTTTCACTCAGTGCGGTACTTCTTCTCATTTATGCACTGAAAGACACTGCGGAACAGGGCGTGAACACGATGGGCGCCTTGAGTTTCGTAGGGGGGTTGGCGCTTGGCGTGTGGTTCGTGCGCAGGCAGGCTGCTTTGAAGGACCCGCTGATTGATCTAAACCTGTTCAAGGCACCAGGTTTTAAAGCGGTGCTGGGCACTTACCTATTGAGTTGCCTGACCATGTTTGGTGTCTACGTTTACATTGCTCAATACTTGCAATTGGTGCTGGGCTTGACACCTTTGGTGGCGGGGGCCTGGACAGTGCCCTGGGCCCTGGCTTTTGTGGTGGGCACCAACATCACGCCTTGGCTGGCCAAACAATTGGGGCAAGCCAAATTGGTTGTGTTTGGATTGTTGGGTACGGCGATTGGCTTTGCCGGCCTCGCTTTGTTGAGCATTAAAGCCGACATGGGTTTGCTTGTTTTCGCCACGGTGGTACTTGCTTTGGGTTTGTCCCCCATGTTTACTTTGGGCACAGAATTGATCATCAGCAGTGCCCCACCCGAGAAGGCTGGCGCGGCATCTGCATTGGCAGAGACGGGTGCTGAATTCGGCGGTGCAGTGGGTATTGCAGTATTCGGCAGCATTGGTGTGGCCATTTACCGGGACCGCATGGAGAGTTTGTTGAACCCAGCCTGGCCAAGCGAGATTCAGCGTGCCGCCCAGGATACCCTGGGTGGGGCTTTGGCCTCTGCCGTTCAATTGCCTGCAATTGAACAAATTAGTTTGTTGCAAGCCGCCAGGCATGCCTTTATGGAAGGCATGCAACTGACTTCAATCGCTGGCGCGGTACTCATGTTGCTGGCCAGTGTACTGGCGTATAAAAGCCTGAAGCACCTGCGTACTGCGCACTAAGCGGACCCTTTAATTTTTCTTCAGGTTCCAGGTAACATGCATGCGGGCCACGGTGTGCCCGCTTGCATCACTGACTTCCACCTCAACCGGAAAGTTGATTTTTCCAGTGGTGCGAAGTGTTTTCTTCAGTGGTGAAATAGCTTGCGCCACCTTGGCCTGGGCATTGATCAGGCCCAATGCAGGTTGTAGCACCTCAAACTCAACCTGAGCGGCCACTGGCCTAACTCCCAGAATAACCGAGGCAAAGCCGCCCGCCATGGCTGCACCGGAGCAGGTCTCGGCCAGGGTAAACAGAGCACCGTCAGCAAGCTTGCCAGTGTCGTCCAGCAGTTCGGGCTTCTGTGCCATTTCACAACGCGCCACGCCATCGCCCATGCTGCTTAACCGCACGCCACAGGCTTTGGCAAAAGGCACTTTGCCATCCATTTGCATCTTGACCAGGGGTCGCATGATCAGGGTAAGCAGTGTGTCCAACATTATTGCTCTCCTTGAAGCAATGTGAACTGAATGTGAAGTTCAGCCAGGGGTTCGTTGGCCTCGTTGTTCAAGGTGCTCATCGTGTGCGCCACTCTGTTGCCGAAATCAATTGTGGGCGCTGCGGTGTGTATCCAAACAGGCCCTTTCGCGGGTCGTTTGTAAGAAATTCGGCTGGTATAAGCAGCGATTTTCCAACCATGGCTGTGCAGTGCCAATGCCTGTAGCAGCCGCACCTTTGCATCCGCTTGAGCGGCGGTAAACAAGGCGCCAGCATGCAAAGTACCAATGTGATTTTTCAGAAAAGAATCAAAACCCAGTTGAACATGTTCTTCTGAGTTTTTGTTCACAGTGCCCAGTTTGGCAAACTGGAAAAAAGGATTGCTGGCCAGTGTTTGAGCCAGGCGCATGGCATTCATTCAGTGTCTCCTTTGGGTTGCGAGAAACGCGTGTGTACGGTGTTCAAAAATTTCAGCACGGTGTCAATTTCCTCCGTGGTGAAACCTTCGACCAGTTGTTTGTTTAATTTGACCAACAAGGGTTTGGCGGCCTGCATTTTGTCCCTGCCTTTGTTGGTCATTCTCAGGTGAGCCACGCGGGCGTCCTCTTGTGAAACTACCCGTTCAATCAGTTTGGCGGTTTTCATGCGTTGCACCAGACCCGTCATGGCGGAGCTGTTCAAACCAAGCACTTCGCCAAGTTCTTGCATGGAAGCCTGTGGAAACTTGTCCAGCGCAAACAGCAAACTGACTTGTGCGGCCGGTACACCAATGGCTTGTTCAACGCCACTGTCGGCGTGGCGATAAAGTACAGCGCGCGCGCGGTTCAGCATGAAAAAAAGACGACGATCCATGTGCATTCCAATTATTACGTATGCGTAATATATTGAAATTAAGTGGGGTCGTCAATTAATACGTGTGTGTAATAAATCAAACGGGGTTAGAACCTGGGTCGTTTACTGCGATAGACCTGTGAGTTCTCGCGATGACTGAAAACCAATTGCCACAGCATGCCTTTGCGGGCACGGAAGTAAGCTGCGCAGGTCATCAGGTAATATGTCCACATGCGGTGAAAACGTTCATCGTAATTGGCTTGAAGTGTGGGCCAAGCCTTTTCAAAATTGGCATGCCAGGCCATCAGTGTTTTGTCGTAATCCGTGCCAAAATTGTGCCAGTCCTCCAGCACCAGTCTGCCGTCAACATGTTCGGCAATTTCGCTGGGTGAGGGAATTTTTCCGTTCGGGAAAATGTATTTGTCGATCCAGGGATCAGTGGCCTCGGTTTTATTAAAGCCGCCAATGGTATGCAACAAAAAAAGACCATCGGGTTTTAAAAGACGGTGCACCGCGTCAAAATAGGCTGGGTAGTTTTTTAAGCCCACATGTTCAAACATCCCCACGGACACCACTTTGTCGTATTGGCCTTGCAAGTCGCGGTAATCAATCAATTCAATTTCTACAGGCAAACCGGCACAACGCGCCCGGGCATATTGTTGTTGCTGCGCCGAGACGGTGATACCCAGCACTTGCACATCAAAATGAGTTGCTGCGTACCAAGCCAACCCACCCCAGCCACAACCGATGTCCAGCAATTTTTCACCAGGCTGCAACTGCAATTTTTGGCAAATCATGTCGAGTTTGTGCAACTGTGCCTGTTCAAGATCCCGGGCTTGTTCCCAGTAAGCACATGAATAGATCATGAGCGGATCGAGCATGGCTTCAAACAGGTCATTGCCAGTGTCGTAATGGTGTTCACCCACTTGAAATGCGCGTGTGGGCGCTTGCAGATTAATGACTTTCTCGCGCAAAGCAAGCATTAACCATTGCATTTTGGTCCAGGCTTTGGTGTGTTCGTCGGCATTGTTTCGCATCAATCGAAACATCATTTCGTCGAGTCGCGCCACGGTCCACCAACCATTCATGTAGGCCTCGCCCAGGCCGATAGAACCATGGCTGAGTACAGCGTTGAACAAGCGTTCGTCGAGTATCTGAATGTCGTAGGGTTCAGTGCCGTTAATGTGTATGCCAGCGCTGTGCAACAGGCCTGCAATAGGCTTGGGTACCTTTTGGGCATCAACCAAATCGTGCGGGTGTGTTTTCATAGAACCTGTGAAGTGGCTATGACGACAAACCGATTATTGCAGACTTGACTAATGCTTGCCAAACAAGCTGTCGGAGTAAGAATTCAGCGTGCAAACCGGAATGTGGGAACTCCAGCCGGGGGTGTTTTGTTGATATTGCCTTCCCAGCCTTCTATCCGTGCAGCCACGTGTGCAAGCCCTTGAACCAGTAAGGTGGGTGCGGAAAGCAGGAACATCAGGATGCCAATGTTGGTCATGGAAAAATCCACCGGGAAATTCCCGTTGGTGCTGACAGTCGAGGGACCGCCTGTGGCGTCGGCGGCAATTGGAATGAAAGTACCGAAGATAAGTGCCAACACGGCGCCCCCGAAAAAGCGCCCAAGGCTGTTGCACATGGAACGTGACGCAGGGCTGGTACCCACAGCGTTGTTCACAAAAAGTGCCATGTTGTTGAATATTCGCGACAGGTTGGCATTCGATGCCAACACCACATTCATGTTGAACAAACGCATGCCTTCGGCAATTTTTATACAAGCACGTGTGACGGGGCCGTATTGGTGAATATTTTTGGCCATGTACTCGCCTTTAAAACAGTTTTTTGCTGCTCTGCTGGGGTCGCTCATTTTCTTGGCATGTGCTTTTTGGTAGCTCTCGCTGGCCCATTTTTGCAAGGTGGGCGCTATGTGGGTGTTGGCCACGCGATCAAGCAATGCCGCGGGGTAGGCAAGTGTTTTAAGGGCAAAATTGTGGATGGCAGGCGCAAGAATTTCTTCGGTTTGTCGACGGGCATCTTGAATGGCTTTTGCATGCGGGTTGTTAACATCCATGTGGTCTACAGTGCTCGCCAGCGCAACATAGTGACTTTCTTTGGTGGTTACTGCTTTGGCATAGCGGTAGCGTGCCCAAAGGGTGGCTGATTCGCCTGCCGGTTTTTCAACCTGCATGTATTGCCCCAAAGCGGTTTTAAGAGCCTGCATGTTTTCAAGGTCGCTTTTGCCGGGGTCAATTGCGGCCAGTGCAGCATTCAAAACAATGGGAACGCCTTGAGCATCCAGACTGTTCGATTTGATTTTTTTCAGAATGTGATGTTTGCCCTGCATTGCTTTGGCCATGATCTGGATCAGCTCGGGTTTGCCTTTGATGGATTTGAGTTGTGACAGTATTTTTTGAAGATTTTCGCTGACGTCTTTTGAAAGGTTTTCTTTCTGTTTCGTGTTGACCTTGTGTTTTTGAACCGCGATTTGGCTGGCCAGGCCAGCGCAAAAGCCCAAGAAACCCAGGGCAGAAGAAGCCACCGGGAATGCGATGAGCAAAGTCAAAATACCCTGACCCAGGAAAGTGGCACTGTTGCTGGAGAGGCCCCGTATTGCGCTCAATAATTCGGTAGTGGCCACACCAACAAACCCCAGCAAACCAAACATGAGAATTTTGTTTTTGGTGCTTTTTTCATCAACGCCACTCGCGCCGGCGTTGCGCACGACGTTGTAACTCATGCCAGTGGGTGCGGCATTCATTTCGCACAGGCCATGCAAGGCATGGCTTAATTTGGAGAATCGGCGGGCCCACAGGTTGCGAGATGTGTGGCCATTGTCCTTGTTGTAATAATTGGGGCTGTAGCGAATGTAATCTTCCCGCATCAAGCGGTTTTGAACACCGCTTGAATTCCACACCGTGTCGTCATACTCGTCTTCTGTCAGTGCGCGGCCCAGCGCGTCTGATTTTTGGGTGGCTTGGTAATCTTTGCGCAGAATGGCTGCTTCGGAGTATTGTTTAGATTCAAAATGCGCTTTGGCAACCACTTGAATGGCACGTGTGGAGCTCACAAAGTCACAGATTTTTTTCCAGGCAGTGCGCTGTTTGTAGACGTCACCATGCACATGTTTATTGCCTGATTTGCGGGCAATATTGTTCTTGATCCCACGGTCAAGCGCGGGCGTGATCATGTTCGGTGAGACAGTAATTTGCAGGGCCACGACAGGTCTCCAGAACGCACGATTCAGGTGCATTTCATTTTTTCTTTGACCCTAAACATGTCACAAACTGTGAATTTGTCCAAAAGCGGGCAAATAGGTGTCACTCGTTGTGTGTCACTTTATTCGTTAAAGTTTGACAAAATCAGGGTTTCCCCTATTTTTTGTGCACCGCAATAGCGCAGTACTTGAACTCGGGAATTTTTCCATCGGGGTCGAGTGCTGCGTGGGTTAGTTTGTTGATTGCTGCCTCGGCATAACAAAAAGGCACAAATACATGGCCCGGTGGTGTGCCCGTGTCGGCGCGTGCAAACAGTTGAATTTCACCGCGGCGGGATTGAAGCCGAATGGTGTTGCCAGCCTCAATGTTCAAGGCTTTTAAATCCTCGGGATGAAGCAGTGCGGTGGGTTCGGGTTCAATGGCATCCAGAACGCTGGCGCGACGGGTCATGCTGCCAGTGTGCCAGTGTTCCAGTTGTCGTCCGGTGATCAATACAAAGGGAAACTCGGAATCAGGTGTTTCAGCAGCCTTACGGTATCGGGCTGGCACCAGGCGAGCTTTTCCATTGGGTGTCGGGAAGTGCTCGGTAAACACCACGGCTTGGCCAATGTCTCCTTCATGAGCGCAGGGGTAAACCAAAGCGTGCTCGCCTTGCAGGCGTTGCCAGGTAATGCCCTCAATGCTGTGCATGGCGCGGCGCATTTCATCAAACACTTCTTCCAAACTGTTGTACTGCCAGTCCAGCCCCAGTCCTTGTGCAATACTTTGAATGATCCACAGGTCTTGCCGTGCTTGTCCCGGCGGGTGGATGGCTTGTTGCCCAAGTTGCACCAGGCGATCGGTGTTGGTGAAGGTGCCGGTTTTTTCAGGAAAAGCGCTGGCGGGTAAAACGACATCTGCAAGGCTTGCCGTTTCGGTCAGGAAGATGTCTTGCACCACTAGAAAATCGAGTGCGGCCAGTGCCTTTCGGGCATGGTTTAAATCGGGGTCAGACATGGCCGGGTTTTCACCGAGTATGTACATGCCTTTTACAGTACCGGCGAGAATCGCCTGCATGGTCTCGACCACGGTTAGCCCGGGGGTGTTGGAAAGTGGCGTGTTCCAAAGGGCCTCGAACCGTTGTTGTGCTTCGGGATTGCACACCTGTTGGTAGTCCGGGTACATCATGGGGATCAGCCCGGCGTCTGATGCGCCCTGCACATTGTTTTGGCCGCGCAAGGGGTGAAGGCCCGTGCCAGGTCGACCGATTTGCCCGGTGATCAGTGCCAGTGAAATAAGGCAGCGTGCATTGTCGGTGCCGTGGGTGTGCTGTGAAATGCCCATGCCCCACAAAATGATGGATGCACTGGATGTGGCATACAGGCGGGCCACTGCACGCAATTCAGCCGGTGATATGCCACAGATGGATGACATGGCCTCGGGTGTGCAGGCGCTGACATTCGCTTTCAGGTCATCAAAGCCTTCGGTACGTTGTTCGATGAATTCCCGATCAATCAGCTTTTCTTCGATGATGACGTGCAACAAGGCATTGAGCAGTGCCACGTCACTGTCGGCCTTGAACTGTAAAAAATGGGTGGCGTGCCGTGCCAGGTCTGAACGCCTGGGGTCGGCCACAATCAGTTTGGCGCCGTTTTTAACCGCGTTTTTAATCCAGGTGGCGCCCACAGGATGATTCACTGTGGGGTTGGCACCAATTACGAAGATCACTTCGGCCTGGTTTACATCCATCACCGGGTTGGACACGGCTCCCGATCCAATACCCTCCAGCAATGCGGCCACTGACGAGGCGTGACACAAGCGGGTGCAGTGGTCAACATTGTTGGTACCAAAACCGGTGCGAACCAGTTTTTGAAACAGATAGGCTTCCTCGTTGCTGCATTTGGCAGAGCCAAAACCAGCCAGTGCATGGCCGCCATGCGTGGATTTAATTTGCTTGAACCGGCCGGCGATCAAGGCCAGTGCTTCGTCCCAAGTGGCTGGGCGAAATGCGCTATTCACTTGTTCTGGATCCAGCAGATCGACCGGGTTTTTGGTAACTCCTTCGCGGCGAACCAGCGGTTGGGTGAGCCGTTGTTCGTGGTGAACATAGTCAAAGCCATAGCGGCCTTTCACGCACAGGCGGCCTTCATTGGCGGGTCCCTTGCGACCTTCGACACGCAAAATGGTATTGCCCTTCACGTGGTAAGTAAGCTGACAGCCCACACCGCAATAAGGGCATACGGAATCCACTGTTTTATCTGCGGGCTGGTGTGCCGCGGCTTTGGCCGGGCTCAGCGCACCGGTGGGGCAGGCTTGCACGCATTCGCCGCAGGCCACGCAGGTGGATTGGGCCAGCGCATCACCTTGATCAAACACAATTGCGGCGTGTTCACCGCGAAAAGCAAGGCCAATGACATCGTTCACCTGCACGTCCCGGCAGGCGCGCACGCAGCGGGTGCACTGAATGCAATGGTCCATGTTCACTGCAATTGCAGGGTGCGACAGGTCGGCGGGCACGGCTGCCCGCGCGTCAAACCGGCTGCCTTCAATGTCCATTTGCTGGCACCAGTGGGTCAATTCATTGTCGGTTTTCAGCGCTTTTGGGTTTGCGTGGTTGGGCATGTCGGCCAGCAACAGTTCCAGCACCATTTTTTGCGCGGCAATGGCCTTGGTGGAGTCGGTGTGCACCACCATGCCTGCCACGGCCTGTCTGCAACACGAGGCGGCCAAGGTGCGTTCGTCCTCCACCTCGACCACGCAGGCGCGGCAGTTGCCCGCAGCTTCAAGGCCGGCTTTGTAGCAAAGGTGGGGTACGTCGATGCCTTCGCGCTGGGCAACCTGCAGCAGGGTTTCACCTGGCAGGGCTTCAACAGTTTGGCCGTTGAGCTGTAAGCGGATCATTTGCGAGGCGTTCATGATTTGCTGCCTCTTGGCTCGAATTCCAATTCCTGAGGAAAGTAGCGGATGACACAATCAATTGGATTGGGGGCCGCCTGGCCCAGACCGCAAATGGAGGCATCGCGCATGACGGCAGAAAGCTCCTGCAGCAAAGGTACATTCCATTGGGGTTGATTGATCAAGGCCAGGGCTTTGGCGGTACCGGTGCGGCAGGGAGTGCATTGCCCGCAGCTTTCATGCACGAAAAACCGCATCAGATTGCGGGCCATGTTCACAGCGCTGTCCGCTTGAGAGAACACCACAACAGCCGCGGAGCCGATGAGGCAGCCGTGGGGTTGCAGGGTGTCGAAATCAAGTGGCACATCGGCCAGTACCGCAGGCAATATTCCGCCAGACGCTCCGCCTGGCAAATAGCCATAAAGGGTGTGGCCGGGCTGCATGCCATCGCAGTACTCGGAAATCAGCTCGTTCAGGGTGATACCTGCCGGGGCTAGGTGAACGCCGGGTTTATTCACGCGCCCTGATACCGAATACGACCGTAGACCACTTCGCCCGTGGCGTCCCTGTTCGGAAAACCAGCTGGCCCCTTTTTCCAGGATGGCGGGCACCCAGTACAGGGTTTCAAAGTTGTGAACCAGTGTGGGTTTGTTGAACAAGCCCACCTGCGCAACGTAAGGTGGGCGTAGCCTTGGTAATCCACGTTTGCCTTCAATTGACTCCAGCATGGCCGATTCTTCACCGCAAATGTAGGCGCCTGCGCCACGACGAAGTTCAATGGCGGGCATGTTGCTTATCGGCGGATTGGCTTTGAGGAGGGCCAGTTCGTTTTGCAGCATGGCCCGGCAGGCGTGGTATTCGTCGCGCAGGTAAATGTAAATGGTGCTGGCTTGCACGGCCCAGGCGGCAATCAGCATGCCCTCCAAAAACTGATGTGGGTTGTGTTCAAGGTAGCTGCGGTCTTTGAAGGTACCGGGTTCGCCTTCATCGATGTTCACAGCCATCAAACGGGGTGCGTTTTGCTCGCGCACAATGGCCCACTTTTTACCGGCTGGAAAACCCGCGCCACCCAAACCGCGCAAGCCTGAATTCGAGAGGGTGTCGATAAGCGATTCAACTGTGCGTTTCCCCGTTACACATTCGTGCAAACGTTGATAACCCCCTGCGGCTTTGTATTGGGCTACACCAGTGTGGCGCGGTGGCAAGGCCTTGGTGTGCTGACCAAATGCTGCCTCCATGATTTCATGGTGATTGGCCCAGCCCATTTCATGCTGGCCCACAGCCACTGCCGGGGCTTGCTCGCAACGCCCAATGCAGGGTACCGCTTGAACCCGCACGGTGCTGCCAAGCAGTGCAGGCAATTTCTCGATCAGTTCTTCTGCTCCCGCCATGCAACAAGACGGGCCATTGCACACACGCACAGTGAGATCGTGGTTTGCAGAGTGTTCGGAGTCCACCACATCAAAGTGATGGTAGAAGGTAGCCACTTCGAACACTTCGGTTTGTGACAGCTTCAGGCATTCAGCCAGCGCGGCCAGGTGTGGTTTGGGCAGACAGCCCAAGTGGTCTTGCAGTTGGTGAAGGTATTCAATCAGCAGGTCGCGGCGCAGCGTTTCTTGGCCCACAATGGCAAGAACTTCGGACACGCAGCGTGGGTTTGCTTGACGACCTTTGGGTTTGCCGCGGTGTTGTTGCGTAAAGTCAACAGCAGTTGCAATCGGTATGATTGCTGGGTTCATCTCATCTCCGCCTTCTGTTGTTCGCCCTATTAGGCCGCTATTGAACTTACACAGTCCTTTCTAGGACCAAGGGGTTGCGGTGAAGTTCATCGTAAACCTGCAGCTCAATTTGCCGTTAGTGGATTCTGTCAACCCAAGTTTGCTGCACTGCGGTAGCATCCTGTTCTTGAATCAGTTTTCGAAAAATGTGTATGAAAAACAAGCCTTTTGGCATTTTCCTGGCGTCCATGTTGGCCTTGGTGTTGTCTGCCTGTGCCACGGTTGCACCGCCAGTTGCGCCTTTGCCTGAACCTGTACCGGCTGCCCAGGCTCAAGACCCGGTTGTACCGAAAACCCGCGAGCCTGTGATTGCCTTGGTGCTGGGCGGCGGTGGTGTGAAGGGTTTTGCCCATGTGGGTGTGATCAAGGTGCTGGAAAGCCACGGTATCAAACCCAGCATTGTGGTGGGTACCAGTGCAGGCAGCTTTGTGGGTGCTTTGTATGCCAGTGGCATGAACGCTTACACCTTGCAAAGCGTAGCTTTGGGTATGCAGGAAGCCGACATTCGCGACCTGACCTTGAGCAGCCAGGGGTTCTTGATAGGCGACAAATTGCAGCAGTATGTGAATACGCAAGTGAAGAACAAGGCCATTCATCAGTTCCCGATTCGTTTTGCAGCTGTGGCCACCGACCTAGAAAGCGGTGAGAAGGTTGCCTTTAACTATGGAAACGCCGGGCAGGCAGTGCGTGCGTCGTGCAGCATTCCAAACGTGTTTTTACCTACCCGTATCGGAAAACGCCAGTTTGTGGATGGTGGTTTGGTAAGCCCTGTACCTGTGCTGACTGCCCGTGAAATGGGCGCCGATGTGGTGATTGCGGTGGATATTTCTGCAAAACCACGCACTGGAGCAGGTGCCATGGGATGGTGGGGGTTGCTCGACCAAAGCATCAATATTCTGAGCCAACAAGCCATTCGTGCCGAGTTGGCCCGGGCCGATGTGGTGATACAACCCAGTGTGCAACATGCTGATGCATTGAATCTGGACCAGCGCCATGAGTTTTTGCTGGAAGGCGAAAAAGTGGCGCAGAAACTGGTGCCAAAAATTCAGGCTGCCATACAGGGAAGTCGCGAACGGCTGATGGCACAGGCAAACCCGCAGGCACGGCTCTAAATTTTCGCAGTACAATGCCTTGATGACAAAAGAAAAAACAGGGCATGCAGACATGGGTTCGCTGACGGACAAACCCACAATTTTGATCGCTGAAGACCACCCCATGATTTCGATCATGTTGGCTGACATGATCGACCAGCTGGTCACCCACAGTGAAATTATTGTGGTGGAAAGCATGGAGAAGGCCAGAGCCATTCGGGCTGAGCCAGACTTGGTCATTGCCGATCTGGACCTCCCCGACTCCAAGGGCGTGGGTACCATCAACACCTTTGCAGTGCTGTTTCCACAATGCCCAAAACTGATTTGTTCGGGCGTGCTCGACAAAAACCTGGCGCGTGAGGCTGAGCGGGCTGGCTATTTTTACGTGAACAAGGCCAGCACCTACCCTGAACTGCTTCGTGCCCTTCAAAATTTGCTGATACAGGCGGGTGTGCTTGACGATGTGCCCAAAGGCGCGGAGAAGGCTGCCAACGAATACCATTCCAACATTTATGCCCCGGGGTCGGACAAACCCTTGACCTGGAAGCAGGTGGAAATCATGCGCAAAACCGCCGAAGGCTTGTCGGCCAAGGAAGTGGCGCGTGAAATGGACATCAGCCCGGATACGGTGCGTGGGCACATCAAGGAAATATTCTTGCGCTTGGGTGCAAAAAACAAAGGTCAGGCTGTTGATATTTTCATTCGGGCTGAACGCAAAGCGCGCTTGCTCGATTCTTGAACACCGCTGGCTGGGAGGCCAAGATGATCCGTTCGATGCGTTCCTTACTTGCCTTTTTCGTGGCCCTGTTTGCCTTGGTATTCACCGGTACAGTGGCGGCCGCAGATTTAAGCGGCATCACCAGCAAAGAGGCAGTAACTGCCTTGCGTACCACGCTCAGCAAAGGTGCCGATGCCGCAGTGGGCAGCTTGGGCAAGGCCGATGGTTTTTTGGGCAACCCGGCTGTGCGAATTAAACTGCCGGAGTACCTGGAGAACAGCAAGGGTTTGCTGAAAATGGTGGGCATGGGTTCACAGCTGGATCAAATGGAAATCAGCATGAACCGCGCGGCGGAAGCGGCGGTGCCACAGGCCAAAGCCGTACTGAAAAAGACCATTCAAAACATGACAGTTGAAGACGCCAAACAAGTACTGAGTGGCGGTGACACCGCAGTGACCGACTTTTTCAGAAGCAAATCCCAGGCCGATTTGTACACCCAGCTGCTGCCGATTGTGAAAGGCAAAACCGCGCAGGTGGGTTTGGCCCAGCAATACAATGCCTTGGCCGAGAAGGGCAGCCGCTTTGGCTTGGTGAAGGCCGAAGACGCCAACCTGGAAGGCTATGTCACCAATAAGGCGCTTGATGCGTTGTTTTTGATGGTGGCTGAGGAAGAGAAAGCGATTCGGGCCAACCCGGTTGCGACGGGCAGTGCCGTGCTTAAAAAAGTGTTTGGGAGTTTGAAGTGAAGAAAATGATTCATTTGGCGGTTTTGTCTGCCGCCGTGGCTTTGGCAGCCTGTTCTGAACATCATGACCATGGTGCAGAGTCGGGCCATTCTCACGATGCGCCTGCTGTAGCAGAGCAGGCGGCAGCACCCGCGCAGGTGCAAGACGGAATTTCGGTTCAGAACGCCTGGGTGCGCCCCACTGTGGGCGAGCAGGACGCCACTGGTGCCTATTTGACCATTACCAGTCAGGAACCCATGTCCTTGGTTGGCGTGGCCACCCCGGCCGCTGAAATTGCCGAAGTGCATGAAATGAAAATGGACGGCGACATCATGCGCATGCGCATGGCCGAGCGCACTGAAATGAAGGCGGGCGAGCCGCTGGAATTAAAGCCGGGTGGCTACCATGTGATGCTGATGGCTTTAACCGCACCGGTTGAGGTTGGCCAGGAAATTGAACTGAGCCTGCAATTTGAGAAAGCCGATGGCAGCAAAATTGAAATGCCGGTGAAAGCGGTGGCAGGCCAGAATGCAGCAGGTGACCACCACAGCCATGGTGGCGGCGGTGATCACAAACACTAAATGCCCAGCTTTGCCTTAGAAGGCCAGTTTCACACCCACCAGCGCAGAGCGCCCGCCCAGCGGCGTATAACCGCGCACGGTGTTCAGCGTTGTGGCTGAAAACGCCAGCTCATCAGTCAGGTTTTGAAGGTTGGCGAATACTTCGCCACCGGTGCGGCCCCAGGTGAATGCCTTGCCGATTCGCAAGTTCACCAACTCGTAACCTTCCACTTCAACATCGCCTGCACCGGCTTTGCTGTCGCTGACCCAAATCAGTTCAGGCGTAACGGTCCAGCCACCTTGTGTGTAAGCGGCGCTGGCCACCACACGTTGCGGGCTGATGCGGGGAAGGTTGCCGCCCCCATCGGTGCGTTTGCCACGTACAAGGTCGTATTGAATGGACGGCTGCAGCTTGCCAGCACCCATGGCGTAGGCGGTTTGATATCCCAGTTCAATGCCTTGAAATTCTGCGGGAACCGCCGTGAAGTCGAACACTTGAATGGGCGGTTCTCCGGGCGCTTCAATAAACTCGGCATTGGCACCTGTGCGTCCAATCAAGGCAATGTAATTGCTGTATCGGCTTGCGAAGGCAGTGGCATTGAATTTGGATTCACCTTGTGCCCAAGTGCTGGTTAATTCCAGGTGGCGGCCGCGTTCTTCCTGCAAATTCGGATTGCCTTTCTCGTAGGCATCTGTGGCCACATGCACACCATCGGCATACAACTCGAAGCTGGAGGGCGCACGCTCCACCCGAGACACCGAACCACCCAGCGACCAGCCGTTGCCAATAGGCGCTGTATAGCCCAAAGAAACGGAACTTGGGCTGAAACTGCGGTTAATGCCAGGACCCGCATCTACACCAGCACCCGCCACCGGGCCATTCAGGGGCGACAAACCACTGGTGGCTGCATTCACATCCACTTGGTCTCCACGCAGACCGAATTCGAACACTCCGCTGTTTTCCTGTCCGCGGCTGGCGCGGAAGATGGTGAAGAGCCCGGTTTGATCGGTGCTGGTGCTGGGCACAAAGGCTTCATCCCCAATCGCCGAAAAATCGGTCCGCTCAAACTGCACTCCAGTGCTGGTGTTGATGTTCATGCCGGCAATTGAAAACGGCTGCAAGGCCACTTCCACGCGGCCGTCTACGCCATCGTTCACAAACAGGGTGGCCGGCGCACCGTCTTCAAATTCCTGGTGTTGATAATCGGTTTTGGCCAGGCGGTATTTCACTTGCTTGAAGGCGGCGTTGTTGAAGTTTTGCTCACCTTCCAGTGCATAGCGTTCGCTTTCCATGCCAATGCGCACATCGAGGGATTTCGGTACACCGTATTCGTTGTTGTAACGTTCAGCCGACACGCCAATATAGCCATTGCCGGTTTGGAACGAGGCTCCGATGGCTGCACCATCGGATTTCGAGGAGGAGTTTTGAACCCGGTTGCCCGTGACACCGTCGGGGTCGGTGAACGTGGGGGTTTCAAGGTCGCGCGTGGTGCGCTTGAATCCATCCAGATGAATGCTGACCCCCTGCCCCAAGCCGGCATCCAGCTTAAAGCCGCCGGCAGTTTGATCGGCTGCGCCGCCACCCAGCAAGTTGACATCACCCTGAAGACCTTGCACAGGCTTGCGTGCAATACGTTGGTCGACCAGGTTCACTACACCGCCGACCGCATTGCCGCCGTAGGCCAGCGCAGCAGGGCCACGAAGGATTTCAACCTGGTGCAATGCGAAGGGATCTACAGGCAGGGCATGGTCGAAGCTGAGTGCAGACACATCAACCGTGGCGGCTGAATTGCGCAGAATCTTGATTCGGTCAGAGTCTTGGCCACGCACAATGGGGCGGCTTGAATTGGGGCCGAAACCTGTGGCGGACACTCCCGGTTGATAGCGCAATGCCTCGCCCACGGTGCTGGCGCCATTGGCATTCAGCTCATCGGCGGTAATGATTGAAAAAGGTTTGGTGATGGATTCTGCTTGTTCGGTTGTGCCGGTGACCACCACGGATTCAAGCAAGGCTTCTTGGGCCAGGGCCTGGGTTTGCGCAATAAAAAGCAAGCTGGCCAGCGCCACGGCAC
Source organism: Limnobacter sp. SAORIC-580 (assembly GCF_013004065.1). Taxonomy (GTDB): domain Bacteria; phylum Pseudomonadota; class Gammaproteobacteria; order Burkholderiales; family Burkholderiaceae_B; genus Limnobacter; species Limnobacter profundi. The sequence goes on from NZ_CP053084.1 coordinate 53,386, forward strand.
GGCGCTGAAATTGGGATTTGTTCATGTTCTTTCCTGAAATACATCACGCCGCTGTCCGACCTGGTTTTGATAACAAAAAGGCTCGGAAAGCGACAAAAAATAAGCGGATTGTTTACTTCAGGAAAAACTGGGCGGGTCGCGCACCCGCACCCGTTGCGCGAACAGGGTATTTCTGGGCGCTGCGACCGCACTGCTTTGAATGCCCAGTTGGGCCAGCAGGGGCAATGCACAGCCGGTGGGTGGATTGGAAACTGCGGCCTGTGCGGTGGCAAGCCCATCGAACAGCAGGCAGGAATGCAGTAAATCGCTGGCGGCAGCGTGTTTGCTGTTGTGGCTGTGGGCGTGGCCGTGCGATTCGGCTTGCAGCGTGTCCCGGTGCTCAATGCTGTGGGCAAGACCTGCCCATTGCGTGGCCAAAACGGCCAGCGCGATCAGCATGTGTTGGAACCAGCGGGTGCGCATTGGGGAAATCACTTCGTTTGATTGCAATTTGAGTAGTTTAACAAACCTGTCAAGAGGGCGCTGGTGTGGTTCACGGTGAAGGGTGTCCGGCTTTGCGGCGCATCTCCGCCAAGCGTTTGTCTTTCAGGGTCCAGATGTTGCCAATCCAGGTTTTAAACCGGTTCTTGAATTCAAGGTCGTTGCGAAAGTCGCCTGCGATCATGTCGGCAGGAATGGGCAGAATTTCAACATGCACTTGCATATTGGGTTGCTTCCCGCACAGCCAACTCCAAGTGATGTTGCCCTGGCTGGGGCCATAGGCAATGGTGACATTCACCATGCCTGCAAACTGCTCACCCATGGCATTCAGCGATGCGGACAAGCCACCGTATTTGGGGCCCAGCAGGCGAGTGTAAGGTGATTTGGTTTTGGCTTTTTTGGCGGGTGTAAAGCGGGTACCTTCCAGAAAGTTGATCACGGTAACCGGGCTTTCCTTGTATACCTCGCAGGCTTTGCGGGTGGTTTCCAGGTCCTGGCTGGCCAGCACCGGGTTGCGTGCAATGGCGCCACGGCTGTGGCGCTTCATGAAGGGGAAATCCATGGCCCAGCACACCACGCCCACAATGGGAACCCAAATCAGTTCTTTCTTCAGAAAAAACCGGCCAAAAGGCGCATGGCCATGCAGCACATCGAACAAGACCACAATGTCGGCCCAGGCCGTGTGGTTGCTGATCACCAGATAACTGCTGTGCGGTTTGAAGTCGCCATGAATCTCAACCTGCCCCTGTTGACCGTGCAGCAGTTTGTAAAGTTGCTTGTCCGAGCCTACCCACCAGGTTGCAATTTGCACACAGCAGTTCGATGCCAAGCGTTGCACCCTGTACACCGGCACAAGGCGCAACACGATAAACGGGAACATCACGATGAACCAGAAGGTGATGCACAGGCTCATCAGGGTGACGGTGAGGACACCGATGATAGGGGCAGGAAGAATTCTGGACAGAGGCACTTTGGGGATCCGGGGTGTAGTAGCTTTGCGGGCTGTTCAATCAAACAGCCCGGATCTTACCCCAGAAACCCTTAAACACCCAACAGGCCGGTGACCACGTCCACGGGGTAAATTCCCTGTGGCGTAATGCGGTTGGCACCGTCGGCTACCTCGAAGGTGGCAGACAGGGTTTCAGAGCCGCCGCGCTCGAGAATGGTGCTGACTGCCCAGTATTCGCAAGTGGTTTTGTCCTCAGCCACGCGCAGCACGCTGTAACCGCGTTCGGTGACGTTTACATGCTTGATGTGTGGGCTGGTCAAGCGAATGGCCTGAATGATCTGGTTGGGCAGATCCAGGCCAGGTGATGTGACAGAGGTCACTACAAACTCGGTGGCCACGCTCCCTTGCCCGGTAATGGGGTTGTAGCCGCCCACCGCATCAATCGGTTGGTTGGGGTTGTCCGTGATGTCGGCCACCCAGGCAGTGTGCACGTCGCCGGTCAAAATCACCACGTTGTTGATGGCCTCGCCACCATCGTCGCCGCGCAGGGCATTGATGATGCGCTGGCGCTCGGCGCTGTAGCCGTCCCAGGCGTCGCCATTCAGGCCCGACGGCGCAAGCAACTCGCCCAATTGCGCAGGTGCGGGGTTGTTCAAGCCGGGTTTGATGATCCACTGGTGAAACACCACCTGGTTGCCTATCAGCTTCCACTGGGCTTGCGAGGCACGCATGCCGTTGATCAAGAAGTTGTACTGCTCTTCACCAATCATCGTGCGGTCGGGCTGGCTGGAAACTCCATCGGTGGGGTTGATGGGTGTGGCGGCTTCAAGGTCGCGGTCGAACAGGCGGGTGTCCAGCATGAACATGTCGACCATGTCGCCAAACTGCACGCGGCGGAAAATCTTGGCGCGGTTACCGGGTTCGGGCAAGCGAATTGGCATCCATTCGTCGTACGCGCGCTGGGCAAAACCCTTGCGTTCTTCCCACACACCTTCTGCACCTTCGGTGTGGTTTTCTGCGCCGTCGCGGTAGGAGTTGTTGGTCGATTCGTGGTCGTCCCAAATGGTGATGAAGGGAAAGCGCTGGTGCAGCTTTTGCAGGTCTTCATCGCGCTTGTACTGGGCGTGGCGGGTGCGGTAGTCGGATAGCGTGATTATTTCTGTCGCCGGTTCATACTCGCGCACGTTGCCATACTGGCCTGTGCCGTATTCGTAAATGTAGTCGCCCAGGTGAATAATGGCGTCAATGTCATCGCGCTCGGCCAGTTTGGCATAGGCATTGAAAAAGCCATGGGCCAGGCTGGAGCAGCTCACCACGCCAAAATTCAGCGGGCGCTTGTTGCCGGCGGCGGGTGTGGTGCGGGTGCGGCCCACCGGGCTGGTTTTGCCGTTGCTGCGGAATTGGTAGAAGTACACGGTGTCTTGTTCAAGACCGTTGCAAATCAGCTTCACGGTGAAGTCTTGTGCTGCGGTGGTTTGAAAGTCCATGGATTTGACAAACATGGTCAGCGCTTCGTCCTTGAACACATCCACGCGGCCAGCCACGGTGCGGTTGGTGTTTTCAGGCGTAATGCGAGTCCACAACACCACGCTGTCAAAGGCGGGGTCGCCGCTGGCCACGCTGTGCAGAAACTGCACATTCTGAGTGGGGGTGTTGTCACTGGGTGTGGTGCGGTTATCGGTTGCTGTGGTCGAATCGTTGTCACTGCCACAACCCTGCAGCAGGCTTAGCCCGCCAACGCTGGCAGTACCAATACCAAGACCTTTGAGGAAGGAGCGGCGTGTTATGCCCGGGCGTTTTTGAATTCGACTGCGTTTGCGGCGTGGACCTGACATGGCGTGTATTCCTTGGTAGTTTGAAGCTGTTTGTTATGCGTTGGGTAGTGTGTCGGGGATCATCAGTTCATAGAGCATGCCCAGCCCAAGCCCATAGCCGCCTTGCCCGTTGGGGCCTCCGCGGTCACTGGTAAAGTACATGCGTTTGCCGTCCGGGCTGAAGGCAATTCCGGCGATTTCAGACTGGTCTTGCCCAACAATTTGCAGCAGCGGTACCAGCTTGCCGTCGGGATATACAACCACCACTTGCATGCTGCCACCATCTTCGGCTACCAACACTTCGCCAAATGGCGTCATGGTGATGTTGTCAACGCCAGAAAGAATGTTGTTGGGGGCGGTGGCGGTGGCCATGTCGTAAACCACCTCAATGGTTTGTGCGGTGGTGTTCAACATCCACAAGCGGTCATCGCCTTTGGTCGCAAAAAACACGCGGTCATTCTGATACCAGACACCTTCGCCACCGTCGAACACGGCAGTGTCGGGCAGGCGGTTCTCGGTTTGCGGTGCATTGGGATTGGCTGCGTTCACCCAGCTGTAGCGCACCGGGCCATTCAATGCATTGGCCACATCGCCTTCCACTTTCAATACCTGTAGCAGTCCCTGATTCATATTGGCGCGTGGCGCACCGGCCGGCCAGTCACCCGCGGTGGGTACCCAGCGGTAGAAGCGGCCGTCGGGCATGTCTTCCGTCATGTAGAACACGCGGCGCTCACTGTCGATAGCAACTGCTTCGTGGCTGAACAGCCCCAGAGCTGGCAGTGGGCGGGCGGCCTGAATACCGAACGGATCGCATTCCCACACCAAGCCGGTCGGAATTTCTTCGCAGCTGAGCCAGGTTTTCCAGGGTGTAATTACGCCAGCACAATTAAATGTAGTGTTTTGTAATATTCGATAGCTGTCTTCAATCGTGCCGTCGGGGCCAAACACAAGGGCGCTTGCGCCGCCCAGTCCGGGGCTGAATGTTTCGAGCAAATTTCCCACGGGCGCCAGTTCAGGCACGGTGAAACCAAGGGTACCAAAGCCTGGAATCTCGCTGTTTGAACAATAAATCCAGCCACCATCTTCTCGGGGCACCACACCGCCACCGTCATTGAAAATATGCCAAGGTGTTGCGCCTGAAACCGGCGGCAGGTTGCTGATGGCCACTACCCGCGTGGAAAAACCGGCAGCAGTGCGCACGCCGTTGGCATCAGGATCGCCCAGTGGGCTGATGTTTCGAAACCGAAACTGATTGTTATTTAGCGCAGTGCCGCCAAACCGGTTGGTCTCTGATGCACCAAGCCGACCGCTGCTTGAACCGGAGGGATTGTCGGAACTGCCGCAGCCAGCCATCCACGGCAGCGCGCTGGCGCTGGCACCATACAAAAATGTTTTGAGCAGATTGCGTCGGCGAATGCTGGGGGGCAAAGCGGGTGGAAACGACATGGCGAACATCCAGATTGAACAACATCAACCTGTGATACCCGGCATACTGAATTTTGGTTTCCGAGGCGGTCTTCAGTGTGACCATTCACCGATTTGTCACATGGTGGGGTCACACGGAAGTACAGTCCTTTACGTTTTGAAGTAAGACACAGCGCGCTGCAAGTCTTCCGACATGCTTTCTACCTGACGGGATTGACCCTCTAGTTGCATACTGGCCATTTTCAGTTGTTCCGACAAGGCTGAAATATCACTCACCCGCTCGGAAATATCCATGCTGGCGGCTTCTTGCTCTTTGGTGGAATTGGCCACGGCCAGCGCATATTCAACGGATTGCTCGAAGTGTTGAACAATTTCCTGAAGACCACCCATAAGCTTGTCAGCGTACTGCATGTTTTCGTTCATGTGCTCGCCCACTTGTTCCACCGACTTGTTGGAACGTTCTGAGTAGGTGCAAATTTCACCGATCAAGGTGCGAATTTCATCGGTGGCCGTGGCGGTGTTCTGTGCCAGGGTACGTACTTCATCGGCCACCACTGCAAAGCCACGCCCTTGTTCGCCAGCGCGAGCGGCTTCAATGGCAGCATTCAAGGCCAGCAGGTTGGTTTGCTGGGCAATCCCCTGAATCACGGACACGATACCGTTGATTCGGTCAGAGCGTTCCACCAGTCCCGCAATTTCCTGGGTGGTGGTTTGCATTTGACCTGCCATGTCATTCATTTTGCCTTGCAGGGTTTGCATCAAGGCCATGCCGTTCTTGGCGGTGTCTGCCGACAGTTTGGCCTGCACTTCGGTTTTGTGGGCGTAATCTGAAATGGACTTGGCGCTGGCGCTCATTTGTTCCACGCTGACCGCAGTGGCGTTGGAACTGTCGGCCTGTTTTTCAGCAGAACCTGACAAACCCGACGCCACATTCACCAGTTCGCTTGAAGCGGTTTTGAAAGTGCCGCAGGCCTGTGACACCTGCTTGATGATTTCCCGCAAACGCACCTGCAATTGCTGCATCCCGTCCATCAGCGAGCCACTCTCGCATTTCGGGACAGATTGGGTCAGATTGCCTTGCGCCATGGTCACCACCACATTCAGCGCCTTGGCAGGTTCGCCACCAATTTGCTTGCGAAGCGATGCAGCCACCATGCCAACCGTGATACCGCACAACAGCACAATGGCGACACACACAATGCCGATGGTGATCAGGGCATTCTCGAATACGGAATCGCCTTGGGCCACTGCAGCCTCCATGGTGTTTTTCACGCTCGAGTTCAAGGTATTCATGGCATTGTCAATTTGCTGCTCCAGCGGATCACCTTCTCCCAGCAGCATCAGGGTTGCAGCCTGCACTTCACCCAATTCGGATTGTTCAATCACCTTTTGGTATACGGTGTGCAAGGCCGAGTTGTCGGTGTTGATGGTTTCGATCAGTTTGCGGGTTTCGCCTGCAGGCGCGCTGGCCTGCATGCTTTGGCCCAGCAAATCAATTTCAGCATCCAGCGCAAGCATGCGTGATTTGGCCAAATCAAACCGCTCCTGTTCATCAGCAAGAATCACATTTCGGGCTTCGCGCGCCAACAATGCTGATTTACTGCCCAGGTTGGACACCTGCGTTAGCAGGGAAACCTGCTTTTCGGTGTTTTCCTGGTTGAACTGGTTTAGGGCATGAATTTGATAAACAGCAAACACACTCAAGGCGAGCAAGGCCGCAATAGGTATGCCCATGACAATACCCAGCCGAACATTCAGGCTGGTATTGATGATCTTGTTCATAAAGGAGGAAGACATGTTTACTTGCTCATGGAAGGGCTTGAACATTCACGCCGATGGTTAAAGTGCCAATTGCTTTGCCACCCTCCATCACGGGTACGGAGACCTGAGAAACCACCGCGCCGGAACTTTCATCCTTTTTTGCACGGGCAATGTAGTCATCGCCTTTGCCATCGGCCCAGGCTTTCACAAACTTGGGCTCATCGCCCTGCCAGTAATCGGAAGTCATGGAACTGATGGCTACGTTCGCTCCCTGGTTGTCGGTCAGAATGGTTTCGGTGAAATAAGGTTTGGATTTTTCAGCCGCAAGCAGGGCTTTGGACACCGGGCTTTCCATCATGGCTTTTCCCTCTGGCAAACCGCCCGATTCAGCAATCCACTTGCTGTCCATCGCCTTGATGGCGTCCAGTGTCAGTCCCTTTCCGTTTTGGGCTTTGACAGCGGCAATCACTTCGGGTTTTGCGGCAATCGCCTTGATTTCAGGCAGCACGTCGTTGGCCGTGCCTGCAAAAACGGCGCCGCCTGTTGTCAGAATGAAAGTGGCCAAGCTGGCCTTTGCAAAAGACTGGAATCGGTTCATGTGCTGTGCTCCATGGGATTGAGCGTGGGTCTCAATCGGTAGATTGTTAAATTTTTTCCGCCACAAGGGGGATGTAACAAGATTAAGGATCTGATTCTGAAAGCAATTCATGGATAAGCAACGGGAATAGGCCTTACTAAAATTCGTTGGTTCAAATGAAGGGGGGTGTATAGGGTAAACCCTTGCATCTGAGTTTGACTTGACGTAACAGTTGCGCAGAACAAGGGTTGGCGCTATGTTTGAGCGGGTAACAACTGTTGCGCAAACAAAAAGGGGAAAAAATGAAAAAATTGATGCTTGCTGCCTCGGCAGCTGTTGTATTGGCAGGTTGTGCGGCTGGCGGTATGTTTGGCCCAGCCCCGAAAGACGGTGAATTGGCCCAGCCCACCGATTATAAATCCTGGCCTGTGTTCCTGGCCGGAATCGAAAAGCCCACTGGCCACATTCGTGACATTTACATCAACCCCACTGGCGCTGCCGCCAAAAAAGGCGAAGCCTTTGCCAACGGTACTGTGAGCGTGATGGAAATTTACAAGGCCACCAAAACCGGCGATAAAATGACCAAGGCTGGTCTTGAAAAAGTGTTCGTCATGTACAAGGGCAACAACTGGGGCAGCACTGCGCCAGAAGGCATGAAGACAGGCGACTGGGTGTATGCAGCATTTGAACCCAATGGCCAGCCCGCCAAAGCGGATTACGCCACCTGCCGTGGTTGCCACCTGCCATTGGCCGACAAAGACTACATTTTTCACTACGACAAGTACTTTGACACACGCAAGAGCGCCCAGATTCTGGACGGTCATGCTGGCAAAGTAGCCATGTCTGTTGAAGAAGCCCACCTGGCTGCTTTGGTTACCAAGTAAACCACTGGCTATTTCCGTACAATAAAAGCCACCCAAGGCCGGGTGGCTTTTTTGTTGGGGTGTTCCATGCGCATTCTGCGTTTCGCTTTGTATGCATTGTCTGCAATCGTTTTACTGGGGCTGGGCGCTCTCGTTTTCCTGCTGAAGTCGTATCCCGCTGCCGAGTTGCCTGAATCGTTGAAACCAAGCCCTGCCGGCAGTGTGCGAACCTTGTTTTTGGGAACCTCGTCCATGGCCTGGACCGATGGGCAGAGCACATGGCTGGTAGATGGTTTTTTCTCGCGACAACCGTTGTCCGAAGTTGCTTTTACCCGACTGAAGGTTGATGAAACCCAGGTTGGTGCAGTGGCCGCAGAAATGTTCAAGCGTCTGGATATGCCCAGTGCCTTGAGTGGTATTGTGGTGGCGCACTCGCATTACGATCATTCCCTGGATGCTCCTTTTCTGGCGAAACAATATGGCGCGCGGGTGGTGGGTTCGGAATCGACTTTGCAAATTGCCAAAGGGCAAGATGTGCCGACAACACAAATAGATGCTTTTACGGGCAGTGGCCGCGTGAAGTTGGGCGAGTTTGATATTCAGTTGATTCAATCTGCCCATGCGCCCACCGGATTCACGGGTGGATTTAACACCAAACCTGTGTTTCTTCCGGCCCATGCCTTGCAGTTCAAAGAAGGAATCAGCTTTTCATTTGTGGTGTCTCACCCCGGCCTGGGGCCTGGGCCATTCGCGCTTATTCAGCCTAGCGCAGGTTATGTTGAAGGCCAAAACAAAGACATTGCGGTGGAGCATGTGTTTTTGGGAATGGGTGGTTTGGGTAAATTAAGCGACGCCTACATTGAGAATTACTGGCGGGAAATGGTGGTCGGTACCGGGGCTAAGCATGTGTACCTTATTCACTGGGATGACTTTACTCAACCTCTCATGAAAAAGGGTCAGCTGGTGGGCTTGAAACCCATGCCCAAGTTACTGGATGACTTCCCGCGATCCCTTGAATTGTTAAAGATGTTTTCAGAACGCGATGGCGTGACTCTTCATGTGTTGGATGCATGGCAAATGGTCCATTTTTGATCCACAGTTTCCGGTGTTTGAGTGCATACTAAAACCGCATGCTGCGTGGCATGCGTGACCAGCGCGATTCGCTGAAATGTAAGTAACTATGCCGAACCCCAGCAGTCTGCACACCGACGCCAATAAAAAGAACTTTGCGGATCTGTTTCACAACGAGGTCACAGCGTGGTTGGTGTTGGTGCTTTCCATTGTCATCACTGCGCTGGGCTGGGTGTTGTCCAGCCAAGCCATCGAGAAACGCGCCAACGACAGGTTTTCATTTGAGGTTCGAGATGCCCAAGAGCGCATTCAGAGCCGGATCAACCAGTACCAACAAATTTTGCGCGGTGGAGTGGCTTTTTTTGATGCGCACACCAGCGTGAATCGAGAACACTGGCAGGTGTACGTGGCCTCGCTCAACTTGCAACGCGAGTTGCCAGGCGTGCAAGGTTTCGCGTTCGCCGAACGTGTGTCACCAGATACTTTAGAACAATACGAAAACCGCATACGTGCCGAGGGATTTCCAAATTATTCGGTCACCCCTCCTGGTGAACGCGAGGTTTACTTTCCCATCACACTGATCGAGCCGTTTGATGAACGCAACCAGCGTGCTTTTGGTTACGACATGTTTTCCGAGCCTGTACGCCGCGAGGCCATGCGCCGGGCCATGGACACGGGTCAGCCCACCGTGTCGGGTTTGGTTCAGTTAAAGCAGGGCGACGAGAGAAACCCCGCCCCGGGCTTTCTGATTTATCTGCCTGTGTATACCCAGGGTGTAGATTTAAGTTCGGTCGATTCTCGCAGGCAGGCTATTCGCGGCTTTGTGTATAGCCCTTTTGTTGCCTCGGACCTGATGCAGAATGTGTTGGGCAATGAAAAAATTCCCCTTCACTTTCAATTGTATGACGCTGAAAGCAGGGTACCGGAATCGCTGATTTATGATTCCGCCAGTGGTGTTGACACCCCACAGCAACTTCAACTGTTTGATCACACCCATGCAGTGACAGTCCCCGTTGAGTTGTCTGGGCGAACATGGACCGCGCGTTTTGAAAGTACACCCGATTTTGACCGGGATGTTCACAACTCCCTGCCCAACCTGATTTTGCTCGCCGGCGGTGCAATTGATTTGATGCTGTTTCTCACCATCTATTCTTTGGTGCAACAGCGCAGGCGACAAAGCGCCAGCAATGCGAAAAGCCAGTTTCTGGCCAATATGAGCCACGAAATCCGTACCCCGCTCAACGCCATTCTGGGTTTCAATACTTTGTTGGGAGAACAGCTGACAGACCCGCAGGCCAAAGGGTATGTGAAGCAGGTTCAAGAGGCTTCAGAGCAATTGCTGGGTATGGTTGAAGATGTGCTGAGTTTCTCGCAGATTGAGGCAGGTTCAATACGGATCGAGAATATAGAATTTGATTTGCATGACAGGGTACGCAGAACCTTGCGCCTGTTTACTGCAAAAGCACAGCACAAAGGTTTGAGCCTTGAACTTGAAATGGATGCCATGACACCACTGATGGTGAAAGGTGACCCCGCGCGTTACGGGCAGGTGTTATCGAACTTGTTGAACAATGCGATCAAGTTTTCCGACAGCGGCGTGGTGCGCGTCAAAGTGCAGGCCGACAGGCTGGACATGCATGAGGCAGTAATTCGCACCGAGGTACACGATCAGGGTATCGGCTTCGACGTCAATGAATTCGAGCGCCTTACCCGCCCCTTTGAGCAGGCGGACAACACGGCCACACGCCGGTTTGGCGGTAGTGGTTTGGGTTTGGCGATCTGCAAGCGATTGACCGAGTTAATGGGTGGCGAACTGTTTGTGGCCTCTGTGCCGCAGGCTGGCAGCGTATTTGGTTTCACCTTGCGGGTTCAAACCGTGTTTGTACAAACGGGCGATTCAACCGCCCTGTTGCCCACAGAGGCGGTGTCACTTCAGGGTAAAAAAATACTGGTGGTTGAAGACAACAAGCTGAATCAGCATGTGATCAAAGCCTTGCTCTCAAAAATGAAAGCAGATGTATTGTTGGTCGACAACGGGCAAATGGCCGTTGACGCCGTGCGTGCAGATTCGTCGATCGACCTTGTGTTGATGGACATTCACATGCCGGTGATGAACGGCATTGACGCCGCCATTGCAATTCGCCAGTTGCCCGGCCCAGCCAGTCTGTTGCCAATTGTGGCGTTGACCGCGGGTGCTCTTCAGGAAGATGAACAGGCCTGCATGAATGCGGGCATGAACGAGTTTTTAAGCAAACCAGTGGACGTGCCCAAACTGCGGCAGGTGTTGGCTCGACAATTATCGGTTACGCACTGAAAATACGAACATGCCTGCCAGCATGGCAGCGATAAAAATCAGGCCATCGGTGGCCAGGCTGGCCGCCGCCACTACTGCAGGGCCAGGGCAAAAACCGCCAATGCCCCACCCCGCGCCAAATAACGCCGCACCCAGCAAAAGTTTTTTGTCGACATGGGTGTTGGTGGGCAAATTCATGGGTAAGCCCATGAGGCTGTTTTTCAGGCGCTTGGCCAAAAAAAACCCGGGCAACCCAAGGGCAATTGCACCGCCCATCACAAACATCAGTGAAGGGTCCCAGGGCATTGAAAGATCAAGAAAGCCTATCACCTTGGCCGGGTTGGCCATGCCCGAGATGATCAAGCCCCAACCAAAAACCAAGCCCGCCAGGCCGCTTGCCACGGCAAAACGCATGTTGTTTTTCACAATTTGGCTTCCCTCAAATAACATGCATAAGCATTGAGGCCACCACGAAACCGGTGACCATGAAAACGCCCGTGGCAATCAGCGAACGCAGCGACAGGCGTGAAAGCCCGCACACGCCGTGCCCACTGGTGCAGCCCGACCCCAGCCGTGTGCCGTAACCCACCAACAGCCCAGCAACAACCAATGCAACCGTGCCGCGTGGGCTTTCAAATTCAAAACTTCCCACCACAGCTTGGTACAGCCAGGGTGCTGCGGCCATGCCCAGTACAAAGGAAAGTCGCCACAGAAATTCTCCATGTTGCGGCTTGAGCAAACCGCCTACTATGCCGCTGATCCCTGCCACGCGGCCAGTCAACAGAATCAGCATGACGGCCGACAAGCCGATCAACAACCCGCCGAACAAAGCCGGGTAGGGCGTAAAAGCTTCCCAATTGACAGTGAACATCCTGATTCCGATTAAATATGATTATACGCTCATATTATCATGTGCAAAAAATAATCACCAGAATGGGTGTGAGTTACAATGCGGCGTCTGTCTTGTTGCCCACACAACCCCATGTCCTCTTCGGAAACACCTTCCCAAGCCCTGTTCCCTGTGCTTTATTCCCCTTCTTCGGTCGCGGTAATTGGTGCTGGCATTGCGGGCAGTAGTGTGGCGCTGGCGCTTTGCAAACTGGGTGTGCAGGTGCACTTGCATGATTCAGCCAGCGGCCCCGCAGCGGGTGCTTCCGGTAACTGGGTGGGCGCTTTTCACCCCCACATTACCCGTGGCGATTCGCCCTTGTCGCAATTGACACGTTTGGGGTTTGAACACACCTTGCTGGCGCTTGAGGATTTGACCGCACAAGGTTTGCTGAAAAAAGGCGTCGATTGGGACACCCCAGGGCACTTGCAAACCGTGCCACCTGAAGAGGCCGACCGCGCGCGTGAAACACTGGAGTTGTTGAATTTTCCGCAAACACTGGTGCGCTGGGCGCAGCCCAATGCCCTGTTGCCCACACCCTTGAGTGGTCTGTTTTTCCCGCAAGGTGGTTGGGTGAAACCAGCCCGTTGGGTAGCGGCCAATTTGCAGGCCTGTGGTGAATTGCTTCACACCCATTACAACAGCACCATTGGCGATGTAAGCCCCTTGCGGGAACAACACTCGGCGGTGGTGGTGTGTGTGGCTGAAAATGCACTTGAATTGGCACCGATCCCCGGTGCTCGCGCAAATGCTGTCAAAGGCCAAATCAGCAAATTGAGGTGTGATGTAAAACCCGGTGTCGTGTTGTCTGGTGAAAGTTATGCGATTGCTCCAGCAGCTGAAGACTGGTTGGTTTTGGGTGCCACATACGAGCGGCCTGTGCTGCACTTGAACCCCACCGCCGAGGCCGATGAGTTGAATATCGCCCGGTTCAAGGCGGCATTTCCTGAGTTACCACTTGGAGAGTTGCTTGATCATCGCTGCGCAGTGCGATCGGTTTGGCACGATCGCCTGCCCGCCATCGGCCCCGTGCCGAATATGCCGGGGATGTACATGAGCACCGGCTTTGGGTCCCGTGGTTTATTGTGGGCAGCTTTGGGTGGGCGTGTGGTGGCTGACCACTTCACGGGCAAGCCAATCGAGTCGAAACTGTTGGGAAAACTTACGCCCCGCGCGGCGAAGGCGTAAGTTTTAAAAAGCGTTCAAAACGCAAAATTCATGATGCTTCTTTGGCAGCCTTGGCTTTGGCTGCGGTTTTTGTCGCTGGCTTGGCTGCAGTTTTGCCTTTGGCTGCACCAGGCTTCTTCTCGGCTTTTGCCTCGAACTCAAAACCAATTGCACCGTCGGGTTTCTTGACCAAAAACGCTTTGAACGCACGACGGGTTTTCGATGAAACAAACCGTGTCAGCAAATCAGTTTTACCGTCGAGCAACAGTTTTTCCATTTGTTCGCGGTCAATGGGTTGTTGCAAAATCACCTTGCCTGAACGGAAGTCACAGCTTTTGCTTGGTCCTACCGATTTTTCGCACACATAACTGGTGGCCTGTTCATACACATTGGATGCGCACTTGGGACATGGCCCAAGTCGGGTTTCACCAGAGAAGTCGACGGGTTCGCCATTGTCATCGTCTTTGGCCTGGCCAAAGTCAAACTCCAGCTTGTGTTCATCAGTCAGCTTCAGCACAGCGGCAAACGGGCGGCCCATTTTGCTGCGGAAACCATCGAGCATTGGCAACTCGCGGTCTTGCAACAGCTTTTCAACTTCAGCCACTTCAAACTGACGACCGCCTGGCACTTTCGAGATCGAGAATTCGCATTTTGTGCAGGCAAAGCGGCGGTAGTTTTCCTTCACCACGCTGCCGCAGTTCGGGCAAGGTGTCACCAGTGTGGCGTAGTCGCCAGGAATGGTTTCCTCTGTGTAGTTTTTCGCACGGTCAACAATGTTCTGCGTAATCTTGGCAATTTCCTGCATGAACTGTTCGCGCGAGAGCTCGCCCTTTTCCATCAGGGAAAGTTTGTACTCCCACTCGCCAGTCAACTCAGGCATGGTCAGTTCTTCAACGTCCAGGCCACGCAGCAGGGTCAGCAGCTGGAACGCCTTGGCTGTGGGTACCAAAGCGCGTTCTTCACGCACCAGGTACTTTTCGTTAATCAAACCCTCAATGGTGGCAGCGCGCGTGGCTGGCGTGCCCAAGCCTTTGGTGCCCATGGCATCGCGCAGTTCTTCTTCTTCCACCAGTTTGCCTGCACCTTCCATGGCGGAAAGTAAAGTGGCTTCGCTGTAGCGTGCAGGTGGCTTGGTGCTCAGGGTGTGTACATCAATTTCGTCGGTACTTACTTTTTCACCGGCATCCACAGCCACCAGGCTGTCATCGCCCGCAGCTGCGGCTGCGCGGCCGTAAATGGCCAGCCAGCCCGGCTTCACCAGCACCTTGCCTTCGGTTTTGAAGGGGTGGCCTTCAACCGTGGTAATGCGTGTGGTGACGTTGAATTCCGCTGGTGGGAAAAACACTGCCAGGAAACGTTTCACCACCATGTCGTATAGCTTGGCTTCGGGTTCGCTCAGGTTTTTTGGCACTTGCAGGGTTGGAATAATCGCAAAGTGGTCAGAAATCTTGCTGTTGTCGAACACCCGTTTGTTGGGCTTTACCCAGTTGTTTTTCAGTATTTGTTCACAAAACTGCCCATACGCACCGGCAATGTGGCCTGAATCCAATCCCACAAAGCTTTTCAGGGTTTGGTTCACGGTGCCCATATAATCTTCAGGCAAGGCTTTTGAATCAGTACGCGGGTAGGTCAACACTTTGTGTTTTTCATACAGCGCCTGGGCCAGGCCCAAGGTGTTCTTTGCTGAAAAACCAAAGCGACTGTTGGCCTCGCGTTGCAGGCTGGTCAAATCGAACAACTGAGGCGCAATTTGCGTGGTGGGTTTGCTTTCTTCTTCTACTGTGCCGGGCTTGCCGTCACAGGCAGCCACAATGGCTTTGGCCTTGGCTTCGTCCCACAGCCGGTCTGCACGTTGCTCAGGGTCTTCTGCTTTTTTAAAGTCGCGGTCAAACCATTTGCCTTCGTAGGCACCAGCCTGCGCGCCAAAACTGGCGCGAATCTCGAAATAAGTGCGCGGCACAAACTTGCGGATTTTCTCTTCGCGTTCCACAACAATGGCCAGTGTGGGGGTTTGTACCCTGCCCACCGTGGTCAGGTAAAACCCGCCTTCCTTGCTGTTGAATGCAGTCATGGCACGTGTGCCATTGATACCCACCAGCCAGTCTGCTTCCGAGCGGCAGCGCGCAGCATCGGCCAGTGGCATCATCTCGGCATCGCTGCGCAGGCTCGAGAAGGCCTGACGAATGGCTGCGGGTGTCATCGATTGCAACCACAGGCGTTCAACCGGCTTGCTGCTTTTCGCGTATTGCGCGATCAGGCGGAAAATCAGCTCACCTTCCCGGCCCGCGTCACAGGCGTTAATCAGGCCGACCACGTCTTTGCGTTTAATCAGTTTGTTCAGCACCTTCAGGCGCGATTCTGTTTTTGCAATCGGGTTCAGGTCAAAGTGTGTTGGCAACACGGG
This sequence comes from Limnobacter sp. SAORIC-580, assembly GCF_013004065.1. Taxonomy (GTDB): domain Bacteria; phylum Pseudomonadota; class Gammaproteobacteria; order Burkholderiales; family Burkholderiaceae_B; genus Limnobacter; species Limnobacter profundi. The sequence goes on from NZ_CP053084.1 coordinate 69,079, forward strand.
CAGGTTGGCAAAACTCCACTTGCCCCGCTTCACCTCAAATTCGTCGGGCGCCTTGATTTCAACCAAATGGCCCACGGCCGATGACAGCACGTACTCATCACTTTCAAAGTAATCGTCGTGTTTGGTGAAACCACCGAGGGAGCGCGCAATGTCAGCGGCCACGGAGGGTTTTTCCGCGATGATCAGTTTTTTGGGGTTTTCGCTACTCAATTAGTCCAACTCGTCGGTGTGTGTAATTTCAAGGCCTTGTGCGCCGAAGTGTAAGTGTCAGTCCTTCAACAAATCAAGGCTTTCTCTAGAATCTTCAATTCTGTTGTTGCAACGGCCTTTTTTTAAAATACACCATTTGAACGCACCCAGCGGTTACCGCTTTCACCCAGCACCAGCCCCAGCAACTCCAGTTCGGTCAGTGCAGCCAGGGTGTCTTCAGTGTCCAAACCCAATTGCCGGGCCAATGTGTCCGTGTGCACCGGGTCGTGCCCCAGGTGTTGCAATACCCGGCCCAGTTCTTCATCGGGTTCAGCATCAGTGTCCACGGTGCAGGTCATTTCGGTGTGGCAATCGCTGTCATCTTCTTGCAACACGCTGAGCAACTTGTACTGTGGCAGGCTGGCCTTGGCTTCTTCCATCAACTCCAGGGCTGTTTCTACCAGCAAGGCGCCTTTTTTGATCATGTCGTGGCAGCCTTTGCTTTGGCTGCTGTGAATGGAACCAGGAATGGCCCCTACCGGGCGCCCCAGTTCACTGGCAACCCGGGCTGTAATCAAGGAACCTGAACGCATGGCTGCCTCGATCACCAGCAGTGCATCGGCCAGGCCAGCAATAATGCGGTTTCGACGGGGGAAAAAGCCAGCTTGCGGCGCGGTACCGGGTGGGTATTCAGACAACACCAAACCACCTTGTTCGACAATCTGCTTTTTAAGACCGGCGTGGTGCGGGGGGTAAACCTCGTCAGGCCCACAACCCAGCACGGCAATGGTGGCACCCAGGGCCTGAAGTGCACCCGCGTGTGCTGCACCGTCAATGCCTTCGGCCAAGCCGCTGACAACTACCCATTGGGCTTGCGCAAAAGCCTTGCCAAAACCCTGCGCGTTGCTCAAGCCGGTGCGTGTGGCATTTCTGCTGCCTACAATCGCGATGCCCCGGGTTTTCAACAAATCCAGGCGGCCTTCACCGAACAGAATTAGCGGCGGGTCTTTCAGTGCAAGCAGGCTTTGCGGGTAAGCCGGGCTGTGAATGCCCACCCAGAATCTTTTGTTGCTTTGCAACAACCAAGTGCTGGCCAGTGCATGCCAAAGCCGGACTGCTTCGCATGGGGCGGGTAAACTGCAACCTGGGCCTTGTTGGGCCAGCTCGTAGCGTGCACGCGCTTTGATGGTTGTGTTGTAAGCCAGGTTCATGGCGTCGAGTAGCTCACCCATGCAAAGCGCCGAGCAACAAGTGATGGAATTTGCGAACTATTTTTGCCACAGAAGGTATATCCTTTTGGTGTTGACTGTGAAGGTTTTTTGAAAGCATGGCTTTACTCCCAATTTTGCGTTATCCGGATCCGCGCTTGAAAACGGTTGCCACCCCTGTCACCCAGTTTGATGACGCGCTTGTCAAGCTGACTCAAGACATGGCAGAAACCATGTACGATGCGCCTGGCGTTGGCCTGGCCGCTACGCAGGTGAATGTGCACAAACGAATCATCGTGATTGATGTCACCGATGACAAATCGGGCCTGACCGTATTCATCAACCCCGAGATCATCGACGCCAGCAAAGAATGCAAGGTGTACGAAGAGGGTTGTTTGTCCGTGCCCGGCATTTACGAGAAGGTTGAACGCCCCGACACGGTGAAGGTACGCGCACAGAATGTGAAGGGTGAGTGGTTTGAAATTGATTGCGACGAGCTGCTTGCCGTGTGTATTCAGCATGAAATTGACCACCTCAATGGCAAGGTGTTTGTTGAATACCTTTCGCAGTTGAAGCAAACCCGCATCAAAACCAAGATGAAGAAGCAAGAAAAGCTTCAAACCGCTTGATCGCCCAACCCCCCATGAATCGAACCCTGAATGTGGGTTTCGCTGGCACACCCGAGTTCGCTCGGGTTGCGCTGGCGAAACTTATTGCTGCCGGTTACCCTGTGCACCTGGTACTGACCCAACCCGACCGCCCCGCTGGCAGGGGCATGAAGTTACAGGCTTCCCCTGTTAAACAGCTGGCACAGCAACATGGCATCCCCGTATTGCAACCGGTCAGTCTGAAAAAAGGCGAGGAAGCCGAACACGCCTTGCTCGCCTTGAAAACCGCCGTACATGGTCAAGCCCTGGATGTGTTGATTGTGGCAGCTTACGGGCTTATTTTGCCGCAAACTGTTTTGGATGCTCCGCGCTTGGGTTGCTTGAACATTCATGGCAGCTTGCTGCCGCGCTGGCGTGGCGCTGCCCCCATTCAGCGGTGTATTGAGGCGGGCGATGCTGAAACCGGCGTGTGCATCATGCAAATGGAAGCCGGGCTGGATACCGGCCCCGTTCGCCTGTGGCGGGCCTTGCCGATTGAACACACCGACACCACCACCACCCTGCACGACAAATTGGCCGAGCTGGGCGGTGATTTGTTGGTAGAGGCGCTGGACTCCCTTCAGGCGGCAACACTGCCCCTGGTTCCACAACCTGAAGTGGGAGTGACCTACGCAGAGAAAATCACAAAAGCGGAGGGCGTGATCAACTGGCATCGCAGTGCAGTTGAACTTCAGCGTACACTGCGTGCCTTCGACCCTTTTCCAGGTGCAAACACAACGTGGGGTGGTGAACCTTTGAAGTGTTTTGATCCTGAAACTGTCGCATTGGCTGGCCTGATGGGTAAACCGGGCGAGGTGTTGTCCGTTGATTCCGCAGGCATAGAGGTGCAATGTGGGCAGGGTGTGTTGCGTATTCGAACCCTTCAGAAGGCCGGCAGCAAACGCCAACCTGCGCAGCAGGTAGCACAGGCTTTGGGTTTGCAGGCCGGAAACCAATTGAGCGAATCTGCCTCCAACTAGGCAAAGGTGGCACGCGCAAAACTTGAAATTGTGCGAAAAAGCCTTATTTTCAAGTTGTCGAATCAACAGGCCGCTGATTGGCCAGGATAAATAAGATCATGTTTAACTGGATGAAAACCTTCATGTTGATGGCGGCCATCACCGCCCTTTTCGTGGTGCTGGGTGGCATGATGGGCGGCCGTGGCGGCATGTTGTTGGCCTTGGGCTTTGCACTGGTGATGAACTTTGGTGCGTACTGGTTTTCCGACAAAATGGTTTTGCGCATGTACAAAGCCAAGGAAGTCGATGCCAGCAATGCGCCAGAGTTTTACAACATGGTGGCTGAACTTGCGCAGCGCGCAGACATGCCAATGCCGCGTGTTTACCTGATCAATGACAGCGCCCCTAATGCATTTGCAACCGGGCGCAACCCGGAAAACGCGGCTGTGGCTGCAACCACGGGTATTTTGCAGGTGCTTTCCGCGCGTGAACTGCGTGGCGTGATGGCCCATGAACTGGCCCATGTGAAGCACCGCGACATTCTGATTTCCACCATTTCGGCCACCATGGCGGGTGCCATTTCGGCGCTGGCCAACTTTGCGCTGTTTTTTGGTGGGCGAGATGAGAACGGCCAGCCGATGAACCCGATTGCCAGCATTGCCTTGGCCATTCTGGCGCCATTGGCCGCATCACTGATTCAAATGTCAATCTCGCGCGCCCGTGAATACGAGGCTGACCGTGGAGGCGCAGAAATTTGCGGCGACCCGGCGGCTTTGGCCAGCGCGCTGGACAAAATTCAACGGTATGCCAAGGGCATTCCGTTCCGTACTACTGAAGCGCACCCGGAAACCGCTCAAATGATGATCATGAATCCACTGTCAGGACAAGGTATAGCTGGCCTTTTTTCGACCCACCCACCCACTGAAGAACGAATCGCCCGCTTGATGGAAATGGCCCGCACTGGCGGTCCGCGTTGAAGCCGGTTCACAGTACGCCACCCAAACTGACAGAAGCCAGTTTGGCGTTTGCCCTGCTCAAGGCCGCGGCAGTCATGACCCGGGTTCTGCGGGAAGGTCGCTCGCTTGACCAAGCCTTGGCCGCTGAAACCAAGGGTGTGAAAACCCCGCAGGCTTTGGGTGCCATTCAAGACCTGGCTTACTTCGGCATGCGCAACCTGGGCCGTGGGCAAGTATTAACCCGCTTGATCAGCGGCAAAGCGCTGCTAAACCCCGAGCCCTTGAATGAGTTGATGGCCTTGGGTTTTGGTTTGCTGTGGGATGACAAAAACCCGAAGTACCCGGCGCACACTGTGGTGGACCAAATGGTGTATGCCTGCACGGGCAGCGAGCAGTTTGCACGCGCCAAGGGCCTGGCCAATGCCTGTTTGCGCAATTTTTTGCGCGACTCGAACACCTGGCGAACCAAGGCTTTTGAAGACCCGCTGGCGCAGCACAACTTGCCAGTTTGGTGGATTGAAAAACTGAAAGCCAGTCACCCGCAACACTGGGAAACGATGGTGGCACAGGCGCAAAGCCATCCGCCTTTGGTGGTCCGTGTAAACACCCGCAGTATTTCAGCGCCCGCCTATGCCGAGCAGTTAAACGCCGCAGGCATGGAAGCCCGTGTGATCGGTCAGCAGGCCGTGTTGCTGGCCAAGCCTGTGCCTGTATCTGCCCTGCCCGGCTTTGATTTGGGCCAGGTGTCGGTACAAGACAGTGCTGCGCAATTGGCTTCCCAGTTGCTGAACCCGCAGAATGGACAACGCATTCTGGATGCCTGTGCTGCACCGGGCGGAAAAACCGGGCACTTGCTTGAGTTGGCCGATATTGAACTGGTTGCCCTAGATTCCAGCCCGCAGCGCCTGGGCCGCGTCGAAGACAACATTCGCCGCATTGCCCCCACCCTGAATGGTCAATGGGATTTGCGTTTGAAGGTGGCGCAGGCTGAATTGCTCGACACCTGGTGGGACGGCGTGCCTTTTGACGGTATTTTGGCCGATGTGCCTTGCACGGGTTCAGGCGTGGTTCGTCGCCACCCCGACATTCCATGGTTGCGCAGACCGGACGATATTGCCAAGTTGTCGCAGATTCAACACAAAATACTGAATGCCTTGTGGTCTACCCTAAAGCCGGGCGGTACACTTTTGCTGGTGACCTGTTCCATCTTTCCTGAAGAGGGGCCCCTGTTGGCAAACGCATTTCTCGACAATCATTCCGATGCCCTGGCGCAAACTGCGCCCGGCTGGGTGTTGCCAGTTGCAGCGGCCAACCCTGACCAAGGCTTTGATGCATCTCCCGACGGGTTCTTTTACGCCAAGTTTGAAAAATCCCTAACCTCTTGAGGAAGTGCCTTGAAATTTAGCCAGGCCCACTCCTCGTCATGGACACGCGCTTTGCATGGCCTGCTGGGCCTTTTGCTGATGTGCGTGCTGACTGTGGGGCTGGCCCAGCTTGATTCTTCAACACGGGTCACCGCGGTTAAACTTGAGCCCAGTAAGGCTCCCGCCTCTGCGGCATGGAACCTGGCCGCAGAATTCGAAATTGAGTTGGGCTACAAGTTGCGTGAGGCCGTTGATCGCGGCCTGCCTTTGCAGTTCACGGTTGACTTTCAGTTGATGCGTTCCCGTTGGTACTGGGTGGACGAAGAAGTGGTCAGCACCACTTATCCACTGAATTTGTCGTACAACGCCCTGACCCGTACTTACCGCGTAGTAACCCCCAACAACACTTACAATACCCCCACGCTTGAAGACGCCATGCAGCACATGACCAAGGTGCGCGACTGGGCGGTCATTCCTCGTGATCGAATTGAGATTGGACAGCCTTACACTGCGCAAGTGCGTTTTCGGTTGCTGCTCACCGAACTACCGAAGCCATTTCAAATCAGTGCACTGGTGAACAGCGAATGGGATTTGTCCTCGGAATGGCTCACCTTTGAGTTCACGCCCAAACGCGAGGCCTGGAAATGAATCCCTGGCTGGAAAACACCCGGTGGCTGCGTTACACGCTGCTGATTCTGGGCAGCTTGGGCGGGGTGTTGCTGTTTCTTTTGGCTTCGGCTTCCTCGAACACTGATTTTTTTGAAAGCAATTACCCCTTGCTGATCACGCTGAACGGCATTATTGCTGCCGGCTTGTTCAGTATTCTGGCTTTGCTGATTGTGCGCATGGTGCGCCGGTACCGTGCGGGTGTTTTTGGCTCTCGGCTCATGTTGCGCATGTCCTTGTCGTTTGCGCTGATGGGGCTGATCCCCGGTTTTGTGTTGTACCTGGTGTCGGTGCAATTTCTCGCAAAAAGTATCGACAGCTGGTTTGACGTGCGTGTAGATGGTGCGCTGGAATCGGGCTTGAATTTGGGCCAGACTGCGCTGGACAGTTTGATCAATGAACTGGCTTTGAAAGGGCAGTCCATTTCCATCGAGCTTTCACGTGCCACACCCAGCGAGCAATTGCTGGAACTGCCCCGGCTTCGCGATGCGGCCAATGTGCAAGAACTCACCTTGCTGTCTGAAACCGGGCAAATTCTGGGAAGTTCAGGAGGCGCACTGGATAGCCTGTTGCCCAGCCTGCCCACGCAGGTGATGCTGCGCCAGGCACTGATGACCAGGCCTTTTCAGCAAATTGAGCCTGACCCCGAAGACCCCGATGGGCGCTTGTACATGCGTGTGGTGGTGCCGATTGCCCCGCCCTTGACCAGTTTTGATTTGGGTCAGCGCTATGTACAAATTATGCACCCCGTGCCCACAACACTTTCGCAGCGGGCCAATGCGGTGCAAAGCGTGTACCGCGATTATCAAGAATTGCAGTTGTCGCGTTCGGGCTTGCGAAAAATTTATGGCATCACGTTGACCCTGGCGTTGTTGCTCACGGTGTTTGTATCGGTGGCTGCGGCATTCTGGCTTTCATCAAGATTGTCCTCTCCTTTGTTGTGGCTTGCCGAGGGTACCAAGGCCCTGGCCAGTGGCAACTTCAAAACCATGCAGCCTGTGAATGCAGACGATGAATTGCGTGAGTTGGTTGATTCATTCAACACCATGACCCGGCAGCTGTCGGAAGCGCAACGCCGCTTGCAGGCCAATCAAAACCAGCTCGCTGCCAACAATGATTTCCTGCAAAGTTTGCTGACCAGTTTGTCCGCTGGTGTGCTGGTGCTCGATCACAAACTGCGCCTGAAGATGTACAACGACGGTGCACTGCGAATTTTTGATCGTTCACTGGCCGAGAACCAGGGCCATCCACTGGACGACATGCCCGGCCTGGAAGGATTTGCCATGGCAGTGCGTGCCAGCGTGGCCGACAACCAGGGCAATGAAGGTGAAGAAAGCGGCATTTGGCAAAAACAGCTGGAAATTCCCCGTGCGTTTGATTCGCAAAGTTCGAAATCCATTCTGGTGCGTGGCTCGCGCTTGCCCGGTGAAAAGGCCGGTTACGTGCTGGTATGCGACGACATTACTGCTTTGATTTCTGCGCAGCGAACGGCGGCCTGGGGTGAGGTAGCGCGTCGCCTGGCTCACGAAATTAAGAATCCGCTGACCCCGATTCAGCTTTCTGCAGAACGCTTGCAAATGAAGCTGGCTGACAAGCTGCAAGAACCCGAATCGGGAATTTTGCAGCGAGCCACGCGTACTATCGTCAACCAGGTGGAATCACTGAAACGTTTGGTCAACGATTTCCGCGACTATGCGCGACTGCCACCAGCTGATTTGAAGCCACTGGATTTGAATGACTTGGTGGTCGATGTGCTGGCACTGTACGATGTGCATGTGGGCATTGAAGAACAGGCGGAAACCCGCTTCATTCCAAAATTGACTGAAAAATTACCGCTGGTGGCCGGAGATTCGTCGCAGTTGCGCCAAGTGATTCATAATTTGTTGCAAAATGCATTAGACGCATGTGTCGATTGCGATCAACCCAAAGTGGAAGTGCGAACCGAAGGTTTGAAAGCACCGGAAGGTGAACAGGAACAGTTGGTGGGCGTGAAGCTGGTGGTGGCTGACAACGGGCCGGGGTTCAATCCCGACTTGCTGGCAAAAGCTTTCGAGCCTTACATCACCACGAAAACCAAGGGCACCGGTTTGGGTTTGGCAATCGTTAGAAAAATTGCAGATGAACACAAGGCGCGAATAGCCATTAGAAACAGGGTAGATGCACAAGGGCGGGTGGTTGGTGCGGCGGTGGAATTAACTTTCCCCGTGTTGCAAAACACCTTGAACAATGCCGAACATAGTCAGGCCGCATAAAGAAGGAACTCTCTCACCATGGCGACCATTCTCGTTGTAGATGACGAAATTGGAATTCGAGAACTTTTGTCCGAGATTCTCGGCGACGAAGGGCATGCTGTGCTGCTTGCTGAAAATGCAGGTCAGGCACGCGCACTTCGTGACCAAGAGCAGCCCGACCTGGTGTTGCTCGACATCTGGATGCCCGACACGGACGGTGTTACTTTGCTGAAAGAATGGTCAGTGAAAGGACTGCTGACCATGCCAGTGATCATGATGAGTGGCCACGCCACAATCGACACCGCTGTTGAAGCCACGCGCATTGGTGCGCTTGATTTCCTGGAGAAACCAATTTCCCTGCAGAAGTTGCTGGGTGCCGTAGAGAAAGGTTTGGCGCGCGGAAAAATGGTGCAATCGGCTCGCGCGCTGATGCAGTCCCAGCCCAAGTCCAACGGCATGGGTAGCACTTCCAACCAGGCCAGTGGCGCATCTGTTTCTGCAAGTGGTGGTGTGGCCACAGCGCCCGACTCAAGCCCCTTGGGCCAAGCTCTGGCCGAGTTGTCGACACTCGACCTGGATGCCCAACTGCGCGATGCCCGTGATTCATTTGAACGTATTTATTTTGAATACCACCTGCGCCTGGAAAATGGCAGCATGACGCGTCTGGCCGAGCGCACCGGCATTGAGCGCACGCACTTGTATCGCAAACTCAAGCAGCTGGGCGTAGAAGTAGGCCGCACCGCGCGCAAAAATATCGCATGAAAATTATCATCGTCGGCGCCGGGCGTGTGGGGGCCAGCCTCGCTGAAAGCCTGGTGTCCGAACACAACGACATCACCCTGATCGATCCGGACCCCAGGGTACTGGCGGATCTTCAAGACCGCTACGATTTGCGTACCATTGCTGGCAACGGCGCTTTGCCGCGCGTGCTGAAACAGGCAGGCGCCGAGGATGCCGACATGCTGGTGGCGGTAACCCGCAGCGATGAAACCAATTTGGTCGCCTGCCGCATGGCTGCACTGATGTTCAATGTGCCCCGCCGAATTGCCCGTGTGCGCTCGCCTGAAATGATGGAGCAAGCCCATTTGCATGGTGACGAGGGCTTTAATGTGGACCACGTGATTTGCCCGGAGCAAAGCGTGACCAATCACATTGAGCGCCTGATCGAATTTCCCGATGCTTTGCAGGTACTTGATTTTGCCGATGGCAAGGTGACGCTGGTGTCGGTTCGCGCTTACGCTGGCGGGCCTTTGGTGTCGCACCCCATTGAAGACATTCGCAAGCACTTGCCCAAGGTGGATGTTCGCATCGTGGCCCTGTTTCGCGAAAACCAGCCTGTGGCCGTTGAAGGCTACACGATGATTCAACCCGGCGATGAGGTGTTTTGCCTGTCGGCCACTGAGCATGTGCGCACGGTAATGTCTGAATTGCGGCGGATGTCCAAACCGGTCACCAAGGTGATGATTGCCGGTGGCGGTAACATTGGTTTGCGCCTGGCCCGAAGCCTTGAAGAAAACTACCAGGTGAAGGTGATTGACGCCGACCGCAAGCGTTGTGAAGACCTGGCGAATCAGCTGGGTTCGCGCACGCTGGTGTTGTACGGCGACGCAACCGATGAAGACTTGCTGGCCGAAGAAAATGTGCAAGACGTAGACACCTTCATTGCACTGACCAATGACGATGAAAACAACATCATGTCGTCGCTTTTGGCCAAGCGCATGGGCGCACGCAGGGTAATCGCCCTGATTCAGCGTAAGGTATATGCCGAGTTGGTGCAAGGCGGGCAAATCGATATTGCACTGGCGCCTTCGAATGCCACACTCAGTGAATTGCTCAAGCACATCCGCCGGGGAGATGTGGTGGCCGTTCACCGCTTGCGTCGCGGTGTGGCGGAAGCAATTGAAACCATTGCGCACGGCGATTCGAAATCGTCGAAAGTGGTGGGCCGTGCCATTGAAAAAATCGACATGCCCAAGGGTGCCGTGATTGGTGCAATTGTGCGAGGTGACAAAGTAATCATGGCGCACCACGACACGGTGATCGAGGCCGAAGATCACATCATTACTTTCGTAGAAAACCGCAAACTGGTGCCGCAGGTGGAAAAACTGTTCCAGGTCGGTGTGGGGTTTATCTAAAGTGGCGCGTGCAGCATGAGGAATTCGCTTTTTCCAGTGCTGGGTGTATTGGGCTTTGCCGTGGCCTTGTTCTCGGTGGCGTTTTTGGTGCCGCTGACTTACGCATTTGTAACCGATGAACCCACGGTGCATGCATTTGCCACAGGTTTTTTAGTCACCTTTGGCATTGGTGTCACAGCACACGTGTTAACCCGCCGCTTTCGCCGGGAACTTCAACCCCGCGATGGTTTTCTGTTGGTGTCTACGGTGTGGTCGGGCTTGCCTGCTTTTGCCACCATTCCCATGGTGCTGTTTTTTGATGATCTCAGTGTCACGGATGCCTATTTCGAAATGGTGTCTGCGCTGACCACCACTGGCGCTACGGTGCTCAGTGGCCTGGACGACATGCCTGCCAGTATCAATATCTGGCGACATTTGTTGTCATGGATGGGCGGCATGGGCATTCTGGTTTTGGCGGTGGCCATTTTGCCTTTGCTGGGTGTGGGTGGTTCTCAGGTGTTCAAGGCCGAGACCCCGGGGCCCATGAAAGACAGCAAATTGACCCCCCGAATCACGGAAACAGCCAAGTCGCTGTACATGGTGTACTTGATGCTATCAGTGGCTTGCGCAATCAGTTACAAACTGGCGGGCATGACCTGGCTGGATGCGTTTTTGCACACTGGCACCACCGTGTCGCTGTCAGGTTTTTCGTCGCATGATGCAAGCTACGCTTACTTCGACTCAGCAGCCATTGAAATGGTGGCGGTGGTGTTCATGATGATCGCAGCAGTGAATTTCTCGATTCACTTTTTGGCGTGGCGCGGCAAATCATTTCGCCCCTATGCAAATTGCCCGGAAGCCAAATGGTTTTTCATGTTGATGTTTGGTGCGGTGTCATTGATCACCGTGTATTTGCTGGCGCATCAGGAATACACCACGTTCAGCGAGGCGTTCAGGTATGCGCTTTTCAACACCGTGTCGGTGGCTACCACCACAGGTTATGCCAACACCGATTACAGCCAGTGGCCCCTGTTTGCACCTTTGCTCATGATTTTTCTAAGCATGTTTGCAACCGCAGCAGGCTCGACAGGTGGTGGCATCAAAATGTTGCGTGCCGTTATTTTGTTCAAGCACGCCATTGGCGAGTTGTCCCGAATTCTCCATCCGCGCGCAATCAACCCGGTACGTATTCGCGGTTCAGCAGTGAGCCCGCAAGTTATTTTTGGTGTGCTGGCTTTCATGCTGATGTATGGCATGAGCGTGATCACCATCACCATGTTGTTGATATTTACAGGGCTTGATCCAATTTCTGCATTGACCACAGGAATTTCAATGATCAATAATCTGGGCCCTGCTTTGGGTGAGTTTGGTCCTGTAGACCATTACGGTGCCTTGGGCGACTTTCAAACCTGGCTTTGTTCATTTGCCATGTTGCTCGGCCGCCTGGAAATGTTCACCATTCTGGTGCTGTTCACGCCAGCCTTCTGGCGCAAATGAAAACGCGGCTTTTTCTGGTGCCTGGCCGCGACCCGGAAGCACGAGCCCGGCGAATTGAAGCACTGCTTTCCGAGCAGGCCGGCGTTGGCAAAATTACCTTGATGGCCAGTACCGAAGTTTTTTCCTATGCCTCGGTGGAGGCTCAGGCAGAGTTGTTTCGTCTGGACACTGAGCGCAAAGCGCGCGGCATTCATGTGCTTCGGCTTAGCCCCGGTTGCTTGTGTTGTTCCTCCAAACTGGTGCTGACAACCCACCTAGCTCGTACCTTAAGATTGAATCAACCCAATGTATTGTTAATGGAACTGGAAAGCCAAAGCCACCCGGAACAGGTGTTACAGTTATTAAAAGAGCCTCAATGGATTGATTGGTTTGCCGATATAACACTTGTGGAGGATGTTGCGTAAGGGGTTAGACGCCCAAGGCGTGGCCTTGAAATTGCTAGATAGATCACCATATTCAACCTGAAAGTATTATTTGGAGGTTTGCGATGTTAATGATGATTGATAGCCCCTTTTACTGCGTGGTGGATTTGGTCATGAGCGAGGGGCAACCCAGCCTTGGCATTGAAATCGTGGACAAGAACAATCAGCGCGAACTGTTTTTGCAGGGCGATGCGGCTGAAAAATTCCGCGAAGAGGTGAAATACCTTGCCGCCCAAGAACCCGATATCGACGACATTGAAGCTTTTATCGAAAGCTACAAACCCTGGATGCAACACCCGGTTACGTTGCATTAAATCCTGAGTTGAAAAATCCATGGCCGAGACGTTTGCGCTCGGCGTGGTTGCCGAACCTAGCCCCCTCGACGGGATTGCTCGAGCTACGCCACCTCGATGGGATTGCCGAAGCAACACCACCTCGACGGGATTGCCTGATTCCGCACAGAAAACCGCTTGATCCCTTGTTGAATTTATTCTTGCTCACCGAGCTCGGCAAAACACCTGGCCGAGTCTCGGTGTTGGCTATTCGCCAAACGCTGCGAATGAATTCACAAGGGGCGGTTTTCTTGAATGTGCGAAACAGGCAAATCCGCTGTCGAGGTGGCTCAGGCCTCCTGCAAGCTTGAGCACTTGGCTTCCTAAGCGAACCTCGGCTTGGCGTGAGTTTCGCGGCTCAACATCAAACTGACAATTGATGTGCCCACCCAAACCGCCAGCACCAGCATGCACAAGGTCATGCCGGCTTTTGAGTAAGCGCCGGTAATGTTTTCTGCAGCCGCATAGTGGTCAAGAATTGCACCCAGCACGGGTTGCTGCACCAGTGGGCCGACCATCACACCCAGGTTCACAATACCCACTGCGGTTGCGCCCAAATGGTGCGGTACGGACTCTTTGACGTAACCGAAGCTCAGCACCATGGAGCCACCACCAAAGGCCGTGGCCCAAAGTAAAACGGAAACAAGTGCAATCGGAAGTTCAGGTTGAATACCCAGAACAATGAAGCCGCTGATGGAAAAAATTGCACCCAAAAAATAGGGCAACTTGCGTTGTTTGAGTTTGTCGGAAAGTGCTCCAAAAAACAGGCTACCGGCTGCAAACGCGATCAGCATGCCGGTGATGATCAGTGAGGCCTCTTTCACGCTGAGTCCATGCCAGGTGGTCAGGTAGGGCACGCCCCACAGGCCGGTGAACGTAAGAATGGCGCCGCACACGCCACTGGGAATCCAGAAAATCAACCACACGGCGGGAAAGCGAAGTGTGTGGCCCAAGGCGGTGAGCAAAGGCAAGGTGACTTCATGCGCGGGGCGTTTGGCGACGTGGTTTTTGTAGCCGCGTTGTGAGGGCATGTCGCGCACGTAAATCCAGATGAGCAGGCCCAGAACAACGGCAATAATTCCACTGGCACCCATCACCATGCGCCAGCCAAACAAATCAGAAAGCGCACGCAAGGGCACGCCGGCCAGTACCGCACCCATGGTGCCCACGGCCAGGCTAACGCCCGACATACTGGCAAAACGCGCTGGCGAAAACCACTGGGCCACCAACATCAGCATGGAAACCCAAGCCACTGCAACTGAACCACCGACCAGGCCACGACCCACTGCGGCCCAACCCAGAGTGGGCGCAAAGCCGAACATCAGCGCGCCAACACCGCCGAGTATGCAGCCCGCAGTCAAAATTTTGCGGGGACCGATTCGATCGACCAGCAGGCCGACGGGTATTTGCATGGCGGCGTAAAAGTAGAAGTAAAACGCAGACAGGTTCCCCAGCGCTGCGCGGCTGAGGTCAAATGTGGTGCTAAGTTCTTCGGTAAGTACGCCGGGTGTAACGCGCTGGAAAAAACCGAACAGGTAAAAAGCAGCAGCCAGGCCCCAGATAATGAACGACATCCGCAGGGGCGGCGGGGAAAGGTGATTGGGTGACATGGTTTTGTTCTTGTGGTGACTTCAAACAGTGTCGCATGTGGGCGCGCTTGTGCCACTTGGGTGTAACCCGAGGGGTTCTTTGCTCAACTCGGCGTGGTTGCCAAGTTGTCACCAACTCGCCGGGGTTGCTCGATTCCGCACAGAAAACCGCTTAGTCCCTTTTTGAAGCAAGGCATTCAATTCACCCAAGCCCGACAAAACAGATGGTCGGGTCTTGGGTGTCGCCGGAAGGCGAGCATTGAAGTCTTGGTTCAAACGGGGCGGTTTTCTTGAAGTGCGGGACAAGCAATCCCACTGCCGAGTTGGCTCAAACCCGCAGAGTGCGCGCATCTGCTAGTTCGGTTCCCAGGTCTCCCGAGCAGCGTTTCTCCACTACAACGCGACTCACCGCTCGATTTTCAGCCCAATCGGCGGCGGTGTTTCGATCGCCTCGCCTTCAAGAAAACCTGCCCGTTTGAATTCACCCGCCACGGTCGGCCGCAGGCCGGCACCGAGACTCGGCCCGCTCTTTTGCCGAGCGAGGTGAGTCAGGGTGAATCTCAAAAAGGGACAATCAGGTTTTCTGGCGAGAGATCGGAACCCAAGCCGATTAAACCAGCACCGTGTTGTTCCACGCCGCCATGGCCAGCGCCGCGCGCTGCTCAACCACCTTGGCTACATTGGCCACCCCGTCCAGCCCCGCAGTCAGCCATGTGCCGCCCACCGCTTGCACGGCCTTGATTTCACGCCACTGCGGCAGGTTCTCAAGTGTTACGCCACCTGTGGGCACAACGCGTGCCGCGGCCAATGGCGCTGTAATGCCAGCAAGGGCTTTGGGGCCACCAGCCGCCATGGCCGGGAAAAATTTCAGCAATTCAAACCCCAGTTCAAGCCCACGCATCATTTCCGATGCAGTGGCCACACCCGGCACCCAAGCATATCCCTTGTTCAAGGCATGCTCGGCCAGCACTTCCGTTAGGCCAGGCGAAATGAACAGCGTTGCCCCCAGGTCAGCGGCTTGATCAAACTGCGCTGGTGTCAGCACGGTGCCGGCAGACACATTCATGTCGGGAAAGCGTTGGGCTATTTCACCCAAGGCTTGCAGTGCTTCCGGGGTGCGCAGCGTAATTTCAATTTGTGTAATACCGCCCGCACACAAGCCTTCGGCGATTTCCAAACCCTGTTTTACATTGGGAATCACCACCACCGGCAAAACACCTTGTTGTAACCAGTTGCGGGTGCGTTCGGCTCGAGTGTCGGGGGAGGGTTGCGTGTTCATGGCTTGTCCTTGTTTCATTGGGGGAACAGGTTGCTTGCGCCTTCCTCGGCACTGCTAACTGTGTTTCTCCACACCCGGAAATATCCGCGGCCGTGGCTGACTGCTTGCGCGGGTGTGGGCATGGGTTCGCGCAGGCTCAAATCGGCCGTGGTGTGCAGCACGCCTTCAATGGCATCTACCCGTACCACATCGCCATCGCGAAGTCGCGAAATAGGGCCGTCGGCTTTGGCTTCCGGGCACACATGAATGGCCGACAACACCTTGCCAGAAGCGCCGCTCATTCGGCCATCGGTCACCAAGGCAACGGGCAAGCCTTGGTCTTGCAGAATACCCAAAATGGGCGTGAGCTTGTGCAACTCGGGCATGCCGTTGGCACGTGGGCCTTGGTGGGCCAGTACGACCACCACTGCTTCGGTCAGTTCGCCGTTGTTGAACGCATCGATCACTTGGTGTTGGTCGGTGAACACGCGGCAAGGCGCTTCTACAAATCGGTGTTCCTGTTTCACAGCCGATACCTTGCACACACCGCGACCCAGGTTGCCTTTCATCAGGCGAATGCCGCCGTCGGGCTGGAAGGGGTTGGTGTGGGGGCGCAGCACATCAAGGTTGCGTGAAGCGCCGGGTGTGCGTGTTGAAAAGGTTTCTGCCGTGGGCAGTACTTCAGCCACGGTGTTGGCCATGGTGGTGCCCCACACGGTGGGGGCCTCACCGTCTACAAAGCCGCCGTCAATCAGTGTGGCCAGCAAGCCGGCAGTGCCGCCTGCAGCCTGAAATGCATTTACATCTTCAGTACCGTTGGGGTACACCCGTGTAAGCAGCGGGGTGACGCTGGAGATGATTTCAAGGTCGGTCCAGTCGATCAAATAGCCTGCCGCGCGGGCCACGCTCACCCAGTGAATGGTGTGGTTGGTTGAACCACCCGAGGCCATCAGGCCGACCAGTGCGTTCATCAGGCAGCGGGAATCAACCAGTGTGCCCAACTTCAAGGCAGGGTTGCGCGTGGCGCTTTCAAGCGCGCGCACGCTTTCACCGATCAGCGCCTTGCGCTGTGGGCTGCTGGGTAGTTCGAACGCGCCGCCCGGAAACTGCAAGCCCATGAAATCGAGCATCAGCTGGTTTGAATTGGCAGTGCCATAAAACGTGCAGGTGCCCGGGCTGTGATAAGCCTTTTCCTCGGACTGCAGCAGGTCTTCGCGCGTGGCCTTGCCTTGCGCGGCCAATTGTCGGGTTTTGGCTTTCTCGGAATTGGACAGACCTGTTTCCATGGGCCCGGCGGGGATAAATACAAAGGGCAGGTGGCCAAAGCCCAACGCGCCAATCAACAAACCAGGTGCAATTTTGTCGCAAACGCCCAGCAAAATAGCGCCGTCGAATACATCGTGTGAAAGACCGACACAGGCGGAAAGTGCAATGACATCGCGTGAAAAAAGCGACAGTTCCATGCCTTCCCGACCTTGGGTTACACCATCGCACATGGCCGGTGTACCGCCTGCCACTTGGGTGGTGGCACCCAGTACGCGCGCGTGTTGTGCAATTAATTCAGGGTAAACCGCAAATGGCTGATGGGCCGACAACATGTCATTGTATGCAGTCACAATGCCCAAGTGCGGTGACTTGTGTAATGAAATAACGCGCTTGGTACTGCTTGGGTAAATTGCGGTGGTGTGGGCCAGGTTGGCACAACCCACAGCAGTGCGGTTTTGTGGGCCATGTGGCAGGCTATTCAAGTAGGCTGCGCGCGTGGCTTTGGAACGTTGTTCAATGCGTTCGCGAAGCGCCTGCAATGTGGGGTTCAAAGTAGTTGCCATGGCGCAAACCTCGAGAAGATAACTTGTGAATGTGCAGTGTTTGTAACATAATTACAAAAAACTAGCAATTAATGTAACTAACTTGATCAACTGATCTGGAACCTAAAATGACCGACAATTCCCCCTTGCCCGTTGGCGCTTTCACCTTTGTGTTGCATGGGGCAGGCGGCGATTTGGCCAAGCGTAAAATTATTCCCGCACTGGGACACTTGGCAAAATCGGGATACTTTTCTGCGGAATCCAGAATCATTTTTGCACAACGCGAAGCCCTGAGCCCTGAAGAGGCTTTGGCTCAAGTCGATTCGTTTCTGAAAGCTGCGGGCGATGAAGCAGCACGGGAATCGATTCCGGCTTTGCTGCCTTACCTGCACACCTTGCAAGTGGTGCTGGGCACGCCCGAATCGTGCAGGGCCATGGCCAATGCAGTGACCGGCAGCCCCGAACCTGTGGTGCATTACGCTGCCCTGCCTTCTTCGCGATTCATTGATTTGATCAATTGCATTCCCACCGTGCGGGATCCGTCCAGGCTTCGTTTGGTTCTTGAAAAACCCTTGGGTTTCAATGCCAAAGAATCAGCACTGATTGAAGAAGCTGTGGCCGCCAAACTGGATGAATCACAGGTTTATCGAATCGATCATTACCTGGGCAAACAGGCGGTACAGAATTTGTTGGCACTGCGTTTGGGCAATCGGATTTTCGAGCCATTGTTGACCCGCGAACATGTGGCCCATGTGCAAATTACCGTGGCTGAAGACCTGGGTGTTGAAGACCGCGCTGGTTTTTACGAGCATGCCGGTGCGCTGCGCGACATGGTTCAAAGCCACATGCTGCAGTTGCTGGCCACGGTGGCCATGGAACCACCAGTCAGTCTGGAAGCAAATTCCCTGCGCGATGAAAAGCTGAAGGTGTTGCGATCACTGAAAGTGCCGCAGGTCACCGGAATTCCGGAAATTGTGGTGGGCCAGTATGGCGAGGGCTATGTGAAAGGCCAGCCTGTGCCCAAGTACCGCGACGAGAAAGGAGTGGCTGCAAATTCCACCACCGAAACCTATGTGTCGTTTCGCACCGAAGTGCAAACCTGGCGCTGGGCAGGCGTGCCGTTTTTAGTGCGAACCGGCAAACGGATGCCGCGCCGCTTCGCGGAAATCGTGATTCAGTTTCGCGATGTGCCTAAGCCTTTGTTCGAACCCGTGGGTGGCCAGTGGGTGGGTAACCAGTTGGTGATTCACCTGCAACCCGAGGACAAACTTGAACTGAAGTTGCTCGCAAAAACGCCGGGCGAACGTGAACGCTTGAAGCCAGTTTCACTGGACCTTGATTTTTTCAACACCTGGCGCATTCCTGTGCGCGATGCCTACGAGCGTTTGATCACCGATATTTTGCGTGGTCGCTTGGGCTTGTTTTTGCGCCGGGATGAGGTACAAACACAGTGGCAATTTGTCGACCGCATTTTGAATGACTTGAAAAGCCACAGCATGGAACCTGTGCCTTACACCAGCGGCACGTATGGCCCCTCAGCGGCCACTGCCATGGCGATGCGGGCCGGTGCAATTTGGTCAGAGGATGGATTGTGAACAAGCAATTAAACGACGAAGAAAAAGACTCTCAACTGCGCGACGACATTCGCCTGCTGGGCGCGTTGTTGGGCGAAATAATTGCCGAGCAACAGGGCTTGCCCGTGTTTGCGGCCATTGAAGAAGTGCGCCAGTTGTCGGTGCAGTACCGCCGGTTTGATGACAATGCAGCGCGCGCCAAACTGGAAGCGCGACTTGAGGCCTTGACTCAAGATGAAACCATTTCGCTGATTCGCTCATTCTCGATTTTCTCGATGTTGAGCAACATTGCCGAGGACTGCCATTTGATTCGCCGCAACCGCCAGCATGAGTTGGCCGGAATGCCCGCGCGTGAGGCCAGCCTGGATTACACGATTGCCGAGTTGAGCCGTGTCGGCGTGAATCGCGACGCTGTGCTTGCGCGTTTGAAGAAAACCGAATCAGTGCCAGTATTGACTGCACACCCCACCGAGGTACAGCGCAAGAGTGTGCTGGATGCACAGCAAAGCATCATTGCGTTGATTCGCCACCGCGATGAAATTCAATTGACGCTTGAGGAAGCCAATGCCTGGCGTGATGAGCTGAAAGCAGCTGTGCAGCGCCTGTTTCAAACCCGCTTGCTGCGCCGAAACAAGTTGAGTGTCATAGACGAGGTGAATAACGCACTGGCCTATTTCGATTCCACTTTTTTTGCCCAGGTGCCGCAGGTGTACCGCAAGTTGCAAAGCCTGTTGAGCTTGCCCAGTACCGATAACTTTTTGCCGGTGAATGAAGACCCGCTGGGCAAGGTGCTGACCGTGGGCTCGTGGATTGGTGGCGACCGCGATGGTAACCCGTTTGTGACTGCGCAGGTGCTGGACACCACGCTGAAAATTCAAAGCCGCAAGGTGCTGGAGCATTACCTGGCCGAGGTGAATTGCCTGATACGCGAATTCAGCGTTACAGATTATTTCTTGAAGCCCAACCCGCCATTAACGGATTTGGCCAATACATCGGGCGAAGACTCAGCCCACCGCATGGACGAAACCTTGCGCCGTGCCTGCGTGGCGATCCGCAACCGGCTTCAAGCCACCTTGCAACAAGCAGTCCAAGGTGAGTGCACGGCCCAGGCCTATTCAAGCCCTGCCGGTTTGCTGTCCGATTTGAATACCCTGTTCAGCGCACTGAGCGAGAACGGCATGCAGCGGATTGCCGAAGGGCGACTGGCTCTGTTGGCCCGCAAAGTGAAGGTGTTTGGTTTCTCGCTGATGGCGCTCGATTTGCGTCAGAACAGCGATGTGTTCGAAGCGGTGGTGGCCGACCTGCTCAAGCAATCCACCTTGGGAAAAACCGATTATTTGGCCAGCAGCGAGGCTGAGCGCGTGGCTTTGTTGTGTGCCGAGTTGCGCACCCCCCGTTTGTTGTTCAGCGATTCTTTGCAGTACAGCGAACGCACGCATTCGGAAATGGCAATTTTCAGAAAAGCCAAATTGGCGCATCAGGTGCTGGGTGTGTCGGCCATTCAAAATTGCATTATTTCCAAAACAGCGTCGGTAAGTGATTTGCTTGAGTTGGCGGTGTTGTTGAAAGAAGCCCATTTACTCAATGTGGCCACTGGTGAATTGGCGGTGAACATTGTGCCGCTGTTTGAAACCATTGAAGACTTGCAGGCCGCCCCTGTAATCATGGCAACGCTGTTTGACATTGCCGAGTACCGAGCCTTGGTGGCCTCTCGCGGGCATGTGCAGGAGGTGATGCTGGGCTACTCAGACAGCAACAAGGACGGTGGTTTTGTCACTTCCGGTTGGAGCCTGTACCAGGCCGAAATTGGTTTGGTGGATGTGTTTGCAAAACACGGTATTAAAATTCGCCTGTTTCACGGCCGGGGTGGCTCTGTGGGTCGTGGTGGCGGTTCCAGTTACCACGCCATTTTGGGTCAGCCACCGGGTGCGGTCGACGGCCGAATTCGCCTGACCGAACAAGGCGAAGTGATCGCCGCCAAGTACGGCATTGAATCGCTGGGCAGGCGCAACCTGGAGGTGTTGGTGTCTGCAAACCTGATGGTTTCCGAACACACCGAACTGACCCGTGAAGTGCCAAGCAAGTACCTGGAACTGATGGCGAAGTTGTCGAACCATGCCTTCAATGCCTATCGGGATTTGGTGTACAACACCGATGGTTTTCTGGAGTACTTCAAACAGTCTACGGTGATATCCGAGATTGCCAGTTTGAACATTGGCAGCCGCCCTGCTTCACGCAAAGCCAATTGGACCATTGAAGATTTACGTGCCATTCCATGGGTGTTCAGTTGGGCGCAAAGCCGTGTCATGCTGCCAGGCTGGTATGGTTTTGGCACAGCGGTGGCTACGTTGCGCAGCAGTTTGACTGAAGCGGAATTGCTTGACCTGCAAGCCATGGCCAAACAATGGCCATTCTTCAACACCATGCTGTCCACACTGAACATGGTGCTGGCCAAAGCGGACATGGCGATTGCATCGCGTTATGCCGCCATGGTGGAAGACGCTGCACTGCGTGACAAAGTGTTTGGCCGCATTGCCGCCGAGCATGCACGTGCCGTGGAAGGGCTGTTGTGGCTGACTGGGCAACAAGAATTGCTGGCGGACAACCCATTGCTGAAACGTTCCATTGAAGCGCGTTTTCCGTATGTCGACCCGCTGAACCATGTGCAGGTTGAACTGTTGCGCAGGCACCGCCAGGGCGAACTGGATGAGCGCGTGGCGCGCGGCGTTCACCTGTCGATCAACGGCATTGCCACTGGCTTAAGGAACAGTGGCTAGCAGGGAGTGAATTGTGGAAACGGTACAAATTGCCAGCTGGAATGAGTTTGTGGCCTTGACCTCAGAATGCGACGGTTGGGCGTTTCGGGGTTTGCAGGATGCGGACTGGTCTTTGCTAAGTTCTTTGTCCCGCTACTTGCACAACTATGTGCCCGACAAAGCCACCTGGCGTTCACGGGAAGAGCGCGCCTTCCGGATTTTCCGTCGCAAAGCGCACAATTATTTGCCCGATGCCAGCGTGCTGGATGACGATGTTCGATGCCTTGCACTGATGCAGCATCACGGTGCGCCTACGCGCATGCTCGATTTCACCAAATCGCCTTTCGTCGCTGCATTTTTTGCGCTGGAAAGGGCGGTTAAAAATTCGGCGGTATTTGCGCTGGACACGCCCCGTTTGTGGATGGCCACACCCAGCAACAATGCCACCCTGCACCGTGACATGATTGATCCAAGAATTCAGGGTAATTTTGAGCGTTATTTTGCATCGAACACCAACGACATCATGTGGGTGGGTGAGCCCGATCGAATGGACGGGCGATTGGTGGCGCAGTCGGGTACTTTCGTGGTGCCCGGTGTGCTGGACAAGCCGATCGACGAAATCATTCAGCACTATGAGACGGGCCCTGCGATGATTCGCAAATTTGTTCTGCCCGCCAGCCTTCGCAAGGAAGCCATGTTGGCGCTTTACCGAATGAACATCACCCACGCCACGCTGTTCCCAGACCTGGACGGACTGTCGCGGTCAATTGCCTATGAACTTGAAATAACCTGGCCTGGGCATGCCATGGCGGTAAAAAAAGCGGAGTGAAATCAGCTTCGGCTTTCCTGGCGGTACTCTTCAAGCTTGTTGCCCCGGTAAACCTGTTTAAAGAAAATGGGTGTCAGGAAGGTGGTGACAATGCCCATTAACACCAAGGTTGAGAACATGGTAGGGCCAATAAAGCCGTTCTGGTAGGCAATGCCGGCCACCACCAGTTCCATCACGCCACGGCCGTTGAGCACCGCACCCAAGCCCATGGACTCACGGTGGCCCATGCCCACCATCAAACCGCCCAGCCAGCCCGCGAACAGTTTGGTGACAATCGACACCACGATGACGATGAATGGGAATTCCCATTCGCTGAGGCTGACCAGTTGAAGTTCAAGGCCCAGATATGCAAAGAAAATAGGGCCCAGAAAACCGTTGGTAATTGACCCGAGGGTGCCTTGCAGGTCTTTGTAGCGCGAGGCGATGAAGTGTTTTTTGTCCAGAAACAGCGCACCAAAAAATGCACCAATCACAAAGTGAAAACCCAAAGCCTCACTGATGGTGCCAAACACCAACACAAACACAATCACGATGCCGAACAAAGCCTCAGGACCAAATACCTTGATCATGGATTCTGGCAAGGCCTGCACATTCACATTGCGTTTTTCGAGCCAGTTCAGCAATTGGTTCAGCCCCACCACCACCAGGCCCATGGCCATCAGTTTCAGGGTGGCTATGCCCACGGCCACGCTGGCGTCGCCCAGTGTGAGTGTTTCAGGCAGGTTCAGCACAATGCCCAGAATAAAAAGCGCAGCCACGTCGTTGACCACTGCGGTGGCCAGTGAAAATTTGGCAATCGGGGTGTGCAAAATTCCGAGGCTGTCCATCAGCTTTACGGCCACAGGCAATGCGGTGATTGAAATGCACAGGCCCAGAAAAATCATGCGCATGATGTCCTGACCAAATGCTGCCGCAACCAACACACCACCACCGAAGGGAATGAAAAAGCTGATGGCTGCCAACATAAGCCCGCGCCCTTTCATGGCGCCCACAATGTCGGAAAAGCGCATTTCAAGGCCGGCATTCAAAATGATCAGAAACACAGCCAATTCAGTCACACCGGCAAGGGCTTTGTTGGGTTCAATCAAACCCAGAATGGCCGGGCCCAGCAATACCCCGGCCAGAATTTCACCGATCAGCTCGGGCTGGTTGTAGCGCGCAAACAGGCGGCCGAACAAGCGGGCGACCACAATAAGCAATAGCAAGCTGGACAGCAGTGACATAGGGAAATTTACAGAAAGATCGCGATTGAGTTTACCACTGGCAAGCCTAGGGTTAACTCGGAGAACTCAATGTGGTCAAATGTGCTGTTTCAATCTTTTGACGTGGCGTTGTATGTCCGATTCTGAAAAGCACCTGGAAGAAACCTGCATCACCAGCACACGCGTGTTTGACGGGCATTTGATGAAAGTGAACCAAGACACGGTGCGCCTGCCCAATGGCGAACAATCGGTGCGCGAATACACGGTGCACCCGGGTGCAGTGGCCATTATTCCCATTCTCGATGATGGTCGCTTTGTGATGGAGCGGCAATTTCGCTACCCTTTGCACCGCGTGTTTCTGGAATTCCCGGCCGGCAAAATTGATCCCGGTGAAGACCCTGCTGCCACCGCGCATAGAGAATTGTTGGAAGAAACCGGTTATGTGGCACAAACGCTTGAATACATCACCACCATTCACCCGGTCATTTCTTATTCCACCGAGAAAATTGAACTGTATGTGGCGCGTGGCTTGACCCTGCAAGAAAGACAGCTGGACCACAATGAATTTCTGGACGTGGTGCTGGTTGAACCTGCCGAGTTGATGCGGCAAATCAAGGCCGGTGACGTGAGTGATGTGAAAACGATTATTGGGGCGTTTTGGGTGGCACAAACCTGAAGTCGCACAGCGGGTGTTCTTGCGCAATGGTTTGCGTGCGCTGCAGCTGCAAGCCCCATTGGGCAGCCATTTGGTGGTCCAGGCTGCATGCTGCATGGCGGGTTAGTTCAGGTACACCCTGGCTTTTGAAGTAGTTGGCCAGCGGGCAAAGGGTGACATCGAAGACCACTGCATTACTGTCGCGTCGCACAGTTCTTGCAAACGGTTTGGTGAACATCACTGCGAACATCAGGTCGGTGAGCCAGCGTGCGCGAGCCAGTGCCTTTGCACTGCGCAAGCGTGACAATTTGAACCCCAATTCAATGGGTGGACCGAACACTTGCCAGTTGATGGTTTCAATCAGCTGGCCTGCTTTGGCGGGGGGCATGCCTTGTTCAAGCGCTGCGCGGTACAAGGCCACATCCCATTCCATGTAGCGAATGATCAGGCCCAAGCCCAGCGTGTGTGGTGGGCGTGTGTGTTGAATGCTTTGTTGAATGCATTGCGCAGTTTGCCAAAGTTCGGCAGACACTGCAGGTTTGGCTTGCCTGGCAAAGGCATGGTTTGGAAGGTAAAACAGGAGCGCATTGAACGGGCTCATGGCGATGCTTTAAAACTGAAGGTCGCGCACATACGGGTTGCTTCGACGTTCCTGGCCAAAGCTTCCCTCTGGTCCGTGGCCAGGAATAAACACGGTGTCGTTGCCCATGGGCCACAAGCGGTTGCGAATGCTGTCGATCAGGGTTTCATGGTCGCCACCGGGGAAATCGGTGCGGCCCATGCTGCCCACGAATAAAACATCGCCCACAAATGCACGCTTTGCTTCTTCGGAGTAAAACACCACATGGCCCGGCGTGTGGCCAGGGCAGTGGCGCACATTCAGGGTGCAATTGCCAATTTGTACTGTGTCGCCATCGGCCAGCCAGCGGTTGGGTGTGAACGGTTTACTCAATGGAAAGTTGAACATGCGACTTTGGTCGGCCAGGCGATCAATCCAGAACTGGTCGCCCTCGTGCGGCCCGATGATGGGCAAGTTTAATTTTGCCGCCAGCTCGGCCACGCCACCGGCATGGTCGATGTGCGCGTGGGTCAGCCAAATGGCCTGCAGTTCAAGATTGCGGTCTGCGATTGCTTGGGTGAGTTTGTGCAGGTCACCACCTGGGTCGATGATTGCGGCCTTGTTGGTTTCACTGCACCACACGATTGAACAATTTTGTGCAAAGGGTGTAACAGGAATGGTGTGGTAGCGAAGCATGTGGCGTGTGGGTGAATACAGTGGAGATATAGTAGTGAAATTGTGGTGTTGATTCAAATTAACCCGGTTCAATTGATCAAGAAGAAAGGGGGTTCGAGTTTATGGGAACAGCGGCATATCGCAGATTTCTGGTGGTATTGGCTGTGGCATTCGCCGTGGCGTTTGCCTTGGTGTGCATTCCGCCGTTTATCCAGAACCCAGACATTGTGGGTGCGTTTGCGGGTGGTTTTGTGAACCCCTATGCTTCGGGTTATGCCATGGACATTTTCTTCACCTGGGCCGTGTTGGCCGTGTGGGTAATGTACGAGGCCAAAGTGAAGGGCATTCGCTACGGTTGGGTGGCGTTGCTGCTGGGCGTAGTACCCGGTGTTGCCACCGGGTTTGCAGTGTACCTGTTGATTCGTTTGAATCAGGAACAGGCAGCCGCTTGAAATTACACCGCCAGCGGATGATCGGCCATGTCGTGATTCACATCAGCGTGGCCTTGTTCATCTTTGCGCACGGCAATGACCACATCGCGCAACTTCGCATCGGCGGGTAGTTTGTAATAGTCGATTGCAATTTTTGGTGCGGCGATGTTTTCAATTCGCCCTGCATCAATTTCCGCAAGGTAGTCGGTGTAGCTAACCACCGCCTGGTTTTCGAAGTAGCCCACCATGCGGTGAGCGGTTTTCGGGAAGAACACATACAGCACGAAATAGAAGTGCCAAAACACCAGTTGGGCAAACAACACCAACATGCGCTCGCCCACACTGGGTTTTGCAATTTCAATAAAAATCATCAAATGCATGCGTTCGTTTTCCGCTTCTTCAAGCAGGGTTCGAATAGTGGGGCCATAGCCGGTTTTCATTTTCCGCAAGCTTTTCAGGTGGATCCACATGCCAGCCACCATGCCGGGTACACCTGCCACGGTTTCCAGAATGACCGCCCGATGACCGTAGCGTTTGGCAAAGAAAGTGTCGGCAAACCAGCGAAAAAACATGGTCAGCGATTTTGCGAAACGGTCTGAAAAATCTTTGGGGGTGGGTTCTTGAGGCAATGCTTCCATGGGCGCTACTTCCTGAGGTGAGGTGACAACTTGTTTATTTTTTTAATGAGTCTACGCTGATTGGAATGTGGGGGCTAGCCCTTAAAATCACTGCCAAAACACAGAGAGGCTGACTTGTTTGAAGGAAAGGTAAATGAATAAGTTAATGTTCAAGCTAGTTTTTCTCGGATTTTTCTCGGTGCCATCTTGGGCCTTCGCAGACAGCGCCAATGATGAAGAACTTTGTGCGCAGCTGAAAGATGCAAAAACAGAGATGGAAGATACGCTTCTACAGATCAAGCAGAGAAAACAAAATGACTCGGCATTTCTTAAGGCGTTGAACAATAGCCAGAAGCAATGGATGCAATATGTGGATGCGGAATTACTCATGCAGTTTCCCTCGAAGCAGTTCATCGACTATGGTTCTGTTTTGCCGATGTGCCAATGCGTAACCCGACTGGGTTTAGTTCAGGAACGAATTGTTACTTTAAAGCAATGGCTTGAGCCAGTTGTGGAGGGGGATGTGTGTACGGGAAGCAAACGGTGAATCGAAGTTAGCGTAAGCCCCACCAGGCGCCGTGGAGAGGGGCTGCGGTTGGACTACAAACACAATTTGTATTGAGACAGAAAGCCTTGTTCCGTGCAGAATACGGTTGAAGCAACAACTTTATTCAGCCAAATCCATGTTGATCAAAAGTGCAGAAGATCGCGATAGCGACATCAAGATTCTCGAATCATTGTTAAACCACCCTGCTGCATCGGCTTTGACGAAACGCAGCATTGAAAAAGAGATTCGAGCAATCAAGGCGGGTGTGAAGGGCGAAAAGGATGCCGCCTACCAAATTGAGTACCACTACGGCCATGGGAAAAACTGGGCAGTCATTCACGACTTGCGTATTGAACACAAGGGCCGAGTTGCTCAAATTGACCACTTGCTGATTAATCGATTGATGGAAATTTGGGTGTGCGAAAGCAAACATTTTCATCAAGGAGTTTCGATTAACGAACAAGGCGAGTTTGTCTCATTCACTGGTTCCCAAGCTTACGGAATACCCTCGCCTTTGGAGCAGAACCGTAGGCATTGTTCACTGCTTCAAGAAGTATTTGATGACGGCGTGGTTCCGCTGGAAAAGCGTTTGGGTTTTTCGATCAAGCCGGTGATCAAAAGCCTGGTACTGGTGTCCAGTAAAGCGCGGATTACCCGGCCGTCAAAGTCGTTTCCAGGGCTTGATGAGATCATTAAAGTTGATCAGATCAAGGCGAAACTTGACCAGGCAATGGACGATGACAATAACCCCCTAAACCTTGCAAAGTTGGTCAGCAGTGAAACAGTGAAAGCGTTTGCAGAAAGATTGGTGGTTTTGCATACACCACATCAATTTAATTGGTATGGAAAATTCGGCTTGCCAGTGCAAGTTGACGAATCCGCTACTGTAGAAGTTGTAGAGGACGCCGATCCTGAACCCAAGAAATCAAAACTGGCTTGCAATACCTGTGGGACAGTAGTGGCTTACAACGTGGCCAAATTTTGCTGGTTTAACAAGCCGCGTTTTGGGGGCCAGGTTTACTGCTATGAGTGCCAGAAGAGTTTGTAGAAAGGTTTGTAGTCGGGTTTGCCACAGCTCAAGGTGGGTTACTTTACCTTGCCAGCAGTCCACCTCACTTATTCAATTCTCTATTTATGCAAACCGAACGTGGCTATGACCACCAGAATACCTATCGCAATGCATACGGAAAATAGATATCCCAAAACAACATAAACAAACAAGCGACTTGCAACATTGAACCAAAGCGGTACTTGTTTTTGCATGTCGCCAAACCCTCGAATCCTTCTAAAAATGGGTATTGAGATTGCTAGCGAGAAAAGAAGTGTGCGAATCCAGCTTGTGGGGAAATATCGATAGGCAGAGGATTCGAACTCGCTGAAATAAGGTGGACATACATATCGATCGATCACTGATTTGGGCGTTAGCCAGGTCAGCAACGTGAGACTCAATGGCAAGACAACCGGGATAATCAGGATGCTAAATCCGATGATCCACATGGTGATTTCGATTATCTGCATAACTGACCTACACCAGTAGCGCTCAACAAATCCATTTGATTTCCAAACTGATCGTATAGAAATTTGCCGCTAGTTTCACCCGCCTTTTGAGCAAAAAACCCCCCCGCAGCAGATGCAACCAGGGCTACTCCCCAACCTACCGGACCACTAACAACGAGCGCACCAACAGCGACGCTTGCCAGAACACCGCCTGCCGCGCCGACAATTAAACCCAACCCGTCTGCCCAAAGAATTTCATTCTTCTTATGATTACTCCCAGCCGAAGCAATCTTCCCACACGTACCCATCACTCCAAACCCTCGAAGCTGCGTGCGGTGTCCACCAAGCTAAATTCACCTCCGCCATTCACTACCTGGCGGATTCGGGCTTTCACGGCCTTGGGGTCCATGCACAGAATCGTGTCAGGGTCGTGTGAAATAAAGTCGAGCGTTCGCGGGGCTTGGCTGCCTAAAGCCATGCGTGGGTTCTTCACACTGGGGTTCAATGCCAGCAGGTAATCGAGCAAAATTGAGAAGTAAGGCTCTTGACCTGGGCGTACACCATAGCTGTGAGCAATCACGTCGTGCAAAGAATGTTGAGGCTGGGGAATGTAAAAGGCAGGCTTGGTAAGGGACAGTTTTCCAAAGCTGGAATTGAACATGTTCAGGATGGGGAGTTGCTGAACCCAACATTCAATCTTTGGGCGAGGACACTGTCAAAAAATACGGTTTTGAGTCGCTATAAGTAGGTAGCTGTGAGTTAAAACCACCCCTAATACGGTACCCATTCAATGCGAAGAACAAAGGCCACACTGATTTACAAAAGAACCAAGAATCTACGCGCAGTCCAGTTATTGCTTGGTCATTCAAAGTTAGAAAGCACTGTTCGATATTTAGGCATTTAAGTTGATGATGCACTGGAAATTTCGGAACAGACTGAAATTTGATGCCAAGCGACGCATCGTAAGCTTCTTATGCGCCAATTTCTCGCAACACTTCGGGATGACTGACCGCAACTTTGAGCAGGGTTTTTGCCGCGCCGGTTGGGCTTCGGCGACCTTGTTCCCAGTCCTGCAAGGTGCGAACCGACACACCCAGCAAAGAAGCGAATGCTTGCTGAGACAATCCCATTTTGGCACGTGCCTCTGCCGCAGGCGATAACTCAACCTGATTGATGCGTGCGGCCTTGCCTTGACGCATTTGTTTCACAGACTTGAGTAAGTCATCTTGAAATTTTTTCATTTCAGAGTCCATCTTCTACTCCTTTTTTCAATTCAGCTAGAAAGGCGGTTGGAAGGTTATCGAACTTGGCCTTTTTGTACACGATGAGCAGCCAAATGGCTGCTTCAGTCGCATTGAAATAAATTACCCTGGCGCCACCTCGCTTACCTTGGCCAGCGGATGACCAACGAACTTTCCTGCAGCCACCGCTTCCTGGAATGACATCGCCAGCCTCTGGGTTATTGGCAATCCAGTTGATGAATTCAATCCGCTCGGCGTCTGACCACACATCGCTAGCGTATTTTTGAAATATTGGGGTTTCGGCTACGGTTCTCACATCCAAGAATATACGGCAATGCCGTATATTTGGCAATCCCTTGGTAGAGTTAAAGGCGGCATCTCGGCCGAAGCGGACTTCACATATTTCATTAAAAATGACTGCTTGCGACCCTAAACGGCCGTTTGTCATTCGAGGGATCAAGGACTACTTGAGACCTGCTGAAGACTTCGGGCTCTAAAATCCGTTCGGGATACTCGAGACGAAGGAGCTGAGCATTGGGGCTACAGAGTCCAAACGAAAGTCAATTCGCTAGATTGTTTCGTAAAAATCTTTGCGCTGTTTCTCTGATACGAAACGATTCACGATTTCGGCATTTAACTCCTTGGGTAGCGATGCGGAATCAGAGGCAAAGACGGCATAAAGGATGTCTCCAACATACTCTGAAAGCTCTTTAATAAGCCTCGTTGCCTCATTACAGACAGCTTCCTCTCTCACGACATCACATAAATTTAACGCCACAGGTAGGACCGGATTGCTTTGTCCATGGATATGCGCTGAAAGCAAACGGTAAGTATCCTGTTCTTTTCGGGTTGAGTTTTGCTTTAGTATTCCATATCGAGTACCAAATCCTTCCACCGTATTGTTAAGGTATTCAAACAATTCTTTTTTTAGCTTGAATCCATCACCTGTTCGGTTGACGACACTCCATTCAACTGGATGATCTTTGAAGTAAAGCCAAGCTATTATCAAGTCAATTTGAGTGCGCATAGAAAATAGAGCTGGTCGAACTAGACCTAGCGCTATACACGCAGCAGTCTCCCTTATCGTGCTTGCAACGGCATCTAAAATCTCATCGGCAGTACCGGTTCGTTTGAAAGAGTTCAGGAAATTTAGCCACTTTAAGAATGTAGCCATTCCGACTTCCACTTCGTATACAAGTCGAACCCCTGAAATATCAATAGTGCTAACAACGGCATCACGAAGTTTTTGAGTTTGCGCGCTATGAGTCATTTTGCCTACTTTAATGACCAGTCGGTATCACTTTGATGAACAAACTGATTTCGAATTCGGGTAGACAAGTGAAGAATTTCGCTCTGCGGAACAACTCTTGCTAGCTGAGAAAGCCAGTCGGAAAAACTCCGCTTTCCAAGTGATGGAGGCGCTTTAATTCCCCGTTTCATGAACTCAAACCTCAGCGCCTCCGACGCTTCCAGCTTGGTCATCCTTGCCTCAAAAATCAGTAACTGTGTAACCCTTTCAGCCAAACTATCGTCCAAACGGCGAGACAGCCTCTCGGTATTTGCAACATCACCTTTCAAACCTCGACTCTTTTCCTGCTGAATGACTTTTTGCATTTCTGCGACATCATCAACAAATTTAGCAGAACCAGCACTAACAACGGCACGAGCAAATTGAGACAATTCGCTTTCCCTATAGCCAGCCGCAGCTAACAAAAAACAAATACGTGTATAACTCTCACTCATTTAGGAAAGTCCAAGATGTGTGCCCAGTTCGTCAACCACGGCAGATATTCGAGGGGTAATTCGCCACTGCTGCTTCTTGTCAGTAGCAAAACCAGTATACCCCGGAGAGGCTTCCAGTAGCTTTGTAGTGTGCAGCACAGTTGATAGCGTCACTGGGCCAAACCGAGGATGAGCCCGAAGGCTATTCTCAACTGTTGGATCATATCCACGAGTAGGCACACCATTTAGTAGCACAATCAATTTCGGTTTCGGCACTAGATTCGGCAATTCGTTGATGAACTGCTCAAGTAGATCTAGGCCTAATATGGAATATCGATCTGGCCGCACCGGCACCAGAATGTGTGTAGAGGCCATCAACGCACAGAGCGTCAGAAAGGAACTGCTTGGATTGCAGTCAATGCAGATGAGATCGCGTTTTGCTCGAGTTTCAGAAATAAATTTGAGGAACCGATCACGAACAGGGGTTAGAACCGCTTGGTCAGTTATCAATGAGTACTTGACCAAACCAAAATCGCCTGGAATTACTGAAAGATTAATACTCTTGTCGGAGGTGATGTGCCGTAAACCAACACTAACCTCATCAACATCTGGAGGAGGGCCAAGACCAGTAGTTACCGTAAAGATGGAGGCTGTTGGGGCTGGCTCCATAACCGCTTGTATTGTTCGGCGAGCTTGCTTGTGTTTTTCGTACAAAACTTGCGGAATTATGGTCTGAGTCAAATTGAACTGAGGGTCAATATCTACCAACAAAGTCGACTTTCCCAGACGAATGTAAAGATGTCGAAAAACATGAGCAGAAATAGTCGTCTTTCCTACCCCCCCTTTCATATTGAGAATAGATATTACGGGCGAAAGTTTTGGTCCAGCTTTGGTCACACACACCTCCCTTCCCCACCACATTAAAACGGGGGGTATGAATAAGTAAAAAGAAAGTAAACTCCACCTTTAGCATATTTCTCTCAAGGCCACCACCAGTGGTCTTGGTCTCACGCATTGCCTAGCCGTGCAATTCAGAGGATCAATTTTTGTGACGCCTTTTTGCCCGTCTTGATACGGACGATCAATTGCACACATCCAAGAGTCAAATAAGAGCCGCATCTGCAAGATAGCTGATTCTGGGAACCATACCTTGATAGCCTGCTCCGAAAGATTTTCGGCCCTTGCTGTCTTTTTTAGCTCAACAAAATGAGCGACCAGTTTTCAACGCTAAACAGACTCGACTGCGCCTACAAAATCCGGGGTTATACAATGACCTATTGGGCGAACATCATTTTTCCTAAATCACCAGAGAAAGGCTTACTCCTTATCACGCCAGTCTTTGTTGTAAAGAAGTTCGTTATGAGTTAACTTCAGAACAGCAAACTTGTTAATTCTTTGTTCAGTTTTAGGTCCAAATTTTTTCGCCTCGTCAAAAGACAAGAAAAGTTGTTTTTTCTTCAAGGCAGACAAAATTCTAAGTATTCGCTGTGTGGCGGCGACTTCAATATTCTTGTAAACAACAGAATCGTGTATGGCAAAAGGCAAAGAGGTCAAAGAAAGCATTGCTACATCAAATCCAATTAGGCCAGCGTATGACTTCCCTGTTCCGGTATCGTCGGGTGATGTAAAACTGTACGACGATTCGCTTTTTATGCGTAACTCAGAACTATTTCTTGTAGGACCATAAACAACTTTGTTAAAAGCCTTCAACTTGACATTAATTTTTGCTTCAATATCGAGAAAGATTTTCGTGTAAATTTCATCAAGGCGCTTATTGGAGATCGTTATGGCTTCATCAAGTTGTTCTTTTTTATCAAAATAATAGTTTTCGTTTCTTGCCTTATCTGTGCTCTCTTTCAATTCAAATACACGCTTAAACATGTCGTCCGGCATGCCTTTTGACTCCAAAGTGGCTTGAATTTCTTGCTCTAATGATCGACACTCGTTTGCTAGACTAAGCTCTTCAGATTGCGTGCTTGTGAGTTCGTCTCTAAGTTCCTTCTTAACGATACTTCCAATCTTTTGGTGAAATGACTCAACTTGCTCAAGTCTGTCGACATTGACCGACGGGAAATATTCCGCAACAAGCGCAATATTGGTGGCAAGTCGTGGAGTAATACCGGATATCTCTCTCTGTAACCTTTTAATTTTGCTCAGAAGCTCATTTCTCTGAATTGTGAGTTCATCCTTGCGCAGTTGCATGCGTCGCAAGTTTTCACCAAATAGAGCCTCATAGGCATTAAGCGCTCCGCCGAACCCTTGCTTAAGTTTTTCAATCTGCTCAGAATTTTCAGTAATTTTTTTAGTATTTTCCTTGTACTGCGTCTTGTTGATCCTAGGAATAATTTTCTCGTTCATTGAGCCAGTAATGAGCTTCCTACGTGCTTTCTGTTCATTGATTACCTCTCTCTCTGCCGCAATATCTGGACTTCGGCCAAAGATGTCAATCAAGCGGCTAATCGCTGTTACTGACGGCTCTTTAGGTGCGCCGACAAAAGGTTGATCTGGTTCCAATCCACCTTTTTTCCATATTCGAGAGAAAGGACTGACCACGGAGCGATATGAACTTTCTAGGGACGCTAGGCCATAAAGTTCTGCTAATTTCTTTCGGTACTCATCTATGGTTAGCTCGCCTTGCCTCGAATAGGATTTATCACAGACGTAAACCACCTCTGGTACTTCAGTTGAGCGACAATAGAAATAACTTTCACCCGCAAAGACGAAACAGAAATTGTAGTAATGAGGACCTAGCTTCTTAATGGCACCAGCATCGTCCTCAAGAAAAGTATTGCCTCCTTGTACGAAGTCAATGACCATCAATGCCGTAGACTTTCCTATAGAGTTTTTGGCATCATCATCGCCCAATATGATGTTTAGACCATCATGGAAAATTATCTTATTGTGTTTGAAATATGGGCATTGAATCTCTTTAAGCATATTCAATCACCGTCGTGTTCTCTCGAATTTCTAATAAGCCAAGAACATATAAGATATCTAGGGCGTGAATGAATTCGCTCGCGTCATAAAATACTTCCTTGGTTCTTGAATAAATTTCAGTAATACTTTCATTCTGTTTTCTGTTGTCTAAGATACATTTCATCTTGAAGATAGTGGACTCTTCAAGTCTTGTGAACTTACTCGGCACTAACATCAAAGACCTCACAATTTTGGACAAAAAACGAAGCTAATACCTTCGCAGGCAAGATTGGTTTTTGTGATTTTTCACTGATCCACTGTGCAACATAGTTGAATACCAAGTCTTTGTTGTCAGGATTCTGCCTGCTCATGGCAAGATAGTACGAATTGATTTGATTTAAAAGAATTCGAATCGAAGCCTGATCTTGTCGCTCTAGTGCACGGATATGATCACGAATCCGCACATAGAAACTAATGGCATTTACTTTGATTTCGTGTTTTTGAAGTGGGCTCATCCCAGTTTTTAGCTTTTTGTCCACCGTTGAGATGTCAAAATTTGCAGAAGATAGCGCATTTTCATCAAACTCATAGGAAGTAATCGCGTCTAATATCGCGAAAATTTCTTCCTGAAGAATGTGTTGTGATGCCGTAAGTCTTGCCTGGGTGTCGCTCAGATATCGGTCCTTGATTTTTCTGAGTTTTTCCAGCTCGTCAATCTTGAAGTCCTTGTCGTATTTTGTATGACATGTCGGACATAGAGCGATAAGATTCTCAAGGGCATTGATCTCCGAGGGTGCAGGATACCCGACCAGGGCTGTAACTTGAACTTGCGTGGGGTTTAATGGGTAAATATGGGCAATTTCATAGCATTTAGCGGGCTTTTTTGAGCCTTTTTTTTGGAAAATGATCGGCTGAGTACATAAAGGACAGCACCCGCCTGTCTCTGCATAGAGAATACTGTTCTCATTTGCAGTGTAATTCTCCCTTTTGTTTGCCATCTATAGACCTTTGCGCCTAAATGCCAATAACTCTCGCGATACTACATGATAACAACACCTTACCGATATACTTCGGGAGTAGATACTTTGGTATCCAGGGGTTCAACATTGCGAGAGCTCGTTTGCAAACCTCAGTTGGTGACACGCTGATGTTTCTAAATTCCTTTCATCATTACCTACGGATGTCCGCGGATTGAGCTATTCAGAACATTTGGTTGTTGCTCTTAATATCAGATCTGCGATCGACGGGAAAGGCTGGAATTCAACTGATTACTGACATCCACTTTTATGCGGTCGACGGCAGCTCTGGCCGATAAGCAGTCACACCGCCAAATTTAGGCTGACTCCTGAGGCAGTATGTTAAAACCGCTCAAAGGTTATCTTTGCAGTGGTTTCTTAAATAGCTTGGCCAATGCAACACAAGTAACTAAACCCAGAACAATCAAAAACACGGGCAAAAGCAAACGCAATGCAGCGATTGGTAACCAGTCCAATAGAAGCTCAGGGATCTCAGAATAAAAAATCTCTAGACGGAAGGTAAAGATCAAGTAGTCAAACGATAGCTTGCCAAGTGTGAAAGTGAACAGGAACAGAGCCGATCGCCCTAAATACTGCGCAAATGCACCAGCCAGGAAGGGGGCAGTAATTACCAACGCTTCCAGAAGAATCAAACCGCGTGACTCAGTGTTTTGAATCTGCAAAAAGTCCATGCAGTACAGAAGGGCCAACAGCAAAAATGCGAGCCCTAAAGCTAGACCTTGTTGCGCACTAAGTGAGTTTTCAGCCGACATACAAAATGCTCTCGGCTTCTTCAAGAATAATTGACTTGATCATGTCAGTGGATTTGTCGCTCACCGAATTTTGAAGTTATTCGTATAACAACTAATTGCAATTTACCTGAAAATCAAATAAATTCAATTTATCTGTATTTCAGGTAACTTGTAATGCCAACACACAACCATGTTCTCACCACCACTGCTCAGCTAGGGCAAATTTTACAAGCCTCTCGCAAGTCAAAGAAGTGGTCACAAGCCCAGTTGGCGAACAAGTTGGGTCTTAGCCAGTCACGTGTATCTCATTTGGAGTTGCATGCCGAAGAACTTAGCTTTGCCCAGTTAATAAAATGGTGTGCAGTTTTGGGTTTAGAGCTTTCGGTTGGGCTGCGTGAAACCCGTGCCGAACAAACTTTGACGGATTGGTAATATGGGGCGCAGATCACACAGTCAAAGTTTGTCGATTTGGTCCAATGGCCAGCGTGTTGGGCTTTGGACCATACCCGCACGTGGCGACATGCAGCTTCAGTACGATCCTGACTGGCAAGCTTCGGAACT
The DNA here is from genome assembly GCF_013004065.1 of Limnobacter sp. SAORIC-580. Taxonomy (GTDB): domain Bacteria; phylum Pseudomonadota; class Gammaproteobacteria; order Burkholderiales; family Burkholderiaceae_B; genus Limnobacter; species Limnobacter profundi. The sequence continues at coordinate 105,869 of NZ_CP053084.1, forward strand.
TGGGCGACCCCTGTCATTGTCTTTACAGTTCAACATTCAAAACTTGCCCATCAAGGGCGACAAAGTTCTGAATTACTTTGACAATCTGCTTCCCGACAGCGAAGCAATTCGCAAGCGGGTTGCGGAACGGTTTAAAACCGGATCTATCGATGCGTTCGATTTGCTTAAAGCGATTGGTCGAGATTGCGTGGGTGCTGTTCAACTATTGGGTGAACATGAAGAGCCCGAGAACATCGAGAGTGTGCAAAGCCATCCCGTAAGCAAAAAAGACATCGAAAGTCTTTTGATTGAAACGGTGTCACCAATTGGTTTCGGTACAAACGTGAACCCCCACACCGATTTACGTATTTCAATTGCCGGGGCTCAAGAGAAAACGGCGTTGCTGCGTTGGAAGGGCAAGTGGTGCATACCGCAAGGTTCAACCCCTACCACTCACATTCTTAAATTACCTTTGGGTTTAATGGGCGGGCAAAAGGCGGATTTCACAACGTCGGTCGATAATGAATGGCTTTGCATGACATTGCTGAAGGCATATGGTTTACCCGTCGCGAATGTGGACATCGAAACTTTTGGCACTCAGCGGGTTTTGGTGGTTGAGCGATTTGACAGAAAGATTGCCCCGAATGGTGAGTGGATTATGCGTCTGCCCCAAGAAGACTTTTGCCAGGTAACTGGTATGCCCTCGATTCTTAAATACGAAAGTGATGGTGGTCCAGGTTTACAAACCTTGTTTAATACTCTTCAACAGTCAGAGAACTCAGCCACCGATCTTCGGACTCTCATGGCCACTCAAATTCTTTTTTGGCTTCTGCGCGCGCCCGACGGACATGCAAAGAACTTCAGTGTTCAACTATTGCCGCGGGGGCGGTTTCGATTGGCGCCCTTGTACGACGTGATGTCTGCCTATCCTGTAATGGGGAAAGGCCCCCATCAGTGGTCATCCAAACAGATTAAGTTGTCAATGGCTTTACTTGGCAAAAACAGACACTACAGTATGGATTCAATTGTTCGACGACACTTCAAAAGCACAGCCAAGCACCTTGGCTATGAAGAGTATATTGAGCCACTGATTGAAGACTTATTGGCGCGCACGCCTGCGGTAATAGAACGTGTTAGCAAAAAACTACCCGATGGGTTCTCCAGCCATGTTGCTGAAACTGTATTAGGCGGATTAGGGAAAGCAGCCAACAAACTAAGTGGCAAATCAAGCTTATGAAAACCCTGCTCATCATCTACCACTCCATCACAGGCGGGTCCAAAGCCATGGCCCAGGCGGTGGCTGAAGGGGCGGGCACTGAACCCAAGACCCGTACTGTGCTTTTGCATGCCAGTGAAACCACCGCTGAACATGTGTTGAATGCGCACGGCTATGTGTTTGTTACCCCCGAAACTTTGGGCAGCATGGCGGGTTTGATGAAAGACTTTTTTGACCGCACCTACTATGCAGCGCTCGATCAAATCAATGGGCGGCCCTACACGGTGTTGGTGTGCGCCGGCAGCGATGGCCAGGGTGCAGTCAAGCAAATTCAGCGCATTGCTACGGGTTGGCGTTTAACGGAAATGGCGCCGCCACACATTGTGTGTACCCACGCACAAACGCCTGAAAAAATTCTGGCACCCAAAACCATTGCCCCCGCGGATTTGCAACATTGTCGCGATTTGGGCGCTGCGTTTGCAAGTGGTCTGGCTTTGGGTTTGTTTTAAGCCACCAACCTAATTTCTCCACTCCGGAAGCCGCACATTTTTCCACACTGCAAAGGCCCGCAGGCCCACGGTAACCAGTACACAGCCCAGCATGTTCACATACGCCGGGTTGTCCAGTTCGCGCAGGCCAATGTAAGCCCAGCCGCCAAAGAAGGCGCAAATGGCATAGGGGCGGTGGTCTTTAAAGGCTTGCGGAATTTCATTGCACACAATGTCGCGCAGCACACCGCCAAACACGCCAGTAATTACACCCATGAATACGGCCACCAGGCTGGGCATGCCCGCCATGATGGATGCGAAAACGCCCGCTGCAGTGAACAGGCCCAGCCCCAAAGTATCGGGCCACAAAATGGCTTTTTCAGTGAACTTGAAATGTCGCTGCCGCATAAACAACATGGCCACGATGCACAGCACGAACACGGCCCACAGCAATTCAATGTATTTCACCCAGAAGAAGGGCCGCACATCGAGCAACAGGTCGCGCAGGGTACCGCCACCAAAGGCTGCCAAAAAGGCCACCACGCACACACCCACGGCATCCAGCCGCTTGCGTGCACCTTCAAGAATTCCGCTCAGGGCAAAGGCCAGCGTGGCCACCACTTCAATGCCCAGTTGAATGTTCTGGCTGAATTCGCCGGGGTTTAGCGTGGCCATAGTTTCTGGTTCATGTGGTTTGAATGACAGGTTTTTGTCCATTGTAGTACCAGCAGCGCTATGCGCATAAGCAAACCGGGTTTTTCCACCCGGTGTAGAATCTAGCCAAATTCTGTCCGAGGTTTTATCGTGTCTACCCCTTTCCGTGTGTTGTCTTTCATCCCGCCGATGACGCAGCTCAACACGCCCTATCCATCAACCGCCTACATCACTGGCTTTCTGCGCAAGCAGGGTATTGATGCTGTGCAGGCCGACATTGCGCTGGGCCTGGTGCTCAAGCTGTTTTCACCTGAAGGGCTGGACAGGATTGCCTCGGAAATTGAGCAGTACGAGGAAGTGACCGAGCGCGTGGCCCTGTTCATGGACCAGTTCAGCCGTTACCGTGCCACCATTGCCCCCACCATTCGCTTTTTGCAGGGGGGCGATTCCACCCTGGCCCACCGAATCAACAGCCGGGCTTTTTTGCCGGAAGGCCCGCGGTTCGAGGCGCTGGATGTGTATGTGGACGAAGAAGGGGGCGACCCGCTGGCCTGGGCCTTTGGTGCCTTGGGCGCGCAAGACAAGGCACGCCACCTGGCCACTTTGTACCTGAACGACCTGGCCGATGTCATTGCTGATGCGATTGATGAGCGCTTTGAGTTTGTGCGTTATGCAGAATCACTGGCCGGTAGCCAGCCCAGCTTCGACCCGCTGGCCACGGCTTTGCAACAGCCTTTCACGCTGATCGATGAAATTTTGGTGGAATTAACGTTGGCTGAATTCAAACGCCAGCAACCACAACTGGTGTTGTTGTCTGTGCCCTTTCCCGGCGCGGTGTACGCCGCTTTGCGCATGGCGCAGGCCATGAAGGCCGAGAACCCCGCCATCAAAATTGGTTTGGGCGGTGGGTATGTAAACACTGAATTGCGCGAACTCGCAGAGCCCCGTCTGTTCGACTTTGTTGATTTTGTAACGCTCGATTCAGGCGAGCGCCCCCTGCTTTGCTTGATTGAACACCTGCAAGGCAAGCGTGGTCCGCAGCGGTTGGTGCGCACTTTCACGCGCAACGCTGAAGGAACGGTTCAATACACGAACTGGGCTGAACCCGATGTGCCCTTTGGCGATGTGGGCACCCCCACTTGGGATGGTTTGCCATTGCACAGTTACCTCAGCCTGCTCGACATGTTGAACCCCATGCACCGGCTGTGGAGTGATGGGCGCTGGAACAAGCTGACCGTGGCCCATGGCTGCTACTGGAAAAAATGCAGTTTTTGCGATGTGTCGCTCGACTACATTTCCCGCTACGAGAACGCCACAGCCACTGAGCTGGTGAATCGCATTGAACAAATTGTGGCGGAAACCGGGCAAACCGGTTTTCATTTTGTGGATGAGGCTGCACCCCCCAAAGCCTTGAAAGCCTTGGCGCAGGAATTGATTGCACGCAATGTGTCCATTTCCTGGTGGGGCAATATACGGTTTGAAAAATCCTTCACGCCCGAGCTTTGCCAGTTGCTGGCCGACAGTGGCTGCATTGCGGTTAGTGGCGGGCTGGAAGTGGCATCTGACCGCTTGTTGAACCTGATGAAGAAGGGTGTTTCAGTGGAGCAGGTGGCGCGGGTGACCAAAGGCTTTACCGATGCCGGCGTGTTGGTACACGCTTACCTGATGTACGGCTTCCCCACCCAAACTGTGCAAGACACCGTGGATGCGCTGGAATACGTGCGCCAGTTGTTTGCCGAGGGCTGTATTCAATCAGGTTACTTTCACCGTTTTGCCTGCACTGTGCACTCGCCGGTGGGCAAAAACCCGGAAGAATATGGCATTCAATTGAAGCCCCTGCCCCAAGGCACTTTTGCGAAAAACGACATTGGTTTTATCGACCCCACTGGTGTGGACCATGCGGCACTGGGCGAAGGCCTGAACCGTGCGCTGTACAACTACATGCACGGCATTGGCCTGGACCAGAATGTGCGCAGCTGGTTTGACCAAAAAGTGCCTCGCCCCACGGTGCAAAAAAACTTCATTGAGCAGGCTTTGTACCGCAAACCAGTCAAAACAGCTTAATATTGACAGTATGTAAACTTCAAAGGTGGCACCATGAGTTTAAAAACCCTGTTGATGCCCATGATCACCCAACACCGGTTTGCGCGCGGCACCCTGCTCGCCCAACGCACCAAAGCCGAGAAAGCCCGGCTGGCCTCTGGCCGCCCCCACGAGGTTTATTACTTCCACCAGGTGGACGACCCCTACAGCCATTTGGTGGCCCAGGCTTTGCCCCGCTTTTTGGCGCGTTACAACATTGAATTGAAGCCACATGTGGTGAGCCCCCCACCCGATTCGGCCGCACCTGAACGGGAAAAACTGGTGGCCTACAGCCGAGTGGATGCCGCTTTGCTGGCGCAGCGCCACGGTTTGAGTTTTGTGGACTATGGCCGGCAGCCCGCCTTAGCGCGTGCCCGTCAGGCCACCCACACTTTGGTGGCAGCCATTCAAGACGGGCAGTTTGTGGAGCATGTGGCCTCGGTAGGCCAGTGGTTGTGGGCCGGCGATGAAACCCAAATGCCTCCCGAGCAATTCAATGCATTGAAACCGGTGTCCAGCCAAGATGTGCAAAACCACATTGCACAGGCCGACGGGTTGCGAGACAAATTAGGGCATTACCTGGGCGGCATGTTGTATTACGAGGGCGAGTGGTACTGGGGCATCGATCGCCTGTACCACCTGGAGCAGCGCTTGCAGGCTTTGGGTGCGCAAGCCAATGGGGCCATTGCCTTGTTGTTTCCTGCAGACGATGGTCTTGAGCACGCCAAACCACTGGAGAACCCGCCAGACATTGATTTCTTCTTTTCCTTCCGCAGCCCCTATTCCGCCATTGTGGCCCCCCGCATTTTCGAGTTGGGCCGCCTGACTGGCGCGAAAGTCAATTTGCGTTTTGTATTGCCCATGGTGATGCGCGGCTTGCCCGTGCCCAAGGTGAAGCGCGAATACATTGTGTACGACACCGCCCGGGAAGCGCATGTGCGTAACATTCCTTTTGGCCGTTTGAACGACCCCGTGGGCAAACCCACCGAGCGCGGCCTTGCCTTGATCCCGTTTGCCGAACAGCACAGCAAGGGGCAAGAATTTGTGCTTTCCTACATGCAGGGTGTGTGGGCTGAAGGCATTGACGCCGGAAGCGACAAAGGTTTGAAAAAAATGGTAGAACGCGCTGGTTTGCGTTGGGAAGGTGCAGAAGTGGCCCTGCAGCACGAGGCGTGGCGCGAGCGGGCCACAGCCAACAGAGAGGAGCTGTTTGCCGCTGGTTTGTGGGGGGTGCCCTCATTCAAGGTGGGCAACACCGTGGTGTGGGGGCAAGACCGCTTGTGGGCTGTGTATGACGCGCTGCGCTCGTATCCGGCCTGATTTGCCTAATGTACCGTTTTGAAGTATCAATGACCTCTACGCACTCCAAGTTTGAATGACATGAAAATAAGTGACGTTGCCAAGAGACTTGGCTTGAATCCAAAGACCATTCGGTTTTACGAAGATCAGGGCTTGATTGCTCCGAAGCGGGCTGATTCTGAGTCGTGGTTTTCTACTAGCAAGAACCGTGTTTTTGGACCAGAAGACCTGTCCAGGCTTGATTTTGTCAAAAAGGCTCGCGAACTCGATTTTTCGATCAAGGAAATTCAGTCTGTGCTTGATTATTATGACCAAGGCCCCGCCTGTGGTTGTGGTTCAAGAACCCGGGTTGACGAGTTGATTGAGCGAAAACTCGTCGAGGTTCAGCAATTGAAGCAAAGCCTTCAGGAACTGGAGAAAAAGTTGATCGACATTCGGGTGAACAATGCCGCGATTGCATCCAGGCTGGCTGGTGTACCCCATGAACCCGAAGGCGAATTTTTGATTGCAGACTATATTTTGCCCGCATCAACTGAAGAAAAAAATAAGGCTTGACCTTCCAGTGGCTGGAACATGCACCCTGAAATTCGGGAATGTTCCCCATGCTTTTCTAGGAGATTTTTGATGAAAGTTAAATTGTTTGCCGCTGCTGTTGGCGTGTTTGGACTGGTGACTGTGGCCTTGGCCGCATGCCCGCTTTGCGCATAAAGTGATAGAAGCGCCGGGCCTTTTTGGGCCCGGCTTTCAATACGTGGCTTGTGCCGGGGCTGTGGCCTTAGCAACCTGATTTGCCTTGCTGAATGGGTGGGCATTTCACCGACCCATACGAGCAAAAAACACAGCAATCGCCAGGCTTGGGTTTCAGCAAAATATTGCAATGTTCACACTTGAAGAAAAACAGGCAGGCGTCCGTTGGCATTACGCAAAGGGTGCTTTTGCTGCAACTTGGACAAGTCAAAATCGACTCACGTACAACTTCAGTCATGGTGCGTTCCCCGCTTTTACATGAACCATGGCACTGCCAACATGAGCATTGAAAGCACGGCGTTTAACCAGTAAATCAGCTTCTGACCGCGGCTGCAAGTTTTTGTGATGGACTACTTGACCTTGCCACCATGTCAGGGTTTCTAATAAAGTAAAACAAGTACTGATCAAGGAAATTTCATGCCAGGTTGCAACCATTGCCCCTCTGATGAAGCGGCCAAGTCTGCTGCAAACAATCCCGGTTTTCGCAAGGTATTGTGGATCGCGCTGATTGCGAACGCAGCCATGTTCTTCATTGAAGTGGGTGCCAGTTGGTCGGCAGGCTCCGTATCTCTGCTTGCCGATTCACTCGATTTTGGTGGTGATGCGGCCAACTATGCTTTGTCCCTGTTTGTGTTGGGAATGGCGCTTCAAACCCGTGCCAAAGCAGCCTTGCTCAAAGGGGTGTGCATGGGGCTGTATGGTGTTGGTGTATTGGGTTTTGCCGGGTATGCAGCCATGCACGGCCAGGTACCTTCTTACGCCACCATGGGTGTCGTGGGTTTAATGGCTTTGAGCGTGAACGTGGGTGTTGCAGCCATTCAGTACCGTTATCGCAATGGCGATTCCAACATGCGCTCGGTGTGGCTTTGCAGCCGCAACGATGCAATTGGCAACCTGGCTGTATTGGGTGCTGCATTGTTGGTGGGTGTTACGCAAACAGCCTGGCCCGATCTTGCGGTGGCGGCGCTCATGGCCACACTCGGTTTAACAGCGTCTGTCAGTGTCATCAAACAGGCAAGGGCTGAAATACGGGGCGAAACACCTGCGGGTGCTGCACATTCGCATGGTCATTCTCACTGATTCAATTCAAGGTCAGGCTCGAGCGTACTTCTTGCGATATTGAACCGGTGAAAGCCCGGTGGCTTGTTTGAATTGTCGCCTTAAATTCGATTCGTCGCTGTAGCCCAGTTCTTCGCTAATGGTGTTGACTGGAAGGCTTGACCAAATCAGTTGTTCGCTCACTTGGTGAAGTTTCAGGTGCCGGGCATAACTGGCCACGGGTATCTCAGTCAAAGCGCTCACCTTTCGGGCCAAAGTGCGTTCGCTCAAGTTTAACTTCCCCGCCAGTGTTTGCACGGTGATCTGTTCTGCAGGCATTTGCGCCACGATCGCTGCCAGTTTTCGGAGCAAAGGGTCAGCCTGCTCCATAAAGGCAAACGATCTGAAAGCAGGGTGCTGCTGCACTGGCCTGGGTAGCACCATCAGTTTGATGAACTCCTGAAACGCGGGTTTACTCAGCGACTTTTCGATCAATTGCTGCGCAAGAAGCAGGTAACCGTGAACACCTGCAGCCGTGGCGGTTTTTGGGGTTACCACGCAATCGCTGTCAATCAGCCAATTCACGTTGGGGTAGTTTTTTTGCATGGCATTGGCCAGCCACCAAGTGACTGTGGCGCGTTGGCGGCGAAGCCGGCCGCTTTCGGCCAGGAAGCACACACCTGTGCAGTAGCTCCACACTTTGGTGTGATCGGGCAGTTGTCGAATTTGCTCAATCAGCTTGGCGTGTTGGGCAAGCAGCTCCGGCAACTGGCTGGGCGATTCAGTCCACATGCCGGGCACCAGCAGCACATCCAGTGGCGTGTCTTGAAGCAGTGAGTTGGCAGTCAACACCATTTGATTGGCGCATTGCACAGGTTTCAGGCCGGTACCCACCAAGCAGGTTTCAAACAGCAGTTTGCCCGACAGTCGGTTGCTGGCTTGTAGCAGGTCATTGAATGCCATCAAGCCCGCAGGCATGCATTGGTCATACAGCAAAAGTCCAATTTTCATAATTTTTCCGGGTGTGGCAGAAAATGACTGAAAGTTGTCATTCTATGCCATAACTGGAGAATGTGTTTTTTTGCCATGATTCAGCATCCCATACCGGAGAAGAGTCATGAAAATTCAGCAACTGCGCAATGCCACCATTATTCTGGAATTCGGAGAATACCGGGTGTTGGTCGATCCCATGCTTGCACCCCGGCATGCCCTGCCACCCTTGAAGTTCTCTGGCGGCATGTTGAGAAACCCCACAGTCAGTTTGCCTTCTCAGGCAGACATGGCCTTGCTCGATGTTACACACTGTTTGATTACCCACTGCCAGAAAGGCCATTTTGATCACCTGGACCGCTTTGGGCGGGCCTGGCTTCGGAAATATCAAATACCTGTGATTTGCACGGCGCATGATGCACCACACTTGGCTGGTAAAGGGTTGAATATTCAAGCTCTACCCGTCGACGTTGACAGTAAGAAAGCTGCTTTCCTGGGTGGTTCGATCAGCACAGTGCCGTGCGTGCACGGGCGAGGTTTTGTGGGTTCATTGATGGAACACGGGGTGGGTTACTTCATTCAGATTCCGGGTGAGCCCTCGCTTTACCTGAGTGGGGACACCATTTTCACACCCCGCATTCAAGAGTTTTTGTGGACCCGAAAACCCGACGTGAGTGTGGTGCCCGCCGGTGGGGCGCAATTTGATGTGGGCGGTGAAATTATTATGGGTGTCAGTGATGTGCTTGAGTTCACGCGGGCTGCCAGCGGCACGGTAATTGCCAACCACTTAGAGGCAATCAGCCACTGCCCGGTGACTCGGGATCAATTGCTGATTGCTGCACAGCATGCAGGGCTCAGTAAGCGATTGGTGGTTCCGCAAGATGGGGAGATTGTGGATTTGAACGTGTAAAAGCGAACGCACCAAAAATCCGAGCATGTAAGGAACTCATTGTATTAATCGATCGCCATGTTCAGATTGTCAGTGAGGCTTTGATAATTTCACATTCGCCTATCGTACTGTGCCCTAAACATTTCGAACGCAAGCGTTGTAATTCACTTTTCAGTGCTTGAAGTTGACTGAGCCTTTTATCGATTTCGGTCAATTTATTGTCGATGGCATCGTTGATTGGCTCGCATGACTCGCTGGGTGAATGTTTGAGTTTCAGTAAGGAGCGTATTTCATCTAGTGATATGTCAATGTTGCGACAAAACACAACGAACGCTAAATCTTCGAGATGATGCTCGCCGTAAACCCGGTAGTTGGAGACGGTTCGGTCTGGTGCACAAAGCAGGCCTTCCTTCTCGTAGTAGCGAATTGCCTCTACCGTTATACCCAACTTCTCGCTTAACTCACCGATCCTCATCAATTTCTCCTCGGGGTTGACTCTAAAGCTACTTTAGGGTTTTTAATGAATATATTGCAATTTCACGAGGAGATCAAGATGCCAGGTTGTTCAACATGTCACGATCATCAACCTGCCCAATCAGTTTCACCAACCTACAAAAAAGTGTTATGGGTTGCTCTGGTTGTCAATTTGGGTATGTTCATCGTTGAGGTGGCTTCAGGTTTGAAAGCGGGTTCTGTCTCCCTGTTGGCGGATTCACTTGATTTTTTTGGCGATGCAGCGAACTACGCTGTTTCCCTTTTTGTGTTGGGCATGGCGCTGTCGATTCGTGCCAAGGCAGCCCTTGTTAAAGGCGCCACCCTGGGAATTTTCGGGTTAGGCGTTTTGGCCTATACGACGTATCGCCTTTGGACAGGGCAAATTCCTGAACCTTTGACAATGGGAGTGGTAGCGGTGTTGGCACTGGTTGCCAATGTGGCTGTAGCTTTGATGCTTTACAAATGGCGTGAAGGCGACTCGAACATGCAATCTGTATGGCTTTGCAGTCGCAACGACGCGATTGGAAATGTGGCCGTAGTTGCGGCCGCCGGCTTGGTTGCCTGGACCGGTAGTGCATGGCCTGATTTGGCAGTGGCGGTGTTGATGGCTACTTTGGGTATTACCGCGGCTAGAACCATCATCGCTCAAGCATGGCGCGAATTGAACCAAACCAGTGTGTGATACTCTTATGTCCATGAAAAGATTCTTCCTAGCCCTTCTCATGTTGGTATTACCGCTTCAAGCAGTGCTTGCAGCGGTAGAAACCTATCATGGACACGGGGCAGAGCATGAATCTGCGATTGAGGCAGTGTTTCATACCCACGATGGGTATGATCACCACGCCGCACATCACGAACCAGACAACAACAAGCAGCAAGACCAAACCTGCGATGGTGATCACCACCATTGCCATGCCCACAGTGTGAGCGTGTTGCCCAGTTTGTTGACTTTTGCCACACTCCCCAATGCCTTGGACCAAGAACCTGAAGAGTTCAACGGCTTTCAATCTTTCTCGTCAAACCGCATAGAACGCCCGAAATGGGTCTGAGCAAAACCTGAATTAGCCACCCTTTGATGCCTTTTTGTGCGGGCTAAAAAAGGGCAGTTCATCTGTTTTGTTTGGAGAATTTACTTATGCATTCACCACATCGTGTGGTGTCCACTTGCCTGGCTTTATTGTTTTTGAGCGCTTCTCCTGCTGCGTTTACTCAGCAAGCCATGTCTGTGGAAACCCCAGTGACAGTTCAAGATGCCTTTGAATCGGCCTTGAGCATTGATCCAGAAGTGCAGTCGGCACTGAAGCGCATTGAAGCATTCAAAGCGAGAAGGAGTGCAGCCAGCGCCTTGACTGCCCAACCACTTTCACTGGAAGGATCGTATCGATCGGATCGGAACTACAACAACCAGGGCTTGCGAGAAATCGAGCTCGGTGTGTCCGCACCCATCTGGAACTGGAATGAGCGGGCGCGTACCCAGTCGTTGCGAGACACCGAAATTGAGTTGGTGCAGTTGCAACTTGAACAGAAAAAACTCGAACTCGCTGGTCTTGTACGTCAAACGCTGTGGAATACCCTGGCGGCGAACCTTGATGCAGAAATCGCACAGGCGCGACTTAAATCCGCGAAAGAGTTGATGGTGGATGTTGAAAAGCGGGTGAAGGCCGGCGACTTGGCCCAAACCGATTTTTATCAGGCTTCTGCACTGTATGAACAGACCAGAGCAGAATTTGCCCGAACTCAAAGCGCTTTAAGTGATGTGAGTGCAGATTACGCGGCCACCATCGGTTTGCCTGTTTCAGTGCTTTCACAGATTCAAACCGAGAGCACTGACATTCCCAATGGGCTGAAACCGCTGGATCACCCCGCGATCAAACTGGCGCAGCTTCAGGTGTTGGCCCAGCAACAACAAAGCGATTTGGTGCAAACCCAGGCGCGAGCAAATCCTGAGGTGGGTTTGGCCATCATCAGCGACCGTGGCGCATTCACCTCGGCCAGCGAGAAATCTTTGGTGGTGTCCACGCGAATTCCTTTGGGCAACTCGTCGGAATATCAAAGCCGGGTGTTGCAGGCAGAAAGTGAAAGCATTGCAGCCGAAGCTGCACTGACAAAAACCCAGCGGCAAATCGTTGTTCTTGGCCGTGCAGCCGAGAGCAACTTGGACCTGTTCGCGCAAATCAAAGCGTCCGCTCAAGAGCAGGCCAGGCTGGCCATAAAAACATTCAGGTTGTACAAAAAATCATTCGATCTGGGTGAAACCGATTTGCCCACTTTGTTGATTGCCGAACAGAAGGCCTTTGAGGCCGACAAACTGGCCCGGAAATCTGCCATCGAATATGCCGCAAAAGTTTCAGCCTACAAACAGGCCTTGGGACTTCTACCATGAATAATATTGAGATCAACGTCATGAAACAGAGCAAATTTTTAACCAAGGTATTGTCAGCTGCGGTGCTTACCGGCTCGCTGATCTTCTCCACGACAGCTTATGCAGGCCCGGGTCACGACCACGGCGATGAAGCACCGGTTGCAGTTGGTGAAGCATCGCCCCGCGTGGTCATGGAATCGGAATTGTTCGAGGCGGTTGGTATTTTGAAAGGCCGCATGCTTGAAATTTACATTGACCATGCAGCCACCAATGCACCCGTGCAAAACGCCAAGGTTGAATTGGAACTGAACGGTCAGCAAGTGCCCGTTGAATTGCACAGCGAGGGCGAATTTGATGCACAGTTGCCCGAGGGAATCGAGGAAGGCACTGTGGCTGTCAGCATGACTGTATCCGCAGGCGACAACATTGATCTTTTGGCGGGTGACCTGATTGTTGGTCATCACGATGACCTCGATAGCGTTGAAGAAGTGCAGTCACGTCTCTCGACAATAGTCTTGTACGGGATTGGTGGATTGTTGATTCTCGCGGTGTTCGTGATCGGATATGTTCGTCTTAAATCAAAGGGAGACAAATAACCATGTTGAAAAAACAGTTTGTTCTCTCTGTATTGGCATTCAGCTTGTCAGCACCGCTTTCTGTGTACGCGGGCCCTGGGCACGATCACGGCGACGAAGCACCTGTTGCAAGCACTGGGGACGGTCCTAAGCGACTCGCTACAGGCGAGGTGTTCCTGCCAAAACCTGCACAGCGGCAGTTGGACTTGCGAACACAAGTCGTTCAAGTAAAACCTCAGGCCAAAGTAATTGAAATGAACGGTCAAGTGGCACTAGATCCCCAATCGGGCGGTGTAGTACAAACCAGCCTAGGGGGCTTTTTTGTGCCTTCGAGTGCTGGTGTTCCGCAACTGGGAGAGCCAGTAAAAAAAGGGCAAGTTTTGGGATTCATCCAGACGCCCCAAGCCCCCTTGGAAAAGTCAGCTCAATTGGCTCAATTGTCGCAATTGAAATCTGAACTGGCGTTGGCCAAACAACGCTTGGAAAGGTTAACCCTACTGGCCGACACCGTACCCAAGAAAGAAATTCAAGCCACCCAAGCGCAGGTACAAAGCCTTGGTGAGCAAGTGTCTGCGTTATCTGGCGGTATTGGCTCGCGCGAAGAGCTTCGTTCTTTGTCAAACGGCGTTGTGGCTTCGACGGCAGCAATTGCTGGCAAGGTGTTTTCTGAAGGTGACGTGCTGTTTGAAATTGTGAATCCCAAAGTGGTTCGTATTGAAGCCACTTGGTTTGAGCCCAACGCGGTTCCCCAGTTTTCCTCCGCTCAAATTCCTGCAGGTGAAAAAACCTTAAAGCTGAACTACGTGGGTGCAGCCAGTAGCGTAAAAAATCAGTCGCTGTCTTTGGTGTTTGAAGCCCGCAACGTTGACGGTCCGCGGTTTCCAACAGGCCAGCTCTTGACCGTTTACGGTGAATTGGCCGAGAAGCTTGACGGTATCGCCATACCCAGTGCTGCGGTGGTTAAAAATGCGGCCAATCAAACCATAGTCTGGATCAAAAAAGAGCCTGAATTATTCGAGCCCAAAGTGGTATTGACTGAGCCGCTGAACGGCGTCGAAGTGTTGGTACGAAGTGGCCTGACCGGTGATGAACGCGTGGTTGTTCAGGGTTCAACCTTGATCAACCAGGTTCGATAAGGGAGCGCCGACATGTTTCAAATGTTATTGGACAGCAGCCTTAAAAACCGGCTGCTGGTACTACTCGGGGCGCTTATTTTGACCGTGTATGGGGCCTATACGCTGACCCAAACACCGGTTGATGTATTTCCCGATCTGAACAAACCAACGGTCACCGTGATTACTGAAGCCGGTGGTATGGCTTCGGAGGAGGTCGAACAATTAATTACGTTTCCTTTGGAAACAGCTTTGAACGGCCTTCCGGGAGTGGAGGTCATTCGCTCGGTATCCAGTGCCGGACTCTCGTTCATTTACGTGACATTCAATTGGGACACTGAGATTTATCGTGCGCGTCAAATGGTGTCTGAGCGGCTTTCCAGCCTGGAAGAATCCATTCCTGCTGGCGTGGCGCCGGTGATGGGGCCGGTTAGTTCGATCATGGGCGAAATCATGCAAATTGCCATACCGATTGATTCGAGCAAGACCACACCCATGCAAGTGCGCGAGTATGCTGATTGGGTGCTTCGGCCTAGATTGTTATCAATTCAAGGCGTGGCACAGGTGATCCCGATTGGTGGCGAAGTACGCCAGTTTCAGGTTCAACCAGATTTGCAGCGGATGGTGGATTTGGGCATTACGATTGAGGACCTGCAGCAGGCCTTGAGCGGTTTTGCATCCAATACATCGGGCGGATTTTTGGCGCTTAATGGCCGTGAGTACTTGATTCGAAACCTTGGAAGAACGTCCTCTTTGGAGGACCTTGCCAAGGTGGCTGTGGGTACAAAAGATGGTGTGCCGGTGCTGCTAAAGCAAGTTGCCAAGGTGGATTTTGCGGCCGCAGTTAAACGAGGTGATGCCGGGTTTGAAGGCAAACCCGCTGTAATTTTGGGCGTACAGAAGCAGCCAAGCGCCGACACCATTGCCTTGACCAAAAGGATTGAAGAAGCCCTGGTTTCCATGGGCAGCAGCTTGCCAGCCGGGATGGAAACACCACGTGTGACTTTCAGGCAGGCCAGTTTCATTGAAGCCTCAATTTCTACCCTGCAAGGAAAGCTGATTGGCGCTTCGATATTTGTGGCTGCTGTGCTGTTTTTCTTTTTGGGTACGATTCGCCCGACCGTAATTGCACTGGTTGCCATCCCCGTGTCTATTTTCATCACAGCACTGGTGTTTGAGTATTTCGGGCTGTCAATCAACACCATGACGCTTGGCGGTTTGGCCATTGCCATTGGTGGTTTGGTCGATGATGCCGTGGTAGACGTAGAAAATATTCTTCGCCGGTTGAAGGAACAACGGGCGAAACACCCTGGTGTTGCTTTCGACCTGGTGGGCCTTGTGCGCAAGGCATCGCTTGAAGTAAGAACAGGTATTGTGTACGCCACGGTGATTATTGTGTTGGTGTTCATCCCCTTGTTCGCTTTGCCTGGCATTGAAGGCAAGTTGTTTGTGCCCTTGGGCATTGCGTTTATCGTGTCTACCCTCGCATCGCTGGTGGTTTCTGTCACGGTGACACCCGTGTTGTCGTATTACCTGTTGCCTGGCATCAAGGATCTTGATCATGGCGATACTCGCGTCTTGGCTTGGTTAAAGTCCAAGTATCAGGTTGGCTTGTCTGGAGTGCTGAATAACCCGAAAGCGGCGATTTGGGCGGGTGTGATTGCGGTAATTGTTGCAGGCGCATCTGTACCATTTTTTGCTAAAACATTCCTTCCGCCTTTCAATGAAGGCACCTTGCTGATCGGTATGAGGTTAAATCCTGGCGTCACTTTGGATGAGTCCTCCAAATTGGCCTCTCAAGCGGAAGTGTTGCTCAAAGACATTCCAGAAATTACGCACATTGGACGGCGAAGTGGTCGTGCGGAGCTGGATGAACATGCTGAAGGTGTTCACGTGTCTGAACTGGATTTGGGTTTGATTCCCGCCGGTGACATGACACGCCCCATGGCGGAGTTACAAGCGGAAATACGCGAACGACTCCAGAACCTGCCAGCAGCCATTGCGGTGGGGCAGCCCATTTCACATCGCATTGATCACATGTTGTCTGGGGTGCGCTCGCAAATCGCGATCAAGGTATTTGGGGAAGACTTGGATACCTTGCGTGGAACCGCTGAAACTCTGCGCGCGGACCTATCAACAATTGATGGGCTGGTTGACCTTGAAGTTGAGAAGCAAGTACTCGCACCAGAGATCAAGGTGCGGATCAACTACGATGCTGCATCCCGGTATGGAGTGTCTTCATCGGAAGTGTTGCACTCTCTACAGGCTTTGATTGAGGGCGAGAAAATTACTCAGGTGGTTGAAGGCAACCGGCGTTTTGCCCTGGTTTTGAAACTGGCAGAAAAAGACCGCAGTTTGGAGCAACTCAAGACTCTACTGATACCGACCCCCTTGGGTGCAGTTCCGTTGTCTGTTTTGGCGGACATTGAAGATAGTGATGGTCCCAACCAGATCAGTCGGGACGACGGGAAACGGCGAATTGTGATTTCTGCCAACGCCCAAGGTAGAGCGCTTTCTGAAGTGGTTGAAGATATTCGCACCACAGTTGCAAATACTGATTTGCCGGAAGGTTATTTCATTACCTTGGGCGGCCAGTTTGAAGCACAAGAAGAAGCCACACGGTTGGTCGGTTTCTTGTCTATTATTTCCCTGGTCCTGATGTTTGCGGTGCTCTACAGCCGTTATCAGTCGGTGCGCTTGTCGGCCATCATCATGGGCAATATTCCATTGGCCATGGTGGGGGCGGTTCTTGGTTTGTGGTTATCTGGACAGCCTTTGTCAGTGGCTGCATTGATTGGTTTTATCACGCTTGCCGGTATTTCAGTTCGCAACGGCATTTTGAAGGTGAGCCACTACATCAACTTGATGCGATTCGAACACGAGCAGTTTACGCAGTCCATGATTGTGCGCGGATCGATGGAACGGTTAAGTCCCGTCTTAATGACTGCTTTGGTCACTGCATTTGCCTTGGCGCCGCTTCTGTTTGAAGCAGAGCGCCCGGGTACTGAAATTTTGCACCCGGTTGCAGTTGTAATTTTTGCTGGCCTGATCAGTTCAACCCTGCTGGATACCTTTTTAACGCCAGCATTGTTTTGGGTTTTTGGGCGCAAAGACGCGGAAAGGTTAATGGAGCAATCCGATGCTCAAGCATTGTAATTTTTTTAACGGAAAGGGGATGACGATGAAATCAATCAAATTGCTGACAACAAGTTTCGGTCTTGTTTTGGCCTTGAGTTCAGGCTTTGCTGTGGCACAGGAAAAAGATGAGCACAAACTTGAGCCCAAACATGGCGGTGTAGTGGTTGAAGCCAACCACATCGAGTATGAATTGGTGGTGAGGTCGGAAAATGTTCAATTGCATGCAAATGATCACGGCAAGGTGATTGACTTGAGCAAAGCCAAGGCCAAAGTGGTGTTTCTGGTGGCCGATCAAAAAATGGAAAGAACACTGGCTGGCCAGGGGGTGCTTTTGTCGGGTGAGGGTGTGGATTTGAAGGGATCTGGCTACACCGCAGTGGCCACAGTGGAATTCGCCAACAAGAAGAAAGCCACCGTTCGATTTAAAACAAACTGAGTTTGGGAAATGGAGCTGATCAAATTTTCTGCATTGTTTGCAGTGACGGCCGTTTCTGAAATTTTGGGCTGCTATTTGCCTTGGCTGATTCTGAAACAGGACAAGTCCCCATGGTTGTGGCTCCCGGCCATCGGGTTTCTTGTTTTATTTGCCTGGCTGTTGACTTTGCACCCTTCAGCTGCTGGCCGCACGTATGCCGCCTATGGCGGCATGTACATCAGCGTGGCTTTGCTCTGGCTTTACTGGATCGAGGGTATCAACTTAACCCGGTGGGATATTGCAGGTGCAGGGCTAGCCTTGGCAGGGATGGCAATCATCATGCTTCAGCCCAGGGTGTAGGTGTTTGGTAATCATCTTGCGGATGTTGCCGTATACACCTGAAGGCTACACAGGCAACCCATTTCTGCGCGGCTCAAGATTCAGATGAACAAAAGTATCAAAGGCGCATGTGAGTGAAATCACATGCGCCTTCAAGGGAAATCAACTCAAGGTTGATTGTTCAAATTAACTGGCGTCGCCTTCGGTCAGGTCTACGCCGTTGATCTTGCTGAGCACTTCAGCACGGCTGACAGTGGACTTTGATTCGGTTGCAATAACAGTCTCATCACCCGCTACTGGGTTGAATGTACCTGCTTGAACAGCTTGCTGGTAGTTGCGCTGTACTTCCTGGCGTGTAGCTTGGTCGCGCTGTGAATATTGTGCGACGTGGTCTGTTGCATCGCCATGGTTTGTAGGGCTGTTTGCAAAAGCGATTGCTGGAACAGTTGCTGAAAGGGCCAAAACAGAAGTGGCGATCAGGTTGCGTGCGTTCATGGTGTATCTCCTTGGATTGTAAAAATAAGGTACTGCGTTAAGTGTTTGCCTTTGCTTTATTGCGTTGGCATGAGTTGTACTTTACGCAGGTACGAATGACCAAGACCCCACATGAACATTACAAATTTGTAACAAAACTATTACGATTTAATGCATCCAGCGCATGCTGCGACGTGTACCTTGGCCTTCAAGCGGGTGACCAGCAAAAACAGCCCACCCAGTTTGCGGTGAATGAACAGGCAGTCAATGGGCGGGGCGTGCCAGAACTTTCGGTCTTCGCCCAGTTCAAAGCCTTTGTCGCGAATTCGCGCAGCCAGGTCGGTGTTGCCAAAATCAAAACAACCCTTGGTGCAAAAAGGCTCGCAGGCCAAATCCATCAAGTCAAGTACCAACTCCCTGTGGTGGGTTTGCGTGCTTGAATCGAAATAGCCAATGCGGGTCGCGGCCTTTTCCATCAGGCTGCGGCTGCCTGCCTGTGCAGCTTTCATCACGTCCACATAACCGTCCACCAATTCTTCATCAAAACTACGGGTGGCGCCAAAATCAAGCAACACCACTCGGCCTGTTTTGGGGTTGTAGCGGTAGTTCGCAAAATTCGGGTCAGTTTGCATCAAGCGCATGCCCAGCAATTCCTTGAACAACAATTCGAACAGCATGGTGGCAATTTTGTCGCGAACCGGTTGGGTAGCGTGCGCCATTTGTTCGATCGGTAGGCCTTCCACATAACGCATGGCCAATATGCCGCGTGTGGTTAAGCGGGTATTGACCGTGGGAACTTCAAACCGTTCGTCTTCGCCCAGTGCTTCGGTGTATTTCGCGATGTACTCAGCTTCCCGCAAGTAATCTGCCTCTTCATGCAACTGCTTCTTTGCTTCAGCAAGCAGTGCGGCTAAATCGAATGTTTTGGGTACCAAGCCCGTGAAGCGCAAAATGGTGGCCACATTGTCGATGTCGCTGTCGATGCTGTCGCGCACACCCGGGTACTGAATTTTGATGGCGAGTTTTTCACCATCCAGTGAAATGGCCTCATGCACCTGCCCAATTGATGCGGCGGCAATCGGCGTCAGGTTAAATTCGCGCACCCTCTCGCGCCAGTTCTCGCCCCATTCTTTTTCCAGCACGGCGAGCAGTTGTTTGCGAGGCATGTGTTTGGCGTCTTGCCGAAGCCTGGCCATAATTTCAGCCAATTGGGGTGGCAGCATGTCGCCTGCATCCATCGACACAAGTTGGCCCAACTTCATGGCTGCACCCCGAAGTTGAGCCAACTGATCGGCCACGCGCAGGGCGTTTTTGGGGGTCAGCAAGAGGCTGCTCAGCTTGGGCCGTTTTCCCTGTGCCAATTGTTTGGTGCCGTTTTTAACCACCGAGCCGGCAACTGTGGTGGCCAGGGCGCCAAACCGGCTTAAACGCGCGAAGCGCCCCGAAGGCACAGCGGATTCGTTTGAATGGTTAAAGGCGGGAGGTTTTTTGATGGACGACATGCGGAGGACTGCTTTGAAGCAACTGTGGACTTCATCTTAAAACAAAAGGCGCCTGTGCGGGGAATCACAGGCGCCCTTTGAAAACCGGCAAACTACCCGGTTTTTGGCAATTAGCTGGCATCACCTTCGGTCAGGTCAACACCCTTGATCTTGCTCAGCACTTCGGCACGGGTAGTCGTGGAAGCTGTTGTTTGCACTGGCTCACTGGCATCCCCAGCCACAGGGCTGAATTCACCGGTTTGTACTGCTTTCTGATATTCATTCAACACAGCTTGGCGTGTAGCTTGGTTACGCGGACTTTCGGCTGCCACTACGTGGCTGGTGCCATCGCCTTGCTGAGTTGCTGGGTTGGCCATGACCACGGCTGGTACAGATGCTGAAATGGCCAATACGGAGGTAGCGATCAATTGACGTGCGTTCATGGTAAATCTCCTTTTGAGGTACTTCACTAAGTTTTGCCGTTGCGTTATTGCGTTGGCATGAGTCGTACTTTACGCAGCCTCGAATTACCAAGTGCCCACAGGCACATTACAAATTTGTAATTTAAAAATATCGGCCCAGCTTCTATACTGCGTGTTGTGTGTACTTGGCCGCAGCGGTGCAGTTTCGATGAAAATTCTGGTGATTGAAGACGAAAAAAAACTGGCCAGCTACCTTCAAAAAGGGCTGAGTTCGGAAGGCTTTGTGGTGGATGTTGCCCACAACGGCATTGACGGTTTGCACCTGGCCACCGAGGGCCATTACGAACTCATTATTCTGGATGGCATGTTGCCCGACCTGGATGGCTTGGGCGTTTTGGCCGCCTTGCGCCAAACCATGAACATTCCCGTACTTATGCTCACGGCCCGTTCCATGGTTGAAGACCGTGTGAAAGGTTTGCAGGCGGGTGCCGACGATTACCTGACCAAGCCTTTCGCTTTCTCTGAATTGGTGGCCCGTGTGCATGCATTGGCCCGCCGTGCGCAAGGCCAACCCAGTGCCACTGCCGACAGCAGCCACCTCGGCCTGGCGGATCTTGAACTGGACGCAGTAAAGCGCCAGGCCAAGCGGGCTGGGCAAGACTTGCGTTTGACCGCCAAAGAATTCAGCCTGTTGTGGTTGCTGTTGCGCCGAAAAGGCGAGGTGCTTTCGCGCACCGAGTTGGCAGAACTCGTGTGGGACATGCACTTTGACAGTGAAACGAATGTGGTAGATGTGGCGGTGCGGCGCTTGCGCAGCAAAATGGACGAACCTTTTGACCAGCCTTTGTTGCACACGGTGCGTGGCATGGGCTATGTGCTGGAACAACGTGCGGTGGTTGAGCAGGCCAATGAGCAGGCCGTAGGGGACCTTCCATCGTGAGGCGTTCAATAGCAAGGCGATCTTCATTGCAAATGTCGATACTCAGTATTCTGGGTGTGGGCATTATCGCCATCATCAGTTACCAGGCCATTTGCATGTGGCAAGACATGCGGCATCAGGACACTCTCAGTCGCGCGGCTTCCAGCGTTGAACAGGTGCTGGCCCGCAACAGCGAACTTTTGCCCACTGAAATGTGGAGCCGGGTGGATGAATTGCTGTTAAGCCTTGGCAATGTGCGTGCAAAAGTGCACGGAGAAAACGGGCAAGTGCTATATGGCCCGCAGTTGTTGTTAAGCCAGGTGAAGCACAAAGTAAGCTACATGCACCCCTTGAACGGACTGGGCGGCAGCATGCCCATGCGAGATCTAGAATTGGCCATGGATGTGTCTGAAGACAAACGTTTTTTGAAGTTTATTGCTTTGCTGTTTACGGCGGTTACAGTGGTTTGGGGATTTTTCATCATGCTGTTGAGCGGCACACTGGCCCGGTTTGAATTGAAACCCCTGAACAAGTTTGGTCGAAAAATTGCGGACTTTGATCCTTCAGATGTCAACGCCAGAATCAAAAGCGACCATGAACCCGAAGAGCTTTACCCGGTTATTGAGCAGTTCAACAAGTTGATGGGCAAGGTAGGGCAGTATCAGGAACAGTTGCGATCGTTTAACTCCAATGTGGCACACGAGTTGAACACGCCTTTGTCCAGCCTTACCGTAAGCCACGAGTTGTTGTTGCGCGAGAAGAACCCCGATCCGGAGCATTTGAAAGAAGCCTTGCACAGCCACCTTGAAGAACTGCAACGCATGAACCGCATTATTCAAAGCATGCTGTTTTTGTCGCATGCCAGCCAGGGTCAGTACAACGATTTTCGCTGGGTTGAAAAGTTGAGTGAACCAGTGATGACGGTGATGGACTACATGGAGGCCATGCTGGAGGAAAAGCATTTGCACTTTGAATTGCACGGCGATGCTTCAGCACGCATTGATTCCGAATTGGTCAAGCGGGCTTTGTCCAACCTCGTGTCCAATGCCATTCGCTATGCCGAAGAGGGCAGCACAATTCACATTCACATTGAACCTGCGCATACCAGTAGCTTGGTCAACGTTACCGTGAGCAACAAAGGCGTGTGTATTCCCGAGCGTAGCGTGCCTCATTTGTTTGAGCCTTTTTACCGGGTGGATCAATCACGCAATGAAAGTGGGCATAACCATGGTTTGGGCTTGGCAATTGTGGCTGCCATTGCCCGTTTGCATGGGGGTGAACCCTTTGCCCAGTGCGATGGGGAATGGGTACGCATCGGGTTTTCAGTGAAACAATAACGAGCTGGATCAAGTCGCCTGGAGGCCAAGCTAGGGGTAAATCAGTGGCATCGGTGTACAATTTCGACACCAAAATAAAAGTCGCCTTTGCTGGCCGTATTGATCAGGAACAACACCATGTGGCGCAATATTTTCAATCCGCAAAACCGTTGGATAGCGGGTGTTTCTGCGTTCCTTATGCTTTTGGCCAACGGTAGTTTTACAAGCCGCTTGATGCAAGCCTATCCCCTCTTCGATGGCAATGTGTTGTTTGTTGCATCCGTATTTTTGTTGTTTACCCTCGCCACCACTTTGTTGTTGGTATGGTTGTGCCATGGGCGTGCAGCGCCTTGGGTATTGGCTTTTTATTTGATTGCTTCAAGCATGGCGGCGTATTTCATGTCGACCTACGGCACGGTGATTGACCAAACCATGCTGGAAAACACCTTGCAAACCAATGCGGCCGAGGCAGGCGACCTGTTTTCGATTTCCATGCTGTTGTACTTGTTGGTTCTGGGTGTGTTACCTGCCTGGTATGTGCTGCGGCGCATGCCCAGGGCAAAGGGCCTTGCAACAGAACTTCGCGCCAAGGCATTGTTCAGTGTGTGTTTGCTGGCAGGCATGGTGTTGTTGATTGTGCCTTTTACCTCCCAATACGCTTCATTTTTCCGTGAACACAAAAGCCTGCGCTTTTACGCCAACCCCACGTATTTCACCTACTCAGCCATTCGCTTGGCCAGCAGCAAAATCAAAGGCAGTGCTGGCCCCGTGGTGGTGCAGGCAGTGGCGCCAGACGCTGCATTGAATGATGAACCCCCGCTGCACCCCAAGGAACTGATTGTTTTGGTGGTGGGCGAAACGGCGCGTGCCGACCGGTTTGCACTGAATGGCTACACCAAGCCCACCAACCCCATGTTGGACAAAGAAGATGTGGTTTCTCTGGGCAATGTTACTTCCTGCGGTACATCAACCGCCGTGTCGGTGCCCTGCATGTTTTCACTGGCTGGGCACGATGGCTTCGATGGTGATAAAGTCAATCAATTCGAGAACGTGCTGGATGTGCTGAAACGCCAGGGCGTTGAAATTTTGTGGCGCGACAACAATTCCGATTCCAAAGGCGTTGCCCTTCGTTTGCCCTACGAGAATTTTCGCGACCCGGCCATCAACCCGGTTTGCGATTCTGAATGCCGAGACGCCGGCATGCTGGTTGGGCTTGAAGACCACATACGAAAACACCCCGGTAAAGACCTGTTGATTGTGTTGCATCAAATGGGCAACCATGGCCCCGCTTACTACAAACGCTACCCGCCAGAGTTTGAGCGGTTTACGCCTGTGTGCAAAACCAATGAATTGTCAAAATGCACCGACGAGGAAATCAACAACGCCTACGACAATGCAATTTCGTACACAGATCATTTTTTGGCGCAAACCATTGCTTTGCTGAAAAAATTCGACTCAAGCCATGAAACTGCAATGCTTTACGTGAGCGACCACGGCGAGTCCCTGGGTGAGCAAGGCATGTATTTGCATGGCGCACCGTATGTGTTTTCGCCCAGGGAACAAACCCATGTGGCTTCGGTGTTGTGGTTTGGAAAAAACTTTGACTACCGTACTGACGACTTGAGGCTGGTCAAGGATTATCCTTTCACGCACGACGACTTGTTCTGCGCACTTATGTTGACTTTCGAGGTTGAAAGTGGCGTTTGCACGCAGCGCACCAATGCTTTGAAAGCTCATTTTGAGCAGCAAGGGCAAACAAGGTAACACCCCAGCAAAGCCATGTTGTGGCCAGTACATGGCTTACAAAATGGGCACCCTTGGCAATTTGCACGCCGCCAGCCAGCCCACCCATCAACAGCACCGCGATGGTCATTGTGCTGCGGTGTTGCCTCAACCACGGCATTGGGCTGTACAACAACACAATCCACATGAATGCGGTGGATGCGTGCCCGCTGGGAAAGCATTTTCCGGGTCCCGGGTTCGCAACAACACGGGTGTTTTGAAACAATCGGAAATAATCGGCTGTTCCGCCGTACAGCTTCAAATCCCAAGGGCAACTGTGCACGGACTGGGCCTTCAGTATGCTGACCACCAGTGCGGTCAGCAAGCTGACCAGCAGAATAAAAACAATTGCTCCCCCATATTTCAGCCTGAAAGGTTTTAAGCACAACAGAAAACCAAAACCCAGCCAAATGCCAGCCGCAAGCCAACGCAAACCATCGTGTAGAAGAAGGCCAAGCCACTGGTTTTGTTTCAATGGAAAATTCGCTGCCTGCGGATCAAAAAATACATTCGAAATGGCCTGGTCCCAGCCCGTGTAGCGGTTAAGAAAAACAATGAACAGACCTAGCAGTGCCCAGGCTGCCCAGTGGTGAATTCGGGTTGGGTTTTCAAACAGCAAATTGATCTCCTGGCCCTGAGAGGGTAGCCACACTACACCGGGTTGATGCGATAAGAGCAGTTTAACCGGCTCGCTGGGGCCGAGAAAGAGGGATTCCGGGAAGTTTCAAAAACTCATCGATGCAGAAACGCATCTAATGTTGCGCTAAGTTTGCATGGGCAAAGTAGGAACTGTCACAAGCAAACCTGCTTGATTGACTTTCAACTACGGGGTGAAATTATGAAACAGAGAAAATTGTTTACCGCCCTGATTGTAACCGCAAGCGCGATTGCCGGGGGAAGCCTCGCATATGCCAGCAACAACCCGGCAGACCTGGGCGCTTCATGGTGAGCCGGTGTAGCTGTGTTCTCCACTTGCATCGCTACACGGTGTAGCCTCAAGCTGAATGGTGGTGTGGTGCAAGTCAAACCGGTTTGCTAGCATGGTGCGAATTTGTTGAAGCAAATCAGTCCAATCCACCTCCCGGTGCTGGCATACCACATGAACTGACAAGCTGGACTTGCCGCTGGAAATGGACCACACATGCAAATCATGAATGCTGTCCACGCCCCAGTGACTTGACAGTGCCTGCTTGATCTCGTCAATGTTCAAATGTTCCGGTGTGCCCTCCAGCAAAATATGTGTGCTTTGTTTTAACAGGGCCCACGCACGTGGCAGCACCCAAAGCCCGATGCCCACGGCAATTACGGAGTCGATCCAGCCCCAACCCGTCCATCGAATCAACAAGGCACCCACGATCACGCCCACAGATCCCAGCATGTCGCCCCACACCTCCAGGTAGGCACCCTTCATATTCAGATTGTCGTCTTTCGAGCCGCTCAGGATTTTCATGCAGATCAAATTCACAAGCAGGCCAAGTGAGGCAACAATCAGCATCACGTTCGACTGAATATCGGGTGGATTCGATATTCGCAGGTACGCCTCTATCAGAATGTAAATGGCCACCCCGAACAGCAGAATGGCATTGACAGCAGCCGCCAGAATTTCGAAACGGTGGTAGCCAAATGTACGTTTTGAATCAGCCGCGCGTTTTCCAATTTGAATGGCTGCCAAGGAAATGGCCAACGCCGCAGAGTCGGTGAACATGTGTGCCGCATCGGAAATCAAAGCCAGGCTGTTGGTAAATATGCCGCCCACAACTTCGGCCACCATGAAGCTGGTGGTGAGTATCAAGGTGATCCACAGCGGTTTTTCGTATCCTTCTACTTTCACATCATGGGAATGTCCTGCGCCCATATTGTCTACCCCTTATTTAAACCAAAGTTGAACACCAAAACCCGCTGCCACTTTCACTGTTATGGCGAAGCAAACCAGAGTAAGCAATGCGCTGCCCGCCAGCGAGAACACAAACCCCACCTTGGGCAACAGCCAGGGGAAGGCCAAAAACATGGGCAGGGTGGGCAGCACATACCAGAATGTCAGGTAGGCGTGGTTGGCAATTTTTTCCTGCGGTGCCTTTTCAACAGCAAGCCAAATCAGCGTCAGCACCGTGACCATGGGCAACGCTGCGATCAACGCGCCCAGTTTGTCACTGCGCTTGGCCACTTCGGAAATAAGGACCACCAGGCCTGCGGTGGTCAGGTACTTCGAAATAATCCAGCCCATGTTGCTAGCCTATGTGTTGTAAGCAGGTTTTGCTTGTTGATCAGTAACGTTCATTTCCTCTTCCTTGCGGTGGGTCAACCGGTAAAGAATGGGAAGCACCAGCAGGGTAAGGGCGGTTGATGACAGAATTCCCCCGATTACTACTGTGGCCAGGGGCCGTTGAACCTCAGCGCCGGTACCCGTGGCAATCGCCATCGGAATAAAGCCAAGTGAAGCCACCAGCGCGGTCATCAGCACCGGGCGAAGCCGTGTCATGGCACCGTCATGAATGGCCTTGTCTAAGGGCATGCCCTCCTCGCGCAGGCTGCGGATAAATGAAATCATCACCAGCCCGTTCAGCACCGCCACACCAGAAAGTGCAATGAAGCCCACCCCCGCTGAAATTGACAATGGAATGTCGCGCAACCACAAGGCCAAAATACCGCCAGTCAATGCAAACGGTACACCCGTGAACACAATCAAACCATCCCGAACGTTGTTGAACATGATGAACAACAACAGGAATACCAGAAACAGTGACAGCGGAACTACAATTTGCAGTCGTTTGGAGGCCGATTGCAACTGTTCAAACGTACCCCCCCAGCTGATCCAGTTGCCTGCTGGTACTTTCACCTTCTGCTGAATCTGGCTTTGAGCATCGGCCACAAATGAACCAATGTCGCGGCCACGCACGTTGGCGGTTACCACCACGCGGCGCTTGCCATTTTCCCGGCTGATTTGGTTTGGCCCGGGTGCGATGTCCAGGCTTGCCACATCGCCCAGTTGAACAAACAGGGGCATGTCGCTGCCAGCCGTACTGCCTGGCAACTGAATGGGCAGCCGCGCAATGGCCTGCAGGTCGTTTCGCAGCGCTTCGGGCAAGCGCACGGTGATGTCAAACCTGCGATCGCCCTGAAACAGCACACCTGCTTCCTGCCCGCCAACGGCCATGGCAACGGTGTTTTGAACATCGGTCACGTTGATGCCAAACCGTGCAGTTTTTTCGCGATCAATTTGAACGGTCAGCATGGGCAGGCCCGTGGTTTGTTCTACTTTCACGTCTGCTGCGCCATCGACTTTTTCCAGCACTTCGGAAATTTCTCCGGCCACGGTATTCAGTGTGTCCAGGTCATCACCAAATACTTTCACAGCCACATCACTTCGCACACCCGACAATAATTCATTGAATCGCATTTGAATGGGCTGGGTGAATTCATAGTTGTTGCCTGGTATTTTCATGACAGCGGTTTGCATGGCTTCCACCAGGTCGGTTTTGCTGCGGCTGGGGTCTGGCCATTCCGAGGTGGGTTTCAGCATCACGAAATTGTCTGCCACGTTTGGTGGCATTGGGTCGGTTGCAATTTCGGCCGTGCCAATTTTGGCAAATACACGGTCCACCTCAGGAAACTGCTTGATTGTTTTTTCCAGTTCAGTTTGCATGCCAATGGCCTGGCTCAAGCTGGTGCCCGGAATACGCAGGGCATGCAAGGCAATGTCGCCTTCATTCAAGCTGGGCACAAATTCGCTGCCCATGCGGGTTGCCAGCAAACCCGATAAAACCACCAACACCACGGCAATTGAAAGCACCACCGGTTTGTTGGCCATGGACTTGACCAGTGCGGGTTCGTATCCACGCTTTGCCCACGTCATGATGCGGTTTTCTTTCTCGCTGACATTGTTGGTGATCAATAAAGCCACCGCTGCCGGAATGAAGGTGATCGAGAGAATCATGGCACCCAGCAGTGCCGCCACCACGGTGAAGGCCATGGGGTGGAACATTTTTCCTTCCACACCGGTGAGCGCAAAAATGGGCAGGTAAACCACCATGATGATGAGTTGGCCGAACAGCAGGGATCGTCGCGCTTCCTTGGAGGCCAGAAACACTTCATGAAAGCGTTCCTTGCGCGTGAGTGTTCGCCCCGCTTTGGTTTGTGCATGGGCCAAGCGGCGCACACAGTTTTCAACAATGACCACGGCACCGTCAATGATGATGCCGAAATCCAGTGCGCCCAGGCTCATCAAGTTGGCACTAACCCCGTTATTGACCATGCCAAAAAACGTGAACAGCATGGACAGTGGAATTACCATCGCCGTGATGATGGCCGCGCGAATATTGCCCAGAAAAAGAAACAGGATTGCAATTACCAGAATGGCGCCTTCAATCAGGTTTTTTTTCACGGTGTTGATGGCTTTGTCCACCAGCACCGTGCGGTCGTAAACGGTTTGCGCAACTACCCCTTCCGGCAGGTTCCGGTTTACTTCTTCCAGTTTTTTTGACACCGCTTGCGACACCACGCGACTGTTTTCACCAATCAGCATGAACACCGTGCCCAGCACCACCTCTCTGCCATTTTCTGTGGCGGCACCGGTGCGAAGTTCTTTGCCAATGTAAACCTGCGCAACATCTTTAATGCGAATGGGCACACCGGCGCGGTTTGACACAATCACGTTTTCAATGTCGGCAATGTTGTTGAGCTGACCCGGCGCACGGATCAAATACTGTTCACCCCGTTTCTCAATGTAACCAGCGCCCACATTGCTGTTGTTTTGTTCAACAGCCCGCAACAAGTCCTTCAGCGAAATACCCTGTGCAACCAGTTTGTCGGGCGAGGGTGCAATCTGGAATTCCTTGGCATAGCCGCCAATGGTGTTGATCTCGGTGACGCCGGGCACATTGCGTAGTTGGGGCTTGATGATCCAGTCCTGAATTTCCCGAAGATCCGTGGGGGTGTAGGGTGTGCCATCTTCTTTCAAAGCCCCTTCTTTGGTTTCCACGGTCCACATGAAAATTTCACCCAAACCCGTGGAAATTGGCCCCATCGCGGGATCGATTCCGGCGGGCAGTTGCCCCTTGGTTTGCTGAATGCGTTCATTGACCAGTTGGCGTGCGAAATAAATGTCGGTGCCTTCCTTGAAAATCACGGTGACCTGCGACAGGCCGTAGCGTGAAATGGAACGGGTTTCCTGCAGGCCGGGTAAACCGGCCATCACAGTTTCAATGGGAAAGGTAATGCGCTGTTCAGACTCCAGCGGCGAGTAGCCTGGTGCGGAGGTGTTGATTTGAACCTGAACGTTGGTAATGTCGGGTACAGCGTCTATTGGCAATTTTTGATAACTGTAAATACCCAGGGCAATCAGGCCCACGGTTCCCAGCATCACAAACCATCGTTGTTCGATGGCGAAACGGATTATTTTTTCAAACATGATTCGGTACTTCCTCTGTTTGCGTGCATTGGCAAAGGGTGGTGCAGATGTGGGCAAGCGTTGAATCAATGGTCATGGCTTGCCCCTGATTTGCCGATATCCGCCTTGATCAGGAAGCTGTTGGTTGCCGCGTATTGCTCACCCGCGTCCAGGCCGCCCAACACTTCAACGGTTTTGCCATCGCTGCGGCCCAGTTCAACCGGGCGTGCCTCAAACTGTTGGCCATAGCGACCAAACACGGCCGGTCCATCCAGAATGGTTTGAAGGGCTTCGGTTGAAATGGCAACCGGTACTTCACTTTCCTCGGCCACCAGTTCAACTTTCACTGGCAGCCCGGGACGCCACACAGAATCGGGGTTCGGCAACACAATGCGTGCAGTGGCGGTGCGGGTTTGTTCACCCACCAGGGAACCCACATACGCCACTTTGCCCACGCTTTCCGATTCAAATGCCGTGGCCTTTATGGTGGCTTGCTGGCCCACTTTCACTGTATTCAGGTCTTTGGGGTAAATCGTCATTTCGGCCCACACGGTGGACAAATCGGCCACCGTGAAAATATTGGCGTCTTCCTTCAACGCCTGCCCCAAAGCAATGTTTTTTTCCACCACGGTGCCTGATATCGGTGACCGAATTTCATAGCGGGTCAGTTGGCTTCCAATGGTGGCGCCGCCATTGATCGAGGCGAGCTTTTGTCGTGCGTTCAGCACTGCAATTTCAGCCTCTTGCTTGGTATTGCGCGCTTGCAGATAATCTTGCTCGGCTGAAATTTTGTCTTCCCACAGTTTCTTTTCCCGCTCGAATGTGGTGTTGGCCAATGCCAGGCGTTTTTGCGCTGCCAGCAACTCGGTTCGCTGGTCTGCCAGGGTTTGGCTGGAAATTACGGCCAGCACTTGTCCCTTTTTAACCTGATCACCCGCGTTCACGGGGGCAGATTCCACAATGCCACTCAAGCGTGGCACCACGCGTACCGTGTTGTCGCTGTTGAACTGGATTTCGCCGATCAATTCAATGCTGCTTTTGATTTTGGCCGGGCCGGCTGTGGCCAGTTCAATGCCGCTTTGTTTCATTTGCTCGGCGCTCATGTCGATTCGGAACTCGATCTGGTCATAAGCGAAGCGGTATTGCTTGCCTTGGTGTTGCGCATTCACGGCAACACGGAATGAATGGGGCTCAAACACTACGGCATCGCCGCGCAAAAAATTGTTTGCAGGTGCAAAGTTGATGGTTTGCGGCTTTCGACCCAAGCGCTCAAGTTCAATACTTGCCTTGGTGGCCTCGGGGGGCAGCAAGGCGTTGTCTTTGTAGGTGTAAATTCTGAACTCGGGGTCTACACCGTCCTCAAAAATGGTCACCTCGACCCCGTAGCCGTCTTGCGCGAAATACTTGCCCCCTTTGGGTCCTTTGACAGGTTCATTGGGGTTGGCTTGTTCAAGTTGTGTGCCATTGGTTTGCCCAGGCTGGGAATTGCCTGTGGTTAAAATAAGGGCTGGCAGCAGGGCACCCACTGCAACAAGCAGGGCGATGGAAATGATTTGTTTCTTGCTGAAATTGCGTTTCATGATTAAGTGGTCCTACTGAATATTGGCTGGTGTTTGCCCAAGAATCCCTTGCAGTTCGGCGGCATACCGGTGGGATTGGGCGAGCGATTGCTGGCTTTGCGCCATGGCATCAAACAGGGTGCGTTGTGCGTCCAGCACTTCCAGAAAACTGAACTTGCCCATCTCGAAACCCTTGCTTGCAGCGTTGTAGGCGCTTTCTGCACTGGGCAAAATGCTGTCACGCAAGGCCAGGAATTCCTCGCGGGACGCGCTCAGGTTTTCGTATGCGGCTTGTAAATCGCGAGACAAGCGGTATTGCGTTGCTGTCAGTTCATCTTTGGCCTGGTCAGCGCGTCGCAGTGATTCAAGCAAGTTGCCCTGGTTGCGGTCAAAAACAGGGATGGGAATGGATACCCCAAAAAT
Source organism: Limnobacter sp. SAORIC-580 (assembly GCF_013004065.1). GTDB lineage: Bacteria > Pseudomonadota > Gammaproteobacteria > Burkholderiales > Burkholderiaceae_B > Limnobacter > Limnobacter profundi. Next base: position 137,449 of record NZ_CP053084.1, read on the forward strand.
GGCCTGGTTCAAGCCAAGTTCCTGATTTTTTCGCCCACCAAGGCTCACCGTCACATCGGGTACGCCTTTGCTGCGTTCAACCTCGCTAATGGCCTTGCGGCGGTCCACTTCAATTTGGGCTTTCCGGTATGCAGGCGATTGCTGCAACCTGTCTTCCAGTGTCTCGATGGCGGGCAGCTCGGGCAGGTTTTCAAGATTGCCTTCAACGGTTTCAAAACCGACCCGGGATTCTCCCATGGCGGTGGCCAAACGTTTTTTAGACGATTTCAGCGCACTTTCAGCGCGTGCATAATCCACGCGTGCGCCAGCCAATGCAATGCCCGCTTTGGTGGCCTCGACAGGCGATACCTTGCCTGCTTCAACCCTTTTTTGTGCAGCGCGCTGGGCGTTTTGTGCCAGGTCGATGGAAGATTGGGCAAGCCGCACACGTTCCTGTGCAACCAGCGTGTCGTAAAACGCAGAGGTGACTTCGGTTTGCAGGGTGGCCCGCACCATGGCAAGGTCAGCTTCAGCAAGGTTCTTGCCGCGCTCGGCTGCATCAATTCGAGCAGAACGCTTTCCGCCCAGTTCAATGCGCTGGTTCAGTTGCAGGGTGCTGGTGCGGGTTGCACTTCGCGTGTCTTCAACCAGGGCCTGTAATTCGGGGTTGGGGCGGGTTTCAGCCTGGCGTATGGTGCCGTCTTGTGCCAGCAGCGCATTTCGGGCCGCTGCCAGTTCAGGGTTTGCCGCATAGGCCCTTTCAAGTGCGGTGTTCAAAGTAAGGTTTGTTGTTCGCGGCAAGCTGGCTTGCCCGGATGGGGAATTAAGCCCATTGCTGGTGTATTCGGGGGTGTTGCCCTGAGCCATGGCGGCACTGGGCAGCAACGCGGTCGCAGCCAGCGTTAGCAATATTTTTCGCATCGATTTCTCCGGTGTACAAAGGAAAGAATCGGCGAGACGAATTAACGCAGTCGTTTAATGAGGTGTAAAGACAGGTGTCGTGTCGCCGTAATCAGGCAGACACAGGCCACTTGGGGCGTTCAGGGCGGGTTTGACAGAAAAAGGAATACTTTGAAGTGCTCAGCACCTGTTGGGGTGAACTGAAATCAATGATCACGCCGTTCGCGTTGTCAGCCGAAAAGCCGATAAAGCTGGATGAATGCGAATGGTCGTGGTTTTGCGGATATTGGCTATCTTGATCGTCACCGGCATCAGCTTGGCTATCGTGGGCATGATGTTCATCTTGATGGTGGCCGAAATGTGATGATTGTTGCGCAAGCTCGTCATGCGCGCAATAATCCGCCACCGCGCCCCAGGAGGCCTGGAGCGGCAGCAGAAACATAAGGAACATGAAGATGAATGAACGATACATGTTATTAGGATGTCATTTTTTCGGTGTTCATGTCAATTGCGGTTCTGTGTGAATCGAAAAGCCAATCACCGTAACTTGATTTTCGCTGCTTGCAAACACATCACCACCATGCAGTTTCGCAATTGCAGCCACAATGGCCAAACCAAGTCCGTGATTGCTCCCAGTGTCACTTCGCCCCTCTTCAGCACGGAAAAAGGGTTCGAACAAACGGTTCAGTTTGACTGGGTCAATTGTCGGGCCTTCATTCGAAACCTTGATCCACACCCTCTCTGCTTCTCCGGTAATTTGCACGGTAATTTCTGTGTTGGCCTGCGCATACCGAATTGCATTGGACAGCAAATTGCTCACTGCTCGTTTAATCAATTCGGTTTCAGCCTCCACCGTGGCATCGCTTTTAACTGTGATGCGAAGATCTCTGTCTTCGGCCAACTGTTCAAGGTATTCCGCGACTGATACCACCAGCTGACGAAGACTTGGCACAGATTGAAGTTGCAGTTCTCTGCCCTGGTTTGCATTGGCCAGGAACAGCATGCTGCGAATAATTCGTGCCATGCGGTCGAGTTCGTCGAGGTGATCACCGACAATTTTTTGAAGGTCCTCACCTTCGATCAGTTTGCGGCGTTGAAGCAGCTCATGGCTAATGGTCAAGCTCGACAGTGGTGTATTCAATTCATGTGCAACATTGCTGTTGAACAGTTTCAATTGCTCCCGGTTCTCGCGCAGTTGCCCCAGTAAGCGGTTGAATCCGTCGATGAAGGGTCGCAATTCAAGCGGGGCCTTGTGGTCGTCCAGCACAACATCAAGCGAGCGTGGCCCCAAATTGTGAATGCGTTCTGTCAGTCGATTGATGGGGCGCAAAACCAGGCGAATCAGTCGCATACTGATCAACACCGACACCAGGATCCACAACACGATGGACGATGCAAAAATTCCTGAAATGAAGTTCAGAAAACGTTCGTCGTCTACGGTGCTTACCGCCAGTTCAACCCGTTTGGCTTGCAGTTGGGGAAGTTCGGTTTCAAACACTTGAGAGAATTCCCGAACAGATCCCTCTCCGTTGAAGAACACCTCTGGACCGAACATGCGATTGCCCTGGCTGTCAACAACGCGGGCTTGGGTTCGACCTTGCCCTCCCAACACTTCTTCCAGGCCATGTTTCACGTCTTCGGGTGAATATTCGGCAGTAGGTTTTAGTAAAAGGTGTTCAACTGCATGAAGCGCGCGGTTGGCGGTTTCTTCCTGTTGCTTGGCCTGCCAAAAGTGGATGCAGCAATACACAAGCACTGCGAGTAAAACCACGCCCAGTACACTGACGGAGCTGGTCAAACCGATGGTGGCTCTGGAAATTGATTTCACGGTCACTCCTTGCCCTGCGCCCGAATCTCAAGAACATACCCCATGCCCCGAATGGTATGAAGCAGCGGAATTTCGTAAGGGTCGTCCAGCTTGATCCTCAACCTGCGAATGGCCACATCGATCACATTGGTTTCGCTGTCAAAATGCATGTCCCAAATCAGTTCTGCAATTTCGGTGCGGCTAATCACTTCTCCTTTGCGGCGAAGCAGCAGCCACAGCAATGAAAATTCTTTGGCCGTTAGCCGCAAATCCTTGCCGCCGCGTTTGGCCGTGCGGCGCACCGCATCCAACTCCAGGTCCAGCAAGGTCAATACGGTGGTTTGGCTTTCTGCTGCAACTGTTGAAGTTCGGCGCCCCAGGGCGTGAAGCCTGGCCACCAGCTCGGCAAACGCAAAGGGTTTCACCAGGTAGTCATCTGCACCGGCCTTCAGGCCGCTCACCCTGTCTTCAACCATGGCGCGGGCGGTAAGCATCAGTACCGGAATACTTTTGGATTGGCGTAACGCACTTAATACCGCCAAACCATCAATGTCGGGCAACATGCCATCAAGAATGATCACGTCGTAAAGGCCTTGGGTGGCCAAATGCAAACCGTCAATCCCGTTGCGTGCCAAATCGACAACGAAACCTTCTTCGGTCAGTCCCTTCTTCAGGTAATCGGCCAGCCGCAGGTCGTCTTCGATCAAAAGCAGTTTCATTGAATTGTCTTCATTTGGTGCACCGAAGCACAGTATAACCACCCCGAATTTGGTGAAGATTACATATTTGTAATGTACCGGGAAGGTGGCTGACAGGTGCCCCTGACTAGACTGAAGGCATGGGTTTAGAAAACAACCCTCCAATTCGAGTCAATCAGGAGATCATCATGAAAAATATTAAAATCGCCGCTGTTCTGATTACCACCTTCGCGATTGCTGCACCTGCAGTGGCACTTGCCGATGCTGCCTTCCACCCCGGCAAAGGCGATGCGGTGTATGAACCCCATCTGGGATACAAAGATCCAGCGAAATCTGCGTCACATGCCAGCAAGGGATTTCGCGGCTACCGCGCAAACATCATCGGTTCTGAAGCCAGCGGTGATGGGACCACACATGGTGATTGGGGCAACTCACGCTCTGGAAAATCCCGTCAGGAGGTGCTGCGTGAATTGCAAAGCCAAACTCTAGAAGAGCGTCGTCTTGCTAATTCGAACTAAAGCCAAGTCTGAATTTCACAGTCGAATTGATGTTGGTGAGCAGTCGGGAATTTCAGGTGTTGTTGGCCCCGCCATGAAGTCCAGCAATCGACCTCAGGAAACAATCAAGTTGAAGGTCAGAAAACCTAAAGCCCATTCGGACCACTAAGGAATTAAGCATGAAAAAAACATTCGCAAATTATTCTCTATCGTTGTTGCTTGGCGCTGGGCTTTTGTTGCCGGTAGCCGTATTGGCGCACGGCACTGAGGAGCACAAAAAGCCCAATTCCACTGCACAGCCAGTTCTTGAGCAAACCGCTTGGGGCATTGCTGGCACGCCGGCCAAGGCAAACCGAACGGTCAAAGTGGTGATGTCCGACAGCATGCGCTTTGAGCCTTCTTCAATGCAGTTCAAGGAAGGTGAAACAGTGAAATTTGTTGTGAAAAACGAAGGAAAACTGATGCACGAATTTGTGCTTGGGACAAAAGACAAGAACCTGGAGCATGCCGACTTAATGAAGAAATTTCCAAATATGGAGCATGATGAACCCTACATGGCGCATGTGGCGCCGGGGAAAACCACGGAAATGGTCTGGACCTTTAACCGAAGTGGCGAGTTTGAGTTTGCCTGCCTGATTGCTGGCCACTTTGACGCTGGCATGCGTGGGCCGTTGCGAGTAGGTAAATAAGCCAATAATCATTGTTAACACTGAAAAGGAAAAATCATGAAAACCCAATTAATCAAAATCGCTTCTATCTTTGCATTGTCAATTTCGACTTCGGTTTTTGCCGCGGGAGATCACGGTGCCCATGCTGGCAAAGCCACCGAGCAGAAATCTGTGGAAACCATGGAAATGACACAGGGCGAGGTGAAAAAAATTGATCCGAAGACAGGTAAGGTCACATTGAAGCATGGCGAAATCAAGAATCTTCAAATGCCTCCAATGACCATGGTTTTCTCGGCCAAAGAGGCGGCACAACTGGAAGGCCTGAACAAAGGCGATAATGTTCTGTTCGCCGTGGATCAAAACATGAATATCACGCACATCGAGAAGAAACAGTAATCAGGAGAAGCGCCATTGCAAAACAAATCTGGATTTCCCGCTGGGTCCGTTATCGCGGGCAAAGTGGGTTTAATGCTGAGTTTGCTTGGTTCAGCAATGGTGCTTTGCGCCTGTCAAACAATCGGAAATTTTATTCAGCCGGAAAGTCACAAACCAACTGTTGCGGTGAAGGGAGAACCTTGGTTTAGCGCCGAGCGTGCCGCCTACACTCAGAAATTCGAGAAGGGTTTCATATTGGTTCTTTCCGGCGGCGGTGTTCGGGGCTTTGCGCACATCGGAGTTCTAAAGGCCCTTGAGGAACAGGGGCTTGAGCCCAGAATGGTGATTGGTACCAGCGCTGGCGCTGTGGTGGCCGCTTACTGGGGTTTGGGTTATACAGCCGATCAAATGATGCAACGTGCTGATTCACTAAGTAGCCGGGATCTGTTTGTACCTGTGTTGCCCAACCTGGGGCAGCCAGTTTTGAAGGGCGAGGCAGGGGTGTTCTCTGGCCAGTTTCTCGAACGACAATTGCGTCGTGATTTTGGCGTTCAAACGTTTGAAGTTCTCTTAAAACCAGTTGCCATCGTGGCCACTGATCTGGAAACCGGTCGTCCCGTAGTTTTCAATGCGGGTGATGTTACTCAGGCTGTGCGGGCGTCTTCAACAATTCCGGGTATCTTCACACCACCCTCAATCAATGGGCGTCTTTACATCGATGGTCAGGCCAGTTCGCCACTACCCATTGGCCCGGCGCAGCGCTTGAGCAAGCTACCCATTCTTGCCGTGGATGTGGTGTATCCACCCGAACTTGCAGAAGTTTTTACGCTGACCGATTTGATGTTTCAAACCTTTTTGATCTCGAGTTTTCGGATCAAAGAACTTGAGATGCCAATGGCAACAATGATCATTGCGCCTCAATTAACCAATGTTGGTCAACTGGGTCTGAATGACCGTCATTGGGTTTTTAAAACAGGTTATTTAGAGGCCAAAGAAAAACTTCGAGATGCTGAAAAACAATTGAGGTGATTAATCAATTGTGCCGAAATTGGTGTCAAATTGATACCAACCCTTCACCGGTTCATTCGCTTGTATCGCCATTACTGAGGTCGATGCTTTTGATTACGCAGGGACGAATGAGCAGATGCTTTAAGTTGCATTACAAATTTGTAATGGGCAATGAACGTAAATTCCTTGTTGTGCTTATCGACTGTGTGCTACCTTTTGAGAGCACTTACCATTGAAATTCACATGATCCGTCAATCGCTGATCCACGCTGCATTGTTGTTTGCGCTGCTTTTTCAAAGCCTGGCGCACGCGTTGCCATGCTGCGCCGAGATGGATGCATTGCAATCGGACACTACGCCATCAGCCATAATGGACGAGATGGCGCAACATGTGGAGGAAGGTTGTTTTGCAGGCTCGCCCGTGTGTTGTGTGGTTCCTTCGCTGGCCTATGAGGCAGTAATTCTCGACTCTCAGGGTGTTTCACCCGTGCACGTGCCAACAGTGAAAACACTGCTGCTCTCCCAGCTTCAAATTCCTCTCGATCGCCCGCCCCGGGCCTGACTTCTGTTGAAACCCCCGAACTGCCGCAATGCTTGACTGCTTGCGGTTTCTATCGTTTTTCTCATGGTTTGAACACCATGCAGGAGGCCCCCATGTTGGGCAAAACAACCTTTATTAAATTGGCGTTGGTTGCAGTGGCTTTGGCGGCAGTATTTTTCATGGGCAATGTCATGGCCCAAGATACAGCCACCACCGAGTACACCTTGGCACAGGCGTTGACTCAGCAAGAGCGAGGGGTGTTGAGCCTGTCGAAAGCCCTTGCCTTGGCAGAGCAGCGATCAGAGGCACTGCGTGCACAAGACGCAGCCACGAAAGCGGCACAAAGCCAGGCGATTGCCGCAGGTGAACTGCCCGATCCCATGTTGAACCTGGAAGTAATCAACATTCCTGCCAACGGGCCAGACCAGTTCAGCCTCGCGGCTGATTTCATGACCATGCGGGGGGTAGGTGTTTCCCAAACATTTACCCGCAAGGACAAGCGCAACGCTCAGGCCAACGTGTTCAACAAAAGCGCCGAGTTTGCTCAAGCCGGAAAGTTTCAGGCATTGAGTAAACTGCGCACCGCCACAGCGCAGGCGTATCTGGACCGCTTTTATCTACAGGAAATGTTGGTTCTGCTGCAATCGCAGCGCAATGAACTGGCGTTGCAAATTGAGGCTGCCGATGCCCAGTACCGGTCAGGCAAGACTGCGCAAACCGATGTGTTTGCGGCACGTACAGAACTGGGTTTGATGGACCTGAAAATTCAGGACACACAAACCTTGCTGGACAATGCTCAAGCGGAACTGCAGCGCTGGGTGGGTGAGCAAGCCGATGCAACCCTTGCTGGCCCTGTGGACTTGACGCAATCGCGCTTGCAGGCATCAGACCTGTTTGAAAGGCTTCACCGTCACCCCGAGGTGTTGGCTCTTGAAAAAGCCGAAGCCACTGCACTTGCCGAGGTTCAAGTAAAGCAACAGGAAAAGTCAGCAGACTGGACCTTGTCGGTGATGTATGCCGGACGTGGGCCCGAGTTCTCGGAAATGCTGTCATTTGGCGCGTCACGCCCGCTGTTTGTGGACCAGGACAACCGGCAGAACCAGGCACTGGCCTCAGCCAACGCCATGGCCGCCAAAGCAAAGGCGGAGCGCATTGAACTGCACCGCGAACACTTGGTGCAAACACAACGCTGGCAGCAAACCTGGAAAAGCAATTTGAAGCGAATCGGCGACTTTGATCGCAGCCTGATTCCGCTGACCCAACAGCGCACGCAAGCTGCGCTTGCAGCTTACCAAGGGGCCACGGGTAATTTGGCCGAGGTGTTGGCTGCGCGCCGAATGGAGATCGACATGCGCATGGAAAAACTGCGCATTCAAATGGACACCGCTCAACTTTGGGCGCAACTGGAATACCTGATTCCTGTAGAGGTACAACAATGAAAAAGACGCATATTGCAGTTGGCGTGTTCGCATTGGCAGCGCTGGCTGGCGGGGGTTATGGTTTGTGGGCACTGGGCATGAACCAGGGCATGGAAATGATGTCGGCCCCTATTGGTGGTGCAAATGAGGGTGGCGCAGTTGAGGGTGGCGCCGTTGAGGGTGGTTTAGATGGTGGGAAGGTAGACCCCTCCACCTGGAACATTCCGCAAGGTGAAGCCGCCACCCGCAGACACATGGAAAGTGGCATCAAGGCGGGTGATGTTGATCCTGAAACCGGGCTGGCCGTGCAGTATTACCACGACCCCATGGTGCCAGGCCGCAAATTCGATTCCCCGGGTAAAAGCCCCTTCATGGACATGATGCTGGTGCCCGCGTACTCAGGGGCCGATTCTGCCGACAACAGCAGTGTGAAAGTAAGCCCCCGAATTCAACAGAATCTGGGCATACGCACAGCGGCTGTGGGAATGGGCATGCTGGCCCCTGAAATTAGCGCCAGTGGCTCTGTACAGTGGAATGAACGCGAACGCGTGGTGATTCAATCCCGGGCTATGGGATATGTGGAAAATCTGAACGTGACTGCCACGCTCGATTCAGTCCGGCAAGGCCAAACCCTGTTAACAGTGTATGTGCCCGACTGGATTGCTGCGCAAGAGGAATTCTTGTCACTGCAAAAAATGAAAGGTGAGAACTTGCAGCCCTTGGTTGATGCTGCGCGCCAGCGCATGTTGCAAGTGGGCATGAGTACCGCTCAAATTCGGCAAGTTGAGCAAAGTGGGCGAACACAACCCCGTGTGGCCATTGTTGCCCCCCGCAGCGGCGTGGTGACCGAGCTGATGGTGCGCGAAGGCATGACCGTGCAGCCAGGCATGACCTTGATGGAAATCAACGGACTGTCCACCGTGTGGGTGCAAGCTGAGGTGCCCGAGGGGCAGGCTGTTTACGTAAAAGCTGGCGTGAATGTGGTGGCCAAGGCCCAAGCTGTGCCAGGGCGTAGTTTTGAGGGCACGGTGCAGGCTGTGCTGCCGCAGGTAAACAGCAATACCCGCACCGTGTTGGCCCGCATTGTGTTGAAGAACCCAGAGCAGAAACTGCTGCCCGGCATGTTTGTACAAACCCGTTTCATGGATCCAAGCCGACCAGAAACATTGATTGTTCCTTCGGAGGCAGTAATACAAACCGGCCGCCGTGCGGTGGTCATGTTGGCCAATGAGGAAGGCCGCTTCACGCCAGTTGAAATCAAGACAGGCATTGAATTTGATGGAAAAACCGAGGTGCTGGAAGGCCTGCAACCCGGCCAGGAGGTGGTGCTTTCTGGTCAGTTCCTGATTGACTCTGAAGCCAGTTTGCGAGGGCTTGAAGCGCGTTTGAATACCGGAGAGCAACCATGATTGCCTTCATTATTCGATGGTCGATTGCTAACCGTTTGCTGGTGTTGATCGCCACGGTCATGATCAGTGCCTGGGGTGTGGTGTCGGTGTACAAAACCCCGCTTGATGCGCTGCCCGATTTATCCGATGTGCAAGTGATTGTACGCACCAGCTTTCCTGGACAGGCCCCTCAAATTGTTGAAAATCAGGTGACCTACCCGCTCACCACCACCATGCTTTCCGTGCCTGGTGCAAAAGATGTTCGAGGATTTTCGTTTTTCGGCGACAGTTTTGTTTACATTATTTTTGAAGATGGTGTGGACTTGTACTGGGCGCGTTCGCGGGTACTGGAGTATTTAAACCAGGCGCAAAGCAGCCTTCCAGCGGGTGCCAAAAGCGCCTTGGGGCCAGATGCCACAGGCGTGGGCTGGATTTACCAATACGCTCTGCAAGACACCACCGGCAGCCTGGATGTGTCGCAACTGCGGGCTTTGCAAGACTGGTTTCTGCGCTATGAATTGAAAACCGTGGAGGATGTGGCCGAGGTGGCTTCGGTAGGCGGTTTCGTGAAGCAGTACCAAGTGGTGCTCGACCCTCAAAAGTTGGCGGGCTACGGCATTACGCTCGATGAAGTGGTCATGGCAATTAACAACGCCAATCAGGAAGCGGGTGGCTCGGTGATTGAACTGGGTGAAGCCGAATACATGGTGCGCGCCACCGGGTACCTGGAGAATCTGGATGATTTTCGTTCGGTTCCATTAAAAAGCAGTGCCACAGGCATTGCAGTGCAGCTGGCAGATGTAGCCCGCATCCAGATCGGCCCTGAAATGCGCCGTGGCATCGGCGAATTAAATGGCAGTGGCGAGTCCGTGGGCGGCATTGTGGTGATGCGTTCGGGTAAAAATGCCCTGAACACCATTGAAGCGGTGAAGGCCAAGCTGGAAAGCCTGAAGCCCGGTTTACCCAAGGGGGTTGAAATTGTTCCGGTGTACGACCGCTCTACGTTGATCAACAACGCAATCGACAACCTCACTTTCAAACTGCTTGAAGAATTTATCGTCGTGGCTTTGGTGTGCTTTGTTTTTCTTTTGCATTTTCGTTCGGCCTTCGTGGCGATTGTTTCCCTGCCCTTGGGTGTGTTGGCCTCATTCATTGTGATGGAGCAGCAAGGTGTGAATGCCAACGTGATGTCGCTGGGCGGTATTGCAATTGCCGTGGGTGCCATGGTGGACGCCGCGCTGGTCATGATTGAAAACGCCCACAAGCACCTTGAACAGTGGGCGCACGACAACCCTGGCAAGGCGTTGGCAGGCATGGAACGTTGGCGCGTGATTGGTGATGCCTCGATTGAAGTGGGGCCTGCCCTGTTTTCTTCCTTGTTGATCATTACGCTTAGTTTCATCCCTGTTTTCACGCTAGAGGCACAGGAGGGGCGTTTGTTTTCTCCCTTGGCTTTCACAAAAACCTATGCCATGGCAGCCTCGGCTGGCCTGGCCATTACGCTGATTCCGGTGTTGATGGGGTACTTGATTCGGGGAAAAATTCCCAATGAAAATTCGAACCCCATCAATCGGGGTTTGATTGCAGCGTATCGCCCTGCACTCGATGCGGTATTGAAATTCCCCAAAACCACCGTGGCTGTGGCCGTTCTGCTGCTGGGCATCAGCTTCTATCCGCTAAGCCAGTTGGGCAGTGAATTCATGCCACCGCTTGATGAAGGCGATTTGCTTTACATGCCCACCGCATTGCCGGGTTTGTCCGCAGGCAAGGCTGCTGAGTTGTTGCAACAAACAGATCGCTTGATCGCCACGTTACCCGAAGTGGAATCGGTCTACGGCAAAGCGGGCCGCGCGGAGTCAGCAACAGACCCCGCACCTATGGAGATGTTTGAAACCACCATTCAGTTCAAGCCCAAAAGTGAATGGCGAGAGGGCATGACAGCCGATATGTTGGTGGACGAGCTGGACAAAATTGTGCGCGTACCTGGTTTAACCAACATTTGGGTACCACCTATTCGCAACCGCATCGACATGTTGGCCACCGGCATTAAAAGCCCGGTCGGTGTGAAGGTGACAGGCGCCGACTTGGGTACCATCAACCAAGTGGCCGTGAACATTGAAAAGGCAGTAAAAAATGTAGAGGGAGTGAGCAGCGCATTCGCTGAACGCCTCACTGGCGGGCGTTATGTGGATGTGGATATTGACCGCGACATGGCTGCGCGATATGGCATGAACATTTCGGATATTCAGTCGATTATTTCAAGCGCAGTGGGTGGCATGAACATTGGTGAAACTGTGGAAGGTTTGCAGCGTTTTCCCATCAATGTGCGTTACCCGCGTGAGTTGCGTGACTCGTTAACCCGCCTGCGTGTACTGCCAATTTACACCGGCTCCGGCCAGCGAATTGTGTTGAGTGATGTGGCCAAAATCAGCATCACCGATGGGCCACCCATGTTGCGCAGTGAAAATTCCCGATTGGCTGGGTATGTGTACATCGATATTCGCGGGCGCGATTTGCGTTCTGCCGTGCTGGACATGCAACGTGTCGTAGCTGAGCAAGTAAAGCTGCCGGCCGGCTATTCCATTTCATGGTCGGGGCAGTTTGAATACCTGGAGCGTGCCACCGAGAAATTAAAATTGGTGGTGCCGTTCACTTTGCTGATTATATTTGTGCTGTTGTACATGACCTTCAAGCAAGTGGATGAAGCCTTGCTGATCATGGCCACTCTGCCTTTTGCACTGATTGGTGGCGCATGGCTGCTGTGGCTTCTTGAGTTCAATTTGTCAGTGGCGGGTGCTGTGGGCTTTATTGCACTGGCGGGTGTGGCGGCGGAATTCGGCGTCATCATGCTGCTTTATTTGAATCAAAGCTGGGCCAACCGCGTTAAACGGGGAAACACTGAAGAGGACGATTTGCTGGATGCGATCCGCGAAGGCGCTGTGCTGCGGGTGCGCCCCAAAGCCATGACCGTGCTCACCATTCTGGCCGGACTTATACCAATTATGTGGGGTACCGGTACAGGAAGTGAGGTCATGCAGCGCATTGCCGCACCCATGGTAGGCGGTATGATCAGCGCACCTTTGTTGTCGATGTTCGTGGTGCCAGCAGTGTTCCTGCTCATGCGGCGTAAACAAACTCTGAAAAGGGAAAAATAACTGTTTGTTCTGTGTAAACGCTGGTGGAGTTGAGACGTTGGGAAAGGGCAGCTTCATTGCCAATATCCCAACCTCACTCACAGAAGGTCACCAGCCATGTTCAACCAACGCAGCAGGTCGCGCTCCCTGTCGTTCGATTCAAATCGACGGCAGGGCTCGTTTCTGGGCAAAGCCAGTAAATTTCTTTTTGTGTTGTTCAGTTTGATGGTCGTCACCGCACTCACTTTGTTTGGTGTGTCTTCCTGCCAGGAAAAAGCGGCGGCTCAGCAGGTACTGTCGTACGCATCGAAAAACAATTGCGAATTCCGGTTTGAGGGCGTCGGCCATACCCTGATTGAAAACCACTGCGGCAACAACGCCGGGGTGTATTTCATGACCCCACAGGGCTTGCACACTGCGCCGTTGATCGATCCCGAAGTTAGCAACCTGGTGAGCCAGCATGGTTGTGAAGCCCCCAACAGCTGTGTATTTAATTTGGAAATGAAGACCCGTTCCATCAGTGGCCAGTTTGATTACACCATCAATGGCAAACAAGGTTTTTACAGCTTTGAGTGGCCCCGTGATGAGCAGCCACGCCTCGTTGAAAGCAGCAGTACGCCCAATAAATCGTGATGCCTCGCGGCATTCACCTGGGTTTTTAAGCTTCAATTCAGGTGAATCGGGTACATTACTTTCATCATGAAAGCCCGTGCCCTCACTTTTCTAGTTGTTCTGCTCTGCTTTGCTTCGGTCTTACCGCCGTTTGCCTATGCAGACGACGACAAACGCATTCGCCAGCTTCAGCGCAGCGGCGAAATTCTCTCGCTTGAGCAAATTTTCGATCGTGCCCGCAAGATCAAGCCGGGGCGCATTGTCGATGTCGATCTCGACAAAGACGATGGACGTTACATCTATGAAATAGAATTGCTTGAAAGCAGCGGCAAAGTGTGGGAAATGGAGTTCGATGCCCGCACCGGCGAACTGCTGCAACTTGAACAGGACGATTAAGCGCCATGCGACTGCTGTTGGTAGAGGATGACCCGGTACTGGGCGCGCAGTTGCACAAACAACTGGGCAAGGCAGGGTATGCGGCTGATTGGGTGCAAGATGGCATTGAGGCCGAAGCGCAGGGTTGTATTGAACCGTATGATTTGGTGGTGCTCGACTTGGGCCTGCCCGGAAAACCGGGCTTGGATGTGTTGAGAACCTGGCGTAAGCAAGGTCTGAAATTGCCGGTCATTGTGCTGACTGCGCGGGGAACCTGGCAGGAAAAAGTGGAAGGTTTCAATGCGGGTGCCGATGACTATGTACCCAAACCCTTTCAAACTGAAGAATTGCTGGCGCGCATTGGTGCAGTACTCAAGCGTGCTGTGGGTACAGCGCCTGAGTCACTGAAAGCCAAAGGCCTGCTGCTGGATGAAACCTTGCAAACCGTTCAGGTCAATGATGAAGAACCCCAACAACTCACCGCTACAGAATTTCGCTTGCTGCGCTATTTCATGTTGCACCCCGGGCAGCCCTTGAGCAAAACAAGGTTGACCGAGCATGTGTATGAATACGATGCGGACAAAGACAGCAATGTGATGGAGGTGTATGTGAACCGCCTGCGCAAGAAAATCGGCGCGCAGTGGATACAAACCCGCAAAGGGCAAGGCTATGTATTTGGCGAGCCCGCACCATGAATTCATTGCGCAACCGCTTGTCGTTTGGTTTGATCGTTAGCCTCATGGTGTTGCTGCTGGCACAGTGGTGGCTTTCCTCCAGTGCCATTGAAAACCTGCTGGAGAAACAATTGCTCGACCAACTACAGCAAGACAGCGAAGCCTTGCTGGCTGGTGTGGAGTTTGATACCGCAGATGCCCTTGCCCTGAGTACCACCGGTTTGGTACCCGCCTATCAACAGCCTTATTCCGGCACTTACTTTGCCTTGCAACACCAAGCGGAAATTCGCTACTCCCGTTCGCTGTGGGATGCTGATTTCACACTGCCAACACCGGGCGGACCGCAGGCATTGATCACTCGACAATCCGGGCCCGATGGTCAATACCTCTTGGTGCATGCGCGCAACTACGAGAAAGACAATCAACAGTTCACCATTGCAATTGCGCGCGACATCACCCCATTGCGCAATAACCTGAAGCAATACCAGCTGGCCAACGCGGGTTTCTCGGCGCTTTTTTTGTTGGCACTGGTGTTGATTCAGCGCTTGATCGTGATTAAAACCTTAAAGCCCCTCAATGCAGTGCAAGCAGCCTTGGCCCGTTTGCAACAAGGCGAAATCAAGCAGCTTGAATTTCAGGGCCCCGATGAAATCAAACCCTTGGTTGATGAGTTGAATCGTTTGCTCACTGCGATTGATCAGCGCTTGAAACGATCCCGCGAGGGCATGGGCAATTTGGCCCACGCCTTGAAAACCCGGCTTGCCCGGCTCTCACAACTCAGCGATGAATCAGACCGCCGCCAGTTCATCCAAGAGGTTCACACCTTGACTGCGGAGGTAGCCCGCTTGATTGATCGGGAAACAGCCCGTGTGCGGGTGGTGGGTGATCTGCGCCCAGGCCAGCGCATTGACTTGCTTGAAATACTGAATGCCTTGGTGGGAAGTTGCAAAGCGCTTTACCGCGACAAGGCATTGAACTTTGTGGTTCAGGTACCCCATGGCGCCACCTTGCTGGGTGATCGGGAAGATTTGTTCGAGCTGTTTGGCAATTTAATCGACAATGCATCGAAGTGGGCCAACACGACCGTGCACATTTCACTTCAGGGCAACACAGTCCAGATTAGTGATGACGGCCCGGGTTGTCCTTCCAGCTTGCTGACTGAAATCACACAGCGTGGCTTTCGGGCTGATGAAAACACACCGGGCAGTGGTCTGGGTTTGGCCATTGCGCATGACATTGCAGGCACCTACGGCGCCGAGCTTGAATTTGCCAACAACGCGCCAGGGCTTACTGTGCGTGTCACCTTCAAGCCCGGTGCACTGGTTTAGAACCAGTCTTTGTCAACCTTCAACACCTTGCCAGTTTTTGCATCCAGGTCTACTTCAACCTCGCGGCCATCGGCATTCACAACTTCCACTTCCCACTTCCATCCTTTGGCATAGTCGCGGTCATCCAGTTCAAGTTCAGTCACCACGCCAGGGGCTTCTTTTAGCGCAATTTCGCGGGCTTGTTCAGCGCTGATCAAACCAAACGCCTTGACGATCTCTGTGTCTCGTGTGGCGTTCGACCTGTCATCATCGGCATGCGATGCCTTGGGCATTGCCATCAGTGTGGCAGTCAGCAAAATCAAGGCAAGGGCAGACAAAGTTGGGGTGGGGCGACGAATCATTTTGTATCTCCTGTGTGGGTTCAATGTGTACACAGTCTAGAAAAACAAGATGAATTGAAGCTGAAAATTCAGGGCCTCATTCTTTTATTGAATTTGGGTTCGCAGCAATGCCTGAATCTCAGAAATTTTGGGTGGCTTGGCTAACACAGCATCAATGTGAGGTATCACTGTGGTTTGGGCATCCAGTTGTTTGCCCCAGCCAGTCAGTAAGGTCACCGGGCAATCTTTGTTGATGTTTTTCAAAGCCTCGGCCACCTGCCGCCCATCCATGCCAGGCATGCCCAAATCTGTAATCACCGCATCAAATGGCGCACCCTCGGCGATGGCCTTGGTAAACAACTCAATGCCGTGTGGTCCTGAATTGGCAATTTGAACCCTGTGGCCGCTTGCGCTTAAACCATCCTTCAGTGCTCCCAGAACTTTGGTGTCATCGTCAATCAATAAAATGTGGAAGGAAGGGTGGGGTTTTTGATCGCCCGTTTCGCGGGTTTGTAATTTGTTTTGACGACAACCGGTGGGTAGCAAAATTCGAACGGTGCACCCCTTATTCTCCTGACTGTCAATTTCAATCTGGCCACGCATCCGTTTCACAATGCCATACACCATGGCCAGGCCCAAGCCTGTGCCACGTTCACCTTTGGTCGTGTAAAAGGGCTCCAGGCATCGCTTCAGCGTTTCTTCGTTCATACCCAGGCCGGTGTCGCGTATTTCAATTACCACCTGGTCATGGTCGCTTTTTTTCTCCAGTCGGGTCGACAGCGTTATGGTGCCGCCCCTGGGCATGGCATCTACCGCATTGAAAATCAGATTGGTGAGCGCTTCTCGCAACTCGGGTTCCGATGCATCTATCTCGGGTACATCCTGGCCAAGTTCTACACTGAATTCAATTGAAATACCATTGCGCAGGGGAATGTCGTGCCAGCGGGCCTTGGTCAATTCCATGGATTGTTCGCACACCTTGGCCAGGTTCACGCTGGTCAGTTCTACGCCGTCCTCCTGTCGTCTGGAAAACTGCCCCATGCGGTCCACAGTTCGGGCCACATCGTCAATGGCCAGTTGAATGGTTTGCAACTGCTTGCGGCCACGTTCGCTCAAGTTGCTTTCCGAGCTCAGCAGGGCATCGGTGTACAAAGCCACAGGCGAAATTGCATTGTTGATGTCGTGTGCAATACCCCCTGCCATTTCCGCCAACGCTCGCAGGCGTTCTTGTTGCAACACCAGTTGCTGTGTGCGTTGAAGGTTCTGATAGGCTTCCTGCAATTCCCGAAGCAGTTCGGTTTGTGCAAGGGCCAATCCCACGTGTTCGGCCAACTGACGAAGAAATTCAAGCTCATCGGGCGAGAAGGCATCCAGCCCTTTTCGTGCGGTGGTAATAATGCCCAGTACTTTGCTCTCATGCATCAGGGGAGCAATCACCATGCTGTCCAGTCCCGCCAGTTCGTGCATGCCCTCGCCTGTCAGGCACATGCTGCCCCCGAGGTTGGGTTGATACACAAATTCGCCTTGAAGTGCCCGGTCCAGATGAACACCTTTTGCCGGAATGGACGCATGCAGGTAAAACCCGATGCGGTTTGCAGAAACTTCTGTCGCATTGCCCAATGACCTGAAGGTAATGGTTTTCTCGAGTTCCGAGTAGGAGGCGGTAAGGCAAAAGTCTGCAGGAAGTTCGTGTTCAATGCTGTTGGTCACCACCTGATAAATACTGTCCAGATCATGTCGATTGCCAATGGCGCGCGTAATTTCGTTGAGCAGGTTCATCCGTATCAATTGCGCTTGACTGCGCCGTTCAGACTGCCGGATATGGGTCATGTCGGTCATTCCGCCTATCATGCGAATGCCTTTTCCCTGTTCATCCCGAATCACGTAACCTCGGTCCAGAACATCCAGCCAGCGACCACTGAAATGTGCGAATCGATATTCATTTTGCCAACTTTCCTCACTGGAATTGATGGCTTCAAAAATACTTTTGACCACGCGTTCACGATCTTCCGGGTGAATGCGATTAATCCAGGAATCATTGCTGGGTTCAATTTTTTTTCGGTCGAACCCAAACAATTTCTCGAACCCTTCATTCCACCAAATTTCATCGGTGATCAAATTCCAGTCCCAGATACAGTCTCTTGATGCGCTAGCCAAAAGCCGGAATCGCTCAGATCCCTCTTTCAATGCGGCTTCAGCCTGTTTTCTCTCGGTGATGTCACGTTCAATCGCCACCCAGTGGGTGTACCATCCTGTCTCATCGGCCACAGGAACGATCTCCAGTTCCAGCCAAAACATTTCGCCGCTCTTGGTGTAGTTGATCAACTCTTCACGAACTGGTTTCCAGTCCTTTAAAGCGTTGCGGATGCGGTCCAATGCATCGCGCTGCGTCCGCTCACCTTGCAAAATTCGGGGTGTTTTTCCAATGGCTTCTTCGCGTGAGTATCCAGTGCGTCTGACGAAAGCATCATTCACATAGAGTATTTTCGGACCATCGCCATCGATTGGTTCGGCCTCGGTAATCAGCACAATGTCGTTCAGGCGTTCCACGCATGTTTCGAGCAATTTGAGGCGCTCTGCATTGCGGCTTCGCTCCTCGGCAAACAACAGGTTTTCAAATGCAAAAGACAAATTTTTCGCCAAGGTTTTCAACAGCTGTCGCACTTCGTTGGTGAAAAAGTGAATGCCCGCCCCAAACAACACCAGGCTTGCACGCAGTTTGCCTTGCGCATGAATGGGCAGTATGGCAAAAGACTCAAGACCCTCTTCAATGGCCTGTTTATGCCACATTTTGGCTTGCGGTTCCTCTGCCACATTCTGGCAAATGTGCATTTTCCCGGCGCGCAAGCGGTCCACCAGTTCATGATCACGCGGCAAGGTGGTGGTCTTCATGATTTGAGAAACAAACTCTTGCTGAGAACCATCGGCAGCCGTTACTTTCAAATCGCTCAAGTCTTTGCCAAATTGACAAACCCACGCCAAAGGCAGGCCACCCAATGAGCAGAATACGCTGCATACCTCTTGCAACAGTTTTTCGGGCTTGTCCAGGGTGGTGGTAATGTCATTCACGCGTTGCTGGGCTTCAAGCAGTCGATTCATGTGCATCAGCGTAAGCACCGCCAGTTTGGAGTCGGTGATCTCTTGAAAAGCACCTTGCACTCGAACAATCTCGCCTTTCTCGTTGCGCACCGCTTCGCCCACCACGCGAGCCCATATTCGCCGGCCATTGTTGGAGCGCATTTCAGGCTCCAGCTCAAATGCGAGCCCCTCGGTTGAACAGCGGGCCAGCGCAGCCTCCACCATCTTTTTCCATTTGCCATGGTAATAACGCAGGGCATCGTCATAACTGGTGGGCAGTTGGCCTTTGCCAATCTCCAGTATGTCGAATACTTCTTCCGACCAGTAAAGGCGGGGCACCGGGCCCAGTTCAATGGCCCAGGCACCCAGTTTGGCAAGGCGCCCCCCAATACGCTGCAGCGCTTCATTGCGTTTGAGTTTGTCCTCCGCCCGGCGGCGCTCGGTTACATCGCGTTGAATGGACGCAAAATAGGGTACCTCTCCGTTCGAGCCGAGCACCGGCACGATGTCCATTTCAAGCCAGTGGGGTTTGCCACTTTTGCCGTAATTCACCAGTTCGACATGCACAGATTCCTTGTTTACAAGGGCGGCCCGAACTTTCTGTAGTTCGGTTTTGTCAGTTTCAGGGCCTTGCAGCAGGCGTGGGCTTTTGCCGATTACTTCATCCCGGCTGTAACCAGTTACCTTTTCAAATGCCGAGTTCACGTAAATGATGCGCGGGCCGGGCGCGTCGATTGGCGAGGCCTGGGTAATCATCACGATGTCGTTGAGCCGTTCTACACACGCGCTCAATAATTCTGAGCGTTGCGGGTCAATTTTCTCGTCGATTGTGCTGGTCAACTCAAGGCTTGGGGTTTCTGCTACAACGTTTGCCTGTCGTGGTGTGATGCTGCTGTGTTGGTGTATCGGCAAAATCAGGGTAAACACAGCTCCCTTGTCGGGAGCAGACACAGCGGTGATTTGACCGCCGTGCCGTTCAATGATTCTTTTTACATTGGCCAGGCCCATGCCGTGGCCTTCAAAATCATGAGCGTTGTGCAGGCGATGAAAAGGCTTGAAAAGACCATCGGCCCGGTCAGGGTCGAAGCCTGCACCGTTGTCGATAACCTTGATTTCGACGGCATCGTTCAGAACATTGGCTTCAACCACAATCGTCGGCAGTTCCCGGATCTGGCTGAATTTCAAAGCATTCGAAAACAGGTTGACAAACACCTGCTCCAACAGCGATTCATCACCTTCAATGTCGGGCAGTTTGGCAATGCTCCAGTCAGCCAGTCGCAGGCCTTCGGTCGATTCCACCATGGCTCTGGCTTTTTCCACCACTTCATTCAACACCACCTGGTTGAACTTCAATTCGCCTGAGCCAAGCCGCGCAAAAGCCAGCAGATCAGACACCAGTTGACCGCCGCGCGCGCTGGCCTCATTGATACGCAGCAGGTAGCGCTGCTCTTGCTCGTCCAGTTTGCTGTGGGCCCGGCGTGTCAGGCTGCCTGCGAATCCCTGAATAATGTGGCAAAGCGAATTCAGATCGTGAGCAACGCGCCCGGCAAAGTGGTCCAGTTCATGGTTCATTTCCAGCAAGCGTGAATTGCTGCTGGAAAGGTCGCGGATCAGCTGCGAGTTTTGCAGCTTTAATTTACGCACTTCGATGGCCCGGTTCACTACCGGCATCAACTCGCTGACCTTGAAGGGTTTCAGGATGTAATCCAGCACCCCAAGCTTCATGGCGTCTACCGCAGTTTTAATGCTGCCATGCCCGGTCATCAGCACAGCGCTTAAATCGGGGTCCAGTTGGCGTGCACGTTGCACCAACTCGATGCCGTCCATGCCGGGAAGTCGCAGGTCGGTGAGCAGCACATCAAAGCTTTGGCGCTTCAAGTGTTCCAGCGCCTGGACTGGTTCAGGAAATCCTTTGACTTCAAATCCCGCATCTTGAAGCAGTGAACACAGTGCTTCAAGTTGGGGTTTTTCATCATCCACGACGATTAATCGGAACTGCTCGAGCATCTAAAACTCCGGTCGTCGGCTAGGTTTAGCAGATTCGCTGATTACAATGTCTCACAATTACTGGATTTCCTTGAATGAATCAATACCCCCTTTTGAGAAACGCTTCATTGGCGTTTCCATTCGTCCTGATCTGGACCAGCGCATTTCCTGCTGCGAAAATTGGTTTGATCGACAGTCCACCCCTGTTGTTTCTAACTTTGCGTTTTCTCGTGGCTGGGGCCTTGATGCTGGCCTGGGCGCATTGGCGCGGAACACTGCGCAAATTAACCCTCCAAGAGTTGGGCGTGTTAAGCGCCTTGGGATTGTTGAACCATGCGCTTTATCTGGGTTTAAGCTGGACCGGCATGGGCAGCCTATCCTCGGGTTTGTCCACCATTCTTATTAGTGCAAACCCTATTGTGGTTGCAGTGTTGTCTTCGTTTTTGTTGCGCGAACCCCTCACACGCCAAAAGGTGCTGGGTTTGGCTTTGGGTTTTCTGGGTGTGGCCTTTATTGTTCGCAACCGAATCGGCTCTACTACAGACTCGCTTGAAGGCTTCCTGCTGGTACTGGCCGCTTTACTAACCCTGGCCTTTGGCACGGTGCTGTACAAAAAATGGCCTGTGCGCACCGACATCGTCACCGGAACCGGTTTTCAGATCATTCTCAGTGGCCTTTTGTTGTTGCCTGTTGCCTTGTTCATGGAAGACTGGTCCGCAATCGTCTGGACTCCCTCGTTTGCTGGCGCATTTGCATGGCTGGTGTTGGTGGTGTCGATTACCGGTTATCAGTTGTGGTTTAACCTGTTGGAGCGTGGCAGTGCCAGCGCAGCCAGTGTGTGGTTTTTCTTAACACCACCCTTGGGCTTGTTGGCAGGCGCATGGCTGCTGAACGAGCCTTTGAACTGGATCGATTTCATTGGCATTGTTCCCGTGGTGTTGGGCATTGTGTTGGTGACCCGGGCGCGTTAGAAAGCTGCATAAAAAAAGGCGAACCGCGTGGGCTCGCCAAAACAGCAATTTTAAGGTCGGAGATGACGACAGGCTTGCTGAGCGCCCGTCAGGGGAAACTCTGGAATCAGGAGTTGGGTAGCAATACGCTGTCCACCACGTGAATCACGCCGTTGGATTGGGTAACGTTGGCAATGGTGACCTCGGCTGTACCACCTTTTTCGTCAACCAGCACCACCTTATCGCCCTGCAGCTTTACTCCAAGCGAAGCACCCGATGCTGTTTTCAGGGTGGCCATGCCACCAGCTTGAACAATCTGATTACTCAAATCGGCGGCTGTAATTTTCCCAGGCACCACGTGGTAGGTCAGCACACCTTGCAGGGCCGATTTGTTTTCTGGTTTCAGAAGAGTGTCCACGGTGCCGCTCGGCAGTGCTGCAAATGCATCATTGGTTGGCGCAAATACTGTGAATGGTCCCTTGCCTTTCAAGGTATCCACCAGGCCTGCGGCTTGTACGGCAGCCACCAAAGTGGTGTGATCTTTTGAATTGACGGCGTTGTCGACAATGTCTTTGCTTGGCAGCATGGGCGCACCACCCACCATGATTTCTGCTTGGGCAGGCAGGCTAAAAGCGGCTGCTGAAACTGCAATAGAACCAATCAGGCTTGCTGTCGTGAGTTTTGATTTCAACATGTTTACTACCTCCAGTTGGAATTTCAAGCTACAAGATTTTCCAAACGTCCCGGCTGTTGAACCGAAATCGTTAACTGTTCGAGGCAGTTGTGCCGGCGAAGTTCAGTGTCCCTGGGTTAAGTTTTGTTAAGGTTCGCAAGGCGGTGTCATGGGGTCTGTACTCGGCCAAGTACCGTAATTTCGCCTTCTGGGCTGAACTTGAACAACACCACTTCACCGGAGTCTGGATAAATACCGGTCAGGGCGGTGGTATTGACCTGATGGGTGACATACAACACCTTGTCGGTGGGTTTAAGCGTGGCAAGGTGTTTCTTCAAAGCCGTGGTTTGCTCAGTGCTGCTGCCCCGCCCCTGGAAAAATGAATTCAAGGCAGGCAAAGCCTGCACCTTGCCCAATCTTAATTCCTCTGCGGTGTGCAAACAGCGGCACCATTGACTGGAATAAATCGAGGTTAACTTGATTCCTTTGCTTTGAATGGCCTTACCCAATATCCGGGCTTCTTCTCGCCCTGCCGTACTCAAGTTGCGTTGTGTTTTGCAGTCGCTCAAGGTGAAACCCTCCGGGTCGCCAAAACCGGGCGCACTGGCGTGGCGCATAATTGCATGAACCCCGGGCTGCTTCCAAAGGTTCCAGGCATCGGGTTCGGTACGCCCCGAAGTTGAAAATAAAATGAGCGGGAAAAGAACAAGAAACTGAGCAATTCGGTGCTGCATGAATTCACCCTCTGGGTTTGAGGCTGTGGGGCTGTTTGCTTGGCCCACAAAACAAAAAAGCCAGTTTACACTGGCTTTTTTGCAATTTACTACCGGGTTTTATCAGGCAGCGTTGGTTTTGGCACGTGCCATTTCTTCAAGCCGCTGACGTTTGGCTTTTGATCGCAGGTTCAGCAATTCAACCAGCAGCGAGAAGCCCATTGCGCTGTACAGGTAAGCCTTGGGCACGTGTTGGCCAAAACTTTCTGCGATCAGCAACATACCGACCATCATCAAGAAGGCCAGTGCCAATACTTTCACAGAGGTGTGCGCCTCAACAAACTCGCCAATTGATTTGGCAAACAGCATCATCACACCCACAGCCACCATCACGGCAGCAATCATCACCTCGATGTCGTCAGCCATGCCCACCGCAGTAATCACGGAATCCAAGCTGAACACGATATCCAAAATACCGATCTGAATGATGGAGTACCAAAACAGCTTGGCACCGGTTTTCTGAATGGCAGCGCCTGCTTCCAGTTCTTCTTCAACCTGGTGTGGTGCTTCCACTTCGAGGTAAATTTCCTTTGAGGCCTTCCACAACAGGAACAAACCCCCGAAGAAGAGTACCAAGTCTCGCCCAGTGATTGCTTTGCCAGCCACCTCGAAAATGGGTTCGGTCAAACCAATAATCCAGGAGAGCGAAAACAGCAGGCCCACTCGGGTCGCCATTGCGAACATCAAACCGAACTGACGCACGCGGTCGCGAATGTCTGCGGGCAGTTTCGACACCAGCACTGTAATGAACACAATGTTGTCGATACCCAGCACGATTTCCAAGGCCGTCAAAATCGCAAAAGCGATCCAAACGTTTGGATCCATTAATAATTCCATAAAACACCCCGTTTTTTAGTCAATTTCAACAGCCCGCTATTTTGCACCACATTTCGCATGGTGGGTGATCATTTCGTATTCTGACTGCTTATCGCCAAGCGATTTAACAACAAATTGAACTGAATCGGTTTTGCGAAATGGTAGTTAAAGCCCGCGGCCACAGCCCGCTCAATATCACTGTCGAAAGCGTAGCCTGTCAATGCGGCAATTTCGCATTGCTGGTTCGGACCGGTTGTGGATCGAATTTTCTCGACCACCTCATAACCCGACAGCTTGGGCATGTCGATGTCCAGCAAAATAAAGTCATAGGGTTCTGTCATCGCTTTGTTCAGGGCTTCTTTGCCATCTTTGGCCACATCAACCCAATGAGCGTCTTTTTGCAGGAAAGTCTGAATCAACTTGATGTTCAGTGGCGTGTCGTCGGCCACCAGCACGCGCAAAGGTCGAACAGGTAAAATTCGCTCCTGGCCCTGGCTGTCCAGTTGATGCTCGCGCTTCAAGGTGACCGAGAACATCACTTGCGTGCCTTGGCCTGGCTCTGACTCCAACTGGATTTCCCCGTCCATGGCATTGATCAGGCTTTTCACGATTGACAAGCCCAGTCCTGTACCGCCAAACCTGTTTTCACGGTCTGTATGTACCTGCGAAAAGGGTTTGAACAACAGTGATTGTTTCTCTTTTGGAATGCCAAGGCCAGTGTCACTGACCTCAAAAGTAATCAGGTCTTCGTTTGGATTTAATTGTGTGTTACTGACAGTTAAGCTAACTTTGCCGTGAGAAGTGAACTTGATCGCGTTAGATAAAAGGTTTTGGAGTATTTGGCGCAGGCGGCCCATGTCACCGGAATAAATCTGATGCTCGCCTAGTTTGTTGTTCAGCTCAAACTTCACACCTTTGGATTCACAGGTCAGACGAGGCAATTCTGTGCTGCCTTTGAGCAGTTGCTCCATCAAAAATGGCGAATCTACAAGCTTGACCATGCCCGACTCCAGTTTCGAGAAGTCAAGAATGTCATTGAGAATCGCCGACAGTGTTTCGGAGGACTGCACAAGATAACCTGCTTGTTCCTTTAGCTCACCGGTTGGCAAATCCATCTCCAGCAACCGTGCAAAACCCATGATGCCGTTCAAAGGCGTGCGGATTTCATGGCTCATGGTGGCCAAAAAGCGGCTTTTTTCTGCGTTGGAGTCTTTCTCCGCCTTGGCTGCAATGGCTGTTTCACGAAGCCGGCTTTCCAGTTCTAGCTGGACGGTCCGGTCCAGGTGAGTACCCACCACCCGGGTTGGCTTGCCGTGTTCATCACGCACGATCAGTGCCTTGGCCAAAATATGCACCCAATGGCCGTTTTTGTGCGCCATGCAAAATTCGGCTTCGTAAGAATCCTTTTCGGGATTGTCCAAGGCGTCGGCAAGTGCTTTCTTGGCCACTTCCAGGTCGTCGGGCGCAGTCAGGCGCTCCCAAGTACCAAAGTCATTGCTCAGTTCATGGTCTTCGTAGCCGAGCAAGCGTTTCCAGCTGGGTGAAAAGTAAACCTTGTTGGTCCCCACTTGCCAATCCCACAGGCCGTCGTGTGAGCCTTCCATGGCCAGTTTGAATCGTTCTTCACTCTCGGCCAGGCTGTCCCGAATCAAACGTTCCTCGGTCACATCCTTGCACATCAAAATTATGCCACCCCGGTGCCCATCGGGTTTCAGCCACGGCTCAATGGCCCAGTCCAGCCAAATGGTGTATCCGTCAGGACTGGTCCAAGGGTCCGATGTTGCTGACAGGCTTTCCCCAGCAAGCCCCGCCCTATGTGCCTGACGCCAGCGCTCGTGCAGGTTGGGCACTACATCGTAGTGGTTTTTGCCCACCAGGCTGCCTTTGTGGCCGTTTGCAAAGGTTTGCACCCAGCGCGAGGAGGCCGCCACATAGTTCATTTCTGTGTCAAACATGGCAATTGGGATGGGTGCTTGCACAATCAGCGCTTCAACCACCCAATAACTTTCCTTGGCCGATTTCAGCGCAGTTTCAAGAGACAGGCTTTTTTGGGTCAGTCCACGGGTCAAATCCAGAATGTCTCGGGAAATGGGTTGCAGCTCGGTGGGCAGCTCTTTCATAGAGGCCTCGAGCGCTTTGGGGTCATTTTTGCGCACCAGGTCAAGATAAGCACTGGCCTTGGCAGAAAGGCTTCGGCCCAAAGCAAGCACCAGCAGCAGGGTGGCCACTGTACCGATGATCAAGGCCACAATGGCACCAATCAATGCTTTGGAAATAGGCGAAGCCACTGCGTTCAAGGGCGTCACCGTGGCTGAAATCCAGCCCAAACTGCTGGTTTCAGGGCTGTTGTTGGGTGCAAAAGCAACCAGGTAGCTTTCACCATCGCTCAAGGTTTCTATCGACCAGTTGTTTTCTCCCGCCACAGCTTTTCGGAAGCCTGCCATGGCTGTCCAGGCGGTGCTGTCCTGAAAGTCAGCCGAATCAAGTCGGTTGCCCATTCTCAGGCTGCCGTCTTTGGCCAAAATCACTGTGGGTGCAGACGGATTGATGGTGTTGAACACGTCCTTTTCGATTTCAGCAATAAAATATTTCCAGTCCAGATGAATGCCAATCACACCGATGATTTCATCTTGCTGGTTTTTTAGCGGAGTCGTGAAATCAATAAACCGATACTTTTCTTCAGCTCGAGCGGGTAACAATGCAGCCAGCAACGCTGCCTCATGCACATCCATAATTGCGGGCGCGATCAAGCCTTGTTTGAACCACGGGCGCGAGGCCACGCTTTTTCCAACCAGCAAATCATCAAGTGCCGCCAGCACAGTACCGTCCGGGGCGGCCACACCAATCCACAAATAGCCCGGCGTGTGCTCACGCATAATCTGCAACAGCTTGGTTTGTTCTTCGGCTGTGTAATTTCCAAATGACTGCTCAATGCGGCTGGTGTAGACCAAGTCCCGCAAGTGCTCTTTCAAATGGCGGTCCACCGATTGGGCAATTTGCTCGGTTTGAGCCAGAGCATTCGCACCTGCCTGATTGATCGTGTTGTTGCGCAATATCCAGTGCGCTGTGATGGCCACGGGAATGGACAGCAAAAACAGCGCAATCAAGCTGCCCACAATCAAGCGGGTAGTGAAGCTTGAGCGAATATTGAAATTAAGCATGAAGCGAAATGTAAAGGAATGGTGGATGGCTCACTGTAACTCAGGCAGCGGCAAGGCTCAATCGTTAAACGGGCCCGATTTATCTGGTTTTTCAAGGGATTGAATCAATTGCAGACGGATTGTGCCGCGCACTCAGCAATCAACAATTCAAAGGTAGTATTGCGATCAATGTTTCATCATGATCGGACTCATCGGAATTGGACTCAACGGACTTGTTAACCCGGGCAGTGGGTATAGTGGCTTTTGGCTTGAGCATTGCAGGGTTCTGCGTCATTTCAGAACGTGGGACCAAGCTGTTGTTTGCACTGTCGTCGATGGCTTGGGGGCTTCAATACTACTTGTTGGGCGTGCATACCGGTTTTTTAATCATGCTTCTCACAGGGGTGCGGCAGGCAGTCACCATTTATTCCAACGTCATGGGCCAGCGTTTGCGTTTGGCGCTGGTATTGGGTTTCAGTGGCATGGCCGTTGCTATTGCTGTGTTCACCTGGCAAGGTTGGCTGGCCAGCTCTTTGCCACTGTTTGCAACATTGCTGGGTACTTGGGCCTTGTTCATGATGGGCAATGTGGGCATGCGCAAGGCCACCTTGGCCACCAATGCCTTGTGGGCGGTGCATGGTTACCTGTTTGATTCCTGGGAACTGTGCCTGACCATGATCGTGATCACTGTGGCCAACCTGTATGGTTTATATCGCCTGCGAGGGGCTACTGTGGTGCCGTGAAATGGAAAAAGTGGGAGACTCAAGGATACAACGGAGGAGTAAGTGAGCTGCGCTGTTTTGCCGGCTTTGCAAGGCTTCCCGGCGGATTCGCAGCACGGGGCGGTTCCGCCAGGAACCGATGCGAAGACGCCAAGGCGTTTCGCATGCCCCAAGCCAGAAGCGTCAAGCCGGAATTAGAAGCATTGCTTAGGCAATATTGCGCGGTTCACTTGCTTCGCCGTACGTCCGGAGTACAACGCTTTACGCCATTTACCTGCTAAAATGCAGCCTGTTTTCAAACCCTTGCACCATATAGAGGCCCCGCGATGAACACGCGCCCCGCTTCTTCGCCTGCCGAGCACAACAGTCTTGTTGTCAACGGCGCTGCAGTCGAAGCCCAACTCCGTGAACTCCTTCAAAAACGCATTCTGATTCTGGACGGTGCAACCGGCACCATGATTCAGCAGTACAAGCTCACGGAAGCCCAATACCGGGGCGAGCGTTTCGCTGATTTTCACCGCGACATCAAGGGCAACAACGAGTTGTTGGTGCTTACCCAGCCCGCCATCATGACCGAGATTCATGAGCAGTACCTGGCCGCTGGCGCTGACATTTTGGAAACCAACACCTTCGGTGCCACCACCGTGGCGCAGGCCGATTACGAGATGGAACACCTCGTGGACGAAATGAACCGCGAGGCGGCCCGCCTGTGCAAGGAAGCCTGCATCAAGTACTCCACGCCGGACAAACCCCGGTTTGCCGCAGGCGCATTGGGCCCCACGCCCAAAACCGCGTCGATCAGCCCCGATGTGAACGACCCCGGTGCGCGCAATATTACGTTCGACGAACTGGTGGCCACTTACTACCAGCAAACCAAAGGGCTGGTTGAAGGCGGCGTTGACCTGTTGCTGGTCGAAACCATTTTCGACACGCTGAATGCCAAAGCCGCACTATTCGCGATCGACCAGTACTTTGAAGATTCCGGCAATAAATTGCCCATCATGATTTCCGGCACAGTGACCGATGCCTCCGGTCGCGTGTTGTCGGGTCAAACTGTGGAAGCTTTCTGGAATTCCGTGCGCCATGCCAAGCCCATTACCATCGGCTTGAACTGTGCGTTGGGTGCCTCGCTGATGCGCCCCTATGTGGCTGAACTGTCCAAAATTTGCGACGTGCCCATTTGCGTGTATCCCAACGCCGGTTTGCCCAACCCAATGAGCGACACCGGTTTCGATGAAACACCGGAAATTACCTCCAGCCTGGTGAAGGAATTTGCGCAAGCAGGCTTTTTGAATGTGGCTGGCGGTTGCTGCGGCACCACGCCTGATCACATCGCGGCCATTGCCAAGGCACTGGAAAACCAAAAGCCACGCACCATTCCCACCGTGGAACCCAAGTGCCGCTTGTCGGGCCTGGAGCCCCTGAACATTGATGACAACAGCCTGTTCATCAACGTGGGCGAGCGAACCAACGTCACCGGCTCCAAGGCTTTTGCCCGCATGATTTTGAACGAGCAGTACGACGAAGCGCTCAGCGTGGCTCGTCAGCAGGTGGAAAATGGCGCGCAAATTGTGGACGTGAACATGGACGAAGCCATGTTGGATTCCAAAGTTGCGATGGTGAAGTTCCTGAACCTCATGGCGTCCGAGCCCGATATTTCACGCGTACCAGTCATGATCGACTCCTCGAAGTGGGACGTGATCGAAGCAGGCTTGAAATGCGTACAAGGCAAGGCGGTGGTCAACTCCATTTCCATGAAGGAAGGGGTTGAGGAATTCAAACGTCAGGCCAAATTGTGCAAGCGTTATGGTGCGGCAGTCATCGTGATGGCCTTTGATGAAAAAGGCCAGGCCGACACCTACGCCCGAAAAATTGAAATTTGCGAGCGTGCTTACAACATTCTGGTGAATGAAGTGGGCTTCCCGGCCGAAGACATCATCTTCGACCCGAACATCTTCGCCATTGCAACAGGCATTGAAGAGCACGACAACTACGGTAACGACTTTATCGAGGCCACAGGCTGGATCAAGAAAAACCTGCCGCATGCCAAAATTTCAGGTGGTGTGTCCAACGTGTCTTTCAGTTTCCGCGGCAATGAACCTGCCCGCGAGGCCATTCACACCGTGTTCCTGTACCACGCCATTAAAAACGGCATGACCATGGGCATTGTGAACGCCGGCATGATGGGCGTTTACGACGAGCTTGAGCCCGCGCTGAAAGCCCGCGTGGAAGACATTGTGCTGAATCGTCAGCCCGATCTTCCCGCCAACGATCCCGATTTCGGTAAAACCGCCACCGAGCGAATGATCGAATTCGCAGGCACCCTGAAAGCGGGCGGCAAGAAGTTGGAAGAAAACCTGGAGTGGCGCAACCAACCGGTACAAAAGCGCCTGGCCCACGCACTGGTGCATGGCATTACCAACTTCATTGTGGAAGACACCGAAGAATGCCGCGCTGAAATAGCAGCCAATGGCGGCCGCCCAATCAATGTGATTGAAGGCCCGCTGATGGACGGCATGAACGTGGTCGGCGACCTGTTTGGTGCCGGCAAAATGTTCCTGCCGCAGGTTGTTAAAAGTGCCCGTGTCATGAAGCAGGCCGTGGCTCATCTTATTCCTTACATTGAGGAAGAGAAAAAGCAGCTGGTGGCCGCCGGTGGCGATGCCAAAGCCAAGGGTAAAATTTTGATTGCCACCGTGAAAGGCGATGTGCACGACATCGGCAAAAACATCGTGACCGTTGTTCTTCAGTGCAACAACTTTGAAGTCGAGAACATGGGCGTGATGGTGCCTGCCGAGCAAATTCTCGCCAAAGCCAAAGAAATCAATGCCGACATCATTGGGCTGTCGGGCCTTATTACACCGTCGCTTGAAGAAATGGCTTATGTGGCCAGCGAGATGCAACGCGACCCCTATTTCCGCGACCGTGGCATTCCCTTGCTCATCGGTGGCGCCACCACCAGCCGCGTGCACACTGCTGTGAAAATTGCACCGCATTACGATGGCCCCACTGTCTACGTTTCAGACGCCAGCCGTTCGGTGGGCGTGGCCTCGAATTTGTTGTCGGATGAATCGGCCGACACGTTCAAAGCCGAATTGAAAACCGAATACGAACGTGTACGCGAACAGCATGCCAACAAGAAAGCCCAGCCCCTGATCAGCATTGAAGCTGCGCGTGCCAACAAACAGAAAATCGATTGGGTCAATTACACCCCACCCAAACCAAAGTTCATCGGCAAGCGTTACTTCAAGAATTACGATTTGGCTGATATCGCCCAGTACATCGACTGGACGCCGTTTTTCCAAACCTGGGATTTACACGGTGGCTATCCCCGCGTGCTGGAAGACGAACTGGTGGGCGAAGCCGCCCGCAAAGTGTTTGAAGACGGCCAAGCCATGTTGAAAAAATGCATTGAAGGCCGCTGGTTGCAAGCCAACGCGGCGGTGGCGTTTTACCCGGCCAACACGGTGGGCGATGATCACATCGAAGTTTATTCCGATGAAAGCCGCAGCCAAGTGTTGTTTACCTACAGCCCCTTACGGCAGCAGGGTGAAAAGCGCGAAGGTATTCCGAACAAATCACTGGCTGACTTTATTGCACCCAAGGGGCTAGGCGATGACTACATAGGTATGTTTGCAGTCACCGCTGGTTTGGGTGTTGAAAGGAAAGAAAAGGAATTCCAGGCGGCGCACGATGACTACAGCAGCATCATGTTCAAAGCGATTGCCGACCGCATGGCAGAGGCCTTCGCAGAATGTCTCCACCAGCGCGTTCGCAAAGACCTTTGGGGCTATGTGGCCGATGAAACTCTGAGTAACGAAGAACTCATTGCCGAGAAATACCAGGGCATTCGCCCTGCACCGGGTTACCCCGCCTGCCCAGAACACACCATCAAGCGAAACATGTTTGAAGTGATGCAGTGCGAAGAAATTGGCATGACCTTGACCGAAAGCCTGGCCATGAGTCCAGCTGCCAGCGTTTCAGGTTTTTATTTCGCCAACCCTGAGAGTGATTACTTCAATGTGGGTACGATCGGGCAAGACCAGTTCAAGGCCTTGCTGGAATACTCAGGTCGGAGTGAAGACGATTTGAAACGAGCCCTGGTTCCCATTCTAGGCTGAGCAAGACGAACGGTGTTTGAACCATTGAGTGTGAAAAGGGTACTCACTAACGGGAGGATCTTTTTCATGCTTGAAATTCAAACCATCACTGATTCTGATCACATGCTAATGACCCTGGCCAACGCGGCTACATGGGTTCAAAGCGAAGAGGAGTTCATCCTTTGGAGCGGAGCCGAATATCGTTTTGGTCACGTCATTTCAGAATTCCATCTCGGCAAGAAACCAGAAGAAGTTTATGTGGCTTGGCTCAACGGTGCTGCGGTTGGGTATACCGAACTTCATTTCAACTCATTCGGCAGGGTAATTGCCCGGGTGTTGTGTCACCCCCAATATCGTGGTCACGGTATTGGTCGCCAACTGGTCGATTGGGCTTGTGAGCGGGCTTACATAAGCTCTTTGATCGTCACGTTGTTCTGTGTTCCCAATAACCGTGTGGCGCATCGCCTATACCTGAACATGGGTTTTGCAGAGCATGAAATTCTTGTACCTGATGACCTCATTCGAATGACCAAAATCAATCCCAAGTTAACTATGGATGAGATTCACTCGAATTCTTCTTCAAAAGCATTCCTTACAATGAACTAAAGCGAATTCTTTGTCACACAAGTAACACCAGTAGTTTTATAAAAACCAAAGGTGTCGGTGTGATAGAAACATTAAACAAATTTGCGCGACTTGCCTCCGCACGCTCTGAAGTGGTTGGTGCCTCTCTCGTCATACTGATGGTTGTGATGATGGTGATGCCTCTATCGCCGATGATGCTGGATGTACTTTTGGCCATAAACATCTCGGTTTCAATCTTGCTGGCCATCAGTGCGGTACTCATTGAAACGCCTCTGGCATTTTCTTCTTTTCCCGCCATTTTATTGATGACTACCCTTTTCCGGTTGTCACTTACCATTTCCACCACACGCCAAATTTTGCTCGAAGCAGATGCTGGGCATATTGTTCAGACCTTTGGCGAATTTGTGGTGGGCGGCAATATTGCTGTAGGCCTAACCATCTTCATCATCATTTCGGTCGTCAATTTTCTGGTGGTCACCAAAGGCTCTGAGCGGGTGGCAGAAGTAGCTGCTCGTTTTTCTCTCGATGGCATGCCTGGCAAACAAATGTCGATTGACAGTGATCTTCGCGCTGGTCTTATCAATCAAAGTACTGCCAAGCAAAGGCGTGCAACGCTAGAAAAGGAATCTCAGTTGTTTGGTGCCATGGACGGTGCCATCAAGTTTGTGAAAAACGATGCAATCGCTGGTTTGGTGATCACTGCGGTCAATTTGTTGGGCGGTTTGGCGGTAGGCATGTTGCAAAAGGACATGAGCTTTTCTCAAGCGGCCAGTATTTATTCAATTCTGTCTGTCGGTGACGGCCTGGTGGCCATTATTCCTTCTCTGTTGATATCGGTCGCAGCAGGCTTGATCGTTACACGGGTTACCAAAGGTGAGGGTGATGGCTCCAGCACAGCGGCCGATATGTTTAAAGATCTTTCACGTAACTCAAATGCCCTGCAAATCAGTGGCGTGTTTTGCTTGATGTTTGCATTCGTACCTGGGATGCCTGCCCCGGTATTTGTTGTCACAGCAGGGGTGCTGTTTGCAGCGTGGTACTTCATGACCGCGAAAAACGATAAACCGGAGCCAATTAACATCGAAAGGCAATTCTCTGATTTGCTGGGGCCAGACCATAAAAAATCCCTGGAAGATGTAACCACCACGGACACTTATGCGCCTTTGCAAATTCGAGTCCCCGCCACTGCGGAGCCTACCAGTACCAATCAAATCCAGAATATTTGCAGGATCGCCAGAAACCGTCAGGTGGAACATCTTGGCGTTGTCTTGCCCTTGTTCGATTTGACACAGCACAACGAAGACTATGCGGAAATCTATGTGTTTGGTGTGCCTGCACTTAGCCTGAATTTGTCTGAAAAGCGAATCAGTATTCTTGAGCCAATTGAGAAAATTCAAGCTTTGGGCATTGAACTCGCATTCGTCACTGAGAAAGATAAAACGACCGGGCGCTATCACCATCTTTGTGAGCCAACCTTCAAACCCAAACTGGATCAACACAGCTTGGCCTACAAAACCTACGAGTCCCGTTTGCTTGAGCAAATCGAAACATTGCTGGTGAACAAGATTCACCAAATGTTTACTCTCAATGAGTATCAGCGACACCTGTCGTCGTTGGGGGATCGTTTTGCTGAGCAACTTAAAGAACTGGAGCGCGTTTTACCCACCACCAAAGTAGTCGAAGTACTTCAAAAATTAATGCGTGAACGGGTTTCCATCAAAAACCTGAGAACGATATTTAATTCCTTGATTGAATGGGGGCAACGTGAAAGGGATGTGGATGTAATTACAGAGCAAGTACGTCGTGCACTGCATGAACAAATCTGCCACCAGTACTCACAGTCCAAAACAATGCGGATCGTACTTCTGGATGTTGAGTTCGAACAGGTCATTCGGGAGGCAGTTCGAAGCCAGGGGAGCAACAGCTATCTGGACATTGATTCAAGCTCGATCAATGCGATGGTCGCCATGGTTGAAAAACAAATCAGTCCTTATCTGCATGAGGAATACCCTCCCGCAATCGTTTGTTCCATGGATTGTCGAACCCATGTCCGACAAATAATTGAACCGACACTGTTTTGTGTACCAGTGTTATCCCATCAAGAGGTTTCGTCGAATCTTGAAATCCAGGTTTTGGGAAATATCGCAATCACCGAATCACAGTCCTTTAATCGCTGAATGGGACACGAAGGAATATGATGCAACTACAAGTCAAAGCCAAATCGGGCCTGCATGCCGGGGCGGTCTGGAATCTGAGCAAATCATTTGTCACACTGGGCGGTTCAGCAAGGGCAGATATTTTTCTTTGTGATCCAGAGATCCCTGATTCTTTGATTACCCTTAGCCGTTATGGTCGACGCTATGTCATCGAGGGTATCGACCCCGGAGCCAAGCTCTTGTCGCCTGACAACAGCAAGGTAGAAAACACCTTGTTCCCCTCTCAAACTGTCACGCTGGACTACCGTCACATTCAGCTGGATTTTACCTTGGTCACAGCCGGACAGGGTCTTGCAGCCAGAATGGGAGATGGGTCTTTTCGCTTGCTCCACACATTTCTCAGATTTTTACAGGGGTTGGGCGCACGTGCAATCGTGGCTTTTTTGTTCATCGTTGGCCTTTTGCTAACGTCGATGATTCTGTTTTTCGGGACGGCAGGTGTGGCGAAAACACAAGCCAGCATGTTGGATAGAAAAGTCTCCGAAATTGAGAAAGCAGAAGATGTACCGATTGGCGTCACGATGGCTATTAACGTGATTCATGATCTTGAACTGTTCGCCCAGCAACTCAATACCAAAGGGATTTCCGCGCAGCGTGAAGAGAACCGCGTAAAAATCACCGCCGAGCTTTCCCGTGTTCAAGGCATGGCACTCGAGCAACAACTGTCCGCTTACGCCCGTGACTACGGCCAGTTCGTCGAGCTGGCTGCAACCATGAACTTCACTGATGAACAAATCAAAGTAGATTCCATTGAGGTGGAGCAAATTGTGCTGGGCCGTGCTCCCGCTGTGGTGTTGCGTGACGGGGCAATGCTGTTTGAAGGTGGTAGTTACAACGGCCTGACTATTTCCAGTATCGGCATGAACAAGTTGGTTTTCAAGGGTGTTGCAACCTATGAGGTACCACTGTAATGCAAGCTCATCCAAACGCCGAACTCGACCCTGGAGTTCTCGATCTACTTCGGGAGCGGCTCGTTAACCTCAACCCGGTTCGTCGAATTGGCTATGTTTCCGAAATCGTTGTCTCTGTGGTCAAAGCTCATTTGCCCAATGTGTTACTGGGCGAACTTTGTGAAATTGAGGCCAACGACGGTCGAGTTGTACTCGGTGAAGTGATCGCATTCACTGAAAATCTTGCAACCATTTCCTGTCTACAATCCGTTGTTGGTATTGCACTGGGTGCGACAGTCCTGCCCATGGGGCGTCCTCATTGTGTAAAGCCGCATCAGCGTCAATTGTCACTTATTCTTGATGGCATGGGCCGCAATCTCGCCGATCCTGGCAATCCGTTTGATAGTGTGCTGTCGGTCGATCCAGATGCAAGCCCGGTCATTCGTCCTGCACCACCCGCAACAAGTCGCCCGCCAGTCAGTCAGGCATTAACAACACAGGTCCGGTTGATCGACAATGTATTGAGTTTGGGTGTGGGGCAACGGGTGGGTATATTCGCCCCGCCTGGTTGCGGAAAAAGTACCTTGATGGCCCAGATTGTACGCGGTGCAAAAGTGGATGCTGTGGTGTTCGGTCTCGTTGGCGAACGTGGCCGTGAGCTGCGCGAATTTATCGAGAATGAAATCGACACTACGATTCGCCAACGCAGCTTCTTTGTGTGCGCAACCTCTGATAAATCGCCGATTGAACGGGTTCGAGCAGCATTTACAGCCATGTCAATTGCTGAACATCTTCGTGATCAAGGCAAATCGGTTTTGTTGCTGATTGATTCCATCACCCGACTTGCCCGAGCGCAGCGGGAAATCGGTTTGATGGCAGGCGAGCCCGCGACCCAGGCGGGTTTTACTCCTTCCGTGTATTCCATTCTTCCTGCTTTGGTCGAGCGTGCTGGCCGCACGGAAACCGGTTCCATCACTGCAATTTTTACTGTATTGATGGAAGGCGATCGCATAGAAGACGATCCCATTGCAAGCGAGGCAAAAAGCTTGCTCGATGGTCACATCGTGCTAAGTCCAAAGCTGGTTGAGCGCAATCATTTTCCCGCCATTGATCCACTGCGTAGCCTCTCCCGCGTGATGCACTCTGTCGCGGACAACCGAACCAAAAATGCTGCTGCCGGGCTTCGCAGAATTTATTCTTTGTATCAAGAAGTGGAGCTGCTGGTGCGGTTGAATGAGTACAAGCAGGGTACTGATCCCCTTATCGATGAGGCTGTGCGTGTCAAACCCCTGCTCGATGAATGGTGCCGACAAGGCAGAATGCAATCTGTTTCGCCGAATACGGCAATTGCTGAGCTTGAGGAACTGGTCTCCAGATTTTTGACTATTGCAGAGCAAGCATAGTGAAGATGGATTCAATCGACAAGGATTTAAAAGCACTTCTTCGAATTCGTCAGATGCGTTCAGACTCATTGAATCGAGCTGCACGCATGCGTGAAATGGAACGAAACTTCGCGGCGAAAGACGTAGAAGACAAGGTAAGTGGTTTAACCACAACCGAGACCCAGGTTCGTCAAACACAACATGAGTGTTTGGCCGAGTTGGTTAATGGTCACTTCGTGAAAATTGATCGAGTGGAGGCATTTTCCAAAATGCAATTGCAAGGTGCGAAACGAATCATGGATGCGAATCGTGACATTGATCTAGCCCAGAAGCACTTGGAGGTCTCCAAGGAAATGCTTGAAGAAAGTCTTCAAAAATCCAGGGCTGCCGAGAAAAGAAAAATCGCGATTCAAGAGGTTATCGAATGGCGCAAGAACTGAGCTCTGATATGGAAACTATTGAGAATTCACTTGGCGAGAGACCTCAATCCTGGCCAATCTCGGAATTACGAAAGATTGGTTACGACATGGTATCCACTCAAATCTATTCTCGCAGCAGCAATCAAGTTCAGTATAGCTACCCCTTTGAGTCGCCAACAGTCGAGGGGCTTTCGCTTCGCTACACACAGAACTTTCCTTACACCAGTGGGCTTAATACCAGCTTGTGGTTGCTTGCCTTCACTGAAGACGGAAATCAGATTGATCTGGCCGTTGATCCAGCTTATGTCTACCAACGTACCGGTTGCATGGTTTCGCCACGTTTGGTCCATTGGGAGGCAGAGGGTCTTGTGTCCATGTTCGACATAGTCTCCAGCGCAGTTGGCGAGCTCGTACTGATGCTCAATTTACAAGTCCACCGTTTTCTAAGCCTTGAGGAATGGCCCGATCAGGCACCCGCAACTTACCTTGCTCTGGATCATCGTCGTGAGTGTAAGGTCGTCATGGCCACCGACGCCCTTACATTACAAAGTCTGGATCGAAAAATAAGAACTTACAGCACTGATTATTGGAAAAACCATCAAAGGATGGGATGTGCAATTCGAATACCGACAACCATTCTGCTCTACCCCACACGGAGCTTGTGGGGCGCTCACGAATTGGCTTTACTGGAGCCTGGCGACTTACTTGCTTTGCAAAACTTTTATGTTCGGGATCAGGGTATTCGAATTCGGGGTGGCATTCGATTCAAAAATCACAAAAATCTGAGGAAACAATTTGAGGTATTTATTCAAATGAATGAAGAAGACACAAGACTGTATTTCGGCTCTGATGACATCAACGCTTCTGCTGGTCATGACGATACTTTCAATGACAATCAGATTGCGCCACTTGAGGAGATTGAACTTGAAATTCACGCGGGCAAAACAACTGTGTTGTTTAACGATCTGTGCAATGTCCAGGCAGGTACTTTGATTGAGCTTCGTGAGCACTCGTTGCCATTTGTTCGCTTGTGCGTGATGGGGTCACCCATACTCGAAGGTGAACTTGTGAATTTTCAAGATCAAGTCATGATTCAAGTTACCAAGCGATTGGATTGAGCTCGCCATGCAAGAGTCGATTAATCCAATAGGCCTTGTAGTCACCATTGCCTCTCTGTCAGTTCTGCCACTGGTTGCAGTCACAGCTACCTCATTTCTGAAAATTTCCGCAGTGCTCCTGATACTGCGAAATGCAATCGGGGTACAGCAGGTACCCTCCAACATGGTTTTATATGGTATTTCCATGGTGATGAGTCTTCTCATCATGGGGCCTGTACTTACCGATGCTGGTCAGCGCTTTGCACCCGAAGGAAAAATGCCAGTGACTGGTGTAGAGGTACTGACATCCATAAACGATGCCGTGCCACCTTTCAAGCAGTTCATGATGAACAATGTGAATCCGGATTATCTGGAAAAGTTTTACAGCACAGCTCAGCAGTTTCAAAAAAAGTACGATGCAGCACCAGTCTCTAAATCAGATCTGTTCGTAGTAATGCCTGCATTCGTGGCTTCTGAATTGGCAGAAGCATTCAGAATTGGCCTGTACCTTTATCTACCTTTTGTGATTATTGATCTTGCCGTATCAAGTGCATTGATGGCGCTGGGAATGATGATGGTTTCACCCATGTCACTTACGGTTCCACTGAAGATTGTCCTGTTTGTTGCCATCGAAGGATGGGCCAAAATCCTGCAGGGCCTGGTCAATTCTTACCTGGGATAATTGATGCTCAGCTACTACGTGAACCAAGCGCTTTGGTTGTCTTTTCTGGTGGCAGCACCTGTG
The DNA here is from genome assembly GCF_013004065.1 of Limnobacter sp. SAORIC-580. GTDB lineage: Bacteria > Pseudomonadota > Gammaproteobacteria > Burkholderiales > Burkholderiaceae_B > Limnobacter > Limnobacter profundi. The sequence continues at coordinate 176,742 of NZ_CP053084.1, forward strand.
GTCATTGTTACCATGGTAATTGGTTTTGTACTGGGTTTTATTCAGGCAATTTTTCAGTTGCAAGACCAAGCATTGCCTTTTGGTATCAAATTGTTGTGTGTCACCTTGGTATTGGTGCTTCTTGGACCCTGGATGGCAGGCACACTCATGCAATTCACCGAGGCTATTCTTAACCTGATTTCCATGCCAGGGTAATCAAGTGGAAGAGCTTTTCATTGGCACAGGGGATCCACTTCGAGAGTTCGTCTCGGTGCTTTCTTATTATTTGCCACGAACCATTGCGTTCATGATTTTTTTTCCATTGCTGTCCAAAGGTTACAGCAGCACGCTAATTAAAATGTCGGTTGGTAGTGTTTTGGTTCTTTATCCTGCACTTGCTTCCACAGAATATTTCACCTCACCTCAAACTGCGCCGGCATTCACCGTACTGACTTTTCTTGGTGAAGTTGTGATTGGAGCCCTGCTGGGTCTCATTATCGCCTTTCCATACTATGCATTCAAAGGATTTGGTGCATTGGTAGATGTGTACCGTGGGGCTACTTTTTCAGGCCAGGTTACCGGTAACGATTCCGGCGAAGAACTTCCGATCGAAACCCTTTTCGGTTATTTTTTTACGGCACTTATTCTTGCCGGTCCAGGCTTACATGCGGTCACCGTGCATTTACTGAAAAGTTATCTATTGATGCCCCCGGGAACTTTTAGTCTGATGGGCGCAGAGCTCTGGTTACAAACCTTGTTGCGTCTCACCGCCGATTTTTTGTCATTCGCTGTACTTCTAAGTGGTCCTGTCTTGGTCGCCATTCTTGCAGTTGAAATTGCAGTCCAGATTATTTCTGCATTCGCGCAGCAACTTCAGGTTTACAGCATGGAATACAGCCTGAAAAGTTTGTTCGGCATTCTGGCTTTGGTGGGATTACTACATTTTGCCGAGGAAGATATTTTCTGGTTATTCAGGGAATACAGCGAATCATTGAACACCTTGCTGGAGAACACACAATGAGCGGAGAAAAAACCCTTCCAGCAACAAAAAAGAAAATAGATGATGCGCGCAAGAAGGGACAGGTGTCGGTGAGTAAAGACATCATGATTGTGTCCAAATTGATGGTTGCCTACGCGGTCATTTTTTGGCTCATACCAGGTTATCGGAAACAATTCTCGGAATTGATGGACGTGATTGTGGCTTCAGGGTTTCAATCCAATCATCACTTTTCAGCTGATATAATTTCTGCTGCTTTTCAGGTATTTCTGTTGATTACATTCCCACTGGCTGCTGTGTGTGCTATCACCGCAACCTTACTGACTTGGGCTCAAATTGGTTTTCTGGTGGCTCCGGAAGCGGCCCAACCTTCATTCAAAAAACTTGATTTTGTTCAAAACTTCAAGAATATTTTTTCAAAGAAATCGATACTTCAACTGTTGCTTTCGTTGTGCAAAGTAGCCATCGTGGCTTGGGTGGTTTTTTTGGTGTTTGCTGGCATGTTGAATGACATGGTTTATAGCTACCGAGCTGGTATGGAACAGTTGTTGTTCATTTTGGGGGGAGTTTTGAAGAAAGTAATTTTCATGACTTTGGCCACGTTTATCGTAGTAGCGCTTATTGACTGGTTCATCGAGAGAAGCAACTTCCTGAAGAATCTGAAAATGAGTCACAGCGATTTGAAAGAAGAGCAGAAGCAATTGTACGGTAATCCGGAAATTATTCAACATCGCAAGCGTGAGCATCGCAATCTTCTTAATTCGTCTTTAAGTCGTATTGATCGTTCAAAAGTAATTGTGGCCAACCCAAGCCATATTTCAGTTGCACTGGATTATGAACCCGGCATACATGATGTACCTTACATTGTGGCCATGGGTGAAGATTCGGATGCACTCGAAATTCGCAGACGTGCAAAAGAATTGGGAATTCCAATCATTGTGAATGTGAGGCTGGCGAGGATGATTTACAACGACTGTCTGGAGGATGAGTACATTCAGCGAGAACATCTAGAGTTAGCTGCTGAAGTCTTTCGTGCAGTCTTTCAGTTGTCCGCTTCAAGTCAGAACGTGTCGTCAGCAATTGACAAGGGATCGCCCAACGACTCACCCGGACCGCATTGATTAATTGGGCAACCACCAGTTTTTATGACTTCGGCCTTTTCATTGACTTCAACACCCAGGAATTTACTGCACATAGCCAGAAGAGTTTGAAGTTGTTGGATTGGCATGACAACATGAACGGGTTCACAGCTTTGGCACACGGTGTTTAGTCTTAGGGACAGGGTGACGATGCTGTCATGCTTGTTAACTTCAAGTACCTCGTTGACAAAAATTCCGCTCATCTTTTACTCCATGAGTGTTACGTGTTCCCGCGCTTTCGATGCATCTGCGATTAATCCGAAACTGCCTCTCCTCACCGAAGCAATACCTCTGAAAAGTCTCAGTCTTTCTCGCAGTTGATTGCTCATGGCCTGTTCGGTCAAATCATGTTTTTCTTGTTGTTCGCCGTGAAATCTGAGGAAGTACATTGGGTCGCCTACTCGAAGTACAAAATCACCTCTTAAAGTGTCCCATTCCAGAGCAAAGTTCAGCACTCTTTGCCATGCGTAGATATCAAATCGACCGGGAATCAGGTTCCAATTCAAGGAATCGGTTTCTCCGAGACTTGGGTGCATTTGCTCCACTTCTATAGGCTCATCAGCGAAAAACAGGTAAGGGGTAGGAATTTGTAGAACGACCCGCTCTGGTTTTCGCCAAGTGTTTCTTGGTTGAATTTTGACAAATTTTGCAATTCGATTCGGAGCGATACTGGTAAACGGATAAACGGGTCTGATGGTAAATCCGCCTTGTTCGTCAACTCGGCGAAGTCGTAGTGTAAATGCACTGCACACCATGTAGGTGTTGTCGAAGTAATGCCGCAACGCTGGGCACGACAAGAACCCCTTTGAAAGTCCATTCCGATCTTTGGGTGGAATGAACTTTTGAGGGGCCGAGTAGGCAAAGGCTGCTTTTTCTGCAATATTAACCCAAGCAACTTTTGCCATTTTGCCGTTCACTTTTTAGTTAAGAGTTTCCATACCAGTAATCAGTATCCTCTTCTTCTTCCTCTTCTTCTTCCCTCTCTGGAGGTACATGTTCATCGGCTGTGACGTTACCTGGCACAGTAAAGTCGGGGCGTGTATACAGCATGCCTGGAGTGACCACCCGACGATCAGTTTGTCCATCTGCACCTGTCACATCGGCGTACTGCGGCGGTGTGTATGCAAATAGATTAAATGGGGTGGTCAAAATGTAAATTGCCTTGCGTTTCTCATCGGGCGTCATGGACGAGAACGATTTACCGAAAAGCTGTTGGCACACGGAGTCCAGGTTGGCTTGAGTCTCTGCACTCATCGACAACTGATTGGGGTCAAATACAAACTCAGCTGGTACGGTAAATGATGGATTATTGAAATTATCCCGTGCACGCACGTCACTGCCTTGCCCGCCATCGCCTTGCCAGTCGCCATGATTTTCCATCAGCCAAGTGTGCATCTGGTGCGTTCTGAACACCCCATCCTCTGCGTCGCCCAGTCCTTTTGAACGGGAAATTTCGAGTAGATACCCGTTGTTTTCGGGCGCCAGCATGGTGATACATGCGTTCTTGAGTTGAGTTCGTTGCTCAACGCTTAAGTGGCCTAGTCCGATGCTGTCCCAGAAGCCTTGATCATTCGGGTCTGAGTTGGCAATTATTCCAATACCCATGGTACCGAAGCGATCGTTGTCAATTCCATAGCCATTGTTTACTTCTGCCGAGTCAGCAGCTTGCGGACCTCCCATGGTGTAGAAAATATACAGCGCGTCCCAGAAGGTTTTCAGCCTGCTATCCTGAGTTGCTGCGGGTGTACCCTCGGGAGGTGCAGTGCCGGGAGCGGTTGCTTTGCTGCTCAAGTAAGTTGCACCGTTGCTAGTCATGAATAGGGTGTTGGTGGCTTGGTCGTAACCAATTAAACCCATGGCCACCGCGGTGTTGATTTGCGCTGGGGTGAGTTGATCCCATGTGGTATTTGCAGGTAAACCCAGCAGGCTGACAATCAGTTTCAAGATCATGTCTTGTTGACCGTCTTTTGCACCCAAACCCTCAGGAAGAGGTTCCTCGACGTCTTTCATCTTGCCGTAAACAGTACCAGCCAGTTTCTCGACATCCGCAGCGTTGTAATTCCTGGGTGGATTGGCATCGGGCACGGCAGCATAGCCTTCGCCACTGAAATACACTGAAGCACCGGATGCTTGGAGCAAATCTTCCTGCGTCATGTTGATCATTGCCATAGAGGGCAAAAAATCTTTCATGGCCGGGTCTTGAAACCGGCTTAAACACTCACTGCCTTCGCTAGAAAGCGCCCACGTTCCTACGCCTTGTGTCGCATCCCCTGTAACCAAACCCATCAGTTTGAGTATGTTCAGATGTTCTTGTGTAATGGTTACATTGCTGCCAAAAATGGCTTTGCATAACTCTTCGATTGGATCTGGCAAGGCAGCAAGGTTAACTGGTGTGGTTTCTTTGTTTCCATAATTTTTTTCGAACAGGAACCTTGCGCTGCCTGCCAGACCCGCAAGTTGGCCGCCGTCTACCACCGGGTCACCAGTGAAAGTGAATGTACGGTGGTTCAGGTAAGGCAAGGAGCCGTCTGGGAAGTAGGGAATATCACCTCCGAAGAAATCTTTGGAGGCTTGCGTATCGATTTTTTCATGCAAAGGTGCCTTGACAAATACCATCCATACTTGCTGTGGTTTGCCATTTTCCATGACCTGTACGCTTGCATTTTCCCAGTCGCCCGAGAAGTCGTAGCGTTTCACGATGTCAAACAGATTGGTCGAATTCAGATCGTCAATCTCGACACCGCTTACCGCGCTGGCCCATTCCAAAAACTGCTGTCGTGACGCCTCGCTGTCAAACATGTAGTAGCGCGTGCCTACTTTGATGTAATGGTAGGTTTGACCGTCTACCTCCATACTTCCCATATTTTCATTGCCGGGCTCAACGGGCGTGTCGTTGGGTACAAGGCCTTCGCCTGGAACGAAGCCTGTGTCGACTGAGCTGGTAGCCATAATCCTTACTCCTGATGAAAAATCAAAGGCCGGAAAGGTAAGTGCGTTGGGCGTCGTTGGAGCCCTGCCAGGATGTGGTCAACTGCTGATACACGTTGTCCAGCAATTGGTTGTGGCCATCCAGAACCGACGCTTCAAACTCCTCCAGCGCCTTGCCAAATTGACCGCCCGAGGTTACAGGTTGTGTCAGCAGGTTGGCTGTCATCGGGCTGTACCATTGCCACTTTGGATCATTCGGATTGACTGTCTTATCGTTGCGCATTTTTGCAACTTTGTAGAAACTGGCACCAGAGAAAGCAACAAAAATGGCTGCTGCTGCCATGGCGCATGCAAATTCGGTTGTGGCCCCATCCAGTCGCTTTTGTGCAGCTTGTACTGCCTGGTCAAATCGCAAGCCACTGACGTCCATCATTAACTTCTTGATATCCAATCCCAGCGCATAACTCAGCATCAAGAATCGCAGGAAGAGGTCACCAAACGGATTGTCAAAAACACCAATCTGCCTTTTGTCGCCGAACATCATGTCCAGTTCTTCTTCCGACAAGCCCCACATTTCCTTGGCTTGTTCTCGCGTGATATTGGATTTGCCGCTGGCCAAATCCAGATAGGTACGCACTTGTGCAGGCTCAAGCTTGTTCAGCATTGCCTCGGCCTGCTCTTCGGTTAGCGCAAATGTTGACATCAACTCGTTGATGATCAGGCCTTTTTCTTCAGGTGTCAGTGGAGCAGTGTTGGTGCTCCCTGAAGTCACTGTTGAGGTGGTGGTAGGGGGGGTGACTGGAACGTCGCTTACGCTCATGGTGTGCTCCGGTTTGGGTTGCCTGAATCAGGCTTGAAGAGGGGCAAAAAGCTGGGGCATCATTTGAATCAGGCGATTAATTGCCTCCTGATAAGAGGCGATATCCTGACCAACAGATTCCAACAGCTGATTAATCAAATCGATGAAGGCTTGGTCTATGTTGAAGGCATGCATCAACTTGGCCACCTCGTACTGAAGTACGCCCATACCCACTTGAAGGCCACCCTGGGCAGCAGTGATGCAAGCCTCCGTGGCTTCGAGAAAGCGCAGAAGCGCTGCCTGTTGCGCGGCGGTCAGTTCCCCTGTGATTATTCCTTGCAGGAATGTAGGTAGCTGGCGAAGCATTTGAGCTGCTGTCGATGTAGAGCTTGACAGCGCAGAGCCAGCCATGGAAAGACCACTTGCAGCTGCCGCTGTGACCAATACAATAAGCACAACAAGAATAATGGCACCAACAATTGCGCCACCGATCGGCCCGAACACATCGGTCAGGCCTTTCATCATGGCGCCCATGCCTTTTTGAATCAGGGAGTCATATCCCCCAGCCTCTGCCAGCAAGGGCTCCATCACCATCACCAGGGCAACGGCAAATACAGCCACTGTCATGGGGGTGGGTACCAGGCATGCCACCAATGCCGCCAGGATCAGACCGATAATACCAAGGGCCTTAAAGATTTTCCCCAGAATGCCGCCAGCTTTGGATTTCTTGAGTTGCTCAATGAACTTGTCAACCTGGTCGCGAATGTACGCGACTTTTGCGCGTTCTGTACCCTCCAGACCTTCCATCATGTAGGTGAGAGTCTCTCTGGCCTTGGTCAGATTTTCCAAGGTAAACAACGCCAGACTCTCAAAAAATGAATCTTCAGAAAGTGGTGCTGCTTCGCCGTTCGCGGTAGGGGACAAAAGGCTTGGGCCTGAGGTGCTCATGATATGTCTCCGAGTATCGGTTTAACGGGTCGGAATGGAAGCCATCAAGTTCTGCTCGTTCTCGAGTAACTTGACCTCGCCCTTGACGATTTCCTGGATTAACTGACCAATTTCATCGATTCGGGTTTTAATTTTGTCTGCGAGTTCCTGGTTGCCAGCATCTAGCGCTTCCTGACGCAGATCCGTCAAGCGGACCGAATCCAGATTCAGTAGACTGGTGTACATTTCGATGATCACAATCAGGGGGTTCGTTTCCCCAGCATCCAGTTGTTCTCCGGCAGTACGTAAAATTGTCATTCGCTCGCGGAAGTAATTCATTGCATCGACATCGCCACGCGCTTCCGCATCTTTGTACATTCGGTAAGCTTCGTCATAAGATTTCTGAATGTCTTCGCGTGATGCACCAACTGAATTCGGACGCCAGTTTTCATCCATTGGCACTGCCAAGTAATCTTGATAGGTGTTCTCACCTTCAATGATGTCTTGCTCGCGCATCACCAAACCGTGAAGGTCTGAATATCCCGAATTCAGATAATAATTTTTGAACTCACCCGCCATGGTTTTGCGCAATTGTGAGCCGGCCAGTTGAACTTTCGTTGCATCACCACCCGCGGCAGCTACCGCACTGTCGTACGCAGAAATGGCGGCAGTTAAGCCGTTGTACAAATCCTGCAAGCCAAGTGCCTCCAGGTCAAATCCCAATGCTTTTAGTTCTTCAAGTTTGGCCAGTAAGCTTGCTGCTGATTCTCGAGAGGCTGCACCGTTATCCTCTTCCCACGGCAGAGAGCCCTCGAGTATGGCTTTCTTCGCATCTTCGAGTTTTTGAAGGTTGCCTGCGCTTGCTTGTTTCGCCTCGTCGAGTGCATCCACACCCGTCGTGTTCTTGGCCAGGATATCCAGGAACTTGATCTGAAATTTCAGACTATCAATCTGGTTGCTGAGTTTATCTTCGCCGTTGCCGGAAGATCTCCAGCCGGCTTCAAGTTGTTTAAGCTGATTCAACAGTGCGCTTACACCAGCTACACCCGTGTGCTGCGAGAGAAATGCAATTAGCGCTTGTAGGTCGGTTAGCGCCAGATCAGTGAGATCATCGAATCCGTTTTCGTTCAGCCAACCTCGAATCAAGGTATCTGTGGTTACCGGGTCGGTGCTGTCCACAGCAGACGTAGTCCAGGGTATAGCTGAGGCGGGTACAGGGCTGCTCATAGTGTGTTCCTTGCTTTGAATGTTCGTAAGCGACTGTTTGGGTTTGTTGCGCTAGTTCTCGGTGAATTGCATTTGATTCGGCGATTAACTGCTTGACCAGATACCGATGCGGGACTTACTGCTTGCTACATACTGGTCATAACGTTCCCGCGCGCTTTTCGCTTGCGCCGCCAAGGCCTCGCTGGAATATTCGGGAGGAACTACCACCAGTTTGGCGTCCGCGACCCATGCGTACAATTCTTGTGCTTCTGCTTGACTAAGGGATTCACCATTTTTCAGTTTGTTGATGATTTCCATTACTTTGTCTGAAGGCGGTTTTCCTGCGGCAGTCATTTCTGTGATTGCTACATCCAGGAAATCTTTCATGCCTTGGCTAACCTTGACAGTGCCGTCTTTGGTGTGGGCGTTTAACACCGACATCAGTGAATCTGCACCCTTTTCAAGACGGCCATAATGTTCGCCGAGTTCAGCGATTCTTTTCATTTCAGAACCAACCCAACCCAACTCAAGATCACCTATGAGAATGGATACCCGCATCCAGTCGCCATTGCCCGCTGCTTCCCACATTTCATCTATTTTCCCTTCGTCGGGTTCGTAAGGTGCGGGTTCCTGCCAGGCGGTGGTGCCTGCAGCTGTAGGGGGCGTGGACTGGCTCATGCGGTGCTCCTGAGTGGTGGGTTGTGCTAAAAATTACATACGTGCTGCTTGGTAGACGTTCTCGATGAAGTCTTTTGTTTTGCCGCAGGCAGACATGATTTTCGCTGCGGTTTCAAGCGAAATACCGAGCTGTGCAACACCGGCAGCCACTTGGCCAGGTGTTGGGTTGCCTTGCAAGAGCTGATAAAACGCTTGCAAGGCACCTTCTTGAACTTCATCGCCGAACTGGGCGAAAAGTTCAATTTGTGGGGTTACTGATGAATGGGTGGGGAAACCTGCTGCTGCCATGATTTAACTCCTTGAAATAAGTTGACTAGTTGCACTTCAAAATAAAAGAATTTCATCCTCCTTCTTTTTGTCGCTCCTCCTGCCAATATTCCTCGAGGCGCTCGAGGGCGGGGTTGATCAATCGAGTGGTTGCCAATTCAACAATGGTGTTCAATTGGTCTTCGGTGTAACCCTCTGCCCCAGCTCCTGCTGGAATCTCCTCACCTTCTCCAACGATAGAAAGTGGGGATGTGGGCATAGTCACTGGTCCTGTGGTTCCCATGGTTTTCCTTTATTTATTGACGATGCTTTTGAGCGGTTCGGTCATGTCCTTCACAAGGCTGGCGGCAAGTTGCCACAGTGAGCCCATCATTTGCATTTCATAACTCATGACCACTACATCGGCGGGGGATGAGCCGAAATCCGGTTGGGTCAGATAGCTATCGACACGTTTGGCATGACGGTCAGCAAAACCGAACACCCTTGAACCTACATCTAGAACTTCCATACAACCTCCCTTGGGTTTACTGTTGCTTAACCAACTGCTCAAAACTTTCGGATACTTTGCTACCAATCTTTCCAGTCAATTGAACTGAGACCGATTTCATTGAGCTCACATGCATGGCATCAATCAGGCTGAATACGCTGTCACGCGAATCAAAGTCCCGAAGTTTTTTGTCCATACTTACTTTGCTTTGATCCAGTTGTGTTTGCGCTTTTTCCACAAAATTTTTCACAGACTCGTTCACTGGATTGGGCTCGGACAGGAGTTGGGAGAATCGCGATACATCTTCGGGAATCGCTTTTGGGCTGGCGCCGCCTGTGAGCGGACTATTTGTTTGAATTGCTGCAATCGATTCAATCAATTTTTATCTCCAGTTCAACACCCAGATTTTTGCTGAGACCCGAGCGAAGGATCTTCTCTAGCGCAGCCTGTTCCTGGGTAGACAATTTACTTTTCAAACTCAAATACACAATGCATTTGTGACCATCAAACTCGCCTTGAACATTCACTTCGCCAGCCAGTGTGTTCGCTATACAAAAGTTAAACTTGTTGTTAGCTGCTTGAAGATTCTTTTCCTCACATTTCTTTTGTGGTGAAAAAAAATGATTAGTTCCTGTCAATGAATTGAGTTCTTTTTTTTCATCCAGATGAAATTGCATATCAGATGGACTGCGAGTTTGATCTGCTTGTAACAACATGCCCAGAAAGTCCTGATCTGATTTTGTATGGCTTGAATTTCGGTTGGAATGATTGAATGCTCTGCTGCTTTGACCGTTCGATGTAGGGATGCTCACCTCGGGTACAGTTCGGCGATTTTTTGCATCCAGTTTTCGATTTGTAATTTCAGAAATTTTCAAGGGGTCATACTGCGTATTGATCGTCATTTAATAAGCTCCAGAATTAAGGCGAGTGTTTTAACCTCAATTTATTTGTCGATTGATTTCCCAAAGGATTTGCTCAAGTGCCGTGCGGGCTTGGGTTTCGGACTGTATGTTCCAGTTGGGTTTGGTATGAACTACAAATCCAGGAGTTGGTTCTGAGTGGAACATGACTTTGAAACCCGGAAAGGCTGATGTATGTTTTTCTTGATTCAGAGATTCCGCTGCAGCAATAAAGCGTGGGGTAAGTGGTGAATCTCCGATCCAGACCAGAAAAAACTGCTTGCCGTTTTCATCATTTGAATCTGTGTGGCTTGGCAATAGTGTCCAGTCGTTGTGGATACACAAAGGATCGGGAAATTCTGGTGGAGGCAGCATCATCAGTTGTCCCATTCAGTTGATTTACGATGAGGGCGACAAAATTGCAGACAGCTGGGTGTTGCGTTCAATATTTTCAACGAGGATTTTTCGTTGATTTGAATTTTTATACATGCCAATTAACAGATCATGGAGTAGAACCCAGCGACAATAATTTGTGATGAAAGCGTTGCGGGCAGGCAACTTGTCGGATCGAACTGCCGACGCAATTGCAATGAGAGCGTTCGCGCCAGCAAGGGTTTCGTTGGTTAGCACTGCTTGAAGACATGACTCGGTCAACTGGGCCATGCTTGGTAAGCCCTGAAGATTGGCAGTACGCCCCCAATCAAGAAATTTACCGTGCAGGGCATGAAGGTTGATGAGCAGGCCGAACTGCTTAATGCGACTCAAAATAATGTGATGTCTGGGGCTGGTTACCCTGCTGGGTTCCTGCGTTTTTTCGCGACTTAAAATTTGTACAAAACCTTCTTGCATGGCGATTAACTTGCTCCGCGGCGCGCCGGCTTCGAGGTCTTTTTTGATTAACTTGTACAGTGCGTGAAGATCTGGAACCGATATGGTGTTGGGCTGAATTTCAATAATTTGGTAGGCTTTGATAAATTCGCGCAGCGAGGGACCTTTAAATGCTTTGGCTTTGCCAATGTCGTAGGCGCCCACTGTGCCCTGAATGAAATCGCCAAACTCGCTTTCCAGTTTTTTTCGAACCAGCAGCAATTCAGTTCTGTCGCCTGCACTGAGCAAGCCACCGTGGTCTTGCTCCAGTGACTTGAGCAACAGAAATTTTCTCAATGCTTTTTCGGCAGGGTTTAGATCACCCGCTAAATCAACCAGGCTTTTCCCTTTGCTTCTGACCGAATGAAGCATGGACATCTGGTCTTTGTGATGAAAGCTGTCACTGCCTGTGAACAGTGTTTTGTAAATATCTGCATATTTGCTACCTCGACCCTTTTTCTTGGGGTCTGCTTCAGCCAGACCTCGTTGTAATGCAGCATGCTGTTGTTCCGAAGCATTGACCTGCGGCTCGCTACTTGAACCTGCTAGGCCTTGCGGATGAACTGATGCATCGTTTCCGGTTTGACCGCTTTGGGTGTGTGCTGCAATGAAGCGTTCTACACGCTTTTTTCCTTCTCCTTCAAGCGGGCGGCGATTTGCAAGACTCCCGTGAAGCGCTTCGGTTGTGGTGACCTCCTGAAGACCGCTCGGTTTGACCGGAATTGCTGTATTCATCGAACACCCTCCAGTCGGTTATCCAAGCGCAATGCGGGCGTTGGTTGCAGGTTTTCACCTGTGAGTTTGAATGACTTTTGAAGCGAGTTGATGGCTGCGCGAGTGGATTCGGAGTTGTGTGGTGGGTCTTCGATCAGCCTTGGTGTAATCAAAAACAGACGAGCTACATTCTGGCGTTGTTTCTGCTTGCTGGAGAATGCAGCTCCGATGAATGGCAGTGAGCCAAGAACCGGGACTCGGTAATCTTTGTCGCCTTCAGATTCGCGATTGTAGCCACCAATCAAGATGGCTTTTTCGCGTTGAATCAATGCCTGCGTACTTAGAGATGTATTTTGAATGCTGGGAGCAGAGATGCTTTGCGCGCTTTGCATATTCTGAGTGATGTTGCCATCCTGAATTTCAATGCGCAGGAAGATGCGGTCGTCGCCTCCTTCCTTTACCAGCCTGGGCGTCACTTGAAGCAAGCTGCCTGCCGTCACAGGTACTACATCTGCCACTCGTTCACCCAATACCTGCAGGTACAGGGTTTGACTCAAATCTATATAAGCCGATACGTTGTCCTGGGTGACAATTGTTGGGCGAGCTAATACCTTTGCATTTTCATCAGCGGATAAGGCTTTCAGACGGGCTAGAAAGCGTACTGGGTCCACAATGGTACTGGCGCCTGGAATGGTAAGACTGGGGGAGTTCACGCCAGAACCGGGGAAATCGTAAAGTAGATGACTGGATTGAAATCCAAATTCAAGACCCAGTTCATTCAAGCCGCGTTGATCAACTTCCACCAACATCGCTTCCACTTCGATCATGGGCAGCGGACGATCCAGTTTATCAATCAGTTGTTTGTAGTAGTCAAATTTACTTTTCGCATCACGAACCAGAATTGAGTTTGTGCGCGGGTCTGCAGTAACACTGACCGGAGCTTCTTCTTTTTTTTCTGTTTGGGGTGCTTCTTTTGGTGGAGTAAGAGTGGTTGGTGACATGACTTGGGCACGGTAGTTGTTACCTTGTAGCAAACCCATGCCAGCAGTTTGTTGCCCGGCACCATCAACAATCATGCCTGCCTTTTTGTTTTCTGGGGATGCTGTCATACGCTGGTTTGGTAAACCCAACAGATTGAGCAATACCGATAAGGCACCAGGTGTGGTTAGTGTGGCACCCCTCAGTGTTGTTTGGCGATCTTCGACGGATGCGTATTGAAGCGGAAAAACCATCAACTCAATGCCGTGCTTCGCAATTTCAGAAGGGTCGGGTGGGGCTTGTTCAAAGGCTTCACGCAACAGGTTCAGGTAGCTTCTGGGTCCAGACACGATCAGTTCCTTGGTGTCGGAATTAATTGCGAATGGGAATTCCTTGTAGAAAAGCCCAGCAGATGTCAGCAAATCCTTCCAGTCGTCATTGCTGCGAGCGCCGCCAACGAATATTTTTTGGGTTCGCCAGTCATCAGACCGATAAACATAGACTTGGGTACCATTTTGGAACCAGTTGATGCGAAAGGAGCTACGGAAGTAAGCCATTAACTCTTCGACGTTGGAGAATTCAAACTTTCCGCTGATTGGGCGAGTGTTAATCGCGTTTGTATTCAAGCGCAGTCCAAGCATGTCCAGCATGGTTTCCAGTGCTCTCTTGGAGGATTCTTCCTGGGCCATGTAGATTCTCATTTCTGCTTTTGCTGCAGATGCCGCTTGCAACCATGCGCCCTGAACCATGATCAGGGAGGCCAGCGTTATTGCTTTAATCCACTTCTTCATATTGATTACCTTTGGTAGCGATTGAATCCTTGATTTCTTTTTGCAGGTTTTCAATCTCTCGTTTGTATAAAGCCATCAGATTTTCAATTGACACCTGAATTTCAGAGCCTTTCGCTGCCTTGATTCTTAGTTCAAAGGGTTGAAGGTCGTCGGCGATTTGTACTTCCCACTTGCGCAGCATTGCTTGGTTCGATATAACTTTGCCCAGCGATTCCTGAACCAGATTGATTTGACAAGTAGTACATTCAAGGACCAGTTCTTGATTGCTTAAGGAATGCTCAAGCAAAGCTTTCACCAGTTTTTCGATTTTGATTCGATCGGGTACTGTGTTTAAAAACTCGCTCAATGCGGCTACGCTGATATCGATACAAATTCTTGCAGAAGTGTCGGCAAGTGCTTTAACTCTCTGACGCATGGTTCTCCGAATCGATTTGAGGTCCTGTTGCATGGATTCAGCAATTTCCTGTCTGGCTTGCTCTCGAATCCGGTTAGCCTCTTGATTGGCTGCGCGAATGATCGACTCAGCCTCATCGCGCGCGTATGCAACGATGTCATGGTGGTTCTGTGCGAACTTTAATGTGCGTGCTGGAATGAGATGATCGTGAATCTGAACATCAGCTGGAAAGCGTATTTTGCGCAGGAGATTAAGCATTCGCTCCTCCGTATAGCTGATCGACATCTACAGTTGTGTAATCGCCATCCAGAAGCAAATCATTTTCAATTTCCAGTTTTGGCTCTTGATGTTGTTGATTAATTTCGTCAAACAACGCCTGGATTTCTGTAGCTAGCCATTCATGCACTTCTTTCCACAAACCCTGCTCTATTGGATCGATTGTGTCCACTAGACGAACGACTTGATGGGGTACATTCAGCGCCCACCGTTTGAAAAACGATGGAAAATAGCTTTTTAGAACCACGCCTAGTCCTATTTCTACGCGCGTCTGAATCGAGATCACGAGGCGATCATCTTGATTGATCGCGTTGGCACATTGATACTGCCACCGGTTCAGACGGATCGGTATGCTTCGATAAAATTCAATAATTTTTCGAATTTCATCTGCTGATTTGACATTGAACTTTTGATCCCATTCTTGGGGGCGCGCATGGATGATGCTGGAATCCAGTGTGAGTGACGCCACTTTTATCAAGTGCATTTCGAGTTGTTTCTGCGTCGACAAGGAGATGGAAATCAGTTCTGGATAATGCAGTAGATCTTGATCGGGATGGTCATCAAGTTCCAGCACACTTCGTGTTTGCAAAAGCTGGAAGTAATCAACCGATGATTTGCCAGCTTTACCCAGTGCGTATGGCATGCGGTGCTGATGATCGCTATTGAGACCGATCAGTGGGTTACTCCACCAACGCCACCATTCAACTTGAAGTGTTTTGGGCAGACTCATTTCAAGAATCTCGAGCGAATTGATTGCAACACTGATGGCCACTGATCGATACCCTTGGCTTGTAGCCAAGTCAGGCCGATTGAAAGCATCCACATGAAAAGAATGATGTACACGATTGCCAGGAAGTAGCCTTTGTCTGCAGCACTCAGCGCAATTGGGCCGTACCACACCAATGGTACGCACTCGTCGATTTTTAGTTCTGACGGTATGGCAGTAACGGTGACATTGGATTGAGCATCGCCAGCGATACCGGGAATGCTTTTAAAGACCATTTCACGTACCTTTGGAATGTACGCTGGGAACTGGGCTTGTTCACTGTACTTGACGAATACTGCGGCAGACGATGGGCTGAGCGGTTCTCCTGGATTTGCACGTTCGGGCAAGACGATATGTACTTTGGCGGAGAGCACGCCATCGATACGCATAAGTGTATCTTCGAGTTCTTGCGACAAGGCGTATAGATAGCGGGCTCGTTCTTCCAGCGGCGAACTGATCATGTTCTCTTTTTTGAACACCTGTCCGATTGAAGATTTTTTGTCACGGGGTAAGCCATTGGCTTGGGTGATACTCAATGCATTGGCCGAGAGATTTTCGGGTACAGAAATCGCAGAACCCTCTTTAGTTCTTGTTTTTTCTGCGGGTATTCCTGCGGCCAAAAGGTGTGAGTAAATTTCATTGGCTTCTGGCTCGGACAATCCATTAAAGAGCATGGCTCTGTCAGAACAGCCAGTGAGAATCAGCACCAAGGTGAAGGCGCCAAGGTATCGCTGAATGAAGCGGAGTGGCTTGCTCAATTTATCTTCTCCGAGTAACAGAGGTGACTTCTTCGGAGACATCTTCGGCAGTGTTGCCTACCCGGCTGACACCTAGAAAGTAGTAGGCTGAGGAAAATTGCTGTTGGGTGACGGCTTTGGCAAAGTTACCATCCGTGGTGTGTCCACCTTCTAATTGTTGAATACTACCCATGAGGTGACGTTGCAGGCGGCTGATATAAAACTCTGCTTTATTCAGTTCAACAGCTGACTTGGCAAGAAGCGATGGTGCTGCTTGGTCTGAGCGGGGTGAAGTGATTTTGGTATCAAGCGCGCTGGATGAAGTCTTAAAAGTTTCTTTTAAGCCAGTAAGCAATTGTTGAAAGTGTTCAACGTTTTGCGCAGGCGCGATGAGTTGGGCAGGTTTTAATTGCGTGAAGTTTAGTACGGGATTGATGTCGATCTTCTGCATTGTGCACCTCTATTGTCCTGCGCATTCTAAGTATTGCCCCTGCGGACAAAGTTCCACGAAGGGCCTCTTCGCCTATAACATGCAACGTTCCTGGTTGTTGTCATGAAATTTAAGTTCATATTCCGCAGAGTTCGATTTCTCGGATTCATGCCCGTAAAATTGGAGACGAAGCTCGATTCGTCGGCTCGCGTCTTTGGATTGTTGGAGGTTGTTGAAAGCCACACCGCCGGCCAGAAAGAGTTTTTTTATCTGGATTCGTTGATCTGAGTTGAACTGGATTGGACTGTTGTTGCTGGATTGCAGCAAGGTGCACATGACCCATTCTGAGCGTTTTAGACTGAGATTCAGGTTGTACAGATAAGAGCCGTCGGTGTCGGTATACCCTTCAATAACTACTTGTTTGAGCCACTTCTGACCCATCGGCGTGTTGGCTGTTTCAAGAATGACTGGCACTACATCGGCCAGCGCGGCTTGGCCGGCCTCGCCTAACTTGTATTCGTCAGTGTCGAATTGTCCCTGCGCACCGAAATTGATTCGGTTTAGCTTGCAATCTACATTCAAATCGGGGTTAACCTGTTCGGCTTTTTGGGAGAGGGTGTCGCAGATTGCGTTAATTTCTTGAAACCGAAGTTCCGTTTGTGTCAGTTCTGGATCCGTGGTGCGTATGATCACCTCCGGTTTTTCAAGATCTCCTTTTTGAGCTTTTTCAACCAGTTCCTGGGCTTGCCTGGAAATTGCTGACAATGCGGCAACCATGATGACCAAGAACAGAATCATCAAGGCTGTCATCAAATCTGCGTAAGAAATCCAAAAAGGTTTCTCGCCTTCATCACTTCGGTGCGCAGGCGTGTAAGACGTCATCAAACTCATGATTGCACCGAAGATGAAGCAGTGTCGTCGTGGCTTTCTTGTTGTCTGGCGCGAATTACCTTCATGGCCAAATCCTGAGGCGTGCTTTTAATGTGACTTAGTCGATTGTCCAGACGCGCACCCATGTCTTCAATGGGTTGTTTTACTTGCCGTGCCAATGCAGTTTCAAGTTGATTGACTAACCGTTTGTTTGATTCGTTGAGCGCTTTCTCCAGGGCTTGGCTTAAGCCGTCGTCTCTTTGGCCTTGAACAGATTCAAGTTGTTTGATTACCGGCAGCATGGCTTGCAGCAAGTCGTCTTTCAGGTCTCGGGTCAAGTTGCTGGCGCTAGACGAGTGTTGTACAAGCGTTGCCAAGTATTCCTCGCCGACACCCGGCTCAAACAGGCCGTTCATGGCATCAACCAAGTCATCAAGAGCTGCCAGATTTTTGCGGTAAAGCGATTTTTCCCAGTGTGTGATTACCATGGCGGCACAGATCGCGGCAGCGGAAGCATAAAACGCATCGCGAACACCCCCAATCAACAGGGTGATACTTTCATTCATGTTTTCGACACTGGAGGCATCAAAACTGCTCAAACCAAATAAAAGACCCGAAAATGTACCAATGATGCCAATGCCGGTGAGAATACCCGGGAGATGCTTGAAGTACTCGACGCCCAATGGACGGTCTATGACGGTGGAGGCTGAGAAGTGGGTAGACACAGGCACAGTCAGACGAAATTTCCGGTTTCGTTTGACGCCGTTGATCATGCCGGTTTGTGGGTGCAGGGTCTTGGCGAAATCTTTCCAAGCTTTTTCGAGCATTGTTCCCTGAAAAATTCGGGCAACACCGTCTTTGCGCATGAAGTCATCACCCTCAGACATTGAGCGCACGGTGCTGCCAATTTTGGATATCAGATCCGCCAGTTCTTTGGACTTGAGTACATATTGTTTGTAGAAATTGAAGCAGGATAAGCACAAGAGCACCATCACTGCGGCGGGTGGAATTAGCTGGATAAGATTGGTTGTGGTTGTGCTCACCGTGTCTTCCTTGAGGATCGATTCGGATTGTCGAAAAGGGGTGGTTACCTGACTGCAAGTTTTGAGTTGCAGTCACAGGTGATTGGTTCCAGATTTGATGAGTATGAAATGCAAAAAGGCACCCCGAAGGGTGCCTTTTCACTTTGCCTGGGGGTCGGAGCCCCAGGCAATACTACAAAGCTTAGATGGGCAGGCTGTCTGTGGGCAGCGCGCTGGTCAATGCATCCAGTGGGCTTGCGCCTGAGGAGATTGGCAGGCTGGAGGGATCCAGCAAGCTTGTCAATGAGTCCAGAGGCGTGCCTGTGGATGGGAAGCTTGGCAAGCCACCACCTGCACCACCGCCCGCTGCCAGGTCGGTCAGTACGCTAGGGTCCAGCAGTGAAGTTACCATGTCCAACGGCGTGCCCGTTTCTGGGATGCCGGGCAAACCGCCGCCACCACCTGCACCTGCCAAGGCGTCTGTCAGAATGGCTGGGTCGAGCAATTCAGTGACCATATCCAGCGGCGTACCAGTGCTTGGCAAACCAGGCAAACCGCCGCCACCGCCACCAGCCAATGCATCTGTCAGAATGCTGGGGTCGAGCAGGGCTGTAACCTGGTCCAGGGGTGTGCCTGTTTCAGGGAAGCTTGGCAAACCGCCGCCGCCTGCGCCACCCAAGGCGTCAGTTACAGGGCCAAGCACTGCGTCCAACGGTGTACCTGTGGGGCCAGCAGCACCACCTCCATCACCGCCGGGCAGCGGCAAGCCACCGGACAGCGCTGCAATCAGTGGATCGGTCACTGGTGTCAGTGCGTCGAAAGCTTGGTTCAGGCCATCGGCCAAAGGCTGGGAAACCATGGGCAGTGCATCAGTTGCAGTGGCCAAGCCATCAAACAAGGGCGCGGCTGCGTCAAAACCTTGGGTCAGACCATCGTTCAGTGGGCCCAGGGCTGGTGCAAGCGCTCCAACTGCCTGAGACAGGCCATCGGCCAGCTGGGGTGTCACCATGCTCAAGCCGCCACCCAGTTGTTCTGCGACCACGCGCAGATTAACTGGCAAAGTGTCAGCAGCGGCTGTCACCAAACCATCTTCATTGCCCGCCAACACATCGACCACGGGTGAAAGCGCTTCTTCAACAGCTTCAGTGATAGGTGTTACGTTTTGATCCAGAGAGTCGGTCACTGGGGCCAAGCCTGTCAGTGCATCACTCAAGGTGTCGTTCACAGGTGTAAGCGCTGGCTCGAGTGCATCCGTGATGGGTGCTGTTTCTTCCAGCACTGGATCGAGTGCTTCAGTCACGGGTGCCAAAGCACCTACTGGCGCATCAACCACTGTTGTTACAGGGGACAGGGCATCCAGAGTCTCTTCGAGTGCGGGGGAGGCAGGGCCGGCTGCATCGGTAACGGGCTCGAGTGCGCCTGCGGCTGCTTCGCCAGAGCCACCACCGGAAGAACCACCGCCGGATCCGCCGTCGCTGTCATCGCTTCCCAACACGAATGCAGCACCAGCTGCTGCTGCCAATGGGCCAGCCAAACCGCCTGCGGCCAAACCTGCACCAAACAAACCAAACATACCGCCTGCGCCTGTTACAGCTACAGTTTCGCCTTCAGTCAGCAATTCGAATTCGCCTTCGGCCACTTCAAATTCAGCGCCGTTTTCGCCTTCTTTCAGCGTAGCTAATGCGTTGGACTGCAGAATACCCTCAGTGGCTTGCTGGCCATCTGCACCCGGGAATTCAATGTAGGCAGAGCCCTCGGCACTGGTGGTGACGGTGTCACCCGCAGAAATAATGTCGCCTTCTTTCAGAAGGACTTGTTCACCGTCGGGACGGGTTACAGAAACCTCTCCCAACACGCTTTTGATAATTCCAGTGATATTAGCCACAGTGCATTCTCCGACAATGGTGTGTTCATTTGAAAATTCGGCAAAAGTTTCGCCTTGTGAGAGTTTTACCGGCCGTAATCAGGAAATGGATGTGAATATTTCCTAATAATTAACAATCTTTAACATTATTTGTAAGTTTTATACTTACAAATCCTGATTTGCCGCATGTAAAGCACTCTCAGAGGAACGCCGATCGAATCTAATTGTTTGTAATTCAGGCGTTTAGTGTAACTCTTTCGGGGGGTAATTTGCTCACCAAGCCAGTTGGCGAATGGCCAGTTCTTTCATGATTTCCTCCGCGCCACCGCCAATGCACATCACTTTTACTTCGCGATAGATGCGCTCGGTCGAGCTTCCGCGCATAAAACCCATACCCCCCAAAATTTGCACCGCCTCGTTGGCGCAGTGCTGCAAAGTTTGAGTGGCCTGGTTTTTCAACAAACAAATATCAGCCACCAGTTCTTCGTTGATATCGCCTTTGTCGATGCGCGCAATCGTTTCATCGAACCAGGCCTCCGTTGCACGGATTTTCATGCGCATGTCGGCCAGTTTGTGGGCAATCACCTGGTGATCCATCAAACGCTTGCCAAAGGTGTGGCGGTTCTGGGCCCAGTCCAGTGCCTCGTTCAAACACACGCGCGAGAAACCGACGCAGGCGCCCGCCAGCATCAGACGTTCGGTGTTGAAGTTTTCCATGATGATGCGAAAACCTTTGCCTTCTTTACCGACCAGGTAGGTGGCAGGTACTTCCACATTGTCGAAGTAAATGCTGGCGGTGTCGCTCATCCACCAACCAGTTTTTTTAAGCGGGCTGCGTGTCAGGCCTTTGGCGTTGCCAGGCACCATGAGAACGGAAATACCGCGCGCACCGGGTTCGCCAGTACGAACTGCTACGGTGAGCCAATCAGCACGCACGCCGCTGGTGATGAATACCTTTTCACCATTGATACGGTAATGAGGCACGCCATCTTTTTGAAACAGGTCGGCTTTGGTTTTGAGGTTGGCCACGTCGGACCCACCCGAGGGTTCGGTAATGGCCAGCGCGCTGATGGCTTCACCTTTCAATACCGCAGGGGCGATTAGTTGGACCAGCGCTTCACTGCCATGATTCAACAACGGAGGTAAACCGATGTTGTGGCTGAACAAACCTGCCAACAGACCTCCGCTGCCTGCGGAGCACACCAGGTTGGACAGCTTCAAACGATCGGCCAAGGTGCATTCGAATCCTCCCACTTCTTCCGGGTAACCCAGGCCAAGCAAGCCGAGCTCACCCGCCTGACGGTAAAGCTCGCGCGGGAATTCCCCAGCCTCGTCCCAGTCATTGATGTGGGGCTTGATCTGCTCATTCACAAATCGCTCCACCGAGCGGAAAAAGTCTTCCATGGATCGTGTCTCCTCCAGCCGGGCTGTGTGTTGTTTATTGGATCTGACCAAGCTGGACCATGGCTTGTTTCTGCTTCATTTGGTCACCCACCTTGATGTGCACCTGCTCCACAATTGCAGCGGATTTGGCGGTAATGCGGTGTTCCATTTTCATGGATTCCAAACACACCAACACGGTGCCAGCCTCAACCTGCTGACCGGGTTGAACCAGCACCTGTGTCACTTTGCCGTTCATCGGGCTGCTGACAAGGGCTTGAAACACACCTTCCGCCAAAGCAGAGGCACTCAGCAGAGTTTCATCCTCCACATGCAATGCCTGTGGGTTTAGCCACTGTTGAACCCACACGCCGGTGTTGGATCGGGTGACTGTGTATTGCGCGGATTGCCCTTGTACCATCGCCTCGATGGTGAAAATGCCTTGCTGCGCCACGGCGCAATGCCATTGTTCAAGCATCACTGCTTCACCAGCAAGCCCATCGATTGCATAGCCGTTGGCATTGTTACTACTTACTTTCAAATTCAGGGTGTTGCCCTGTGCCTTGAGTTTCAGCGGCTGCGGCAGCGCACGTGTGCTTGAAAAGCCGGCCAAGGGTGCAGGCCATGCGCAGCGCTCATGGCGTGGTGCATAGGCAAGGAACACTGCGGCTACAGCGCACTCTGCCTGGAAATGTTGGGGCTTGAGCAATTCATCAGCATGCTGGGCCAAAAAGCCCGTACCAAAATCTCCACCCTGGAACACGGGGTGACTGGAAATTCGTTGCAAGTAGTGCGCGTTGTGCTCAAAGCCAATGAGCACCGTTCGCTTCAGCGAGTCAGCCAGCTTTTCACAGGCAGCAAGGCGGTTATCGCCGTGCACAATGACCTTCGCCAAAAGGCTGTCGTACCAGGGGCTGACCTCTCCACCCGCTTGCAGGGCGTGGTCGCAGCGGCTGTTCGCATCAGGACTCCAGGTCAGCACTGGCCCGGTTTGCGGCATGAAGTCGCGCGCAGGGTCTTCGGCACACAGGCGGCCTTGAATGGCATGGCCGTTGAACACAATTTGTTCTTGTTGCAAGGTGAGGTGTTCGCCTGACGCAATTCGCAATTGCCATTGCACCAGATCAACGCCGGTGATTGCTTCCGTAACGCCATGCTCCACTTGCAAGCGGGTGTTCATTTCAATGAAGTAAAAATCACCGTTTGAATCCAGCAAAAATTCAACCGTGCCCGCACCCACATAGTGGGTGGCATGCACCAGTTTTAATGCGGCTTCACCCATGCGTGCACGCAGCTCCGCGTTCACTGCTGGGCTGGGTGCTTCTTCCACAATTTTTTGGTGGCGGCGTTGAACGGAGCAATCGCGCTCGCCCAAATGCACCGCGTGATCGTGGATATCGGCCAGCACCTGAATTTCAATGTGGCGCGGGTTGATGATGGCTTTTTCAAGCATGACCCGGTCGTCATTGAATGCATTCTTCGCCTCAAGTTGGGCCGAGTGAAGTTGCGATGCAAATTCGGATTCAGTCATCACCAAACGCATGCCACGTCCGCCACCGCCTGCCAACGCTTTGATCATCACTGGGTAGCCAATGCGCTGCGCTGCAGCCATCAGGTCGCTTACGCTTGCGTTGGGCTCGCTGAAGCCTGGAATACAAGGCAAACCAGCCTGTTGGGCAATTTCTTTCGCACGGGCCTTGTCGGCCATATCAGCGATCGCCTGTGGCGTGGGGCCCACCAGGGTAATTCCCGCGTCCACGCAGGCTTGTGCAAAGGCAGGGCTTTCCGATACAAAACCATAGCCAGGGTGAATGGCATCTGCACCGGCTTTCAGCGCTGTTTCTATCAGTTTGTCGATGCGCAAATACGATTCAAGCGAGGGTGCCGGGCCAATGCAATAGGCTTCGTCAGCCTCTTGCACATGCATGGCTTTTTTGTCGGCCTCGGAATAGACAGCGACTGTTGCAATACCCATGGGCTTGGCCGCGCGCAATATTCTGCGCGCGATTTCATTGCGATTGGCAATGAGCAGTTTTTTGATCCTAGGCATTCTTTTTCTTGCCCGGCAAAATACCCATGAATTTGCAGATGATGCCCAGCATTACCTCGTCTGCACCGCCACCAATCGAAATCAGTCGGCCATCGCGATACAGCTGCGAAGCCGGGTTTTCCCAGGTAAAACCCATGCCGCCCCAAAATTGCAAACACTTGTCGGCGACTTCGCGCACCAAGCGACCACTTTTCAGTTTGCACATGCTGGCCAGCTCGGTGACTTCGCCACCAGCCACGTATTCTTCAGTGGCCTGCCATACCAAAGCACGCAAGGCCTCAATTTCAGTTTTCAATTCAGCCAATGTGAAATGCACCACCTGTTGATCGAGCACGGTGCTGCCGAACAAGTTGCGTTGGCGGGTGTAGTTGATGGTTTCGTTCAGCACATGCATCATGCCTTCGATGCTGTTGGCGGCACCCCACAGGCGCTCTTCCTGAAACTGGATCATTTGGTACATGAAGCCTGCGCCTTCCATACCAATCAAGTTGCGCTGTGGCACACGCACATTGTCAAAGTGAATAAGACCCGTGTCGGATGCCCACATGCCAATTTTGTGAATCTTCTTCTCAATCGTAATGCCCGGAGTTTTCATGGGCACGATGATCAGTGATTTGTTCTGGTGGGGTTTGCCTTCGCTGGTGTTGGCCAACAGGCAGATCCAGTCGGCTTGCAAACTGTTGGTAATCCACATTTTACTGCCGTTGATGATGTAGTCGCTGCCATCTTTTTTTGCAGTGGTTTTGACACCTGCGACATCCGACCCTGCGCCGGGCTCTGAAACACCAATACAAGCCACCATGTCGCCAGCAATGGCGGGGGCCAAAAATTCACGACGCAGCTCGTCGCTGCCAAACCGCGCCAAAGCGGGTGTGGCCATGTCGGTCTGAACGCCGATTGCCATGGGCACACCGCCACAATGGATTTTTCCCAAAGCTTGCGCCGCCACCACGGAATAGCTGTAGTCCAAACCCATGCCGCCAAACTCTTCTGGTTTGGTCAGTCCCAGCAAGCCAAGATTACCCATCTTTTTGAACAGCTCATGGGCGGGAAACATTTGTTCCTTTTCCCAGGTAGCCACATGCGGATTAATTTCATTCTCCACAAAGCGTTCGATGGTGCGTTGTAGTTCTTTGTGTTCCTGGCTTAGTCTCACTGCACTTCCTCCTCGTTATTCATTGGTCACGCGCTAGGGGCGAGCCACGCCAAATTGCATGGGTTGCACGCTGCGCTCTTGTTGCAGACAGGCGATCAGCGCAAGTGCCAACACCTGTCGTGTGTCTCTTGGATCGATCACGCCGTCGTCGAGCAACAATCCGCTGGTGTGGAATGCGCTGGTTTGTGATTCAAACGTGTCGATGATTTGTTTTTTCATGTTTTCCAGCATGAACTCAGGTACCTCCATGCCTTTTCGGGCGGCGCTGGCCTGCATCACGGTGGCCATGGTGCCCGCTGCTTGTTCTGCACCCATGACCGCAGTTTTGCTGTTGGGCCATGCAAACACGAAACGTGGACCAAACGCCCTGCCGCACATGCCATAGTTACCTGCACCAAAACTGGCACCGCACAGCAAAGTGATTTGTGGCACGGTGGCGTTGCTCACGGCCTGAATCATTTTTGAGCCATGCTTGATGATGCCTCCTTGCTCGGCTTCTTTGCCCACCATGTAACCGGTTGTGTTTTGCAGGTAAATGATTGGGGTTTTGGTTTGGCAGCAACTTTGAATAAAGTGCGTGGCTTTGGTGGCACCTGCTGTGTCGATCGGTCCCAGGTTACTGATAATACCGATGGAAACACCCATCAGCTTGGCGTATCCGCAGAGTGTGGCTGGGCCGTAGTTGGCTTTGAATTCGAGGAAGTCGGAGTCGTCAACGATTCGGGCGATGACTTCGCGCATGTCCACCGGCGTTTTGATATCGGCGGGCATGATGCCCAGCAGTTCTTCGGCCGGGTAGCGAGGTGCTGGTGCCTGGGCATTCAACATCGGTATCACATTCCGGTTGCTGCTGTTCCAGTCGATTTTTTCCATCACCTCGCGGGCCAGTGCAATGGCGTGGCGGTCGTCGTCGGCGATGTAGTCACCCAGGCCTGAGACTGAGCAGTGCATGTCGGCACCACCCAGTTCTTCATCGGTGGCAATCTCGCCCGTGGCTGCTTTCAGCAGGGGTGGGCCAGCCAGAAATGCGCGTGCACGTTCGCGCACCATAATGACGACATCGCTTAAGCCCGGAATGTAGGCACCACCCGCTGTGGATGAACCGTGCAGCACATTGACCACCGGCAAGCCAGCAGCGCTGAGTTTGGCCAAGCGATAGAAGTTACCGCCGCCCAATATGAAGTGCTCGACTTTGTACTTCAACAAATTGGCCCCGGCGGATTCGCCGAGGTTGATGAAGGGCAGTTTGTTTTCCAGGGCGATGTCTTGGGCCCTTTGCATTTTTTCAATGCCCATGGCCTGAAGCGCACCGGCCTCGATGCCTGAATCGCTGGCCACCACCATGCACAAGGTGTTGGCCACATAGCCCAGCCCGGCAATGATGCCGCCGCCGGGAATGCTTTTGTCGGCCTTTTGGCCATCTTGCATGTAACCAGCGAGGGTGCTGAGTTCCAGAAATGGGGAGCCCGAGTCGAGCAGTAGCGCAACCCGGTCGCGAGGCAGCAACTGCCCGCGCTTTGCAAACGATGGTGCAGCTTTTGCGGAGGCGTCGCGTGTACGTTTCTCCAGTGATCGAAGTTCATTCAGGGCCGTTTCCATATTGGCCTTGTTGAGTTCAAACTCGGCGGAATTTGCGGAAACGAGGCTCTCTAAAATAGGCATTGGTTCTTGGCTTTAAATAGCAGCAAAATGGGTTTGTTAAAAATCAAACGTTTGTTTGATTTTGAGGGTGAGGCCTGGGTGTGTCAAGCCTTAAATATTTGCTTATTTCTTGCTGGCTGCGGCGCGCGCGGCATCGCGGCGCTGAATTACTTCAGGCACGCCACCCAAATGAAAGCTGTTGAAAGCCGGGTTGGGTTTGCCGGTGCCCACTTGCCAAATGCGGCGCGCGTTGGGGGCTGCGCCGTCGATTCGAATGCAGGAACCCGAGATGAATGAGGCCGCAGGGCTGCACAAAAACACCAATGCGCCTGACACCTCGGCTTCCAGCCCCAGGCGTTGCAGTGGGATGGTTTTGTCCAGCTGCATGATGGTTTGTTTCATGGGCTCGGGGTAAGTGTCCATGCCACTTGATGCGATGAAGCCCGGTGCAACCGCATTCACGCGTACGGGTGCCCATTCATTGGATGCAGTTTCCGAGAAGTTCAGCATGCCGGCGCGCGCTGCGCCGGAGTGGCCCATGCCGGGCATGCCGTTCCACATGTCAGCAATGATGTTGGTGATGGACATGTCGGACTCGCCCAAGTGCAACATCATGTACTGGTTGAATACCTCACGGGCCATGAGAAAGCCACCGGTAAGGTTGTTACGCACCACAGTTTCGAACCCCTTGCCACTGATCATGTTTAGCGGTGAGGGAAATTGCCCGCCTGCGTTGTTGATCAGGTGATTGATTTTGCCGTGGGTTGCCAACACATCGGCTACAGTCTCTTTTACCCGTTCCTCTTCACGAATATCGCAGCTGTGTAACGAAATTTTGACTGTGCAGGTTTGCTCGATTTCCGCTTTCACGGTTTCAAGCTTTTCCATTTTTCGACCGACCAAGGCCAGGTCCGCACCCAGGCTGGCCAATTCATGCGCGGTGCAGCGGCCAATGCCCGAGCCCCCACCAGTGACCAGTACGGTTTGTCCTGCAAACAGATTGGGGCGAAACACGGATTGGAAGCTGTTCAAAAGGGTCACCTGTGAATTGTGCAATTTGATTATTCAAACGATCGTTTGAATTTAACCATGCTTTTGCAGATTGTGCTTTCGCACGATCCGATTCACAGGTGATTTTTTTACCGGCTACCAGCGTCTGCCAAACGGAGGGTGTCTGTTTTGCTGAACATTTGATCAGCGAAAGCGATGGTGTGTGTATTCAAGGCACGCGAGCTGTCGTGCTCTGGATCGCGTTTCGAAAAGTCGGTGCGAATCGCCTTCACACGTTGATACACCACCTCAAAGTGCTCTGGCATCACTTTCTGAACATAGGCCAGACCCACCAGGTCGGCCAGCGTCTCTTCAAAATGAACATTGTTCTTGAACTGAACACCCAGGTGTTCTTGTAGTGCCTGCTTGGCGGCTACACGTTTTCCCTTTTCGGACATCAGGCAGTGCGTCAATTCATGGGCCGAGGTGAATGCCAGGAATGCAGGTTCGGCACCGTCATGACCTGAATCCAGAAAATGAGACCACACGCGCTTGGCGTCTGCATGCTGGTTAACATGCAGCACGCAGGCCTTGATGCCACTGTTGGTCAAAAATGGCGAGGGGTTGTTCATGGTGCTTTCCCGAACATGGATGCGATCGGTGTCGATGGCATAAACCTGCGCGAACTGGGCGATTTCCTCTTTCATGGCTGCCGTGTCGGGCAGGCTGGCCTGGGGCGTGAACAGGCTGACCAAACCAAAAAATAGACCGTTCCACATGACATGCTCCAAGAATTCCGGTGATGTCTTGTGAACGGCAGGTTTTGTTGAATTCAGCATTGCACCAATGCGTTGCCCTTAAAGGGGGTATTCAAACGGGGTGGGGGCGTGAAAGGGCGGCGTCCATGTCAAAATGCAGGCAATCAATCATTCAATGCGGGAGTCGATTTTCATGAGCAATACCAATCCAGTGGCGATTATTACGGGCGCAGCAGGCAATTTGGGGCAGGCAGTGGCCACCCATTTGGGCAGTTTGGGTTATCGACTGCTGTTGATTGATTTGCATCAGCCTGAGTGGGAAGGCGAGAGCGATGCTGTGTCAATCGGTAACGTGGACCTGACCTTGCCCGAGCATGCCCAAGAGGTGGTGAATCAAGCCTGGGAATATTTCGGTCAAATTGATGCAGTGGTGAATATTGCAGGTGGTTTTGTGTGGGAGCGTCAGGCTGAGAGCAGCTTGGATACCTGGAATACGCAGTACGCCATGAATGTGCAAACCACCGTGAACATGTGCCAAGCCATATTGCCGCAGTTTCAGGATCAGCAAAGCGGTGTGATCGTAAACATTGGTGCGGCCGCAGCTGGCAAAGCAGCTGAGGGTATGGGTGCTTATGCAGCGGCCAAATCGGCCGTACTGCGCTTGACTGAGGCCCTGGCCGCGGAAAACAAACATTTGGGCATTCGTGCCAATGCCGTGTTGCCCAGTATTTTGGACACACCCGCCAATCGAGAGGCCATGCCTGACGCTGACCCGGCAGACTGGGTTGCTCCCGAATCACTGGCCGGTGTTATCGCATTCTTGTTGTCAGATGTTGCCCGCGATATCACCGGAGCGGGCATTCCGGTCACAGGCCGGGTTTAACAAGCCACGCTGTGCCTAAGGCGGCTACTTTCTGTTGGCCAGGCCGTTCAGGTAGTTGTCGATTGTAAATTCAGCCTGTTCCATCAGGTTGAACAGATTGGGGCTGAGCACAAAGTTGGCAAAAAGCCCGTCAATCAAGGCATGCAAACCAATGGCTGCCTGGCGGGCATTGGTGTTTGCGGGCAATTCGCCTTTGTCAATCGCGGCTTGAAAATCTGTTTCAATGGTTTGAATGCAGCCTTGAATGGCTTCCAGGTGCCTGTCTCGAATAGGCAGCATGTCGTCGACCATTTCGGCTTTGTGCATCACAATGTCAAAAACCCGCTGTGTGCGGGGGTCTTCTGCCAGCGTACGCACCACATGCATGGACCTAGTACGCAGGTAGGCCAACGGTTGTTGCTCGGGGTGCAGGTCGGGCGTTGCGATGAATTCATCCATCGGTAATATGACGCGTTGTAACATGGCATCAAACAGGTCGGCCTTGTTCTTGAAGTGCCAATAAATGGCCCCCCGCGTTAAATCCGCGGCCTTGGCAATGTCGTTCAGCGTGGTCCTCGATACCCCTTTTTCCGAGAACACGGCCTCGGCCGTGTCCAGAATAAGATTCCTGGTTTCCTGCGCTTCTTCCTTCGTTTTTCTTACCACAATCGTCTACGCCAAATTGAAAAATTTATTTACATACACTCATGTATGTATGTATTATCTGACTTCTCGGTCATTAAATCAACCCGAAAAATTCCCACAAGGATATAACAGGGCACACATCATGCACAGCAACTCATTGAATTCAAAGCAAACTCAAGCTTCCCCCTACAGTCGCGCTTTTGCAGGAGCCACCCTTCTGCCCGCGTTGCTGGTGACTA
Organism: Limnobacter sp. SAORIC-580; assembly: GCF_013004065.1. GTDB lineage: Bacteria > Pseudomonadota > Gammaproteobacteria > Burkholderiales > Burkholderiaceae_B > Limnobacter > Limnobacter profundi. The sequence continues at coordinate 206,478 of NZ_CP053084.1, forward strand.
TATTGTCCAGCGCCTTGTTGCTGGGTTGCGGCCAGGGCGCTGATGCCCAGGCCCCTGGTGGCCCCGGTGCTGGCCAGGCAGCACCTGTACCCGTGGTTGAGGTAAAAACCGAACCGCTGGAATTAACGTATGAGTACCCTGCCCAAATTGCCGGCCTGCGCGAAGTTGAAATTCGTGCCCGAGTGGCCGGTATTATCGAGCGCCGCCAGTTTGAAGAGGGTGGTCGAGTGAAGAAAGGCCAATCTTTGTACAGCCTGGACAATGCTCCCTACCAAACTGCTTTGGTCCGTGCTCTGGCCGATGAAAATGCGGCCAAGGTTCGCGCTGCGCAAGCCGAACGCGATTACAAACGGGTCATGCCTCTGGCCGACAGCAAAGCGGTGTCGCAATCTGAATTGGACAATGCGCAATCTGCATTTGAAGTGGCCAAGGCCGACCTGCAAGTGGCCAGTGCTGCAGTTCGCACGGCTCGCCTGAACCTGGAGTATGCGCGGGTTGAATCGCCAGTGAATGGCTTTGCAAGCCGCTCGCTTTACTCCGAAGGCAGTTTTGTATCAGGCCCTTCCGAGTTGCTGACCACAGTAACGCAGATCGACCAGGTCTATGTGAACTTTGGTATTCCTGAAAAAGACCACGAACAACTGCGCAAAGGCATTGCAAGTGGTGCGGTTGCTTTGAGCAATGGCGATTTGGTGGTTGAGGTGCTCGGTGCCGATGGCAAACCCATGGGATTGAAAGCCAAGCTGGGCTTTCAGGATGTGCGTGTGAACCCAGCCACCGGTACGGTCGATGCACGTGCCGTGTTGGCCAATGACAAGGAAGTGTTAAGCCCGGGACAATTTGTACGTGTGCGTGTGAGTGGCGCAGTGCAAAAAAACGCCGTGTTGTTGCCACAACGGGCTGTGCTTGAAAACCCGGAGGGTGGCAAGGTTGTGATGACAGTCAGCCCTGAAAATACTGTGGCACCACGCCCTGTGCAGGTTGCGCAGTGGAAAGGTGACCAATGGGTAGTAACCGATGGACTGGTTGCTGGCGACAAAGTGATGACCGACGGGTTCATGAAGGCCCCACCCGGAACACCCGTACAACCTGTGATTGCAGGCGCCGACGCGCAAGACGCAGCACCAGCAGCCACTGAGCAAAAGCAATAAGGGGTCACACATGTTTTCGAAATTTTTTATCGACCGGCCTGTGTTTGCGGCCGTGTTGTCGATTTTCATCATGCTGGCCGGTTTGGCTGCCATGCGTGGTTTACCGATTGCGCAGTACCCTGAAATTGCACCCCCAGTGGTGCAGGTTCGTGCAGTGTATCCAGGTGCTTCCGCAGAGGTAATTGCCAGCACCGTGGCCGCGCCCATTGAAAACGCCATCAACGGTGTTGAGAACATGATGTACATGAGCTCGACTTCGGCCAGCAGTGGCGTGGTTGAAATCATGGTGACGTTTGAGATTGGCACCGATCCTGACCAAGCCGCTTTGAACGTGAACAACCGCGTGAAGCAAGTGGAAAACATTTTGCCGCAGGAAGTACGCAGACAAGGTGTGACGGTGAACAAAGGTTCGTCGTCATTCTTGCAGGTGTTGGCGTTTTACTCGGAAGACGGCAGGTTCGATGACTTTTACACCTCGAACTATGTGACCTTGAACGTGCTGGACCGTATCAAGCGGATTCCGGGTACGACCAACGTTCAAATTTTTGGTGCCAAAGATTATGCAATGCGTATCTGGATCAAACCGGATCGCATGGCGCAATTGAAGTTGACCGCCGGGGACATTGCCGCGGCCTTGAACGAGCAAAATGCACAGTTTGCAGCGGGTAAAGTTGGCCAGGCGCCCAACAACAACGGCCAGGAACTGGTCTACACCATCACGGCGCAAGGCCGACTGCAAGATGTTGAGGAGTTCGAGAATGTATTGATACGGGTGAACCCGGATGGTTCGTCCTTGCGCTTGAAAGACGTTGCCCGCGTGGAATTGGGATCCAAGGATTACGACTTTACCGGTCGTATCAATGGCAAGCCAGCGACATTGGTGGGTGTGTTTTTGCAGCCCGGTGCCAATGCGCTTGAAGTGGCTCAAACCGTGAAAGGCACGGTCGATGAAATTGCGGCAGATTTCCCGGAAGGACTAGACTATGCGGTGCCTTATGACACCACACGTTTTGTGGAAGTGTCTATTCGCGAAGTGGTAAAAACACTGATTGAAGCGATGATTCTGGTGTTCATCGTGGTGTATGTGTTTTTGCAAAACTGGCGCGCCACGCTGATTCCGATTCTGGCTGTTCCCGTGTCCCTGTTGGGTGCGTTTGCTGGCTTGTACCTGTTGGGTTATTCCATTAACACGCTTACCTTGTTCGGCATGGTGCTGGCCATTGGTATTGTGGTGGACGACGCCATTGTGGTGCTGGAAAACGTTGAGCGAATCATGCATGAAGAGGGCTTGGGTGCCCGCAAAGCCGCGATCAAGGCCATGCAGGAAGTAACTGGCCCGGTGATTGCGATTGTGCTGGTGCTGTCGGCCGTGTTTATTCCGATTGGCTTTCTCGGTGGTTTGACTGGTGAACTGTACCGCCAGTTTGCGATCACCATTGCGATTGCGGTGATCGTGTCGGGCATCGTGGCGCTGACTTTGACGCCAGCTTTGTGTGTGATGCTGTTGAAACATGAGCACAAAAAACCGGGCAAATTTTTCACCTGGTTCAACGACTGGTTTGGCCGTGTCACCACCAAATACGTAGGTGGCGTGAAGTTCATCAGCATGCGCCCTGCCATTGGTATCGGCTTGTTTTTGGTCATGCTGGTGGTAACCGCTGGTTTGTTCAGGGCTACACCCGGTTCATTGGTACCCGATGAAGACCAGGGCTACTTTATTGCTGCGGTGTTTTTGCCTGACGGCGCTACTTTGCAGCGCACAGACAAGGTGGTGGCAGAAGTGGTGGATGCAGTAGCAGCCAACCCGGCCAATGAGTATTCCGTGGCATTCACTGGGTTCGACTTTTTGGGTGGCAGTTTCAAGAACAACGCGGCCACCATGTTCGTGACACAGCGCCACTGGGATGAGCGCGAAGCTGTAACCGGGGAGCTGGTGGGTGAATTGTTTGGCCGCACGGCCGGCATTCAGGAAGGTTTGGTGCTGGCCTTTGCCCCACCTCCAATCTTCGGTTTGGGCAATGCAGGTGGCTTTGAGTTTTACATTCAAAATCGCGGCGAGGGTGGCCCGGCTGAACTGGCCAAGGTGATGAACGACTTCATTGCCAAAGCCAACGCCGATCCGCGCCTTGCGGGTGTACAAACCTTGTGGCGTCCCGGTACTCCTCAGTTGTATGTGGATGTTGACCGCGAACGTGCCCGCGCAATGGGTGTGAATGTGAACGAGGTGTTTGATACCTTGTCGGCAAGCCTGGGTACGTACTATGTGAATGACTTCAACAAATTTGGCCGCACGTGGCAGGTGTTGATGTCGGCTGATTCGCAATACCGCAAAAGCCCAACCGACATCGGCAATATGTATGTGCGCTCCAACAAAGGCGAGATGATTCCGATTTCAGCCTTTGCAAAAGTGGAGTTTTCACAGGGGCCGGAAACTTTGGAGCGTTTCAACAATCTACCCGCGGTGAAATTGCTGGGCAGTGGCGCACCCGGGGTTAGTTCTGGCGAAGCCATCAAGGCGATTGAAGACATTGCAGCAGAGGTGTTGCCCGACGATTTCAGCTACGACTTCTCGGGTGCTTCCTTCCAGGAAAAGCGTTCTGCGGGTTCATCCAGCTTTGCCCTGATTTTGGGTGCACTCATGGTGTTCCTGATTTTGGCGGCACAGTATGAAAAGTGGACACTGCCGTTCTCGGTGTTGCTGGCCATGCCATTTGGTTTGTTTGGTGCCTTGCTGGCAGTGTGGATGCGCGACATGACCAACGATGTGTATTTCCAGATCGGCCTGGTGACCCTGCTGGGTTTGGCGGCCAAGAACGCGATTTTGATTGTGGAATTTGCTGTGTTGAAACGCGAGGAAGGCATGAGTGCCCTTGAGGCTTCTCTGGAAGCGGCCCGTTTGCGGTTCCGCCCCATCTTGATGACCTCGTTTGCGTTTATTCTAGGGGTCGTTCCGTTGGCGTTCTCCAGCGGTGCGGGTGCCGGCGCACGAACAGCGGTGGGCACTGGTGTAATGGGTGGCATGACTGCCGCCACATTGCTGGCCATTTTCTTTGTGCCCCTGTTTTACCGTCTGATTGACAGAAGTGAGAAAGGTGGGCGACACCATGGTGATGAAGAGGAAGCAAATGATTCATCCAATCAATCTACAACGAACAAAGGGGGCGACCATGTTTAAAGCCCTTCCCAAAACTGCGATCGCCTTGGGCTTGACCTTGGCGCTGACCGGCTGTGCCTCTAGCATTCCCTTGCTGGACAGGTTCACCGCCAAGCCCGAGCAGCCTACCCAGGTGGTGGTGCCTGAAAACGCCAAAGGCGTGGGAATGAGCCAGGTTCAGAACGAAGCCTGGTGGCTGTTGTTGGGCGACCCTGCGTTGACGGCAGTGGTTGAACAGGCCTTGAGAAACAACACCGATGTGCGTTTGGCCAATGAGCGCTTGAATGAAGCCGGTGCCGTACTGGGAATTGCGAAATCACAAAAGTGGCCCTCCATTTTCGGTCAATTCACAACTGGCCGAAACCGCCCGTCGCAAGCGGGCAATGTACCCGTATTTGGTGGGCAGAACGTGTATGAAAGCCAGCAGTTTGGCATTGGCGCCACTTGGGAGCTCGACCTGTGGGGCCGAATTGGTGCCCTGGAAGATGCAGCCCGTGCCGGTTTCATGCAGCAAGGCTACAACGTACGTGGAGTGCGTTTGAGCGTTGCAGCAACCGCAGCCTCGCTTTATACCCAAGTGCGCGTGTTGGGCTTGCAAGTGAAGGTACTTGAGCAAACCCTGGAAAGCCGGGACTCGGCCTACAAACTTGCCAAGCAGCGTTACGACGTGGGTTTGAGCAATGAACTTCAATTGCGCCAAACCGAAGCGGAATTGCTGGCAGTGCGTGCGCAGTTGCCCGACACCCGAGAACAACTGGCCCGCGCGCAAAATGCGTTGGCGGTGATTGTCGGCGGAAACACACCGGAGTTGCCCAACTTGGCCGTGGAAAATCTGGAATTGACCAAGCTGTTCATATTGCCGGAAAACACACCTTCAGAATTGTTGCTGCGCCGCCCCGATTTGGCTGCAGCCGAGCAACAATTGCTCGCGGGTGAGGCCAACCTGGAAGCGGCTCGCAAAGCCTTTTTCCCAACAATTGGTTTGAGCGCCTTTGGGGGCCGGGAAAGCGCAGATTTAAGCGATTTATTCAGCGGGCCAGCCCGAATCTGGAGTTTCCAGACTCAAATTACACAGCCAATTTTCCAGGCGGGTCGTTTGTTTGATGAACGAGACGCAGCCGTGGCGCGCCGCAATCAAGCAGTGTTGCAGTACGAAGCCAGCATTCGCACTGCATTCCAGGAAATTTACGACGCCATCGTGGCACAGCGTGAAGCGCGTGAGCGCTTGCAGGCGCGACAAGAGCAGGTTCAAACCCTGACCCAAGTGGTTCGCCTGGCGCAATTGCGTGTGGACAATGGCGTGGCCAACCAGCTTGAACTGTTGGATGCACAGCGCAATTTGTTGAATGCACAACTCAGTTGGGCATCGGCCTGGCAAAGCCAGCAAGGTGCAAGCCTGGCGATGATCCGTGCGTTGGGCGGTGGTTTCAATGCTGAGCAGGTGGCCTTGAAAGAATAAGCGCTTGAAAAATGCAGTACCTCAAACGGCGGCCTGGCAACTGGTCGCCGTTTTTGCTTGATGCATTGAACTTTCACCGGCCTGTGATATAACCAAAACGGGTTAACCCATAGCATTCACCAAACATTCAAACAAAGGAGTTGGAGATGGCAGGTTATTTCGAATTAAGCAAAAGCAGCGACGGTCAGTTCAAATTTGCCTTGAAAGCGGGCAACCATGAAACCATTTTGACCAGCGAGCTTTACAAAACCAAAGCCGCCGCTGAAAACGGAATTGAGTCGGTTCAGAAAAACTGCGGTGACGCTGCACGCTACGAGAAAAAAGTGGCTGCCAACGGCAAACACCATTTCAACCTGAAAGCCGCCAATCACCAAATTATTGGCTCTAGCCAAATGTACGCCAGCGAGGCGTCCTGCGACGGTGGCATTGAGTCGGTGAAAACCAATGGCAAGTCGACCACGGTCAAAGATTCGACAGCCTGATTTTGATTGCAAATCATGCGGGGATGCACCGCATGGTTTGCCGCACTGCGGTAGAGCAAATCCACTATCGGTTCTGTCACTTCCCGGTTATGATCAAACCATGACATCGAATAATGTCATCCTAATCAAAGCCGTCGGAGATCCACCATGACTGCCACCACTGCTGCGCGAAAAAAAGCCGCGCGTCCCGCGTCCAACACTGACGTGCCTTTGAAGCAACGCAACGTGAAATTTGATTGGTCGGAAACGCCGATTGACTGGATTCCCAACGAGCCCTATGCCAGCTATTTCATCAACGAAATCAACCTGATTTTGCCGACAGGTGAATTCTGGTTTTGCCGCCTCTACAACAAGGCCCTGCCCTTGGTGACCGACGAAAAGTTGAAAGAGGACGTGCGTGGTTTTATCAAGCAGGAAGCCATGCATGCACGTGGGCACAGCTCGGCCACCGAGGAGTACCTGGCGGCGCGCGGCATCAAGACCGAGCGCAATCAGCAATTGATGAAATGGTTGTTTGATGTGGTACTGGACGACACGCCTTTTGGCAGAAAAGTACCCGCATGGCTGGAGCACCGCTGGTTACTGGCGCGATTGGGCTTGGTGGCGACCATTGAACACATGACCTGCGTGTTGGGCATGTATGTGCTTGAAAACAAAAAATGGGATGAGCTGAATTCAGACCAGGTATTGCTGGACCTGATTCGCTGGCACGGTGCTGAAGAGGTGGAACACCGTAGCGTGGCCTTTGATTTGTACAAGCATTTGGGGGGCGATTATTTGTCCCGCTATTACCTCGCCGCCATCGTGGTGCCAATGATTATTGGCTTGTGGGTGGATGGCGCGGCCAACATTGCAGGGCAAGATCCTCGTTTTGCCAAGAAAAAACCTGCTGTGTACAAACCCTGGATGTGGGTCGAGTGGTTCAAAAGCTCCCGCAAAGGTTTGTTGCCCAACCCACTGTGGCTGGTGATGCAGCAGTTGCCTTATTTCAGCCCCTGGTACGATCCTTCCAAAGAAGGTTCGACCGAATTGGCACAGGCCTACTTGAACCAGTCTCCGGCTGCCATGGCCGCTGGCGCGATTGCTGCGAACATGAAAGTGCCGGCCTAAGCTTCCAACAGGGGTAATCTTCCGAACTTTCCCCAGCTTGCCCTGTCTTAATTGAGGTGGTATGTTGCTGCTTATGACAAACATGGTTCGAATTCTTTTCATGTGGCTTATGTTGCTTGCGTTGCCCGTTCAGGGCATGGCGCAGGCCAGCATGTTTGCATGCCATTTGAATGGAAATTCCAGCAGCGTTGGTCAGGCAATCGACCATAGCACCATGGGCCATGGCGTAATGAACCACGACGGCATGGACCACAGCATGCACAACATGGATGTACAAGCCGATCCTGACTCGTCCAAAAAATTGATGAAGTCGCTGCACGGTTGCTGTAACTGCGCGCCCACCTGCGCGGTGGTGCTGTTGCCTGTGGCACAAGCCAGCTTCACCCCCATATTGCAGGATGCAACGCATCCCGTTTCTGTAGCTCAACTACCCCATTCTGCCGACACTCGCCGGATAGACCGACCACCCAAAACCCTCGCCATTTAATTCGTGCGCATGCTTGGCTGAATGTGCCTGCATGCCTTGTATATTGAATGATCGCGAGGACTTATGAAGTTTCATCCCCTATTCGCGCTGCCCTCAGTGGTATTGGTGTTGGCATGGCCCGTGCATGCTGAAACACCCGCGCAAGAACTTGAATATGAATCGGTGTTCGAGGGCTACCAGGCCTATTCCGACCCGGAAATACAAAATTGGCCGAAGGTGAACCAGCTGGTTGAAGAAATTGGCGGTTGGCGTGTATATGCCAGTGAGCCTTATGAAGAAAAAAAGGAAGGCAAACCCACAGGGGGCTCGTCAGTGGATGCTGAAAGGCCACCTGCGGCCAAGCCACCCGCATCCAAACCCCATCAACACGGAGGTGCGCGATGACCCCCCCCCGTATTCTGAAAAAAACAGCTATCGCGTTGGCGGTGTTAGTGCTGGCGGGCTGCGCCACGGTCAACATCAGTGAGTCGGTGGATCAAACCAATCAGGAATTGAATGGTTTTACCAACGGTAAACTGAGCCTTGTTCAAACCGATGAACAACGCCAGGCCATGGCTTCCAAGGCCAGTGAAATTCTGAAAGAACCGTTAAGCCAAGCTGCTGCGGTTGAACTGATGCTGACCCACAGCCCCCAGTTCCAAACCGTGTTGGCCGAGAATTGGGCACAAGCCGCGCAAGCTGCACAAAGCGGTCGAATTCACAACCCGGTTTTTGCCTTCGAGCGTTTGCGAATCAAGGATGAGCTGGAACTGGGGCGTTTGCTAAGTTTTGGCCTGCTGGATTTGCTGAGTTTTCCCGCACGCCAAGGCATTGCCCGCACGCAAATTGACCGCGCGCAGTTGCAGCTCACCAGCAGCGTGGTGGACCAGGTTACCCAGGTTCGCCAAGCCTGGGTAGATGCAGTTGCTGCCCAACAGGCTCACACTTATGCCCAGCAAGTGTTTGAAAGTGCTCAAACCAGCGCTGAACTGGCGCGCCGCATGCAGGAAGTGGGCAACTTCACCCGCTTGCAACGCGCACGCCAGCAAAGCTTTTATGCCGATGCTGCGCTTAATCTTGCTGCCACACGGCACAAAGCCACAGCCACCCGTGAAGCGCTGGTGCGCATGCTGGGCTTGAACACCGAGCAAACTGCGCAGCTGAAGTTACCCGATCGCTTGCCCGATTTGCCTGAGGCCCCCAAAGCCGCGTCTGATGTAGCCAAACAAGGCGAAAACCGTTTGGATGTTCGCATGGCCAAGCAGGGTTTCGATGCGAATGCCAAGGCACAAGGTTTGGGCAATGTGGCCAGTTTTCTGGATATTGAAGCCGGTATACGCTACGACACCATTTTCGAAAACGACACCGGCGAGCGCAACAACAAAAAAGGGTATGAGCTTGAATTGGCCCTGCCAATTTTCGATTGGGGCGGCATGAAGCGCGATACCTTCAATGCCAACACACTGGCTGCAGCCAACCGGCTTGAGGCCACCTTGCGCAGTGCGCAATCCACCCTGCGGGAGAGCTACTCGGCTTATCGCACCACCTACGACATTGCACGCCACTACCGCGATGAAATCATTCCACTGCGGCAAACCATCGCCGATGAAAATGTGCTGCGTTACAACGGCATGTTTATTGGGGTGTTCGAGTTGTTGGCGGACAGCCGTGACCAGGTGAATGTGGTGGTGCAAGCCATCAACGCTCAAGCTGATTTTTGGCGTGCTGACGCTGCTTTGCAGGCCACTGTGGTGGGCAAGCCCATGATGGTGTCGGTCAGTGGTGCGGCTGCAAGTGCTGGCGGTGATGCTGGCGGTGGCCACTAAATGAAAGGATATTGAACATGACTTCCAGACGAGAATTTTTCAAGGCCGCTGCACTGACTGGCGGCGCGGTGGCTGCGGCCAGCGTCAGCAAAGTGGCCATGAGCGCTTTGCCTGAACCCATTTTACAAACATCGCCCGACACCATGCCCCCCTTGGTGCCCAACACCGGGCGCCCTTACAACCCGGTGGTTACATTGAATGGCTGGACATTGCCTTGGCGCATGAACAATGGCGTGAAGGAATTCCACTTGGTGGCCGAGCCCGTGTTGCGGGAAATGGCACCGGGCATGACTGCCCACCTGTGGGGCTACAACGGCCAAAGTCCTGGCCCCACCATTGAAGTGGTGGAAGGCGACCGCGTGCGGATATTTGTGACCAACAAACTGCCTGAGCACACCAGCATTCACTGGCATGGCCAGCGCTTGCCCAACGGCATGGATGGTGTGACCGGTTTGAACCAGCCAGGTATTCCAGCCGGTAAAACCTTTGTGTATGAGTTTGAAGCACGCAGGCCTGGTACCTTCATGTACCACCCGCATGCGGATGAAATGGTGCAAATGGCCATGGGCATGATGGGTTTTTGGGTAACACACCCGAAGAATAAAAATCCGTTGATCAGCGAAGTGGATCGGGATTACTGTTTTTTGTTGAATGCCTACGACATTGATCCTGGTGCCTACACACCGAAAATCATGACCATGCTCGACTTCAATTTGTGGACTTGGAACAGTCGCCTGTTCCCGGGCATTTCACCTTTGGTGGCACGCAAAAATGACCGAGTGCGTTTGCGTGTTGGCAACCTGACAATGACCAATCACCCCATTCACATTCATGGCCATGAATTTGAAGTGACTGGTACCGATGGTGGGCCCACACCGAAAAACTCACGCTGGCCTGAAGTAACCGTGGACATTGCGGTGGGCCAAATGCGGCAAATGGAATTCATTGCCAGCGAGGAAGGCGACTGGGCATTCCATTGCCACAAAAGCCACCACACCATGAATGCCATGGGCCACGATGTGCCCACCATGATCGGCGTGGACCACCGGGGCATGACCAAAAAAATCACGAATCTGATTCCTGATTACATGGCCATGGGTGAGCGCGGCATGGCCGACATGGCTGAAATGCAAATGCCGCTGCCGGATAACACCATTCCAATGATGACCGGTGACGGCCCATTTGGTTCGGTCGAAATGGGTGGCATGTTCAGCATGCTGAAGGTGCGCAAGGATCAGAAACCCGGTGATTATTCCGACCCTGGTTGGTACAAGCACCCCGAGGGCACTGTGGCCTATGAATTCACAGGTGAGCTGGCTAAACCCAAACGCAGCAGCAACGCTGGGCAACCCAGCATGAAGTTGGCACAGAAAAACCAGCCGCACATTGAACTGCAGGTGCGTAAACCTACAGGCCATTCAGGGCACTAAGTGAGCAAGCAGCCATTTTGAGTAAAGGAATGTAAATGTTTAAATTTTCAGGAATCGTGTTGGCGTGTGCTGCGTTATTGGGGGGAGTGAACAATGTTGCGCTTGCCCATGGTGAAAAAAAGCACAGCAGTGCACCAGTGGTGAAAGAGCAAACCGATTGGGGCATTGCGGGTGACGCGGTCAATGTGGCGCGCACCATTGATGTGAGCATGGGCGATGACATGCGCTTTAAGCCCGGGCGGCTTGCAATCAAAGAAGGGGAAACCATTCGCTTTCGGGTAAAAAACACCGGCAAACTATTGCATGAATTCGTGATCGGTACGCAAGCCGAAAATGCAAAACATGCGGAGTTGATGTTGAAGTTTCCAGGCATGGAACACGACGAGCCCTACATGGCGCATGTGGACGCTGGTCAATCTGGCGAAATTGTCTGGACCTTTAACCGGGTGGGTGAGTTTGAATTTGCATGCCTGATCGCAGGTCATTTTCAGGCGGGCATGGTGGGCACAATCACCGTGGCTGCCAATTAATCTTTAAAGGAGTTAAATCATGAAAAATTCATTGAAACTGAGTGCAATTACCCTGGCCTTGTTGGCTGCAAATGCAGCCAATGCCAACGACCACACTGTGCATGTGGGTGGTCAAGGCCATACGCACAAAGCCGAAGCCAAGGGTGCTGCTCAAGCTGAAATGGCCGATGGCGAAATTCGCAAGATCAACAAAAACACTGGCAAGATCACTGTGAAACACGGTGAAATCAAAAGTGTTGAAATGCCGCCCATGACCATGGTGTTTGGTGTGGCCGACAAAGCCATGCTGGAAGGCCTGAAGGAAGGCGACAAAGTGAAGTTCAATGTGAAGCAGGAAGGTTCGAACTACACAGTCACCGAAATCAAGAAAGCGCAATAAGGTTTTGACTGTGGAGTATTACCTGTAGGAAATCAGGCCATTGGGTTTGGCAGCAAATGCTTCCAGCCCATTGGCTTGTTCTGCCAACACGCCTGAAATTTCACCTTCAAAATGGGCTTGCTCATTGAAGCTTGCCAGGCTGATGCCCCGCTGTCCAAACAACAGTTTGCTTACACTGCAATTGGTGATCATCCAGTTCAAGTTGAATGCGTTGGTATCGGGCAATTGCAACAGGCTTTGAGCAACTGCTGTAATTGGCCCACCCGAGGTAAACACTGCCACATTCGCTGAACCCGACCCGTGTTTTAGTTGCATCGCTTGAGCGGTCACGGAGCCCAGGCCGCTCATTACCCGGGTTTTGAATGTGCGCCAACTTTCCGGGTAGTCGGTGTCGTGTTCACCGCTCACCCAGCGCGAAATCGCTTTTTCAAAAATTTGCTGAAATGCCTTGCGGGGGTCTGCGTTCTGCATCACCTGTTGCTCGAATGCATCGGGGTCGTCGTATTGCCCAATCAGCGCTTGCAATATGGCCTCGTGGTCGTATTCGTTCAAGCCCGCATGCTGTATCGGCTCCTGAAATACACCATAGGTGCTTGCAAAGGCCTGGGCAGTTTGCAAGTGCCGGTTCATGCTGCCGCTGAAAAAACCATGCAGGCGAATTTTTCGGGCCTTGAACCAGGCGCCCAACTGGGCTGCCTGAAGTTGTCCAAGCTCGGACAAATTGTCGTAATCTGCGCTGTCAAAACTGGCTTGCCCGTGGCGAATCAAATAGATGGTACCCATGCGTGTTCAGCCCAGTTTCCTGATCAGCGATTTACAACGCCAATCAAAATAATTCACCATAATCCAGAAGTTTTTGAATGCCGGGTTGCGGGTTTGCTTGTGGTGGTAGCGGTAATAAATTTGCTGTGCAATCACGGCAATACGGAACAAGCCAAACACTTCGTAGAAGGTCCAGTTGTGGGTGTGTATGCCGGTTTTCTGCATGTAGTAATCCACCATTTCCTGGCGCGTCATCATGCCGGGCAGGTTAGAGGGTTGGCGCTGCAACATCTTCATCAAGAAGTTGTCGTCGGCTTGCACCCAATAGGTAATTACGCTGCCCAAATCCATCAACGGGTCGCCCACAGTGGCCAATTCCCAGTCTAGAGCCCCAATGATTTCGGTGGGATTGCTTGGGTTCAGCACCACATTGTCCAGTCGCCAGTCGTTGTGAATCATGCACAGCTTCACATCGTCGGGGCAATTCATGTCAAGCCAGCGTCTCACCTTGTTGAATGAACTTACATTCCATGTGCGTGCCTTGTCATAGCGTTGGTTCCAGCCGTCAAGCTGGCGGCGTGTGTAACCACTGCCCTTGCTTAAGCTATTCAGTCCGCTGGTGTGAATGTCGATCTGGTGTAGCTCGATCAAACGATCCAGAAAGTTGATGCTGAGTTGCCGGGCTTCATCGCGATCAAGCTGCACACCGCGTGGCATGTGCTTGCGCGGAATAATGCCCTCGATGCGGTGCATCACATAAAACTCGCTGCCAATCAGCGACTCATCAGCGCAATGCCCAACCATGGCCGGTACATAGGGGTACACCGGTTTCAACAGGCTTTGAATACGAAATTCGCGACCCATGTCGTGCGCACCTTTGGCTTTGGTGCCTTTGGGTGGGCGGCGCAGAATTAAATCGGCTTCGGGGTATTTCAAACGGTAGGTCCAGTTGGAAGCGCCACCAGAATATTGCGTTAACTCTGGCTTGTCGCTCAGCGTTAAACCTTTCGTGCGCAGCCAGCCTGTTACCACATCGGTATTCAACTCTTCGCCCTGGCGAACCTCACCACCTGTGTCGATGACCGATTTTGCAGAGTCGGTCATTATTTGAACCCTCGCTTCATCATCTCAATGCGGGCAATCACCCCTTTGTGAACTTCATCGGGGCCGTCGGCCAGGCGCAGGCTGCGCGCCTGAATGTAGAAGCCAGAAAGTGGCGTGTCGCGGCTAACGCCAGCTCCACCATGCATTTGAATGGCCATGTCTACCACCTGCTCAAGCACATTGGGCGCCACCACTTTAATGGCTGCAATCTCTGTCATCGCACCCAGTGCGCCAAGTTGGTCGAGCTTCCATGCGGCGTAGAGTGTTAACAAGCGGGCTTGGTCAATGGCCAGCCGTGCTTCAGCCACACGTTCGCGGTTGCCGCCCAAATTAATCAAGGGCTTTCCAAATGCCACGCGCGAAATACCGCGCTTGATCATCAGGTCCAGCGATTCCTCGGCCGCACCAATGCAGCGCATGCAGTGGTGAATGCGGCCAGGCCCCAAGCGGCCTTGTGCAATCTCAAACCCTTTGCCCAAGCCCGCAATTACATTGCCCAAGGGCACGCGCACATTCTTGAACTCCACCTCGCCATGGCCATGGGGTTCATCGTAAGTGCCGAACACGGGCAGCATGCGCTTGATTGAAACGCCCGGAGTATTCAAAGGCACCAGCACCATGGTGTGTTGGTGGTGGCGGTCTAAATCCGGGTTTTCCGTGCGTGCCATCACAATGGCGATTTTTGCACGCGGATCGCCAATGCCACTGCTCCACCACTTGGTGCCGTTGATCACCACTTCGTCGCCTTCCAGCGTGGCGGTGGCTTGCATATTGGTGGCGTCGCTGCTGGCCACATCGGGTTCAGTCATGCAAAAAACAGATCGAATTTCTCCCGCAAGCAGCGGCTCAAGCCATTCTTTTTTCTGCTCTGCATTGCCGTATTTCCACAGCACTTCCATGTTGCCGGTGTCGGGCGCGTTGCAATTAAACACTTCAGGTGCCATCAGGCTTCGGCCTGTTTCTTCGGCCACCAGCGCGTATTCCATGGTGCTCAGGCCCGCACCCAGTTTTTCGTCGGGCAAGAACATATTCCACAAGCCCACCTCGCGGGCCTTGCTTTTCAGGGCCTCCATTTCGGGGGGAATACGCCAGTTGTTCCACTCGCGGCCATTGCACTGGGCTTCAATTTTGTCCCAGTAGGCGGCTTCAAGCGGCGCAATTTCGTTTTTCATGAAGGCGCGAACGCGCTTTACAAAGTCTTGCGCTTTGGCGCTTGGTTCAAAATTCACAACGGGTCTCCTGATTATTTTGATGGTTCGGCTTGTTTCCTCCGATATCATCCATGCTAACGGAAATTACAAGGTGTCAACAACATGCGTGTTTTGGGCAAAGTTTTGGTTGCAGTGGTATTGCTGCCAGCTGCGGTAATGGGTGGTGCGGTGTTGTTTGGTTCAACGCCTGTGGAACCTGTGGCCTGGAAGCCTGCACCCATGCCCAGCCTGACCTCGGGCCCATATGCCTATAATAATTTGTTGCAAGACGCGCAAGTATTTGGCATCTACAACCTGCTGCAGCCCGAGTCAATCGCACCCGGTGCAGATGGTTTGCTGTACACCGGAATGAACACAGGTGAAATTGTTAGATTCGATCCAAGCAAGTTGCAGGTTCCTGAAAGTCCCCAAACGACTCCTTTTGATTTGATCGCTAACACCAAAGGCCGCCCCTTGGGTTTGGTGTTTCATCCCGAAGGGTATTTGGTGGTGGCCGATGCAATCAAAGGTCTACTGAAAGTGAGCCTGCAGGGCGAAGTCACGGTGTTGTCGACTGAGTCGGAGGGTGTGCCATTCAAATTTGTGGACGATGTGGCCGTAAGTGCCGATGGTCGCTATGCCTATTTTTCCGACGCTTCCAGCAAATTTGATTTGAACAGTTATGTGCTCGATATTGTGGAGCATGGCCCCAATGGAAGATTGCTCCAATATGACTTCCTCACCGGTGAAACCAAAACATTACTTGGCGGCTTGCAGTTTGCCAATGGTGTCACAATTTCAAAAGCTGGCGATTATGTGCTGGTGAATGAAACTGGAGAATACCGAATTGTTCGGTATTGGTTGCAAGGTGAAAAGGCTGGAACCAGTGAGGTATTCGTCGATGGCCTGCCCGGCTTTCCCGACAATATCCGCACGGATGCCGATGGTAACTACTGGCTTGCAGTACCCAGTTTACGTGACCCGCTGCTCGATTCACTCGCCGACAAACCTGCTGTGCGCAAAGCAATGGCAAAATTATTGAACTACGTTCAATTCCCGATCAAGCCCAGGGCCATGGCACTGGCAATCAACCCGCAAGGCACCGTGATTGCCAACCTGCAAGCTGAGAAGGCTGGTGCCTACTATTATTACTTGACGCAGGTAACGCCCTTTGATGGCAAACTGTATTTTGGGTCAGTGCACATCAACGGAGTTGCAACTATTTCCAATCCACTGGGTCTGTCACCAAACGAATAAAACTGGAGAGAGAAAAATGGCCAAAGCAGCAAAAAAACCCGACATGCCATCAATCAATATTGGTATCCCCGATGCCAAGCGTGCGGCGATTGCCCAGGCCCTTAGTCGCCTGCTGGCTGAAACTTACACCTTGTACCTGACCACGCACAACTTCCACTGGAATGTGACAGGCAAAATGTTCAACACCCTGCACACCATGTTCATGGGTCAGTACACCGAAATGTGGAATGCTGTCGATCCAATCGCAGAGCGTATTCGGGCACTTGGTTTTCATGCGCCGGGCTCCTACGCCGAATTCGCGAAGTTAAGCACTTTGAAAGACGCACCAGCCAAACCGCCCAAGGCCATGGAGATGGTGGAAATCCTTGCCAAGGGGCATGAGGCGATTGCGCGCACTGCCCGCGAAATTTTTCCCATCATTGAAGACGGTGATGATCAGCCCTCGGCAGACATCCTGACGCAACGCATGGATATTCATGAGAAAACCGCCTGGATGTTGCGAGCCCTGTTGGAGGATTAAATCGGGTTGAGTGTTTTAACCCAAGCGGGGGGCCTCGGTTTTTGCCCTCCCTTTTTGCATCTGTTTTACCTTGCAGCGAGTAGTGTTAACGTGACTGAAAAAATTTCTCCAGACCCCAGCGACTTTGACTACGAGGCTGCGCTTCTGGCCTGCGCTCGTGGTGAAAAGTTTGCATTGCAGACCATTTATGCGCGTGACAGTCGCTGGTTATTCGCCGTGGCGTACCGAATCGTGAAACGGCGTGAACTGGCCGAAGAGGTTTTACACGATGCCATGGTCAAGGTCTGGAATCGATCTCGGTTATACTCTCCCGCCTTGGGGTCTGCGCGCGGTTGGGTGTACACGGTGGTGCGCAACCAAGCGTTAAACACGGTGCGCAAACGGTTGATGGAAGTGTCTTCCGAAGAGCACGACGTGCCCGAGCTGTCGACCAACGACAACCAGGAACTGGCTCAGGAAGCTGAAAAGCTCAGTGTGTGTCTGGGCAAACTGGATGAAACCAAACGCAACGCCATTGTTTTGGCCTTTGTAGATGGTTATACCCATGAGCAAATTGCAGAACGATTGAATTCGCCCCTCGGTAGCGTCAAAAGCTGGATACGCCGAGGATTGTTGAAACTGAAGGAGTGTTTGTCATGACAGAGACGACGCAGACAGAAGCCAAGATTGTTGAGGCTGGCGAGTACGTGCTCGGCGTAATGACAGACGCTGAGCGACAGGATTTCGAGCGGCGCTTGAACCAGGACCCCGAGCTGGCCAAAGAAGTGAGCAGCTGGACTGAACATTTTGCCGCCATGTCCAGAAAGTTTGAGCAAGAACCGGTCAGTGCCAAAGTGTGGGCCAAAGTAGACCGTTCCATTGCCGCCTCTGGCGGAAAAACTGTTCCAACAACAGCCTCCTCACTCGCCTGGTTGTGGAAAGGCTGGGCAGTTGCAGCCAGCACTGCCGTGGTGGTGTTGGGCGTTCAATTGCTGGGGGTTAATCAGGATGTGAACGATGCGCCCCGTTATGTTGCGGTGATGAAAAGCCCTGATAAAACCACCGAGTGGCTGGTGGAAGCCATGCCTGATGACACGATTCGTGTTTATCAAATTGGCAATTTGCCCATTGAAGGCAACCCGGCCAACATGGGTAAAACGTTGCAGCTGTGGACCAAAGCACCCAGTGACCCGGCACCTACCTCGCTGGGTTTGATGGAATGGGGCAAACCCACGGTGGTGCGCGCCGACAAGCTTCCCGATTTGGTTGAGCAGCAGTTGTTCGAGGTGACGCTGGAACCAGCTGGTGGATCGCCCTTGGGCAACCGACCTTCCGGTCAAATCATGTTCATTGGTACTGCGGTGGCGTTGAAGTAATTTCGATGGTGTGAATAAAAAAACCCCCGGTCTTATGGACCGGGGGTTTTGTTTGTGAAGACCGAATTAATACTTCACAGTCAATGCGCGAACATCAGTGCTTGCTGTTGCTCCAGTACCGATTTCGTTCGTACCAGTGGATGTACCGGCAGCTGTCGTAACACCAGTGCCGAGGTTTGCCGTGAACAAGCTGAATGCACCAGTAGCACCAACTCTGTTGGCCATCAACACCATGCCGTTGTCGCCTCCGGAAATGTCAAAACCACCGTAATCATTGAACACTGAGCCTGTACTACCGATCACCGTCAAAGTACCATCATTCGGAGGTACTTGTTGTAATAAACGGTTGTTGTCTGCATCGATATCAAACATTCGAGTGGCAGTAGGTGCGGGGTTTGCAAAGCTGTTTGAGTATGCTATTTGCGCAATACCAAAGCCGGTAGTCAAGCCACCCAGTGTCAGGTCGGCGTCCGTGGCTGTCGCCCCAGTGCTTTCCAGGTTTGCGCCCGCAACACGATAGTTCTTGGAGGCGCCATCACCGTCAGGCGAACTGACAATGCGCAATGCATCCGCCAGGGGATTAAAGTCTATTGCGTAGCTCTTTCCCGCTGTCAAACCGTTCGTGATTGCAGTGGCAATACTCAAAGTAGATCCCAAAGTGGCCGCGCCAGTGTCTGGATTGATCGTGAAGATTTTGCCCGTGCTGCTCAAACCGTACAATCTGCCATTGCTCGGGCGGTAGTCGATTGACAAAAGGCGTTCTCCGGCGGGCAAGCCGGAAATTGCTGTGGCTGTAGCTGAATTGGGGTTGCGAATGCCGAACTTTAGCAGACGCTGCGAACCAGCGGTGTTGCCATCTAAAGCAATGGCTTGCGGGGCTGTTGGCTGAATCAAGACCATGCCAATTACTGGATTGGGTACATTCAGCGTGCCAACGGCTGTGGTAGCCGCGGGCACAGGAAGAGTGGCAGTGGCGTCTGGAATGGAAACTGTGTACAAACCAGTCACCCCACCCACTGTCATCACTGCGAAGCCACGGTTGTTGCGCGCATCGATGTCGAATGCCACGTTGCCTGTCGCGTCAACGCCCAATGGAGCTGCAACAACTTGTGTGCCATTGTTTGGTGGATCTTGCAATGTCAATGTGTCGGTTGTGGCGTTGATGTTGAACAAACGAGTGGTTGTAGTACCATCAAACGAGTTGGTGTAACCCGCACCAGAAATATTGGCCGCTGCACCATTCACATCACCATCGGTGAATGTTGCACCCACGGGCACCGGGGGCGTGGCTGTAGGGGCTGCATTTAATACGACGCGTAGGTTTTGACCTGTGCTGCTGATCACGCGAAGTGCATCCGCAGCGGGATTAAAATCAACCCCAAATGTTGCAGGTGCTGCGGACAGCGCTGAATACGGGGCGCTTGAATCGCTTGGATGGGGCGTCAGAATCGCAACTTCAGTCGCTGCGCCTGTACGCGTGTTAATTGTGTACAAACGTCCTTCGTTGGGCACACCTGTCATTCCGTTGTTACGTGCTACAGCGTACAGTTGCCCGTCACGTGGTCGGAAATCAATACCCACAATTGCAAACCCGGAAGCAATACCAGATACGGTAGCAGACGTGCGAATCACACCAGGCTGGGTTTTGTCATAGCTGATAAGTTGGTTTGTCGCGGTCAAAACCAGCATGTCGCCAGCGGGCAGTGCGGCAAGTTCGTTGCTGTCATCCGATCCACAAGCGGCAACTAAAGCGCCCGAAACTGCCAGCGCCAACCATTTCATTCTAAATTTTGTCATTTTTCCCTCTGTCGTTCGTGCTTAATACGGAGTCAAACCTCGCGGTGACACCCATAGAACACGAATAACCAGAGATTGGATGCAGTCAAATCAGTTCTGCCTTCCGTTTTAACCCTTCTAGATTCAAGATCTCGATATTCCCCCTTCCCAGTTGAAGTAAACCTTCATGCTCCAGTTCCTTCAGCATCTGGTTCACTGTTTGCCGCGAAATTGACAGCATGGCTGAGAGCTTCTCTTGCGACACATGCAGGGTACGCGCGCTCACAGTGCTGCTGTCTGATCGTATGCCGTAGCCCTCAGCCATTTGTAGCAAACGGCGGGCAAGGCGGGTGGGGGTGGGCAACAGGGCCGCGTCTTCAATGGCCCCGAAAATAAGGCGCACCTTCTGGGTCAACAGCAGGCCAAATTCACGCCAGTAGTTGGGGTTTTCTGAAATCAGTTGATCCAGCAGAGCCTGCCGCACATGAAATACAGTGGCAGGTCCGTCTGCCAGCGCATCGTGGGTGCGGGGTTGGCGGTCGAACAGGCAAATTTCTCCAAACCAGTCCGGTGGGTCAATCAGGGTCAGGATTACATGTTTGTCCTCTGCGCCATGTTTGCTGGCGCCCACAATTTGTACCGACCCGCTCAGCACAGCATACAAACCGTCGGCACAATCGCCCCTCGAGAACAGGCGCTGCCCGTTGTGAAACTGACGCAAAACGCCGTGCTTTAACAAAGCCTGTTGCAGGTTGCCGGGCAAATTGGCAAACCATTTCCCGCGGTTCAATATTTGTTGAATGTTGTGTGTCTGCATTGTTTTTTTGTTATGTCTCCACCTGTTCCACTAAATTAGCATCAAA
This sequence comes from Limnobacter sp. SAORIC-580, assembly GCF_013004065.1. Classification (GTDB taxonomy): domain Bacteria; phylum Pseudomonadota; class Gammaproteobacteria; order Burkholderiales; family Burkholderiaceae_B; genus Limnobacter; species Limnobacter profundi. The sequence continues at coordinate 227,292 of NZ_CP053084.1, forward strand.
TGTCAGGCAATTGACAGACCTTTCAGGCTTGATTTGTAACCATATAAGCCCAAAATCAAATATTTAGAGCAATTGCCGCTTCAAGGAGAACAAGCCATGAGAACGTTGGTCGATCAACTGGCAACTTATGCCACTTATCACCGAGACCCACGCAACATCGCCACCCACTTCGTGGGCGTGCCAATTATTGTGTTGTCTGTGCTTATTCTGCTGTCGCGCGTGTCGGTTGATGTTGCTGGCATCGCGGTTACGCCGGCATTGGTGGTGTTTTTGTTGTCCAGCCTGTTTTATCTCAAACTCAGCCTCGCTTACGGTTTGGCCATGTTTGTCATTCACGGCGCACTGCTGTTGGCTGCCGGCCACTTTGCAACCTTGAGCACATTGGCCTGGTTGGGTGCTGGCGTGGGTATTTTTGTGGTGGGCTGGATTATCCAGTTTGTGGGCCACTATTACGAGGGCCGCAAGCCCGCTTTTGTAGACGACCTGATTGGCTTGGCGATCGGCCCCTTGTTTGTGGTCGCTGAACTGGGCTTTTTAATTGGCTTGGGCAAGAAAACCCAAACGCAGGTTGAAGCCATTGCCGGCCCTGTGCGCCGACGCGAAACAGCTAGCGCTTAAACACAACAAAGCCTCGGCAAGGGGGTTCATCAGAACCCCCAATGCACGTCCACTTCTTTTTTTGCTGCTTCTTCCAGCATTTTCAACAAGGGGTAAGCTCTTTGTTCCAGGCCCACATGGTTTTTCAGGGCAATTTTTTCTTCGGCGCTTAGCTCATCTTCATCAATCGGGTTCTCGGCGCGGGCCATGCGTTCAGTATTGACCGCTGCAACCAGCTGTGCATGGGCATGCGCAAGATCGTGTGGTTCGATCACGCCCCGCTCACTGGGTTCAATACCCATAATTCGAAATAGTTGGTCTGCATTGGATTTGAACATCACTATGTCGCCGGCTGCTTTCGATTTGAATTTCACAATACCCATTCTGTCCACACTCTGGTTATCACTGCTATTGATCTGTATCAAGAGCCCCTACAATGGAGCACCTGCCTAATTTTCGCCTCAAAGCGCCTCATGAAAACAGCTTTCACTTCAAGCCGTGCAATTTTCGTTTCCCTGCTTGCATTATGCGCCTTGGTCGCTTGTTCGCCCCAGTTCAACTGGCGCGTGGTGCCCAATACCGACATCGGCTACATGGCCACTTTTCCCGACAAACCAGCGCAAGCCACCCGAACCATGGATCTGATTGGGCTTCAAGTGCCGCTGACTTTGCAGGCTGCGCAAATTGAAGGCTTGTATTTTGCCGTAGGCACCGTGCCCTTGCAGGGCGAATTGGCAGCGCAAGGCGCAGCCCTGCGCGACGCTTTGGCCCAGGCGGTTGCCAACAATATTGCGGCGGGCCAGGCCGAGGTAAAGCCTATTCAATGGTTGGGCAAAACCGTCTATGAAATGTCGATCAAAGGCAAGTTGCCAAGCGGTGAAGCTGCTTTTGCGCAGGCTCGTTTTTTTGAGCACCAAGGCGTTTTGTATGAGGTGTTGATGATGGGCCCTGGCGAGGCTGCCAATCCAGATTCAGCCACTTCGTGGTTCGGTGGCTTTTCCCTGTTGGGGCAGTAATGCAGTACAAACCCGAAAATGTATCGCGTGAAATTGGGCCCGATGGCGTAGAGCACATGTATGTGAATGGCAGCCTCGCCATGCGCATGTTCATTATTTTCGCAGCCGCCTATGTGATGTCCTATGCGTTCAGGGCCATCAATGCCGTAATCGCACAGCCCTTGGTTCAAGAACTGGGGTTGACCGCCGGGCAGTTGGGTTTTCTGGCCTCGGCGTATTTTTTGTCCTTTGCCATTATGCAGTTGCCTGTGGGGGTCATGCTGGATCGTTACGGCCCGCGGCGCGTTGAGGCAGTGTTGATCGGATTTGCAGCGCTGGGTGCCCTGCTGTTCGCAGTTGCTGATTCTTATCTGGTGTTGTGGTTGGGCCGAGCCCTGATAGGTGTGGGCGTGTCGGCGTGTTTAATGGCGGCCGTAAAGGCCTACTCCCTGTATTTCAGGCCGCACATGCAGGCCAGCCTGTCATCCTGGATGCTGGTGGCCGGGTCGCTTGGAGCACTCACCGTGACCACGCCCGTGGAAGCCGCTTTGCCTGCTTTGGGTTGGCGCGGTGTGTTTGGGGTGGCAGCAGTGTTGTGTGTATTGGCTGGTCTGGCACTGTGGTTTGCTTTGCCAGCTTTGTTCAAACCCCAAAAAACCCAGTCGGTTGCCGACATGGCCCAGGGTTACCGGGCCATTTATGCACACCCTCATTTTTGGCGTGTTGCGCCTTTGGCCATGATCACGCAAGGTGGTTTTATGGCTTTTCATGGTTTGTGGGTTGGCCCCTGGTTCACCAATGTGATCGGGGTCAGCAATGCACAGGCCGCGCAAAACATGTTCTGGATTTCTGCAGTGCTCATGCTGGGTTATCTCGCTTTGGGCTTTCTGACCAAACGGGTGTCCAAAGCGGGGGGTGATGAAGATCAAATCATGTTGATCGGCATGGGTTTGTCACTGTTGGTATTCGCTGTTCAAATTGTGCAGGGCGAGCAGTCAAGCTTGTGGGGCTGGTTAATCCATGCCTTCCTGATTTCGTCCGGCATCATGACTTATGCCACTTGCAACAAGCCATTTCCAAAGAAACTCACGGGTCGTTCCAGTACGGCTTTGAACCTTCTGATTTTCATCGGTGCATTCAGTATTCAATGGGGCATTGGCATAGGCATTGATACCTTCGTGGCATTGGGGTTGGACAGTACCGATGCCATGCGGCTTTCGCTGGCCATTTTGTGGGTCCTGCAATTGTTCAGCTGGATTTGGTATGCTCGACCTGGACGCAAAACAAGTCATCTAATTCCGTTTGGGGTAGAACAACAACATCGGGGGTGAGCATGGCTCAGGCTCTAGTGGATGGCAGTGCTCATGAAGCATTGGGGCTCAGTGTTACCTGGGCCAGCCCCGATTATCTCGATGAACAGCAATGCTTGGCGAGCATGGAGCGCGTGTTCGACGTGTGCGCCAGCTGCAGGCGTTGTTTGTCCCTGTGCAGCACCTTTCCCGCTTTGTTCGACCTGATTGATGAGTCTGACGACTCAGAGCTTCGCAGCGTACCCAAATCGCGCTATCTGAACCTGGCCGATCAATGCCACCTGTGCGACCAATGCCATGTGGGCCATTGCCCCTACAGCGCGCCACACCCCCAGCAAATCAATTTTCCGGCCACCATGCTGCGCGCCAAGGCTGTAAAGTTTGCCAAGGGCAGTGTCAGTTATACCAACGCTTTTGAGCGGCACCATCCTTTCTCTCATCTGGCTGGTATTCCGGTTGTTACTGCGTTGGCAAACACAATTGTGGACAGCAGTGCTGTGCGCAAGTTGATGGAACGCATGACGGGTGTTGACGCACAAGCCTGGTTGCCCAAATTGGCCAAGCGAACATTTCTTGCTCAGGCGAGTAGTCTAATTATGGCCAACCCCTCGCAGGCCGCCGTAGTGGCAGACCATGGCCAGGTACCCCGGCAGGTGGCTATTTTTGCCGGTTGTTACGTGAATTTGTACGAGCCGGAAATTGGCCGGGACTTGATTCAAGTACTGCAGCACAATGACATTGAGTGTGTGGTAGCCAATCTTGAGTCATGTTGTGGCCACGCCAAACTGAACGCGGGCGACCTTTCCGGTTTTGCTGATTTGGCGCGAAGCAACATACCGCCCTTGTTGGCTTTGGCGCAAAGGGGGTACGCCATTGTTTCCCCAAGCCCCGCTTGTTCAAGAGTATTCACACACCATTTGCCAACTCTTTTTCCGGACGATGTGGAAATTCAGCAAGTGAAGGAAGCATTTTGGGCGCCCACTGAATACCTGATCGCCTTGCATGGAGAAAGCGCTTTGAGAACCGATTTCAGCAACCCCCTGGGCAAGGTGAATTATCACGAACCGTTCCTGGGTGGTGCCCATTTGGGTATTGCCCGGCACACCGAGACCTTGTTAGGTCTGGTGCCCCACACCGAAGTGAATGTGGTTAAGGGTAGCCCCGGCTTCGGCTGTCATTGGGGCAACCAGCGCGAAGATTTTCCCGGGGCGATCAAGTTGGGGCAGCGTGTGTTCAGGCAAATGGCTGAGCAGGCCCCTGACTATTTGTCGACCGACTGTCAGTTAACGGGTCGGCAAATTGCCTGGGGTATTGAAATCCTGGACCTTGTCCAGACCTCTGACAAAAAACCGGAACTGGTACACCCTATTACCTTGCTGCGAGTGGCTTACGGGTTGTGAGTCGGGTGGTGCACGGGCGATTGGCTACCCGCCTCGCCAGCCAGCGCTTTTCGGTATTGAATGGCGGTAGCAATGTGTTTTTTATCAATTTGACCTGCTTGGTCAAGGTCAGCCAAGGTGCGTGCCACCCGGCAAATTCGATGCAGTGCACGGGCTGAAAGATGATTTTTCTGGGCGTAGGCCAGCAACAGTTTTTCAGCGCTGCTGGCGGGTTTGCAATACTTGTTAATTTGGCCTGCGCTCATTTCACCATTCAGGCAGCCCTGGCGTTGTAGCTGAATGGTGCGGGCCTGTTCAACTTGTTTGCGCAGCTCGGTACTGCTGCCCAACTCGGCGTGGTCTGTTTCCCCGTGTAGCAGTGTGCCGTGGTCAATGGCTTGCACCTCAACTGAAATATCCAGCCGGTCGGCCAAGGGGCCAGACAGTTTGTTTTGATACTTTCTTACTTGGTCGGGTGTGCATCGGCATTCTTTGGCAGGGTGCCCAAACCAGCCGCAGGGGCAGGGGTTGTGGGCGCACACCCACAAAAACCTTGCCGGAAAACTGGCCTGGTGACCTGATCTGGAAATATTTACACGCCCGGTTTCAAGCGGCTCACGCAGCGACTCAAGGCAACGTCGATCAAATTCCAATACCTCATCGGTGAACAAAATACCTTGGTGTGCCAGCGTAATTTCTCCTGGCGAGGGTGGGTTTCCTCCGCCGATCAGCGCGGCCATGGTGCTGCTTGGGTGCGGATTCCGAAAAGGGCGCTGCGGGCTTAGCACGTCACTTTCGCCCTTCAAGCTTCGTATGGCTGAAATTTCCAGCGAGTCTTCAAAGGGCAGCGGTGGCATCAGGCTGCCAACACGCTGTGCCAGCATCGACTTCCCACTGCCGGGCGGTCCCACCAAGCGAATGTGGTGTTGGCCCGCTGTGGCAGCAAGCAAGGCGTGTTTGGCGGTTTGGTGACCAATCACCTCGGCCATGTCCAGCGGGTTTGGCTGGCTCGCGTTGCCGTGCGTATTATGCGTGTATTGCTCTAGTGGGTTACCGTGCCCCACCAAATGCGCTGCCGCTTCAAACAAATTGTGGGCACCAAATACCGCAATGTCAGGCACTGTGGCTGCAAGCTTGGCTTGCGCTTTGGGCATCATCAGTTTTAAAGGGCGTTGGCCGGCCGCAGATTCTTTTCGGGCTGCAACTGCCAGTGCAAAAGGGCTACGAACGCCAGTCAGCGCACCAGAAAGTGAAAGCTCGCCGGCAAATAACCAGTCAGAAAGGTCGGCTTTGGCCAGTTGGCCCGATGCACTCGCAATGCCCAATGCCACTGCAAGATCGAATGCCGCGCTGCCCTTGGGAAGGTCGGCGGGTGCCAGGTTGACTGTAATTCGTTGAGAGGGAAACTCGAATCCGCTGTTGAGCAAGGCCGAGCGAACCCGTTCTTTCGATTCGCGAATTTCGGTATCGGGCAGACCAACCAGCGCGAAAGAGGGTAAACCGGCCGACAGATGAACTTCAATTTGAACCGCAACAGGGCGAACGCCCACAAAAGTCAGGCTTTGAAGGGTGGCTAAAGGCATGGTAGAGACATGGTGGGGCGAGAGTCAAACCCCCACGATTATCCCCACACAGTTTGGTTTGGCAAACGGGTGCTTCGGTTTGCGTCACCCGGTGGAGGAGGCCTTGCCCGTCGGTGGGTCAGGTCCGTTTCTCGAGTTCAGCCACGCGCATTTCCAGTGCATGCACCTTTTCGCGCAACCTGTTTAACACTTCCTTCTGAATCTCAAAATCCTCAAGGCTGACAAATTCCATGTCTTGCAAACCCTGGCGAATCAGCTGTGTGACGGGGTTTTCCATGTTTTGAAGCCCTTTTGCATTGAGCAATTCACCCACTTTGGCCGTGATGGCATCGAAAGGATTGTTCGCCAATGTTTCCCCCAAAAGAGTTGTATCGCATTGCACCGAAACAGTGCACCAATTTGGTGCTGCGATGGAAAATTCAAAAAATTGAATCGCTATTGTGCCCGAAAAAGGGGGATTTATCGCGAAATTACCGACGAGTTCACGGCTGGCACACTTCTCGCTAATAGACCCTTGCCAAAAAAACTTTACGGCATTCATCTATTTTTAGGAGAGTGAGATGAAAAAATTAGTACTGGTCGCCGCAATCGCCGCAACTACTTTCGGTGCTGTTTCAACTGCACAAGCTGAAGTAACTACTACAGCAAACGCCAACATCACCACCGACTACAAGTTCCGTGGTATTTCCCAAACCAACGCAGGCCCAGCTTTCCAGGGTGGTTTTGACGCCGCTTTCAGCAATGGCTTCTACGTAGGTAACTGGAACTCCAACATCAACAACCTGGGCGCTGGTAGCTCCGGTTTGGAAATGGACTTCTACGGTGGCTATGCTGGTTCATTCGCCAACGGTATCGGCTACGACGTAGGTGCCCTGTATTACTTCTACGAAGGTTTCGCGCCAGCCGTTAACGGCCCAGACGCTGACACTCTGGAAATTTACGGTAAGTTGTCCTACGCTGGTGCATACGCCAAGTTGTCAGTGGCCGCTTCTGATGACTATTTCGCGTTCCAGGCCGCCAATGGTTCAAACGATCAGGGTGGTTCTACCTACCTCGACTTGGGTTACACATTCGCATTGTCCGATGCGCTGTCTTTGACCGCTCACTACGGCTTGACATCGTTTGACAAGGACATGGCTGACCTGCGCCCTGGTGCTACCGGCACAATCGACTCCTATGCTGATTACAGCATCGGTGCCACTTATGCCTTGAGTCCCAAGTATTCCGTGACTGCCGCTTACATCGAAACTGATGATGACGCATCCGCGTTGATCGGCAACGACGATCTGACCGACGGTTCTTTGGTAGTGACTTTCAGCGCCAAGTTCTAAATTGAATCCAGACAGCGCTCTGAAGAGGGGCGCTGTTTTTACCCTCTTCAAACTTAATTCAGGAGTGCGTAATGAAGCTAATTTCAGCAGTCATTAAGCCTTTCAAACTCGATGAAGTCCGTGAAGCGCTGTCTGCCATCGGCGTGCAAGGCATTACGGTTACCGAAGTGAAAGGTTTTGGTCGCCAAAAGGGTCACACAGAGTTGTACCGTGGCGCCGAATATGTAGTCGACTTTTTGCCCAAAGTGAAAATCGAAGCCGCAGTGGACGACAGCCTTGTAGATCAGGCCTGTGAAGCCATTGAAGCCGCAGCCAAAACTGGCAAGATCGGCGACGGCAAAATTTTTGTGTTTGATTTGTTGAGTGTTACCCGTATTCGCACAGGCGAAACCGGTAAAGACGCCCTTTAACCAGAGAGAAGTGAGGAAATCATGAAAAAACTTCTGACTGTCTGGCTGGCGGCCGCTGCACTGGGTTTCAGTGTTGCAAGCCCCGGTGTGTTTGCACAAGAAACACCGATGGCGCCTGCCACCGAAGCCACTGAAACAATGCCCGCTGCAGTTGAAGCAGCGCCCGCAGCAGTAGAACCTGCTGCCGAAGCACCCATGGCTGCTGAAGCTGCCCCCGCAGAAGAAGCCGCACCTGCTGTTGAGCAAACAGTGGACAAGGGCGACATTACCTGGATGATGATTGCCACAATTTTGGTAATTTTCATGACCATTCCTGGTTTGGCACTGTTCTACGGTGGCCTGGTCCGCTCGAAGAACATGCTGTCTGTGCTCATGCAAGTCATGTCCGTGTTCTGTTTGATTGTTGTGTTGTGGGCCATTTATGGCTACAGCCTGACTTTCGGCGGTGGTGACAATCCGTTCGTGGGTAACTTCAGCAAGCTTTTCCTGAGTGGTGTAACACCCGATTCATTGTCGGCCACCTTCACCGAAGGCGTGATGATCCCCGAATTCATTTTCATCGCATTCCAGTCCACTTTCGCGGCCATTACTTGCGGGCTGATTGTGGGTGCATTCGCTGAGCGCATCAAGTTCTCTGCTGTACTGTTGTTCTGTGCAATCTGGTTCACATTCAGCTACATCCCAATCGCACACATGGTGTGGGACGCTGCAGGTTTCATCTTCGCAGACGGCGCAATCGACTTCGCTGGCGGCACAGTAGTTCACATCAACGCTGCGGTTGCAGGTTTGGTGGGTGCCTACATGATCGGCAAGCGTGTTGGTTACGGTAAAGAAGCAATGACTCCACACAGCCTGACATTGACCATGGTTGGTGCCTCCATGTTGTGGGTGGGTTGGTTCGGTTTCAACGCCGGTTCAAACCTGGAAGCCAACGGTGGTACAACACTGGCCTTCATCAACACATTGCTGGCCACGGCTGCTGCAACACTGAGCTGGGCCGCTGCTGAAGCACTGCTGAAAGGCAAGGCCTCCATGCTGGGTGCTGCTTCCGGTGCAGTGGGTGGTTTGGTTGCGATTACTCCAGCTTGCGGTACGATCGGCCCAATGGGCGCACTGATCCTCGGCTTGATGGCTGGTCCAATCTGCCTGTGGGGCGTAACTGGCCTGAAGAAGATGTTGGGTGCAGACGACGCACTGGACGTATTCGGTGTACACGGCGTGGGCGGTATCTTGGGTGCCTTGATGGTGGGTGTGTTGTCAGCACCTAGCTTGGGCGGCACCATGGGTGACGACTTCGTGATCGCTTCTCAGTTGGCAGTACAAGCCAAGGGCGTGGTAATCACCATCGTTTGGTCTGGTATCGTGGCTGCAATCGCGTTCAAACTGGTTGATCTGATCGTCGGTTTGCGTGTTTCTGAAGATGCAGAGCGCGAAGGTCTGGACATCACCTCACACGGTGAAACAGCCTACAGCAAGTAAGTAACACTCTCCACTTAGGTGGAATCCTTCAGCCCGGGGTAAAGGGCTGATTCAAAGGCACCTTCGGGTGCCTTTTTTGCTTCACCCCCGATTTCCCTTCCTCAATGTGGCAGTGCAGCGTTTTGGATTACACTTGGCGAAGTGTCTTACCCAGGGAATGTTGATGGTTCCACATCTTGTAACAGCTTTAACCGGTCCGCTGCTGGATCTTGAAAAACGAATGCTCGACAAAACCACCGAAATTGAGCGGTGGTTTCGCATGGCCTGGAACGAGAATACCCCTCCGTTCTACAGTTCTGTCGATGTGCGCAACGCAGGTTTCAAGCTCGCCCCTGTTGACACCAACCTGTTCCCTGGCGGTTTTAACAACCTGGCCCCCGACATGATGCCGCTGGCCATTCAGGCCGCCATGAGTGCGATTGAAAAAATTTGTCCCGAAGCACGCAGCATGGTGTTGGTGCCTGAGAACCACACACGCAATACTTTTTACCTCACGAATGTGGCCCGCTTGGCTGCCATTCTCAAGCAAACCGGTTTGGATATTCGGCTGGGTTCCGTGTCGCCTGACATTACCGAGCCCACTCGCTTCGATTTGCCCGATGGTCAGCACATTGTGCTTGAGCCACTCAGGCGCTATGGCAACCGTGTCGGTGTTGAGGGCTTAGAGCCTTGCGCTGTGTTGTTGAACAACGACCTGTCCGCTGGTGTGCCCCCAATTCTTCAAGGCATTAAAGACCAAATTGTGTTGCCACCGCTGCATGCCGGTTGGGCCACTCGTCGCAAGAGTGCCCACTTCAAGGCCTACGATTCTGTCGTGGAGGCATTTTCTGAAATGCTGGAAATTGATCCCTGGTTGATCAATCCCTATTTCACGCATCGAAACAAGCTGAATTTTCAGGAACGTGTGGGCGAAGAAGCCTTGGCAGAGGCTGTAGATGAAGTGTTGGCCAAGACACGTGTGAAGTATGCTGAGTACGGGATTGACGAGCAGCCTTACGTGGTTGTGAAGGCCGATGCTGGCACCTATGGCATGGGCATCATGACTGTGAAAGACGCCTCGGAAGTGGTGGGTTTGAACCGCAAGCAACGCAACAAAATGTCGGTGGTCAAAGAAGGTTTGCAAGTGTCTGATGTCATCATTCAAGAAGGTGTGCACACCTTTGAGAACATTGAGGACGCGGTGGCTGAGCCCGTGGTTTACATGATTGACCGTTATGTGGTGGGCGGTTTTTACCGTGTGCACACGGGCCGAGGTCGCGATGAAAACCTGAATGCACCTGGCATGCACTTCGTTCCATTGGCGTTTGAAACACCGTGCAACACACCCGATTGCAGTGATCGCCCCGATGCGGCCATGAACCGCTTTTACGCTTATGGTGTAATCGGCCGTTTGGCGGCACTTGCAGCCTCGCAAGAACTGGAGGCCACTGCCAGCGTGGAGTTGGCCGCATGAGCAGTAAAAGCTTTGTGTGCGTGATTGACCCACTCACCAGCCTGAATCCGAAAAAAGATTCCTCCATCGCCATGATGGAATCGGCCCAATCGCGTGGCTGGAAGGTGGGTGTGATCGAGGACGGGGGCTTGCACTGGTCCACTGGCGCAGGTGTGCGCGCGCAGGTGGTGTGGATTACAATTGATCGCGCAAATAAACCTTGGTACGCCGAGGTGGGGCGTGAAGAAATGGCATTGAAAGACCTTGATGCCGTCATCATGCGTAAAGACCCGCCGTTTGATGCCGAGTTTGTAACCGCCACCTGGTTGCTTGAGCAAGGCGAGCGCGAGGGTGCGCGCGTATTCAACAGCCCGCGCGCCATTCGCGATCACAACGAAAAATTCACCATTGCCCAGTTTGAACAGTTTGTGGTGCCAACCCTGGTTTCGCGCAATGCTGCCCAGCTTCGCGGTTTTCTGGAACAACACCCCGACGCCATTGCCAAACCCCTGGATGGCATGGGCGGCACCTCAATTTTTCGCATGAAAAAAGGCGATCAAAATGTGGGTGTGATATTGGAAACGCTGACCGACTATGGCCGAAAAACCGCCATGATTCAGCGCTATATTCCTGAAATTGTGGATGGCGACAAACGTGTGTTGCTCATCAATGGCGAGCCGGTGCCCTATTGCCTCGCACGTTTGCCCAAAGAGGGTGAGCACCGAGGCAACCTGGCGGCGGGCGGCACGGGCAGGGCGCAGCCCTTGAGTGAAAGCGATTGGCACATTGCCCGCACACTGGCCCCGGAATTGAAAAAGCGTGGGCTGTTGCTGGTGGGCCTGGACATTATTGGGCAGAACCTGACCGAGGTGAATGTGACAAGCCCCACCTGCTTCCGTGAGATCATGGATCAAACCGGTTTTCCCGTTGCGGATACTTTTGTGCAAGCGGTTGAAAACGCCTTGCAGAAGGGCAACTGATGCTTGGGCTGGTTCTGGTTACGCATGCCCCTTTGGGCGACGCCATTGCCCAATGTGTGAAACACGTCATGGGTTCTCTGCCAGATGGTCTGGCGGTCGTGGATGTACCCGGCGATGAAGACATTGAACAGTCGGTGCAACGCATTCAGACCGCTGCGCGGCAGGTGCATGCGGGCGAAGGCGTCGTGTTTCTCACCGACCTGTTTGGCGCAACTCCCTCCAATGCAGCTGTGCGTGCCGGTGTGGAATCGTTGAACCTGCCCACAGTGTTGGTCTCGGGCTGCAATTTGCCCATGGTGTTGCGCGCACTTGGTTTTCGGGATTTGCCCATCAACGAAGTGGCCGAACGTTTGGTCATGGGTGGCCGAAACGGTATCGTAAGCACTGGTGCCACAGCGCCACAACGTCAAACCTTTAACCCGGCGAAAAACGATGATTCAGCAAGAAATCACCATCAGCAATAAATTGGGCCTGCACGCGCGTGCCTCGGTCAAGTTGACCCAAACAGCCAGCCGCTTTCAGTCCGAGGTGTGGATCGGCAAAGCGGGCCGCCGCGTGAATGCGAAAAGCATCATGGGTGTCATGATGCTGGCCGCGGGCAAAGGGCACAACGTGGTGCTGGAGGCAGAAGGCAGTGACGAGGCTGAGGCCATTGCCGCACTAGTGGCCCTCATTGATGACAAATTTGGCGAAGGCGAGTAAACCATGACCCTGGCCTTGCATGGCATCGCAGTTTCACGAGGCATTGCAGTTAGCCGCGCCCTGGTGTGGGACACGGCCATGCGGGATATTCCCCGCAATCGCATCGATAAAAAATCGGTTCGTTTCGAGAAAAAAAGATTCGACAATGCCATCAAGCGCGTGGCCGATGAACTGGTTGAAATTCGCAGTCAAATTGCCGCTGACTCCCCTGCCGAGTTCGATGCCTTTCTGAACCTGCACAGCCTGATCCTTGCCGACCCCATTTTGTCGGAAGAACCCAAAAACCTGATTCAAAGCAAGCTGATCAATGCCGAATGGGCCTTGATTGAGCAAATGGAAGTGTTGCTGGAGCAGTTCTCCGCGATTGAAGACGACTACTTCCGCGAGCGCAATAGCGACGTGCGCCAGGTGGTTGAGCGGGTTTTGAAATCGCTGCGAGGGCATGCAACGGCTTTGCCCCTGCCGCCAGAAGGCGAGAATGAGGACCCCTGGCTGATTGTTGCGCACGATATTTCGCCCGCCGACATGGTGCAACTGAAAGGTCGCCGTGTGGGCGCTTTCGTGACTGAAATGGGTGGTGCAACCTCCCACACTGCCATTGTGGCGCGCAGCCTGGGCATACCCGCTGTGGTGGGCGTGCCGCGTGCGCTCGAGTTTGTACACAACGGCGACCTGGTGGTGGTCGATGGCAAGGTTGGTGCTGTATTCCTCGACCCCGCTACCATGGTGGTCGAAGAATACCAGCGCAAGCAGGCCATTCTGGCTTTGTCGCGCCAGCGCCTGAAACGACTGATTACCACGGAGGCACGCACCCAGTGTGGTCGCCGGGTTGAACTGCTGGCCAACATTGAATTGCCTGAAGACGTGAAAGGTGTGGTCGATGCCGGAGCCGATGGTGTGGGCCTGTTCCGTTCCGAATTCCTGTTCATGAACCGCAAGGAATGGCCATCAGAAGATGAACAGTACGAAGCCTACCGCAAGGTGATCAAGGCCATGAAAGGCAAGCCGGTCACGGTTCGCACGCTTGATCTGGGTGCGGATAAAACCCTGCAATTCGATGGTGCCAACAGCAGTGCCCCCCCGGTGTCCAGCACCTCGGCGCTGGGTTTGCGTTCCATTCGTTTCAGCCTGTCCGAGCCTGCAATATTCCTCACCCAAATTCGCGCCTTGTTGCGGGCTGCCAAGCATGGACCTGTGAAAATTCTGTTGCCCATGCTCACCAACATTCGTGAAACCAGGCAGGCCTTGGCTTACATCGACATGGCGCGTGAGCAATTGCTCGAACGGCGCTTTCAGGCCAATCAGGCCGTGCCCATTGGCGGCATGATCGAAGTGCCTGCGGCCGCGCTAAGCCTGCCACATTTTTTGAGTTACCTCGATTATGTGTCGATCGGCACCAACGACTTGATCCAGTACACCCTGGCTGTTGACCGGGTTGATCACCAAGTGGCTCACCTGTACGATCCCCTCCACCCGGCGGTGTTAAGGCTGGTGTACGAGGTCATCTCCAGTGCCGAAAAAGCAGGCGTGCCCGTGAGCGTGTGTGGTGAAATGGCAGGTGACATTCGCTTGACCCGCTTGTTGCTGGGTATGGGTCTTACCCAGTATTCGATGCATCCGTCACAACTACTCGATGTCAAAGAGTTGCTCTTGAAAACCGACTTTGAGGCCACGCAAAAACTGGTCAAAAAGGTGACTCGAACATTTGACATCGATAAAATTGACGCCCTGATGCGCCAATTGCACGAAGACTGATCCCGCAACCGGGACGCCTTCAATGCCGGTTTGCGATTTATACTCAAAGGCTTGCGAAAACCAACAATCCAACCTAAGAAACACCGTATTGTGTCTGCCAACCAGTCCGTGGGCTTCGTAAAGCCCGAGCTTATTGAATTCACCGCACCGCTTTTGCTGGAGTGCGGAAAGTCCCTGCCCAGCTATTCGCTGATGGTGGAAACCTATGGCATGCTGAATGCCGAGAAAAGCAATGCCGTGTTGGTGTGCCACGCATTGAATGCCTCTCACCATGTGGCGGGTCTGTACGAAGGGCAAGACAAGAGTGAGGGCTGGTGGGACAACATGGTGGGTCCCGGCAAGCCGCTTGACACCAATCGGTTTTTTGTAATCGGCGTGAATAATTTGGGTTCGTGCTTTGGCTCTACCGGCCCAAGCAGCACCAACCCGGAAACTGGCAAACCCTACGGCGCTGACTTTCCGTTTGTTACAGTTCAAGACTGGGTGAATGCGCAGGTTCGCCTGGCTGATTATTTCGGCATCGAAAAATTTGCCGCAGTCATGGGCGGCAGTTTGGGCGGCATGCAAGCCCTGCAATGGAGCCTCAGTTACCCAGACCGCGTGGGGCACTGCATGGTAGTTGCCTCTACACCCAAGTTAAGCGCACAGAACATTGCCTTCAATGAAGTGGCACGCCAGGCCATCGTGACCGACCCCGATTTTCATGGTGGCAATTACTACGAGCATGGCGTGGTACCCAAACGCGGTTTGCGCCTGGCCCGAATGATTGGTCACATCACTTACTTGAGCGGTGACGACATGGCCGAAAAGTTTGGCCGCACCCTGCGCAACGGCGATTACAACTACGGTCTTGAAGTGGACTTTCAGGTAGAAAGTTACCTGCGCTACCAGGGCGACAAGTTTGCAGATTACTTCGATGCCAATACCTACTTGCTGATTACCAAAGCGCTGGACTATTTCGACCCCGCACGCCACACGGGTGGCGATTTGGCCAAGGCCCTGGAAGCGGCCAAAGCCAAGTTTCTGCTGGTCAGTTTTACCACTGACTGGCGATTTGCACCCGAGCGAACCCGCGAAATTGTGGAGGCCCTCATGGCCAACCAGCGCGATGTCACTTACGCGGAAATTGACGCCCCACACGGTCACGATGCATTTCTGCTCACTGATGAGCGCTACCACAACGTGGTGCGTGGCTACTTTGAGCGCATTGCCAAGGAGCTTGCATGAAAACCCTGCACGCCGTTCGCCAAGATGTACAACCCCTGCCCATTGTGGTGCCGCGGGCCGATCTCGATTTGATCGAAAGCTGGGTGCCCATGGGGGCACGCGTGCTCGATTTGGGCTGTGGTGATGGTTCGTTTTTGGCCCGTTTGATGAAAACCCGCAAGGCCACAGGCTATGGCGTTGAAATTGACGACAGCAATGTGCAGCGCAGTGTGGCCAATGGCATCAACGTGATACAGCAAGACCTTGAAAAAGGCCTGGCCATGTTCGAGGACCATGCCTTTGATGTGGTGATTTTGTCGCAAACCCTGCAAGCCATGCACAACACCGAGCGAATTTTGAAAGAGATCGCCCGGGTGGGCAAAGAAGGCATTGTCAGCTTCCCAAATTTTGGTCATTGGTACCATGTATGGTCGATTGCATTGGGCCGCATGCCAGTGTCCAAACAAATGCCTTATCAGTGGTACAACACACCGAACATTCACCTGTGCACCCCCAAAGATTTCGAGGCGCTGGTTGCTCAAATCGGACATAAAGTACTGGGCAAACAACTTTTTTTAAATGGCGAACCCGTTGAATTGTTGGGCAATTTGCGCAGCACTTTGGCGGTCTATCGCTTCAAGCCCCAGTTTGCAAATTAGGCCAACACCATGAAAACCCAGCAACCCACCCCACTTGAAAACGAGTATTGGCGGCAGGTTAAAAGAATTACCTGGCGCTTGCTGGCGGTGTGGATTGCCCTGATTCTCAGCGTGGTGTTGTTTATTCCCCAGCTTGGCATCACAGTTTATGGGGTGCCTTTGACCTATTGGGTCATCTCCAGCGTTCTGCTTTTGAGTTTTTTGGGATTGGTTGCGTGCTACGCATGGCGCATGGATAGGTTAGAATTGAAATTCAAACGAGCGGTGGAAAACAACCGCAACCATCCAGGAGACACGAATGAAAAGCAGCACCGGCGAGGTGGGAAAACCCCTCACTGACACCAAAGGCACGCCTCTGCGTTTTGTAACTGGTTCGTCCCTGTTCGACGGACACGACGCCGCGATCAACATGATTCGCCGCCTGTTGCAAAGCCAAGGTGCTGAAGTCATTCACCTTGGGCACAACCGCTCCGTGCAGGAATTGGTAGACGCCGCCATTCAGGAAGATGCGGATGGCCTGGCCGTGAGTTCCTATCAGGGCGGGCACAACGAATTTTTCAAATACATGGTGGACGAGCTGAGGGCCAACAACGCCGGTCACATTCAAGTGTTTGGTGGCGGTGGCGGTGTCATTTTGCCTTCTGAAATTGAAGCCCTTCAGGCCTATGGCGTAAACCGAATTTACAGCCCGCAAGATGGTCAGAAAATGGGTCTGGAAGGCATGATCGGCGACATGATTGCCCGTGCAGCACAAGTGCGCGATGCCCGCAAAAAGATTGACACAGCTTGCTCACCGGAAAGCATCAAGGCTTTGGCCAACAACTGGCCCCTGCTAACCCAACTGATTACCCGCCTTGAGCGTGACGAAGTGCCTGCTGCCGATTTGGAAGTGATTCGCGAGCAAGCCAAAGCCAGCAAAACCCCAGTGTTGGGCATTACCGGTACGGGCGGTGCGGGTAAATCCAGCCTGACTGATGAATTGATTCGCCGCCTGCGCATGGACCATGGCGACGACCTGACCATTGGCGTGGTGTGCGTAGACCCTTCCCGCCGTAAAACCGGCGGTGCCTTGCTGGGCGACCGCATTCGAATGAATGCCATTGGCCCTTGGGCTGGCAATGGCCCCAAAGTGTTCATGCGCTCGTTGGCCACACGCGATTCCGCACAAGAAGTGCCCGCTACCCTGCCAGATATTATTGCCTTGTGTCGCGCTACGGGTTTTGATGTGGTGCTGATTGAAACCCCGGGCATTGGTCAGGGTGACGCTGCAATTGTGCCGCATGTGGATTTCAGCCTGTATGTAATGACACCGGAATATGGTGCAGCCAGCCAGCTTGAAAAAATTGACATGCTGGATTTTGCGGACTTTGTCGCGGTGAACAAATTTGACCGCAAAGGCGCACTGGATGCGCTACGCGATGTGTGCAAACAGGTGCAGCGCAACCGCATGGCCTTTACCAGCATGCCCGACACCATGCCCGTGTACGGCACGCTGGCCAGCCGGTTTAACGATGATGGTGTCAGCGCCCTGTATAAAGCATTGCGCGCAGCCCTGCCCATTGCCAAGCCTTCCAAAGGCTTGTTCAATTCAATCGACACCAAACATTCCACCACCCTGAAAGCCGTAGTGCCTTCCGAGCGCGTGCGATATTTGGCTGAAATCGCACAGGCTGTACGCAGTTACAAGGCGCAAGTACAAAAAGACGTGGCTGCAGTGTACGACCTGGAATGCATGCAACGCGCCCAGGCCCTGTTGCTTGAACACAAGCCTGACAAAACCAAGGCCGTGGAAGCGCTGGACGATATTGTTGAGTTGACGAACACTCGAATCAGCATGGCTGCGCAAAAGGCCATGAAAGACTATTCAAAGCTGACTGAGGGTTACCAAGGCGACACGCTGACCTATGAAGTGCGCGGCAAGGCCCTGCAAGCACCGTTGACCGTGACTTCGCTCAGTGGCCTGAAAATCAATCGCGTCAGTCTGCCCAAGTTCACCAGTCGGGCCGACCTGCTGAAATTCGTGATGCTGGAAAACCTGCCGGGTTATTTTCCCTTTACCGCAGGCGTATTCCCGGTGAAGCGCGAAGGTGAAGACCCCACCCGCATGTTTGCCGGTGAAGGCGACCCGGCCCGCACCAACCGCCGCTTCAAAATGTTGAGCAGTGCAAGCGATGCCAAGCGATTGTCGACTGCATTTGATTCAGTCACCTTGTATGGTTTCGACCCCGACCTGCGCCCCGACATTTACGGCAAGGTGGGCACCAGTGGCGTGAGTGTGGCCACGCTAGACGACATGAAAGTGTTGTACAGCGGCTTTGATTTGTGCGCTCCAAGCACCAGCGTGTCCATGACCATCAACGGCCCGGCACCCAGTATTTTGGCCATGTTCCTGAACACTGCCATTGATCAGCAGGTGGATTTGTTCACAGCCAAAAACAAGCGCGCACCGAATGCCGATGAATATGCAAACATCAAGGCCAGCACTTTGAAGGCAGTGCGCGGCACCGTGCAAGCCGACATTCTGAAAGAAGACCAAGGCCAGAACACTTGTATTTTCTCGACTGAATTCAGCCTGCGCGTGATGGGCGACATTCAGCAATACTTCATCGACCACGAAGTGCGTAACTTCTACAGCGTGTCGATCAGCGGTTATCACATTGCCGAGGCCGGGGCCAACCCGATTTCACAACTGGCCTTTACGCTTTCGAACGGCTTCACATTCGTGGAAGCCTATTTGGCGCGTGGCATGAAGATCGACGACTTTGCGCCCAACCTCAGCTTCTTCTTCAGCAATGGCATGGACCCCGAATACACCGTATTGGGCCGCGTGGCCCGCCGCATTTGGGCCATTGCCATGCGTGACCGTTACGGCGCTGCCGACCGCAGTCAGAAGCTGAAATACCACATTCAAACCAGTGGCCGCAGTTTGCACGCACAGGAAATCGCGTTCAACGACATACGCACCACCTTGCAAGCCCTGATTGCCGTATACGACAACTGCAATAGCCTTCACACCAACGCCTATGACGAGGCAGTGACCACGCCGACCGAGGAAAGCGTACGCCGTGCCATGGCCATTCAGTTGATCATCAACAAGGAATGGGGCTTGGCGAAAAACGAAAATTCAAGTCAGGGTGCGTTCATCATTGAAGAATTGACCGAACTTGTGGAAGAAGCCGTGCTGGCTGAACTGGATCGCATCAGCGAACGCGGCGGCGTGTTGGGTGCTATGGAAACAGGCTACCAGCGCAGCAAAATCCAGGAAGAGTCGATGCACTATGAAATTCAGAAGCACGACGGCACCTTGCCAATTGTGGGTGTGAATACATTCACCAACCCCAATGACAACGCCGATTCCTTGAACTCGCTTGAACTGGCCCGCGCAACGGAGGAGGAAAAGTTGAGCCAGCTGGATCGCCTTGCCGAGTTTCAGCAAAGGCATGCGGCAGAAAGTGGCCCCATGCTGGAGCGTTTGAAGCAAACTGCCATGGACGGTGGCAACGTGTTCGAGGTGCTGGTGGATGCTGTTCGGGTGTGTTCACTTGGGCAGATTACGCAGGCGCTGTTTGAGGTGGGTGGGAAGTACCGCAGGTCAATGTGAGCAGCTACTGGTGTCTGTTGCCAACTCGGCGTGGGTTACTCGTGCTCCACAGGGCCGGTGAGTTTGGAGCCAAACTTGAATGGTCACCGCTGCCCGAAAACTTGGCATTTCGGCTTGTCGGCTTGATCCTGCACTAAGCCAAGCCCTCCAAAAGTAACGGTCGGGTCTTGGCTTTCGCGCCAAGGCGCGATCGTTAGTCTCGGCGCGCCAAGCCGGCAAGTTTTCTGACTGGTCATCGTGCGACCCATTGCAAGTTCAGCTCCCAGCTCTCCAGTGCCGCGCCTCTCCACCTCCGAGCGACTCATGGCTGTGTTCAGAGGCCAATCGACACCGGCGAATCTGTACCACTTCGCAGTTCACGTATGGACATGCTGCCCAATCGGCGGCGGTGTTTCGATCGCCTCGCCTTCAAGAAAACCTGCCCTTGCGTGCCGAGCAGGGCCGGTGTTGCCCAGCATGGGCGACAGAGAACGGACCCGACCCGAAGTTTAGGAGGGTCGTTCTCAGGCATCGCAAGGCTCAGCAAGGGAGAAACAGGTTTTCTGGCGAGAGATCGGAATTCAAGCCGATTGGGCGATTAAGAAGCTACTAGAGATCGGAACCCAAGCCGAGTGGGCGATTAAAAAGCTGCGAGACAGCTGAACCCAAGCTGATTGAGCTAGACAAAACGGCTTTCGAGCTTTGCGTTAAAATGAGACTATCGCAGTATTCACCAAGCAGCACCATGAAACTCAATGCCGATCTTTCCCAACGCGCGGTCGTCAACAGCAACAACGTCGACTGGGTTGCCTCACCAGCCCCTGGTGTATGGCGCAAACCACTGGAACGCGATGGCGATGAAGTGGCGCGTTTAACTTCGATTGTTCGTTACGACGCAGGCTGTTCATTTCCTGAACATGAGCATGGCGGTGGCGAAGAGTTCTTCGTGCTGGAAGGTACTTTTGAAGATGAGTTTGGCGTTTATCCCAAGGGTACATATGTCAAAAATCCTGTCGGAACCAAACATTCTCCACGCTCCAATAACGGTTGTATTCTTTGGGTAAAGTTGCGTCACATGCACCCAGACGACCAGCAGTCTGTGGTCATCAACACAGTGGAAGGGCCGTGGGAAAACACCCTGTTCCCGGGTGTTCAAATTTGTAGGCTGGATCGTTTTCTAACGACGGATACTTTCCTGTTAAAGTGGTCTCCCGGCGCAACCTATGCCTTTCATCGGCACAGCGGTGGCGAGGAAATATTTGTGTTGGAGGGTACCTTGCAAGACGAACTCGGTGTTTATCCAGCGGGGACCTGGACGCGCAATCCAGACGGAAGTTTTCACAAACCATTTAGTCCGGATGGTTGTTTGATATTGGCGAAAATCGGCCATTTGCCGACCTAGGTGTTTGTGTGTCAAATTAGTGACTTGTCTCTTAGTAGGTTTCACCTCATCTTAAGCACCGGCAGCTTGGTAACAGTACCAAACCCAATTGGACTGTCGCCATGTTGTACACCACCCGAATCCTTCTCCCTGCGCTTCTTGTTTCACTGCTGGCTGCATGCGGTGGCAATGACAACACCACCCCTCCCACACGGGTAGAGGGTCAGGAAACCTCTCCCACGCTAAGCGCCGGAAGCAATCAGCAAGCCGCAGAGCGAAGCACCATTGAGCTGCGCGCCACGGTGCAAAACACGGATCAGAATTCTGTGGTGGCTTATGCCTGGTTTCCTGCCAGTGAAGAAACCGTGTTCTTTGGTGATGCGGGTCGGTCGGATGAATCTGTTTTGAATCTGCAACTGCCCCAGGTCAACAACGACACCTCTGTTGAGTTTGTGGTGCAAGCCCAGCTTTCCAGCGGCACTGTGCTTGAGGACCGTGTTCAGGTCACCATTCAAAACACCTTCGACAACGCCTTGCCCGTGGTCAATACCAATGCGCTGCCTATTCAAGCCGATAACCGGCTAATGGCCAGCGCCTGTGATTCCACCGATTCCGATGGCACCATTCAAACTTACCAATGGCGCAATGAAACCCTGAATATTCAATACGAAGAAACAAGCTGCAACTTGAATGTGCAACTGCCCAATTCGCCTGAATCTCAAACTTACACCTTGCGGGCCATTGCAATTGACAACGAGGCGGGCTTGGGCTTCAAACTGTTCAATGTCACCACCCCCCAGCGCCCAGCCAACACTGCACCGGTGATTCAAAACGCCAGTGCATTGCCTGAACCCGTGCGTCCCGGTGAAACTTTGAACTTGCAAGTCAACGCCAGTGATGCCGATGGTGACACCCTGTTTTATCGCTGGACACAAACCGATGGTGCGATGCTGGAAATAAGCAATGCAGACAAAGCCATGGCCCAGGTGCAAATTCCACCTGACCTGGCCAATCAAACCTTAAGCTTCCGCATTGAAGTGTCAGACCGAGCCAATTTCCAAACCTCGGTCAGCCAACGCAGCGTGGATGCCAGCGTGCGCAGCAACACCAGCAATAACGCAGGTCTTCTGGAGTGCCTGCAAGACCCCACGCGCGTGGGTTGTCCCCTGGCCGGTTTGTTGACTGCGCCTCCCCTCGGTGCTCAACAACCGAGCAGTGCGCAGTTTTCAGCTGGGCAGTGCACTCCCTTTTATGGCGGTGGTGTGAATGGGCAAGGCTACTCCCACTTGTTGGGTGCCATGCACGAGCACACCGCTTACTCGGATGGGCAGGCCAACACCGATCCGCTTCAGGTGTACCAGCAAACCCGAGAGCGCGGCATGGACTTTGTCATGTCCTCAGATCATTCCGACAATCTGGCTATTCCCCTGGCCTTGCCTGACACCGACAATTGCACTGACAACCCCTTGTCTTGCCTGATTTCCGATCCTGACAACTTGCCCAACAGCCTCACCAAGTGGCGCAGTACCTTGAACCAGGCCAATCAGGTGACTGGCGAGTCGCCTGGCCTGTTCACCGCCATGCGAGGTTTTGAATGGACATCTGACCGTTTTGGGCATGCCAATGTGTACTTGAGTAAACACAATATCAACGCCAAGCTTGGCCCGGGCTATTTGGTGTCGATGGATTTGTTCTGGCAGTGGTTTGTGTTGTCGCCGCAATTGGGTGGCGGTGGAGATGGCCTCATGATATTCAATCACCCTGGCCGTGAAGATGCGCTGCATGGTGCCTTGTTGCAAATTGGTGAGGGCGTGGGCCAGGCCACACGCATGGCTGGCGCGCTGAATGCATTGAATGTGTTTCAGCAAGGCGACCCGGCTTACGCCTTTAACGACTTCAAATACGTGGCACCTGCCGACTACCGCGTGGTGGGCCTGGAGGTGTTTGGCAAAGGCGATGAATACGACACCGATGGCAAGTTTGGCTCGTGGTATGGCCACGCACTGGACAAGGGTTGGTACTTGGGGCCAGCCGGTTCGGAAGACCACCATGCCACAGACTGGGGCGGTAGCAGTTTGCCCAAGACAGTCGCAATTACACGCGCCAACAACCAGGCTGACATTCGCGAAGCTTTCCTGGCTCGTCGCTTTTACACTGTGGCTCAAAATGAAAATGCCTTGCGCATGACCTTTGAAGCCGTTCAAGCCTCCACGCGAGGCCAGCAACGCCTGCCCATGGGCTCGCGCATTGGTACACAGGACAACACCGTTCAATTTGAAGTCAGCGTTCGCAGCACGCAAGCCATGGACCCTTTGCAAGGCATGTCGTTTGAACTGTTCAGCTCACAGTCAGGTCCGGGCACCAACGAGGCGCAGCGCTACCTGCCCCTGCAAACCCAGACCGGGAAAAACGGACGCTTCACGGTAAGCCCAGCCGATGGAAAGAATTGGTATTTCGTGCGCGTAAAACGGGGCGATCGAATTGTGGCGGTGAGTGCACCGATCTGGATATTCAAAGGAAGCGAGCCGCTGCCAGAATGTGCAGCGCTTTAAAACTCCTCAGCCCACTTTCGAAACTGGTTGAGCGAACCCTTGAACAAATGGTCAATGTCGGCCAAATGTTCATCAACAAATTCCCGCACCATTGAACTGGTGCTGGCAGGCTCTACGCGCAGGTGGGCCTCGCACTGGCCGTCTGCAGTGCTCACCCGCATGTTCAGTTTGTGGGCAATGCGCAGCATGGCTTCGTTGTCCATCAGGGTGTAAATAAACAGCATTTCAATGCCTTCGTTGCGTGCCCTGCGCAAAGCCCTTTGAAACAGCAGCGTACCCAGGCCATGCCCCCGCATATTGGCGTCCAGCGACAAACCCAATTCCGCACCCTTTGGGGCTGTGCTGTCTTTGGGCTGGTTCAGTTCAGCCAAATGCACCACGCCCAGCAGTACTTCATCACGCCCGAAAATGCCAAACACGGAGTCGCGCTCAAAATCAATGCTGGCGGTGTATTTCGCAATTGCGGCATCTCCCAGCGCATAACTAAAGCGCAAACGGCGATCCGTTTCATTCAGGGCCAGCAAGTGTGCAAGAATTAAAGGGCGGTGTGAATCATCCAGTTCCACAATCGGAACTTTGGACAGGCCCAGAATGGACGCGGCCCTGCGCCCCAAGACGCTGGGAATATCAAACCATTCAATGGGCTCTGACGACATGATGAACTCGACTGCGAAATTGTGAAAAATCGGAAATATGCCTACATGATCCACCAACAAGAAAGCAAGCCGCAACCCAATACCCTGCAAGTTGGAGTACCACTTCAAATTCGCGAATTGGGTTTGGTGGACTATTTGCCCACCTGGGAAGCCATGCGAAATTTCACAGATGCCCGTTCAGAACAGCTCAACGGCCCAATGAGCGACGAGATCTGGATTTGTGAACACCCCCCTGTGTTCACTTTGGGCCTTGCTGGCGACCCGGCGCATATGTTGCAACGCAGCAACATACCCTTGGTGAATACCGACCGTGGGGGGCAAATCACCTACCACGGCCCTGGCCAAATTGTTATTTATCCGCTTTTGGACCTTCGCCGCTTTGGTTTGAAGGTGCGAGAGTACGTTCAATTGCTTGAGCAAAGCATAATTGACGCCTTGGTGCAGGTGGGTGTGGCGGATGCCCAACGCAAACCAAACGCCCCTGGCGTGTACACCCAGCACCATGGCAGCCTCGCCAAAATTGCCGCCCTGGGCATCAAGATCCGCAAGGGGTGTAGCTATCACGGCCTGTCGCTGAATGTGGCCATGGATTTAAAGCCATTTCAGCAAATAAACCCCTGTGGTTACGCTGGTTTGGAAACAGTGGACTTGGCCACGATTGGTGTTAAAATTTCACAAGCTGAGATGCAAATGCATCTGATGAAATACCTGATTCAACACCTTGAAGCCGCGCGATCCGCGGTGGCAAAGTAAACACATGGCCCCAATCACCCAAAGGCCAGGGAGCAAAAAACGTGTCCGAGATCAATGAAAAGTCCGCTGTGGCCAAAGAACTGAGCGCAGTCAGCGATCCGACCGTCAAGCAAAAAGCAGCCGCGAAAACCGCTCGAATTCCCATCAAGATTGTGCCCTTCGAGCAGTTGAAAAAACCCAGCTGGATCCGCGTGAAGGCTGGCTCGCCGTCGACCCGTTTCTATGAAATCAAGGAAATTCTGCGCGAGCACAAACTGCACACCGTGTGCGAAGAGGCTTCTTGCCCCAACATTGGTGAGTGCTTTGGCAAAGGCACCGCCACCTTCATGATCATGGGCGACAAGTGCACCCGCCGTTGCCCCTTCTGCGATGTGGGCCATGGCCGCCCCGATCCGCTCGATGAAAACGAACCCCTGAATTTGGCAAAAACCATTGCCGCCTTGCGTTTGAACTACGTGGTCATTACCAGCGTAGACCGCGATGATCTGCGTGATGGTGGCGCCGGCCATTTTGTGGCCTGTATTGAAAAAACCCGTGAATTGTCGCCCAACACCAAAATCGAAATTCTGGTGCCCGACTTCCGGGGTCGCCTGGACCGTGCGCTGGGAATTTTGAATGCCGCCCCGCCCGATGTAATGAACCACAACCTGGAAACCACCGAGCGCCTGTACAAAGAAGCCCGCCCTGGTTCAGATTACAAACACTCGCTGAAGCTGCTGCAAGAATTCAAAAAAGCGCACCCCGACACGCCCACCAAAAGCGGCATCATGGTGGGCTTGGGCGAAACCGATGAAGAAATTTTGCAAGTGATGCGCGACATGCGCGAGCACCAGGTGGACATGATCACGATTGGCCAATACCTGGCACCCTCAGGCCACCACTTGCCCGTGCGCCGCTATGTGCACCCCGATGTATTCAAAATGTTTGAAGAGAAAGCCTACGAAATGGGCTTCACGCACGCAGCCGTTGGGGCAATGGTTCGCAGTTCATACCATGCGGATGAACAGGCGCACGGTTTGGTGTAACAAAACGCTCACCGTGCCTGCGTTTTAGAATTCGCTTCAATTCAATTCGGTGAATATCGGCTTGCACCCGTTTCAGGTGCCGAATAAATGCATAGCGGGCCAGCGTGCCCAGGGCAAAGGCACCACCCACGGCATACATAGTGAATATCAAAAGGTACAGAAAAATTTCTGTGCCTTCTATGGCGTGCAGTACAGTACTCAAAATGTAAATTGAGTCCAGAAAAACTATAGTCATCAAACCCAAAGTAATCGACACACTGATTTGTTTGGCTTGTCGCTTGGCCAGTAACAGGGCTTCCAGCTTGTCAATTTCGACCTCACTCACCGTACACCCCACCACATTGAATCTTGCCAATTCCCGTGCCTCGTTGCGCGGACACGCATTGTCCGGCGCGCTTCAATTTCAGTCCATAGAGGGTTTGCTGCGATGCATCAGTAAAAGCACCAAGAACGTGACTATCTGAGCATATTTGTCACGTAAACGGTGTACCCATTCAGCTGCTTTTTGTTCAGTTAATTGCGAAACTGCCCGGCACTGATAAATTCTCCGAAGCGTTCACACCACACAACAGCCGCGCTGTATTGTTGCAAGTCGGTGTTGGGCGGAAGGTCGAGAATGAATCCGCCAAAGGTTTTTACCGACCCCACTTGCAGGGACTGGCTTTTGATCTCCAAAAAGCCCGCCTCGTCTTCCACAAATTTTGGCACCAGGTACAAGTAATAATCGGGCCCAGGTGAAAGCTCGCCCTCGAACACAGCCTGGCTGGCCGACAAGGTCAAACGGCCTTCTCCCCAATGCAAAAAGTCGCTGCCTTTCAAGTCGCGTTTGAATTCTGTCGAGAACAGCGCTCCGCTTTGCGATGCGGTAATGGCCTCGGCGCCCGGGCTTTCAGGTTCTACAAGAATGGGCAGCAAATAAATGCCCAAGGCAACACCAACAATCAGCGCGCCGGCATGGGTAATCAACAGGAGAATTTTTTTCATGGTGCTTCAAGCCCTCAGGGAGTGAACTTGTCAATTCGCTCCCTGGGCTCAAAACGTTTCACATGCAGATGAATAATTTACAGTTCACGCTTGTCGGCGCACTCGCCCAAGCTTGCGTCTAGCCGGCAACGAATACGCTTCAAAATTTTCATCATCTCGGGATCGTAGAAGCCGTCTGCGGTCATTTGAATTCGGGATTCACGCATCAGCACATCGTACTTTTCGCGATCACCGGCAGGAATATCCAGCCATGCAGCAGCGGGCACGGCTTTCTCAGACGTATCGACCAAAGCAATGGCGCGTTCAAATTGTTGCTGAATCCAAACCCGCGACTTTTGCCCAAAGCCCTCGGGAAATTTGTCTTTGCGGATCAAAATATTCGCGGTTAGCTGCACCAAGGGAAAGCGGTAAATACCACCCTTGCTGCCAATGCCTTTGTACAATTCAAGCGGCTGGTAAGCAATGGCCGGTGCAGCAATAATGTCCACCTGCCCGTTGTTGAATTTTGTGCCAAAGTTGATCACCTCGCTGGCCACGGGTTGCGCGCCCAACTGTTGCACCATTTTGGCTTGCGATTTGTCGTAGTCCAGCACCGCAATTTTTTTGCCCGCCGCTTTTTCAACTGAATTAATGGCCCTGTCGTTCACCATCACATAGGCGGCACCAATGGGCAAAATACCCGCCACTTCAAACAGGCCCGAGGTCATTTTGTCATTCAGCTTTGGGCTGCTCATCAGGTCAATTACCGTGCGCAGGTGCTTGTAGGTGGGCACAGCGCCAATGGAGTCGATGCTGCCCACAAACTTGTTGAACTGCCTGCCACGCAAAGTAGAAATGGCTGCCGCATCGCATTTGCCGGTTTTGAAATCTTCGGCGGCAAGGCGTTCGTCGACATACGCTTCCAGTTCAATATTGGCACCCCAGCCCTTGGCTGCCACTGCATAATCGCGCGCTTGCGCAAAAGCGGGCCCACTGCGCCCTGCAATGTCGAAAATACACATTTTGATGGTGGAGGCTTGGGCTTGTGCTGGGAAAGCGAGGCTGGCGCCCAGCAATACGAGTGCTGCAGCTTTGGTGGTGTTCATGTCGTCTCCGGTAATTTTGGGCTTTTTTTGTAATGTTTCAGCCCTTGAGGAAATTTCATTCTACAGAAGAATTAATCCACTTCATGCACTGAGAACCAGGCTGCTGCCAGTCTGTCAGTGCAACTGGTGTTGGCGCAGGGGCTGATTCCCTCTAGCGCTTGAACCAGTGGGCCGCTGTGCGGCGGGTCCGCAGGAATCAAGCCGAATCCGTAGTGGTCCTGAAAGTTCAGGTGCCCGTAGTCTCTTGGCTGTTCTGTCACCACCACCAGGAACTGGTTTTCTCCGGCAGGGCCTGCGGCTTGAATGGGTTCATTGGCTGGAGGCAACGGCATAGGCTTGTTGGCTTCAATGGCCAAGGCTGGTACGCGAACATTTGGCAACAACTGAATCAGAGAGTTGTCACTGGCACGAACATACACCGCCACAAAACCCGAAACAGGGGACTCAAGCTGAAAGCGCAACAGATCTTTACCAATTTTCAGTGTTGTTTGCTCCATTTGAATAGTGAGCGCACTGTCAGCTTTGTCAATCACGGCTTGAAATGATGGGTCCAAATTGTTGGTCAGCGCCGGGCCGATTTGTATGGTGTCTGATGAAGGTACCGTTGCTTGAACAACAGCAGTCTTTGTGGTGTCAGCGTTTTCCTCCAAGGGCGGAGCATTTAGATCAAAAATGAATACTGCAAGCAGCGCGGTAAAGGCAATCGCAGCTGCAATCACGCTGCCTCCACGCTTCATCGACTTCGTTGAATGAAGTCGTTTGGGTGGTGCTTCCGGTTGGGGGTGGGCTGCCTGATCATACAGGCTCAGAATGTCTTGTGTTTCGGTTTGCAAAGCCTGCCGAAACAGCGACATGCTGGCGGTGCGGTCTTGTGGCTGCACTGCCAGTGCATCGTCAATGGCCTTTTTTACATGCGGGCTGTAGGGCAATTCCGGTCGTTCATGCAAGGGCAGGTAGCTGTCATTCACCAGTCGCCCGACTGAAGAAGGCGGTGTTTTTCCGGTCATCAAGAAGTGAGCAACCGCTGCCAGTGCGTACACATCTGTCCAGGCACCTTGGGTCATGGAAGGCACTTCGGCATACTGCTCAATCGGTGCGTAACTCGCTTTGAGAATCACGGTGAATGGTTGCGACACGCTGCCAATGGCTCGGCGCGCTGCACCAAAGTCCAGCAAGATGGGCAGGTCAGTGTTGTCTTGAATAATAATGTTCTCTGGCGAAATATCCCGGTGATAGCACTGCTGCGAATGCATTACCTCCAGTGCCTCGGTCAATACAAGCAGCCAATTCACCAGTTGTTCCTGCGCCAGCGGGGCAGCGTGGTTTTCGGCATACTGTTTCAGGTTCATGCCTTGGTACAGTGGCATCACCATGTAAGCCGTTCCGGCCATTTCCCAAAACCGGTACACCTTCACCAGCGCAGCATGGTCAAATTGTGCCAGCAGGCGAGCTTCATTGATAAAACTTCGCATGCCAGCATCAAAGGTGCTTTTATGGCGTGCCT
This sequence comes from Limnobacter sp. SAORIC-580, assembly GCF_013004065.1. Classification (GTDB taxonomy): domain Bacteria; phylum Pseudomonadota; class Gammaproteobacteria; order Burkholderiales; family Burkholderiaceae_B; genus Limnobacter; species Limnobacter profundi. The sequence goes on from NZ_CP053084.1 coordinate 256,630, forward strand.
CACGCACTTTCACAGCGCCACCCGGAATGCGTTGGGCCAATGAAGCCGGCAAATACTCTTTCAAGGCCACTTGTCGTTCAAGCATTGGATCAAGTGCTTTGTACACAATCCCGAATCCACCCACGCCAATCACATCCTGAATCTCAAATCCTTCAATCCGTGTGCCAACAGGCAGCGGTTGCTGGCCTGAATCATTGGGTATCACAGGCGCAGCCTGAATAACGGTGTTCTCGTTCATCATGGTGCGGTGCCAAGTCCAAGCAAGGTATTGAAATCGTGGCTTGCAAGCAAGCCGTCGCATTGAAGTACTGCCTTGATTGCACCGCCGTAGTCAATTTCGAACCAATGGCTTTGTGCGTCTCCGACCTGAATGGAATCTTTGCTTGCCGACTCATCCATACATAGCGCAAGAGATTCTGACTTCAATTCAAACTTGTTCAGGCACCAGTCCTCGTTCAAGGCATCCGCGCACAAAGTGTGGGCTTGTTGAAACCACAGTGCGAGTGATTCAAAAGCAAGTTTATCCAGGCTGCATGAAGGCAGTTCTTGAAGCAAAACAAATGGAAATGCCCGCCCGGCTTTGTCGACCGAGGGCATCAAGACGCCGATCGCCGCATTGTTGTGAAACTCGGGTGTCACTCGTGAGCCCCACACAAATCCGTGTACAGGCATTTGGAAATACGCGTTTGTCCACGCGCTTCCGTGTACCGCCTGGCCTTCTTGCATGGTGCTGCTCAGCCAAAGGTCAAGTGTTTCAAGTAGCCCGGCAGGCATGTTGTGGCTGCAAAAATCGCCCACACAGGGCAGTTTGCCAAACCAGCAAAGTTTTTCAGCATGGGTGTTCATAAATTGCCTGGGCAGCGGAATTGTTTTAGCTCGGTGAGCCGCAGCGGGTTGAAGGCAGAATTGGCCAGTACTTCAAACTCAAATTGTTTTCCATCCAGATTGAAAGTCGCCCTGAATTTCTCTGGTCGTTCTGTGTTCTGAATTTGAGCTGCATCGAAAAGACGGAACAGCGCCCAAGGTCCGTTGTATGTTTTGTAGTTTCCCTCTGAGGCCCGAACACGCAATGTGGTTGAAGGCGATTGCCCGCCCCATTGAATTCGGTGCGTGGGCTGAAACTGTTTCGAGAACATTTTCAAGTCGCCATTTGTTTCAAGGTAAAACACATCACCGGGGTTGCTGGCGTTGATCAAACGCATTTCTACATCGAAGCTTGCAGTCGGTTTGCTGCCTTGAAAAAATACGTCGCGAATACGCGCTGCGCGCTGAAACTGCACCAGAGAAGGATTGGCCTGTGGTGCAGAACCGTCACTCAAGGGTTTCAGCGTCCAGTTCGCGCCACCTGTGTCGACCACGCTCGCCAAGCGGCTTGAAAAGAACTGATCCATCAGGCCACCGGGCCCAAAGAACCGGGCGAAGTCGTCTGTCAACACATCCAGACCTGAGCCGGGGTGAATTGGATAACGGTTTGTCACGGTCCGTCTGCATACCTCTTGCAGTGGGCGCAGGTCTGCTGTCAAATTCGCCCGTTCTGCGGCACGCCCTTGAGCGCTGCCTTGCCCCGCCAATTGACCAACAATCGCACGCACGGGCTCAGGCAGCACGCCAGCACCCACCAGCAGCGAGTCCATCGCAGAAGCAGGTGGGGGTGGAACCTTGCTTTTCTTTGCGCTGGAAACAGCTGCCAATTGTGCATACAAATCGTTCAACAAGGTTGCCACCTGGGCGTAGGCAGGCGGGTTGCCCTCAAACAGATTGTTGATGTCGCTGAAGTGGTCGTCCACTTGCTGTTCGAGCGGAACCTCGAAGTCGACAGGTTTGAAGTCTGACCCAGCCAGTAGGGCCACATTGGGTGACAGCGCCTGATTGGCTTTTTGGTTGGCAAGTGCTTCGGTTTTTTCGCCAGCCTTGCTCATGGCAGAAGCCAGTCGAGTATGTGTTGAAACTCCCTCGAGAAACTTTTTCAGGGGTGATTGCGGCGAGGCCAGTACGCGGGCCAAATCGACGGCCTGGTCAAATTGTGCAGGTTTTAGAATTTGTACATCTTTCAGGTAGGTGTCCCAGGTGCGAATATAGTCCCGAACATAAAGCTGACGGGCCTGTTGGAGCAAAGCTGTGGAATTCAGCTCACTGGCCCGGTTGCCTGTGGAAGTGTCCCCCATCACCCAGCTTGATTCCTGACGCAGGCGGTCCGCTTCAACGGGCAATTTCGCCAGAAAATAGCTGACATAGCCTTGGCGCGTATACAGGGCGTCCACCCCCTGGTTCAGTGATTGCCCACTGGGTCGATTGAAAATTCCAGCGGCACTGATACCAACAGTTTTGATCAAATTGAAATCTGCACCCGGTTGCGGCGTGAAGAACCGCTGCATGCGTTTGTACAAGCGTTCATCCAGCGCCTGGGTACCGATGATTTGGCGAGCGGTATCGATCAGCTCTTGATCTTTGGGTGGAAGGCGATTGGGTGCTCCCAGGTGAATTGCTGCCTCCAGGTGTAAACCAGCCGAATCCCGCAGTTCGGGCTCATAAGCCACAAAAACATTTTGCTGCCAGTCATACACCACCCAAGTCGACAAGGCTTCTGCATCATAGTGCTTGGGTGTGTGAATCATCACATAGGCTTTCAGAGATTCATATGCCAGTTCCATGTCCTGATTCAAGGCATTCCGCAACCGGTCTTCAAGGCGCTTGGCCACCCGGGGTATTAGCGCATTCGCCAGGGAATTCCGATAGGCAATTTGTTCGGCCTGTTGAAGCTTTTCATCCTGATTCAGGCCCAAGGTGTGGTTCACTGCGTCGGGGTTGGCCTGGGCTACCGCGCGCAAATCATTCAGCGCCTTGAACAATTCCTGCAGCGGTGCCTGTGCTTCTGTTGGCAAGTTGGCGGTTTGCGCAGCCAGTGCAGTGCTCCGTTCTAGTGTCTGTGCTATGGCTTCACTGTTGTTGCCGTAGCTAATCCACCACCCCAAAGACAACAATGAAAACCCAATCACTGCCACTGCGATCGTACTGAAATAAACCAACTGCTCGAGAAGGGCTTTCTTTTTCACATAGGCAGCCAGGTGCTGTTCTGCAAACACCACTTGCGACAACACATCACGAATGAAAAAACTTTTGCCGGGACCTTTGGCCGTTGTGCCTTCAGCTGGATTGTTGGCCATCGCTGATGCAATTCGATCGAACACATTGCCGTCTTGTGTGCCGCTGGTTAAATAAACACCGCGCAGTGTCACCTGTTTTTCAAAAGGACTGTCCGACGAAAAGGCCATGCTCAGCAGGCCTTCGATGGCGGGCTTCAATTGGGCCACAGCCAAGGGAAACTCAAACAGCTTTGTACATTTGTAGGCTTGTTCTTCCCGTTCCAGTCGAGCGTTTAACTGAGCGCTCAGTTTCTCCACCATCTGGCCCAGAGCCCGTGGCAAATCCGCGCTTAGCGTGGTGCTCAGTGTGTTGGGATGCTCGAAGTTCACGCCCCATGCCTTTGCGCGTTCCGTTTCACTCAGGCGGCCAAAGGTTTCCTTGAAACCACAGAGCAAATCCAGCTTGGTTACCAGCACGTAAACCGGCGGGCACATGCCCAGGGTGCGAATCATCTCCTGCAAACGCAAGGCAATTTTTGCAGCGGTTTCCTTTCGCTTTGCTTCAACGTCCAGTAACTCTTGAATACTCAAGGTCAGAAGCACACCATTGACTGGCTGCTTCGGTCTGTGTTTTTTCAGCAGACCCAAAAAAGAATTCCAGCCCGCAGCATCGGTGTTCTGATCGGAATCTTGCGTGGTGAAACGGCCTGCTGTGTCTATCAACACCGCTTTGTCTGTAAACCACCAGTCGCAGTTTCGCGTGCCGCCCACACCCTTGACGGATTCCTTGCCCAAGGGGTCTTGCAATGGAAAACGAAGCCCGGCGTTTTTCAGTGCCGTGGTTTTTCCACTGCCGGGTGGGCCCACAATCACATACCATGGCAACTCGTACAAGCCGGGTTTGCTAAGGTACCAAGCCTTGCGGGATTGATGCTGCCTCAGCGTTTCCACGGCCCGCTTGAATATGTCATGCAGCTTGGCGGCTTGCATCTGAGATTGCTCATCCTGACGAGTCAGCCCTGCTTTCAATGCATGTTCAGCTTTGTGAACTTTCCACCATCGCCAGGCCAGGGGGCCAAATACCAGTGCGAAAATCAGCACGCTTAGTGTGCTTCGAATCCAGATGCCGGCAAAAGGCTGCGAATCGCCAATAGAAACAATTGGACCCACAAGCCAAATCAAGGCCAGAAAACCAATGAATGCCAATAGGCTGAGTACAAATTTCAAAAGCATGTTGAATACCTGGTGATGTGGAGTTCGAGATTCAGCTCAGCCTTCATTGGTTGTGAATCAGCATGATCTCGACACGACGATTTCTTGCCCGGCCTTGCGCGCTGTCATTGGGTGCGATCGGGTTGGCAGCCCCCGCGCCTTCAGTGGCAATTGCAGTGTTCGGAAGAAATGTGGCGATGCGTTGGCCCACATGTTCCGCGCGTTCCGCGGACAGCTGCCAGTTCGATGGAAAGCGAATGGATCGAATAGGTTGGTTGTCGGTGTAGCCTGTCACCGTGATCTGCCCCGGGTGTAGCGCAAGTTCCCTGGCCACTTTCTCCACCAGCGGTATTGCACTGTCATTCAATTCAGCACTGCCGGAATTGAACAAACCGTCGCCAGTCAGAATCACAGTTGATTTATTGCCGATTTGTTTCAGGGTGAGCAATCCTGCAACAATTTCTTCCCGAAGTTGAATGGGCAATTCAAGCCCCTGAGTTACTGGAACGGGCTCACTCTGAGTCTGCGCGAATTGGGGTGATGGAAATTGAATGGATACAATTTCTGCAAACGCATGATCCGATTGGGTATTCAAGTTGAAATACAATCCGAGGAAAAACAAGGCGCCCAAAGTACTCAGGGCGCTGATTGGTAACCACAAGGGAATTTGGCGCATTCGCCTGTTGTTGCCGGGTGCCTTCGATTGCCAGAAGTCGGGGTGAAGACTGGTTGGCGTGTCGGTTGAATTGGGTTGAACCAATTGAAACAGACGGGTTTTCAATTGACTTAAAGCAAGGTCGCCACCCTGTTCAACCTTGTATTTGCCTTTGAATCCAAAGCTGAGAATCACAGCCATCACTTCCAGCAAATCCCGATTGTCGGAAGGGTTTTGCATCAACTTCTGAATCAGCGCGAAAATCTTTTCCCCGCCCCAGGTTTCACTGAAAAACTGCAACAGCAAACTGTGATTGGCCCATTGGCCCGAGCCACCCCATGGGGTACTGGCGGCACGTTCATCCATGAAGGTACACAGCGCATAACGAATGGACAAACGCTCAGCCTGTACACGCCCAATTTGTTCCAGTTTCTGATCAAGTTCAGTCAATCCTTTTGACAGGGTGGCCGACAAAGCCTTGTGCGATGGAATATCGCTGAGCGCTCCCATGGTACAGATCAAGCGCAGCAACGGGCTGGCATGGGCCAGCAGTTTGTTCTGGCTTGCTGTCGGGTTTGCCTGAAGTTGATGCAGCATTTGATCAAAACTGGTTTGCGCTTGCGTGTCGGGCATCCCCATGCCGGAACCTGAGGTGGTCGATGGCCCCAAAATATTGTCGAGTGACTGAATGGCTGGCGATGCAGGTTTACCCAAGCGCGGCTTGATGATGGTGCGTTCACCACCCAGTGCGAAAAACGGATCATTGGGATTCATAGCAAACGCTCCTGTTCACGGCGAACAGCCCACAACTCCAGGCGTAGTTCAGGCAAGTCGCCGGCGTAATGAATCGCAATGTGCCCTGTTTGATCCAGCATTTTCCACAAAGGATCTGTGCGCGTTTCCAGCTGAAAATACAAATGGTCTGCGTAATAGGGCAAAGCGGCGTGCGCCTGCTGAACATGCTTTAGTCGAACACCCGGAAGGTTCAGATTGACGAGGTCGCGCAATTTCTCAACCGGACCAATTTTGACAGTGCTTGGAAATTGTCTTTGTACCAACTCCTCGGGTGCCGCAGCATGCACAGTCAGGTAAAAGTGAGCGTTGACCAGCAGGGTTCTGTCGGTAATTTGACCCAGATGAACACCCGCCTGCTTTTGTATCAAAGGAATTTGTACGGCGTGCTGGTCGTGAAGGCCTGCAAGTGCATTGCGAAGGGCTGTAAAAACTGCGTCAAAAGCCAAACGCAAATTGTCATGGTCGTAGTTGGGCAAGAAGTCGGCTGCGGTGTCGTCACCATACAATGTGACAGCACCCAAACAAGCCAGAAGTCGCAGGTAGGCAGCCTCAGGATGTACCTGTTTGCTGCGAAGCAGGTGTGCAACAATCAATCGGTGTTGTACGCAAGCTTGCAATAACAAGAAGTCCCCTATTTCCGAACTGTTGTGGCTTCCCTTGCGCACACGTCGTTGCCGAAGCTGGTTGATTTTACTTTCCAGTAACGCCAGTACAGCTTCCAGTATTCGGCGAATGTTGGCGTTTTGAAGGCTGCACAAGCAAGGTTCAATGAAAGCATCAACAAGCTGGATTTCTGAATTTCTTGATTCACGAAATTCACAGATCGCCAGTTGAACATGCCCTTCCTGATGAAGGTGTTCTGCACTTAAAAAAAGATTCAAGCGCGCCAGGTCAACCGCAGAGGGTTCAAGCTCAGGGTCGTAAACACTGGAAATTTCAGTGGTTTCGGCCAGGTACTTTAGCGGCGAACGGTTGTTTGTTGGTGTCTCTTCCGGTGTCCAGTCCAAATGCCTCCCCGCCCAGTGGGGTTTGGCCAGCGAAAGGTAGACCTTTCCGCTTTTCACAGCATTAGCGAAATCAAGACAGGGAGGTGCCGGGTCCTTGTCAGGAATCGAGAAGTGTGTTCCGTCCGGAAAATACCCTGATGCCTTGAGAATACCCACCTTGCCGGCCAGCAACAGATCAGGGTCCAGCTGTAGCTGATGAAAGCCGTGGCAATGCCCATGAAAGTGCGCTGTTCGAATATGAATTTCATGGTCGAAATAGCGTTCTTGCTGCTGAAAATGTTGGGGTTGGAGAAAGAGACCTTCACTCCAGATTACACGGCTATTTTTAGTCATTTAGGGGGATGAGTTTCACTCTCTGTTGGCTGTGATGTATCACTCGTTGGGCGAATTTTTTCAAAAGGAATAGACTCGTGGCCCAAGTCGCGAAAAATCCTATCACGAGATTTTTTAAGGTGATTTTTTTACCGATGCCCTACCTATTCCGGAGTAGCTATGTTTGAAAAACATATTCTGAAGTTCGCTTTGTTGGCGCCCGTGCTCATCGGCTTGCACGCACCGTCCCATGCAGAATCGTTGGTGGTTGATTTGGCCGACACAGTTCCAGCTGTCGAGCAGGTTAAAGAGGGTCTGTTCCCCGAAGAGGCATGTGAAGAGCTTCGTAAAAACGGTTTCAAATGCATGGGGTTCAAGCCCGCAGTGCGTTTTTCAATTCCGAATGCGCATTTCCAGTTGGGATCTGCCGAGCTTCCCGCTGAACTGAAAAAGCAGTTGGATGTTTTCGCACAGGTGCTGAGTAATCGTCCATCCGATTCCCCGCCAATTGTGGTTACGGGGCATGCCGATGCCAGCGGTGACGCTTCCTTGAACCAGGTGCTTTCTTCAGAGCGCGCCAAAGCTGTTAAAACTTACCTGACTCAGAAGGGTGTATCGCCAAGCTTGTTGCGTGTGGAGGGCAAGGGTGCTGACAAGCTGGCTGACGTGAATAATCCTTTTGCTCCCGCCAATCGCCGAGTTGAAATCAGCCGCCAATGAACAGATTGATCAGCCTGAGCGGTTCAGCTCCTCTGGACGAAGTTCATTTCAGATCTGCGCGCTTGCAGGAATCACTTTCCGAGAACAGTACAGGTTCTGTGTTTCTGGAATCCGATTCTGCGCTGTTGAATGCAGACGATTTTCTGGGAAAGAATTGTTGTCTGGCCTATGAAACCCGTGAGAAAACCAAGCGTTATTTTGACGGTGTAATTGTGGAAATGGAGCAGGTTTCCATGTCCAGCGCAGGGCGCTGCGCCTATCGCCTGGAATTGAAATCATGGACGTGGTTGCTGGGCAAGAACCAGGAGTTTCGCGTTTACCAGAACAAGACCGTACCGGGCATTGTTTCCGAAGTAATTGGTCGCCACGGACATTCCTCAGTGCGGTTTTCTGATCGCACAATGGGCGCCAAGCGTGTTTGGGAATATGTGGTTCAGTACGGTGAAAGTGACCTGAATTTTATTCGCCGTATACTTGAACAGGAAGGCGTTTATTTTTACTTTGAACATGGTGAGGGCCAGCATACGCTGGTACTCGTAGACTCCAGCAGTACACATCAAGTTTTTCCCGGTTATGCCAATCTGGCCTACGATCCAGCTTCGCAGAGTGGCAGGCTGACACCGGAAGAAACGATCACCAGCATGTCATTGAAGAAGTCCATTGAACCGCCAAGGCATGCACACACGGATTACAACTTCAAAACACCATCGAACTCCTTGCTGGTGAACTCTCAGGGCAAGGCAGAAAGTTACAACTCGGCCTACGAGGTGTTCGAGTATCCTGGTGAGTTTGAAAATGAAGGTGAGGGTACTCACTACAGCAAGCTGCGTCACGAAGAGTCTCAGGCGCGCCAGCAAACGTTCAATGCAAGCACTTCGGCAAGGGGAGTTGCAACAGGCCATTTGTTGAAAACGGTTTGCAAGGACAACCCCGCGTTGTCCAAAACTTTGCTCGTGATTGGTACCCTGATCACCGTTCACGAGTCAGAGCCAGAAGCCAGTGGCGGTGCGCAATCTGATTTTGATTGTCAGTTTGAAGCCATTGAGTCCAGCCAGCCTTTCAGACCCGAACGGAAATCCAGAAAACCCCAGGTCAAAGGACCCTTGCCCGCCTTGGTTGTTGGCCCGGAGGGGCGAGAAATACACACCGATGAATTTGGTCGAATCAAGATTCAGTTTTACTGGGATCGCTACGGCAAACACAATCAGGACAGTTCTTGCTGGGTGCGTGTAGCTTCTCCTGTTGCTGGCAAGGGCTGGGGTTTTGTGGCCATTCCGCGTATTGGCCAGGAAGTGGTGGTGTCATTCGAAGATGGCGATCCCGACCGGCCCTTGGTTACCGGGGTTGCCTACAATGCTGAGCAAACAGTTCCCTATCCATTGCCTGAACACAAAACAGTGTCTGGCTGGCGTTCTCAATCCAGCGAAAAAGGCTCACCCTCCAATTTCAACGAACTTCGTTTCGAAGACAAAATTGGCAGCGAGTATGTGTGGTTTCAGGCCGAGAAAGATTATTTAAGCCTGATCAAGAACAACAGCAATACAGAAATTCGCGGGCATTCCCACAGCTTGATTCACGGCAACCTGATTGAAGAAATCAAGGCCGATGTGTCGCGCACAGTGCTTGGTCAACTCAGTCAGCAGATCGACAAAGCCTTGCATTTGACGGTGAACGATGATGTGTTGGCCAAAGTTCAAGGTTTACTCGGTTTGACCAACAACGGGCAAATTGCAATTAGTACCACTGGCCAGTGCTCATTGAAATCCCAGGGCAGCACTGACCTGGATGCAGCAGGCAATTTGAACCTGAGTACCTCGGCCCAAGGCAACTTGAAAGCGGGCTCAAGCCTGAAGCTGACCGCGGGCTCTAGCTTGTCGCTGAACGTGGGTGGCTCTTCGATTGTTATTTCCGCATCAGGCATCAAATTCAGTGGCCCAGCAGTTTCAGTCAACGGAAGTGCCATGGGTGGTGACGCCTCTGCAGCTTCCCCAAGTCCGCCCGAAGCCGCACTGGCGCCCGATTTGGTAGAGCCACCCATCGATCCAATTCCCTGAGGAATTTTGCCCAGATGTTGACCGTTTACGGTGTGGCCCCTTCTGAAATTGTGTCTGGCGGATCGACGCTAGTGCAGTTTCCTCCCTTGTCGGGGCGGGCTGTGGGCGGAGTTATTCCAGTGGATTGCCAAGTCAGTGTGCTGAAACTTGCAGACTCTGCCTTGGGCTCTACTGCGTCCTGGCCCTGGAAGCCCGTGGATCGAGGCTACGTAATTTCCAGCAGAAATGTGCAGTCCAGTTTGCTTAAGAATCACCTGCGACAGGTTCGTCATCTTCAAGATTCCTCAGGCTGTAATCGAATTTGGCCCTGGTTTGATCCGCGTTACCTGAAGCTTGCCTTGAACACCCTGGCAGGACAAGAGTTGGTCAAACTGTTTGGTCCAGTGGAGTCGTTTGGTTTTGCCGATGAATCCGGTGTGGAGGTGTTTCAACTGAGGTCTGGCCTGGTTCATGTTACACAGGTGCGCCGTTGATCACGATTGATCTTCAAGCCCGTTTCAATGTGCAGGCACGCGCTGATCACTTGCGGCGCATGCATGTGCTGTTGAGCTCGCTCGATCTGGATCAAAGCTACAGCTTAAAACCAGATTTCACCGAGTCAATCTCAGCCGCAATTGATTTGCTGGAAGCTCATGATGTAACCCAGGCGTATTCGCAAGCCTGTGTCTTGCTCAGCTTGTTTGCAGGTCAAGTGAGCATTCAGGGTATATCGAGTGAAGCCGACCCTCAAACCAATGTTTTGCGTAGCATGCAACAGGCTTTGAGCGCCGGAGTGTCCCCAAGCGCCTTTCATTGTCTGTATGAATCATTGGCCGGTCTTGGGCGATTTGATCAGCCGTGGCCAAGCGGGCAATTGCAGATCAATTTGATCGACCTGCTGGCCGCCGTTCAAATGGGCAGTCAGCCAACAAAAATTCCGTGCAATCAAACAGGTTCTTTGGCTATTGGCGTGAGCACCATTGCTGGTGAGCTGGTGAATTGGTTCAGAACAGACTCTGGTTTTGTACATCAGGTCTTCGGACAATTCACTCCCGATTATCTGATTGCACAGGTCTGTAAAAATTCATTGCCAGCAAATGATTTGGTCATTCATGTAGACCCCGTATTTGAGCGTTGTGAAATTGGTCGGCAAAACACGTCTGGATTCTTTTCACTTCAGCGTATGGAGCTGATTGACACGCGGCTTACACAGCTGGATTTTAAACAGCTCAGTTGGTCCTGCTCACCCGAAGAAAAACAGGGCTTGCAATCAAGATGGTCTGATTCAGGCGTACTGATTGAGCCGGTGGTGCAACAGTCCAATTCCTGGCTCAGCACGGATTTGAACTTTCGTGCCCAATGGACGATTCGTGAAGGCTTGATTGAATTTGTTACCACAGCGGACATGCAGCTTCGTGCAGCCGCAGATGATTTCAAATGGCAGGCCCAACTGATTCACAACCATGTGCCGGTGAATTTGAGCATACAAACCGAACGCGATATCCACGTTCACTGGCAACACAGCGAGAAACAATTGCCAGGATTGTTGCCGCTGGGCGAGCCATTGTGGCTGGCGCAATACAGGGTGCCTTTGCATGTTCAGGTGTGCAGCGTTGTTGGTGTGGGTAAACCGCTCATTCGCGCTGCCAGCCCTTTGGCGGGTGAACTTGTTTTCAGTGTGTCAGCGGTGGTTAATCCTGAAGATAGGGCACTGGAGGTGGTGCTGACTGTTGATCATTCCGAATTGATCTGCGACTGGCAAAGTGTCGATCCAGTCAAGGGCTGGGCCTTGGGCTGCTGGCACTTGGCAGCGCCTGCACGAATCATGCAACGGGGCCTTCAGCATGGATAAAACCCTGTTGTTGCGCGCCAGTGTACAGGGTCAGAATGCTTTGCTGACTCTGAACGGCATGGTGCTTGGCAAGTTACAAAATGGGCGAGAACTGGTGTTGCCCATCCATGAGTATGTTCAGTCGGGCGAAAACAGAATTCAGGTGATTCTGTTGCCAGGTGCTTCAATGCGAGGCGCATCATTGAATCCTGATCATGCCCTGCTCACGCAAAACTGCAGCACAACTGTGTGGGTTGAACTTCAAAAAGACCGTGGGCCTGATGTGCTGGTGCAGCCACGGGTGTTATTTGAATTGAAAACTGCTTTTCAACGTGGGCAGCGTTTGAGAAAAAACCGTTTGCTGGATTCGACAGTTGACTTGCCGGTTTCCTTTCCCCGTTGGCGCTATCTCGATGTATTGCCTTCCACACACGGTGCAAATGATTCGGCACTGATTGAAGATTTTCTGCTGAATATGTTTGCCCAATTCAAGTCAGGCAAGGCATCTGCCTTGCTGCCGTTTTTTACCGTTCGCAATCGCGAATTGGCTGCAGCTTATGGCCTCGACCCACAAAATGTAGTTAGCGATTTCGCAGCACATCTGGCACATCTTTGCACACAATCCGAGTTGCTTGAATCCGCGCTGGATCCCCAATGCTGGCAGTTTCAATGCGTTCGCCAATCTCCAGTTCACGCATTGCTGGATATCAATCACGCGCCGCTGCTGCAATGGAAATGCAAGCTGAGCGGAGCCACCCTTCAACTGCCCATGCATGTGGGTGTGTTGGGTGGTGAAGTTTTTGTATTGCGTTAAGGGTGGGTTGAATGTATTCCAACTTTGAATTCCAGATTACCCGCGATGGTCAGGCGGACAAGGCAATCGAACAGTGGCCTGTGCCCTTGCAGGGGGGATCGATTGGCCGCTCGCCCGATTGCACCTGGGTGTTGAAAGATCCCCAACGGGTGGTGTCGCGTTTGCACGCACAGGTACTTGTTGAGAATTCCCAATGCCACTGGACAGACCTTGGCACCAACAGTACCTTGGTTAACGGCAAACCCATGCCCCAGAATCAATCCGTCCCCTTGAGTCCCGGCGATGTGCTGCGAATTGGTGATTACTCAATCATTCTTGCGAAGGTTGCCGCGAATTGGAACGGATTCGAGGACCTGATGCCGAGGCCCGAAATTGATCCACTGGAATCCTGGTTGCCACAACCAGCTTCTAACGTCGATATCGACGATCTGTTGGCAGCTTTCGATATGCCCTTGCCGCCTGTCGAAAGCGATATCGAAGAGAACATTTCGCCGTTGGCCCAGCGTATGTATGTGGGTTCCCAACAAGCTGATTCAGCAGTTCGAGGTGTGGTGGCTGAACAACCGACAACACCCTCCACAATTCAGGATGTAGAGAAGTTGCACCACTTGTTGGGTATCTGCGTTCAAGGTTGCATGCAATTGCTTTCAGCGCGCCGAATTTTCCAGGAAGAAACGGGCAGCAAGCTGACCAGTATTTCCGCGAAGGGAAATAATCCACTGAAGTTTTCTTCATCACCGGCGCAAGCCATGGGCAAACTGCTTGGCGATAATTCACTGGCTTATCTGGATGCAGAGCAGGCCTTTGAGCAGGCGTTTCAGGATATTCAGGCGCACATGCAACTGAGTGTTGCGCGAATTCAAGTATTGATTGAGCAGGTTCAGGGTGGTCTGGATCCAGCTGTGATCGAACAAGAGATCAATCGGCAAGGTGGATTGAGTTTGAGTCTCGAACTCGCCAGAAAAGCACGCATGTGGGACCTTTATTGCGATCGCTACCGGCATCTGGCGGGCACATGGAGTTGACCATTCAACTGGGTGGGGCACACGAAGGGCGATTGTTGCAAGTACAGGTTACACAGCGTACCGACATTGGTAACCGCCCGGAAAATCAGGACGCTGTTGGGCATAAATTATTTGGAGACTGGCTGGTGTGCGCGCTTGCAGACGGTGCTGGTGGTCATCGTGGCGGGCAGCTTGCTGCTGCCTTGGCTGTTGAAATGTCTTTGAGTGCATTTGAACAATCACCCACGCTGGAAAGATCACGCTTGCTGGAACTGATGCAACAGGTGAATCAGAATATTTTGCATCAACAGACCACACACCCTGATTGCTCAGACATGCACACCACCGTTTGTCTTTTGGTGATCAATCAACGATCTGCACAGGCAGTTTGGTTGCATGTCGGCGATTCGCGTGTGTATCACTTTCAGCAAGCTGTGCTGCGCTCAAAAACCAGGGACCACAGTGTGTTGCAGTGGATGATTGATCATCAACAATCCGATGGTCAAGCCAGTCGAAACGCGCTGTATACCGCATTGGGTGAGCAAAATGAACATCTTCACATGGATGTGACCGAGCCTTGCTGCTTGTTGGCTGGGGACTGGTTCTTGATGTGCAGCGATGGTTTGTGGGAACACCTCAATGACGACGAGCTCGCATTGCTGGGTACCAGCCTGTGGTGCGCAGAGGATTGCAATGCCCATATTCATCAACTGGCATTTAATCGCGCCTTGGGGCGGGCAGACAACCTCAGTAGCATTTTGGTCTTTGTGGGTGAGGGGGGTGCTCAATTCGGTTGACACCATACCAATGACCCAATTTCCTGATTTCCGGTTTTGATGTTTCACTCCGGTTCGCTCTCATTCCAAGTACCTATTCCATGTTGACCAACCGATACACAATTGCCCTGTTGCTGTACACACTTGCCTGGCCGGTACAGGCCCAGGTGTCTACGCCTGCCCCCTTTATCAATCCCGAGTCTGCTGCGCCTGCTGCGGAAAAAGAAGCAGAGCCTGTCATCGACAATCAGGCTGAAAGAAAGGCGGCCCCTGAGTTGGGCAAGCCGTTGAACGATGTGTCTCTGAATGTCAGCGCTTATCGAATTGAAGGTGTCGAAGCCAAGCATCTGAACGATATTCAGAAATTGCTGATGCCGTATGTGGGCGAAAAGCGTTCGTTTGAAGACCTCAGCAGTGCAGCACAGGTGGTGACTGCATTCTTGCAGCGTGAATTGGGCTATTACCTGGCGTATGCCTATTTGCCCGCGCAAGACATTAAAAACGGTGTGGTGACCATTGCCGTGTTGCCCGGTGTGCTGGAGTCAGTCGAAGTAGCTTGGCCTGCAGAAGAACTGCGCGTGAATCGGGATATTGTTGAATCGCACTTGAAGCGTTTAAAGCCCGGTACGGTCATTCGTGTGGAAGAGGTAGAGCGGGTGGTGTTCCTGCTCAATGACTTGCGTGGCATTCGAATGTCATTTGCCATCAAGCCTGGCACACAAGCAGGCAAAGCGATTCTGGTTGCAACACCCAGCAACGACAAGGCACTGACCGGCAGTGCGGGCCTGGATGCAAACGGCTCGCGGTACGCAGGCACGTACCGTGGCATTGCCACCTTTTCCTGGGAAAGTCCGTTTGGCTTGGGTGATTCGTTTTCGGTCAGTCATCTTCAATCTGAAACAGGTGGTTTGGACTTCACGCTGCTGGGTTACACCCTGCCGGTTGGTGCGGATGGATTGAAGTTGGGTGTGAACGTGTCTACCGTGAATTATTCACTTGAGGAAAACGATTTTCCCTTGGGCTTGAATGGCGATGCAGAATCGCTGGGTGTATTCGCGCTGTATCCCCTGGTGCGTTCACGCAACCTGAATGTGTTTGCACTGACTGGGTATGACAAAAAGGAGTTCACTGACAGGCAGAGCCTGTCTGGTTTGGAAACCGTGAAGGAAGTGGATTCATTTCGCCTGGGTCTCAGTGGCGACTCCCGCGATAGCCTGGTGGGCGGCGGTCTTAACTTCTTCAACTTCAACGTAGAGGAAAGCAAAACGAATTATCCGGGTGGTGTGCCGTTTGGTCTGGACGATGAACTTAACACCATGCGTGTGAACTACTCGTTTGGTAGGTTGCAATCTGTTGTGCCCGGCAAGTTGATGCTGTGGAGCTTCTTGCGTGGTCAATATGCACTCGACAATCTTGACAGCAGTGAACAGTGTTCGCTGGGTGGTGCTACGGCTGTGCGCGCATTTGCACAAGGTGAAACTTCTGGCGACAGCTGCGATTTGTTCACGCTGGAAGCGCGCTATTTGCCCTCTGCCAACTGGTTTGGCAGTGCGGCGCGTGAATTGTCCTTCAATGTGTTTTTTGATCAAGGCCGTGTTCGTTTTCGCGAAGACACCAGCAATCAGCCCGCAGGATTCAACAACCATGCCGAACTGGCTGGTTACGGCCTGGGTTTGGCTTGGGACAGGCAAGACATTTTCACATTCAACTTGAGTTTGGCCTGGGAACTGGCGGGTGTTCGGCAGTCTGATCCGAAACGCCAAAGCCCAAGAATCTTTGCATCTTACATCTACTATTTCTAAGAGAATTTTTATGACTTCCGCAACTTGCAAGCTGAATTCGTCTTTCCCACTCAAGCCACTGGCAGCTGCCGTGTTGCTGGTGTTCAGTGCCAATGTGCAGACTGCGCCGATTCTTGATGGTGTCTTGGGCAATAACCTTGATCTGAACGTGTCATTGCCCGGCACCACTGTGATCACTCAGACAGTCAATCAACGTGATGTGATCAGGTGGCAGGAGTTTTCCATCGGCAGCGGCGAAACCGTTCGATTTGTTCAGCCCGGTGCCGATTCTGTCATTTTGAATCGGGTTGTCGGGGGTAATTCATCTGAAATTTTCGGCAGCCTGGTGGCCAATGGTCGAATTTTCCTGATCAACCCAAGTGGTATTGTGTTTGGTGCGGGTTCTCAGGTGAATGTGGGTAGTCTTGTAGCGTCTACATTGAATCTCAAGGGCAATGGTAACGGCAATGGCCAAATGCCTGGTCAAACAATTGAGTTTGAAACAGGTGCAAATGCCGGAGGTATTCTCAATGCTGGCAGCATCACTGCCAAAGACATCGTATTCCTGGCGCCTTCCATTACAAACTCGGGAAATCTGACAGCAGGATTGCAACCACAACACCAGGCTGGCTCTGGCGTGTCGGTGAATCTAATTGCAGCCAAGGAGGTCACCGTAAATACCTCGGGCAGCGACCTAATTGTTCAGGCAGTTGAAGGTCACAACAACGCCTTGATTCAACAGCTTGGCCAGGTGCTGGCCGAGGGCGGACGGATTATTTTGTTGGCCAGTGCATCGAACAACGGCGATCCCAGTGTCATCAACACGGCCGGTGTAAACCAGGCTTCACGAATTTCAATTGAAGGTGATTTGATTCAATTAACAGGTAGCCTCAACGTGGGTAACCCACAGGGTACTGTAGATGTTATTGCGGGTGAAGTTGGCCAGATGCGCAACGGCCAAAGTGCGGCTTTGCTGTCTGACGGTGGCCTGAATATCAATTCAAGAGGTGGTTTGAGTTTAAACAACGCTGGCAATGACTTCACTGGCTCGGTCGATTTGACAGCGACAGGGTCAGTTGCAGTTCATGATTCCAACAATCTGCAAGTTTCGGTCGATTCAGGCGGTGAAGCCACACTCAGTGCTCAGAACCTTGCCATCAGAAGTCTTGCTTCTGATGGCCTCACAGTCAATGCCAGTGGCAGGATCGAGCAGACTGGCCCGGTGCAGGTGAATGGAAGCACAGTATTGAATGCGAATGAAATCAACCTGGGGAATCAGGCAAACCAGTTTGATGGCGAGGTATTGATTAACAGCACTGCGGGTACTACTTTACACACCAATGGTGGGTTGAACATTTCAGGTTCTGCCGCGCAACTGAATTTGACAGCAGCCGAAATTACGCAGAGCGCTGCGCTGTCCGTTGCTGGTTTATCCACCCTGAATGCCAATCAGGTCAATCTGCTTGAGTCCGACAATGATTTCGCAGGCAATGTCGAACTTGCGGTGACTGGTGCAGCCACTTTAATTGACATGAATGATCTGGCTGTGTCGGGGTCTGCGGGTGCAGCCACTTTGTCAGCAGTCAATCAAGTGCAGTTAAACGAACTGACAGTTGAAAGTTTGAATGTTACTGCGGCCAGCATTTCACAGAACGGAACACTGACTGTGCAGCAAGGTACAAGCTTGAATGCAAGCGCAGTTCAGTTGGCGGATATATCCAATGATTTCGGCGGCAATGTCGAGCTTGGCAATGTGGGCACCGCCGAGCTTGCTGATGAGGGCGAGTTGTCTTTGTCAGGGCAGGTCAACAACCTGACTGCAACCGCCCGCAATACCACGCAGTCGGCGCAGGCAGGGCCGTTGACAGTTAACAACACGGCAACTTTCAATGGCGAGAACGTTGAATTAATTCAGCTTGGCAATTCATTTCGCGGCCAGGTTCTTCTCAATCTGGATGGTCAGGTTCAATTGGGCAGCGCCGAGGGTATTGCGGTCTCAGGGCGGGCTGCAAGCGCAGTTTTCAACGTAGATTCGATTCGTCAAGGCACCACTGAAGCCGATGCGCTGAATGTGCTTGGGCAAACGCGCATTAACAACAGCAATTCTGTTCAGCTAAACAACGCGGCAAACCGTTTCGGTTCAACTGTGGTTCTGCACAATGCAGGCGCAGTAAATTTGAATGGCAACGATACTCTGACTGTTCAGGGTTCTGCCGATGATGTCACTTTGACCACCGGCTCCAATGGGCAGATTGTTGTAAACGGCTTGAATGCAAACAGCCTGAGTGCAACAGCAACACGAATTGATCAAACTGATTTTTTGAATTTGACAGGCACCAGCGCACTGAGTGCACAACATATTGATTTGACTGAGTCAGGCAACAATCAATTCGGCTCTACGGTCACACTTGCTTCCAGTGAAAGCGCAGCAATAAAAGCCAACGGTACATTGACTGTGGCAGGCAATGTTGTCAGCGGTAGTGTTGAAGCCGATTCCTTGGTGTTCAACGGTTTGACCGCAAGCAATGGCCTTGCAATGAGCGCAGACAGCATCACGCAAAGCATGGATGTTGATCGTGCCCTGCAGGTGCAAGGTGAAACCCGGATCAACAACTCGGGTGCCGTTGCGTTGAACAATGCAATGAACGATTTCAATGGCGATGTGGTTTTGAATACCCAAGGTTCTGTGCGTTTGCGTGACAGCAATACCTTGACGATCGAGGGGCAGGCCGGTTCGCTTGACCTGACAGCGCTATCCATCGCACAAAGTGACTCACTTGTTGTGGGGGCCACCGCTGCCTTGAATGCCGCCGCAGTCAGCCTGAATAACCCTGCGAATGATTTTCAGGGGCAGGTTAACTTGCTTGGCAATGCACGTGTCAGTTTGCGCGACGAAAACACACTGAACGTGGCAGGCAATGCACAGGAACTTGTGTTGAATGCAAACACTGTTGAAATCAGTAACGCGCTGACAGTGAATGAAAACTTGACCTTGACTTCAGATGTTGTGACACAGGCTTCCTCGGGTGCGGCGGCCTTGATGGTTGGAGGTGATGCGCGCATTGAGCACCGCAACAAAAGCAGCAATACCTTGGTACGGTTGAACAACGCCAACAACGATTTTGTTGGCCCGGTTACTTTAAGCAACCAAGTCAATGTTGAATTGGCTGATCGAAACACACTGACTGTTCAAGGCCAGGCAGGTCGTTTGTCCGTCAATGCAACAGAAGTGAATCAGCTTGGCGATCTGACTGTTGAAAACCAAGCCGCATTGAATGCAAACACCATTTCCTTCATGAACGCTGCCAACAACTTCGCAGGCCCCGTGGTGCTGAATTCTGCTGGCAGTGTGGACCTGCGCGACGAGCAAGTAATTGCACTGCAAGGTTCAGCAGGCAGCTTGAACGTGCAGGCAGGCACAGCAATTAATCAGTCGGGCGCATTGAATGTAAATGGCAACAGCAACCTGGCTGCACCTACAATCAACTTGACCAACGCGGCGAACAGTTTTGGCGGTGGCGTTACTGTTAATGCCACACAGCAGGCAACAGTGAATGCCAGTGGAGACCTCTCGGTAGGCGGCAATACAGCAGCATTGACCGTGACCGCACAAAATGAACTGGACTTGAGCAATTCAATGCTGGGTAGCTTGAATGCGGCCGCACAGCAAATTGGTCAATCTGCCGCTGTATCAGTGACGGGTCCAACAGTCCTGGTTGCACAAGGTGCAACGTTATTGGATGAGGGCAACGATTTCAACGGCACTGTCACTCTGAATGTGGCGGGCCAAGCCAGCATCGCCGACACAAACAACCTGTTGATTCAAGGCACCGCGCAAACCCTGACCACATCAGTTGTTGGTACGTTGACAGCAGGAGATCTTAGTATTGCCAATGGCACCTTGATTGCTGGCGAGATCAATGTGAACCAACTTGAAGTTGCGAACAGTGCAGAACTGCAAGCTGGCAAGGTTACCCAAACGCAGGCCAGCCAAACTGGAGGAAGCTTGACACTTCGCGCAAACGAGGTTGATCTTGCCCAGTCTGGCAACGACTTCAGTGGTCAAATTATTCTGCAAAATGTTGGCACTGCAACCATCAGCGACATCAACGATTTGGTCTTGAGTGGCCAGGTTCAGGCCCTGGCAGCTGATGCGCAGCGCATCACCCAACAGCAAAGCCAGCCAGGTGCCTTGAATGTTCAGGGCAGGGCTGACCTGCGTGCAGCAAATATTGATCTTCAAAATGCCGCCAACAACTTCGGCGGTGTTGTGGATTTGCAGGTCAGCGACACGGCACAATTGCGCGATGTCAATAATCTGGTTTTGCAGGGTGATGTGGGTACCTTGAATGTGAGGGCTTCACAGCTGGCACAGGCCAGTTCACTGACTGTTCGAAACAATGCGACCATTGAAGCAGCCGCAGTTGATTTGAATCATCAAGCCAATGATTTTCAGGGACGCTTGAGTCTGAATGTTGCAGGCGATGCTCAAGTGGCTGATACCAATAGCCTGCGTGTGGCGGGTAATGTCAACACAGCAACCATGAATGCAAGTACCTTGATCGTGGATGGTTTGGCTGCACAGGGCAACGTAACTTTCAATGCCGCATCCACCGGGCAAAGTGGAGTACTTTCGGTGGCAGGCGCCAGTACTTTCAATGGAGACTCGATCGCGCTGGACAACCAAGCGAACAGCTTCAGTGATGTGGTGCATTTGAATTTGACTGGTGCAGCATCCATCACCGCCAGCGGTGGGCTGAACGTATCAGGCACTGCCACTTCAGTGAATGCAAGTGCGAATTCGCTTTCTGTGTCCAGCCTTGCTTCAGAAAACATCGTGTTGCAGGCAGATCAACTTGAATTGAACAACTTCAGCGCCACGGGTAATTTGACCTTGAATGGTGGCAATGTAATTCAGCAAGGTGCTTTGCAGGTGGGGGGTACAACCACCCTGGGGGCTAGCAATGTGACTTTGCAGGATGAAGCCAACAATTTTGTTGGCAATGTGGTGCTGAATTCTGCTGGCAGTGTGAACCTGCGCGACCAGCAAGTAATTGAGTTGCAAGGTTCAGCAGGCAGCTTGAACGTGCAGGCAGGCACAGCAATTAATCAGTCGGGCGCATTGAATGTGAATGGCAATAGCAACCTGGCTGCACCTACAATCAACCTGATTAATACAGCGAACAGTTTTGGCGGCGGCGTTACTGTTAACGCCACACAGCAGGCAACAGTGAATGCCAGTGGAGACCTTTTGCTGGGGGGCAATGCAGCAGCATTGACCGTGACCGCACAGAATGAACTGGACTTGAGCAATTCAGTGTTGGGTAGCTTGAATGCGACCGCACAACACATTACACAGACCGGTGAGTTGTTGGTGACTGGTGCTACTGAGTTGACTGCACAGGCAGTCGATTTAAGGAACGAACACAACAACTTCAGCGGCCCGGTAACACTTGATGTGGCGGTGCAGACGGATATCTCAGACAACAATGATTTGCTGCTTCAAGGTCAATCGCAAATTTTGAATACATCCGTTGTTGGTACGTTGACAGCAGGAGAACTTAGCATTGCCAATGGCACCTTGATTGCAGGTGAGATCAATGTGAACCAACTTGAAGTTGCGAACAGTGCAGAACTTCAGGCTGGCAAGGTTACCCAAACGCAGGCCAGCCAAACTGGAGGCAGCTTGACACTTCGCGCAAACGAGGTTGATCTTGCCCAGGCTGGCAACGACTTTAGTGGTCAAATTATTCTGCAAAATGTTGGCACTGCAACCATCAGCGACACCAATGATCTCGCCTTGAGTGGGCGTGTGAATGCATTGATTGTCAACGCCCAGCGAATCACGCAGCAGCAAAGCCAGCCAGGTGCCTTGAATGTTCAGGGCAGGGCTGACTTGCGTGCAGCAAATATTGATCTTCAAAATGCCGCCAACAACTTCGGGGATGTTGTAGATTTGCAGGTCAGCGACACGGCACAATTGCGCGATGTCAATAATCTGGTTTTGCAGGGTGATGTGGGTACCTTGAATGTGAGGGCTTCACAGCTGGCACAGGCCGGTTCACTGACTGTTCGAAACAATGCGACCATTGAAGCAGCTGCAGTTGATTTGAATCATCAAGCCAATGACTTCCAAGGCAATGTGGCATTGAATGTTTCGGGCACAACAGTTGTTGCTGATGCGAATGTGCTGAATGTGTCGGGTCAATTGAATGGCGCAGCGGAGTTGCGTGCACAGTCGATTGAACAAGACGGTACCCTGACCGCCAATTCCAGTGTCTTGCTGCAAGCCAATCATGTTGATCTGGGTAACCAGGGCAACAGCTTCAACAGTCTGCTTCGTGTGGAAGATGCAAGCCAGGCAACTTTGAGCAGTGCCGGTACCTTGCGGGTACAAGGTGCAAATTTGGGTAATTTGAATCTGCAAGCACAAGAGGCCAGTTTGGGAGAGCTTGGTGAGTTGCAGCAGCTGGATATAGCGGCTGCTGAAGTTCGCCAAACAGCAGCTTTGAATGTGAAGGGTGATACACACCTGCGCAGTGACCGGGTAGATCTGAACAATTCAGAGAACGATTTTATCGGGAAAATTACGGTTCAAAATCCGGATTCCGCCAACGCAAGCGTGTCGATTACAGACAAAAATGATTTGTCCATGCAGGCTGAAAACCTCGCCCTGGCCGCACGCGTGTTAGGCAACTTTGAATTACAAGCCAACAATGTGGAGCTTGGTAGCACGCAAGTGGATGGTGCAAGCCAGATCGAATTGACTGGTGCATTAACCCAAAGCAGGTCGGTCATGTTGAATGATGCAAGCTTGACAGCAGCCCAAATCAGTTTGACCAATTCCGGCAACCGGTTCAATGGCAACACGCAAGTACAGTCAGGTGGTTCGGTTGCACTGGGAACCAGCGGCAACTTGAATGTCAATACCACCTCATCGACTGGTACTTTGGCCCTGAATGTAGGGGGTAATGCGGAAGTCAGCGGCATGCAGGTGCAGTTCGCGGATTCGCAATTCGATGGTGAACTGGCAGTTTCTGCCAATCAAATTTCCCAAGTGGGGCGGTTGCAGGTTGGGGGCGATGCCAGGCTTGAATCAATCGGTGGCGAAATTGATTTGCAGCATGCAGACAACCGCTTTCGGGGCACGGTCAGTGCCAGTGCGGAGCAAACTCGTTTGTCGACCTTGGGCGACATGCAGTTGTTGAACCTGAACAGTCGGGGCGGGCAGTTGACCGCCGATGGCCGCATGCTTCTGCTGGGCACAATTGAGCAAACGGGTGGTGCTTTGACCTTCACTGCGAAAGGCGTGTCGCGACCATTGTCTTCTGCCGACATTGCTCTGGTCTTGCCACCTTCGCTGGATGTATTCTCCAGCAAAGAAGCGGTGAATCCATTCACAGGACTCGGTCGCATTACTGTGGCCAGCCCGATGATTCATCAACGTTCAGGGCAATTGCTCACCACTGCTGGTGCCACAACCCAGTTCAATTCACCTGAAAACGGTTCAATTGTCCTGACGCAGAATAACCAGATCAATGGTCAGGTCGGCGTACTGGCCGGGCGAAGCCACAATCAATCTTTCTCTTATGTGGCAGATCGTGGCGGGAGTCTGTTTGCAGTTAACAACGACGTGCGGTTGAATATTGGAGGGCAGGGTGCCGAAGCAGACTTGATTGCTGTTCGAGCGCGTGGCCTGGCCACACAGGGCAGTGATGCGGTGATCCGTGCTCGGATGCCTTACAACGACCTTGCTGTGGGTACAGCCCGCTCTTACGCAGGCCTGACACTTTCGATACCCTTGGGGGGAGTGAATGGGCAACCGGGTGGTTTGGCCACATTTGGCGAATCGTCTGGTTCAGGTCAGTCGGCAGGTGCCGGTGCCATCCGGGTTGAAGTTGGTGACATCAATCGTCCGGGCTTGGGTGGTTTCCTCACAGTACTACCCTTTGAGGGAAGTAATCTGTTGCCTGGGCAAGTGGTTTACCTGGCGGGCCCGGAGCGCAAGGGCACTCAAGCGTTTTTCTACGATGGGGCACGCAGTCTTGATCGCATTCCCGTGGTTTACAACGGCACCTTGCTGTTGTCACCACAAGAAGCTGCCGCCTTGACGACTGCCCAAGGCGCTGTGGTATTGGCTCGCCAGGAGCAAACCCGTTCCGTGGTTCGCACTGAAAACGTGGCTGGCAAAATTATCAATGGTGTGGTGGCGGAAGTGGGCCCGGGCAGGCCTGCAACCGAGGGCGAGGGTGGTGCAACAAAGCCGGCCACTTGTGATGCAGAAGACTCAGGCCTAAGCTGCGCACCCTGATAATTTCGCATTAGGGACTTCCTGTGTAGCCACCACAGGGAGTCTGCCGCATACTTCGCTTTGACATTTTTAATTCAAAACCGGAGTAAGTTCATGAAAACCAAAGCCGTCTTGTCTGTAGAAGACGTACAAGCCATTTTGACTGCCGCCCGTGCGGAAGCCGAAGCCAACAACTGGGGCGTAACCATTGCTGTGGCCGACGATGGTGGTCATTTGTTGGGCATGCTGCGTTTGGATGGCGCACCTCCCATGAGCGCACACATTGGCCCTTCCAAGGCCAAGTCTGCTGCCATGGCCCGCAAAGACACCAAAATTCTGGAAGACGTGATTAACAACGGCCGTACTGCCTTTGTAACCGCTCCCTACGTAGACGGGCTGCTGGAAGGCGGCGTAACCATTGTGGTCGATGGCCAGGTGGTGGGCGCTGTGGGTGTTTCTGGCGTGAAATCGGATCAAGATGCCCAAGTGGCGCGTGCCGGTATTGCAGCACTGAAGCTGTAATAGTTGCCATTCATGCAGTACAGAAAACCCCGGGCATTTGCCTCGGGGTTTTTTTATGCCGGTGCGCTCGTCTAAAATGGGCAGGTACTTACCGACACTGGAGCGCTATGAGCTATCAACCTAATCCGGTTCCCAATCAGGAAGAGTCCAACCGCACCATTGTTTTGGTGGCCTATGTGTTGGGTGCTGTGGGTATATTCACGGCGTTTATTCCAATCCTGATTGCTCTCATTATTTGTTATGTGAAGCGTGGCGAATCAGCGGGCACTATTTATTACAGCCATTACGACTGGCTTATTTCAACCTTCTGGATTGGCATGTTCTGGTTTGTGGTGGCCATGATCACCATGGTGTTTGGCGTGGGCTTTATTGTTTACGGCATTTTAAGTTTGTGGTTGCTTTACCGCTTCGTGAAGGGTTTGCTCCGGTTTAGTGAAAGGAAGGCGGTTGTTTAATCAAGCTGTTGCTGTGTTTGGCCGGTTTGCTGGCGTGTGTCTGCTGCTGTTGTTGCAGGCCTGTGCAGGTTTGCAAGAAGGTGGTTCGGACGCCTTGGTACTTGAAGATGGCACCGTATTTACCGGCTTCGAAACCGAAAAACCTGAGGTTCAAAAAGCGTTGCTGGCCCAGTTTCGCGAGTGGCGCGGCACACCTTACAAATTGGGCGGCAATTCAAAAGCGGGCATTGATTGTTCGGCCTTTGTGCAACAGACTTTGAATACCCATTTCAACATTACAGCGCCGCGCAGCACCACCCAACAAGTCAATATGGGTGTAGATGTAGGCCGCGATGCCATGCAGGTAGGCGACCTTGTATTTTTCCGAACAGGGTACACCACCAAGCACGTGGGCTTTTACTTGGGCGATGGAAAATTTTTGCACGCCTCTACCAAGGTGGGTGTCACCATCAGCCGGCTTGATGATTTGTATTGGCGTAAAACATTCTGGAAGGTACGCAGGGTGATGTGAAACACCTGCCAACAAAAAACCCGCCAAACTTCGGCGGGTTTTTTGATGAGCGCACAGCGGGTTTATCGCTGCTGGGCCAGTGCTTCAATGCGCTGCTCAATGGGTGGGTGGCTGCTGAACAAGGCCATTACACCACCTTTGCCTGAAATACCGGATGCAGCCATGTTCGAGGGCAGTTCACCAGCCTGCATGCCGCCCAAACGCTTCAGGGCAGAGATCATGGGCTGCTTGTTGCCCATTAACCAGGCTGCGCCCGAGTCGGCACGGAATTCACGCTGACGCGAGAAGTACATCACGATGATGGAGGCCAAGATACCCAGCGTAATTTCCATCACGATAACGGTGATGAAGTAACCCATGCCCTGGCCACTGGATTCAGAATCGTCTTTGCGCAAAAACTGATCCACCAGAAAGCCCACCACGCGGGCCAGGAAAAACACAAAGGTGTTCACCACGCCTTGAATCAGCGTGAGTGTAACCATGTCGCCGTTGGCAATGTGAGCCACTTCGTGCGCCAACACAGCTTCGGCCTCTTCGCGGCTCATGCTTTGCAGCAAACCCGTGCTAACCGCGACCAGTGAGTTGCTTTTGCTGGGGCCAGTGGCAAATGCGTTGGGAGCACCTTCGTAAATGGCCACTTCCGGCATGGGAATGCCGGCTTTGTCTGCAAAGCGCTGAACTGTGCTGACCAACCATTGCTCGGTGGCGTTGCGTGGTGTTTCAATGACTTGTGCGCCGGTGCTCCACTTGGCTACTTTTTTGCTGATCAACAGGCTGATGAATGAACCACCAAAGCCCAGTACAGCACTGAATGCCAACAGCATGGTCAGGTTAAGCTGACCCCCGGCCATGAACTGGTTTAAGCCCAGCACATGCACGGTAATGCCCAGTACCACCATAATGGCGACGTTGGTGGCTAAAAATAAAACAATGCGTTTCATGATGCGTGTTGTCCTTTCAACAATTGCAAGGGGGTCACCTGGTGAAGGGTGTGTTTCAGTTGGCGGCGAACAGCACGTGCTGCTGATTCAACCGCCTGGTCAATTGCGCTGAGCCAATGCGGCCCGGCGCTGTCTACGATCAAGGGCGCTTGCCCGTCGATTCGAATTTCAATCACACAGTTGCGCTGGTCGGCCTGTTTTGCGGAGTGCCTGTCCAGTTTCACGGTGATGTTTTTAATCTGGGTCGAAAGTCGATTGATGGCCGAGCGCACGCGGCGAAGCACGTACCTGCGCAGGGTTTCATCGATCTCGGGATGCCGAGCCACAATTTCAGTTTTCATGGTTGCGTCCTCCTTTCGGGGAAATAGACAGTTGAAGTGTACGCTGGTTCAGTGTAAGAATAAATGGAACAATTGCTTAGTAAATATTCGAATAAATCGAAGGGTTAATGAAACTTACCGACCTGAACTTCCACCACTTGCGCTATTTCTGGATGGTGGCCAACACCGGCAGCCTGACAGCGGCGGCCGAACGGCTTGGGCTGCGCGCACAAACGCTTTCAAGCCAAATTACCCAGTTGGAGCAAACTTTGGGGCGGGCTTTGTTTCAGCCAGTGGGGCGGGGTTTGGGGCTGACCGAGGCGGGGCGAATTGCTTTGCGCTATGCCGACCAAATTTTTCAGCTGGGCGAGCAAATGGCCGAAAGCCTAGGCGACGAGCAACTGGATTACACACTGCGTTTGTCGGTGGGCATTGCCGATGCCTTGCCCAAAACAGTGTCGTTTCACATGATTGAGCCCATTCTGGGCATGCAGCGCCCTGTGCGGCTGGTGTGCCACGAGGGTCGGTTCGAGGCCCTGTGTTCGGAGCTTGTGCAACACAGCGTGGATGTGGTGTTGGCTGAGCGCCCAGGCGGGCAGGGCACTGCACACTTGCAGGTGGCCAAGTTGCTGACTTACCCGGTGCGAATTTTTGCAAGCCCGGATTTGAAACAGAAGTACGAGGCGAACTTTCCACAAAGCTTGCAACACGCGCCTTTCCTGATGCCATCGCGCAACAACGTGTTGCGGCTGAAGCTGGAGCACTGGCTGGAAAGTGTGGGCGTGGAGGTGACGGTGGTAGGGGAGTTCGACGACCTCGCCTTGCTGGAAACGTTTGGCCGGGCTGGCTTGGGATTATTTGCCGTACCCGCCATGCTGATTGAAGACGTGGTGCGCGACCACACCGTGGTGCACATGGGCGATGCACAGGGTGTGGTTGAAGATTTTTTTGCATTCACCCACCCGCGCAACTTGAACCACCCTGCCTTGAAGCTGCTATTTAACGTCAACCCCAATACAAACCCGAATCGCTCCGATTAAACGCTTGCAGTACACTGCGACCTTCCCTGTCACTTCCCAGTTATTTTCCTGTACGGCGGCCTTCTATGTTTTTGCGCATTGTTGCGGTTATTTTTCCGGTGTTTGCGGTGGTGGCCCTTGGGTATTGGTATGGGCGGGTGAAAAAACCCGACATGAAATTTGCCAACCAGCTGAACATGGAAATTTTTGTGCCGGCGCTGGTGTTCTCGGCCTTGGCCAGCAAGTCGTTTGAAATTGAATCGTATTGGTTGCTGGCTGTGGGTGGTGCCATTGTGGTGTTGGGTTCAGGTTTGTTGGCATGGCCTGTGGGCCGTTTGTTGGGAATTGATAGCCGAATTTTTGTGCCTCCCATGATGTTCAACAACTCCGGCAACATGGGCTTGCCACTGGCCATTCTGGCATTTGGTGAGGAGGCCTTGCCCGCTGCGGTGATGCTGTTTTTGGTGGGCAATACGCTGCATTACTCGTTGGGCACCTGGATGATGAGCCCCAATGCGCGCATTTTGATGTTGTGGAAAGAGCCCGTGATTGCCGCGTCCATTGCAGGTTTGCTGGTCAGTGTGCTGAAAATTGAAGTGTGGGCGCCCCTGTATTTTGCAATCGACATGGTGGGCGATGTGTCCATTCCACTGCTGCTGTTTTCATTGGGGGTTCGCCTAACGCAAGCCGATTTTTCGGATGTAAAGCTGGGCGTAATTGGCGGTGTACTGTGCCCACTCACAGGGCTGATTTTCGCGGCCCTGTGTGTGTGGTTGCTGCCTTTAAGCCCCGAGCACACCGCCATGTTGATTGTTTTCGGTGCCTTGCCACCAGCAGTGCTCAGTTTTGTGTTTGCCGAGAAATACGGCCTTCAGCCTCAACGGGTGGCGTCACTGGTGATGATGGGGAACCTGATGAGCCTCATCTTCGTGCCGATGGCCCTGTATTGGGTACTGTGAACCATTGCCCGGGCTGGGCATGCTCACCCACACCCGTTCACTTCTCGGCAGGCGCAAGGTGGCATTGGCCAGCAGGTCGGGGTATTGGGCCAGGTCAATGACCAGCCTTTCCTTTCGTGGGTCGTTGTAAACATGGCCCAGTGTGGGCCCGGTTCGCATGCCCAAGGCGGTGAACTCGGGTGTTTTCATCCACAGGCCCAGTGGCAACAATTCCATGGTGTTGTAAATTTCGCCAATTTTTTCAGCTGGCAATGTGCCCACATGCACTTGCAGGTAAGGCCCCAGCGGCGAACGCAGTACGGTTTTAACGGCTCGCAGTTCGGTGCTTAATTGCAGTGGGGGCAGTGCGCTGCCCAAGGCAATGCGAATGGTGTTGTCTTGCAGCTTGACTGCGGTCTCGTCAATTTTGATAAAGCTGCTGAGTTTTAACCCGGCGTAATCAATCAGCGGCAGCATGGACAGGCCAAATAGGCGCACTTCGGCGGGTGTGAATTCCAGGTGCTGTTTGTCGCTTGAAATAAGCAATGGGCCGCTGAGTTTGGCAGGCAACCAGAATAGCGGTATGCCAAAAATTTCAGGTTTCACTTGCAGCGAAAGCTGCAAATGAGGCTCGCCAATGGTGGTGTTGACTTGTCGAATTGGGCTGCCCTCGAAGTTGAACAATGCTTTGTTCATCAGGGTATTCATGGCGGCTTCGCTCAGCGAAATCTCGCCCACATGCACGGTTTGTTTGGCGGTCGGCAGTTGGCCAAGGTCGGTGGATTGAGTGCTGGCCAACAGTTTTTCAACACGCAGTTCAATCCCCTCGCGGGACAGCAGCGTGGCATGGTGCACCGCCAGGGTCACTGCCTCTTGAGCAGAATTCAAACCTTCAAGTTGGGCAATCGCAGCCTCTCCAGTGTTGAGCAAGGCCGTTTCAGCGGGGTTGAGCAGCCCTTCCTGGGCGCTGATCCACAGGGCACCGTCGGTGCGAAGCTGCACGGTGCTGGTGCTGATTAAACTGTTCAAATCGTGCAGTGCAATGGGCAAGCTGCCATTGCTGATGCCTGTGACCAAGGTGGGCTGGCCAGCCAGCACCATGCCTGCAGCACGTAATTCACCGCCGTGGGTGTACACAAAATTAGCGGGACAATCGGCTTTGCAATAAAAGGGGGGTGCCGGGTTGGCCTGGCCCAATAACACGGTGACTTCCCCTTGCCCCAATTGCACGGCATTCAGTTCGAAAGAAAGTTTGGGGGCGGGTAGCACTTGATCAAGCCGAAGCACCATGGCCTGACCTTGCAAAGCCACGGCCTTTGATTTCATGTCGATCAGCGATTGCAACTGAATATTGGTGGCCAGCAAGGCTTTGTACAGGGGTACGCCTGCTACCTTCAAGGTGCGCGGGGTGAGGGTAATTTCCCCTGCATTGGCCACGGCGGGTGTGCCTTCCATGGTGAATGGAATCCAAAAACCCAGCCTTTTAATATCGCCGGTAATCAGCATGCCGTCAGTTTGCGTGGTCACCTGCTTGATTCGCAAAGGCGCCTCGCTGGCTTGCAGTTCTGCCTGCACAAGTGCCTGCAATACGCTGTCGGCAATTCGAAGGTGCGCATGGTCCACGTTCACTTCATAGGCCGCCAGGTTTTCGAGCGAAACAGGGGTGTTGGGCTGTGCGGCGGCAAGCGTGCCGTGCAAGCTTTGAATATCGAATCGAATGTTGTTTGCCAAGGCCAGCCGGCTGTTGCGCACCTGTACCAAGGCCTGTTCGCTGGGCTGCCAGGTGTTTGGAAGCGAAATGCGCCAGTCCTGAACCTTTTCCAGTGTGTCGGCCCACGCATTGGGGGCCATGTACAGGGTGAATGCAGCAAATGCGAGGGTCGCCAACAGGCGTGCTTGACGCTTCATCACGGTCGGTTAGAGTGAATTTGGGGTGGAGTGTAGCCGGATGTGGCTGTTTTTACTGGAATTGTAGTTCTAGGTGTTGTTATTTGGGTTTGTAGCCCCACACCTCGTTCAAGCGGTTTTCGCGGCCACAGGTGGTTTTGTAATACTGATAGCGCAAGGGGTTTTTGCGATAAAAGTCTTGGTGATATTCCTCGGCCACATAAAAGGTTTGGGCGGCTTCAACCGTGGTGTAAATGGTTTTGAATTTGCCGGTACCCAGCAATTGTTCCTTGCTTTGTTTGGCCTCGCGGTGCTGTTGTTCGTTCAGGTAAAAAATAGCTGATCGGTATTGTTCGCCCACATCGCAGAATTGCCGGTTTTCAACGGTGGGGTCAATATTGGTCCAAAAGGCTTTCAACAGGGTGCTATAGTTGATTTGCCGGGGGTCGTATTGCACCCGCACCACTTCAACATGGCCGGTGTTGCCTTGGCTCACCTGCTCGTAGGTGGGGGAGGCAGTGCGCCCGCCGGTATAACCGGAATCAACCGATTTCACGCCCCTGATTTTTTCAAATGCTTCCTCCATGCACCAAAAGCAGCCGCCTGCGAATATGGCCTGTTCAAGTTGCTTGGCGTGCGCCAGGGGCAAAAAGCCTGAAAGCCCCAACAACAAAGTTGCAGTGTTACGCGACCAAACCACCCAAGCCATGCAAGTACTCCTTGTGCAACATTCAAACTGATTGTGATGCCAACCACGGTTTTGCTTTCAATCAGACCCGCTTTTTGAAATAATGTTCACCCCTTGCCAGAAATATCAGTGAAATCATGAGTTTGTTGCCACACGAGTTGGAATTGCTAGCCCCCGCACGCGACGTTGAAATTGGTCGCCAGGCTATTTTGCACGGCGCAGACGCGATTTACCTGGGTGGGCCAGTGTTCGGCGCGCGGGCCAATGCGGCCAACTCGGTGGCTGATATTGCAAAGCTGGTGGAGTTTGCCCACCGCTACCACGCACGTATTTTCACCACCATCAACACCATTCTTCACGATGCAGAGCTTGAAGAAGCCCGCAAACTGGTGTGGCAGTTGTACGACGCAGGTGTGGATGCGCTGATTATTCAGGACATGGGTTTGCTCGAGATGGATTTGCCCCCCATTCAACTGCATGCCAGCACGCAGTGCGACATTCGCACTGTGGAAAAAGCAAAGTTTTTGGCTGACAGCGGATTTTCGCAATTGGTATTGGCGCGCGAGTTGACCGTTGAAGAAATTACCGCCGTGCATGCGGCGGTGGGCAATTCCGCCACCATCGAATATTTCATTCACGGCGCCTTGTGCGTGGCTTTTTCGGGGCAGTGTTACATTAGCCATGCTGAAACTGGCCGCAGTGCCAACCGTGGGGATTGTTCGCAGGCCTGCCGCCTGCCCTACACGCTGACCGATCAAAGCGGTGCTGTGGTGGCCTTTGACAAACATTTGTTGTCGATGAAAGACAACAACCAAAGTGGCAACCTGGAGCATTTGATTGATGCGGGTGTGCGTTCTTTCAAAATTGAAGGGCGCTACAAAGACATGGCCTATGTGAAAAACATTACGGCCCACTACCGAATTTTGCTGGACGAGATCATGGAGCAGCGCGGCGAGTTTACCCGCGCGTCCAGTGGCACCACCCGCCACTATTTCAGGCCCGACCCCGACCGCAACTTTCACCGTGGCTCAACCGATTACTTTGCCAGCGGCCGGAAAATTGACATTGGCGCGTTCGATTCACCCAAGTTCATTGGCCAGCCGATTGGCCATGTGGTGGCCGTGAACGACAAAAGTATTGATATACAAACCAGCGACGAACTGAACAACGGCGATGGCCTGAATTTCATGCGCAAACGGGAAGTGGTGGGCTTGCATGTGAACCGCGCCGAGAAGGTGTTTAGCAAGGGCGTGCACAGCAAAGGCGACGGACAGGCGGTTTACCGCGTTTTCCCGAAAGACCCGATCAACAGTTATGGTGGCCTGAAAGCAGGTTTGCCCATGCACCGCAACCGCGACCATGCCTGGGACATGGCGTTGACCAGGGAAAGTGCCGAACGCCGCATTGGTGTGTGGCTAACCTTGACCGAGTGGATGGAGGGCGATGTACTGAAGGGCTTGCAATTGAGCTTGACCGACGAAGATGGGATTGCCACCACCGCGCAAGTTGACATGAAGCTGGAACAGGCCAAGCAGCCCGACACTGCCGTGGACAGCATTAAAACCCACCTGGGCAAGTTGGGCGGCACCGATTATTCGGCTTTGGGTTTGAATGTGCATTTAAGCCAACCCTGGTTTGTGCCCGCCAGTACCTTGAATGGCATGCGCCGTGAGGCGATTGAAGCCTTGAATGCCGCGCGAATTGCTGCCTGGCAACGCCCGCTGCGCAAGGAGCCTGTGCAGCCTTATGTGGAATACCCGGAAAAGTCGTTAAGCTTCCTGGCCAATGTTTACAACGACAAAGCGCGCGAATTTTACAAAAAACATGGTGTGCAGATGATTGCTGCTGCTTATGAGGCGCATGAGGAAGCTGGTGAGGTTCCTGTCATGATCACCAAGCATTGTCTGCGATTTTCGTTTAATTTGTGCCCAAAACAAGCCAAAGGCGTGAAAGGTGTTCAGGGTCAGGTGAAGGCCGAGCCCATGGTGCTGGTCAATGGTGATCAAAAGTACACCCTGAAATTCGATTGTAAACCCTGTGAAATGCACATCATGGGTAAAATGCGCAAAGACATTTTCAACAGCCCGCCCCCCTCGGTGGTGCCGATCACTTTCATGAAGCGCAAGCCAGCGTGAGCGTTTAACCACGTTTCCGTGCCGTGATATTCGATTTCACGGGTACGTCAAATTTTTGTCATTTATTTGTCATAATTCTTGGATAACCTTGTAATTCTGCGTGAAACTTTCTGCTGGATTAATTACTTATTAATATGTCCGATACTTCGACGATCAAGGCCCCGGCCAAACGGGGCGACGCCATCTTCGGCGTATTAACCAGCGGTGCATCTGTTTTCACATTGTTGATGCTGGGTGGAATCATTGCCTCTTTGGTGGTCGCTTCATGGCCCACCATCACCGCATTTGGTTTTGACTTCCTGTTCACCGCCAACTGGGACCCCCCCATCGACGAGTACGGTGCCCTGGTTCCCATTTACGGTACTTTGGTTACTTCGTTTATCGCATTGATCATCGCTGTGCCCATCAGTTTTGGTATTGCATTGTTCCTCACCGAACTGTCCCCGCCTTGGTTGCGTCGCCCATTGGGAACAGCGATTGAGTTGCTGGCTGCGGTGCCTTCAATTGTTTACGGCATGTGGGGCTTATTGGTTTTTGCGCCTATTTTTGCGAAATACGTTCAGGCGCCCTTGAATGCAACCGTGGGCGAGATCCCTGTGATCGGCGCACTGTTCTCAGGCCCGCCAATCGGCATTGGCTTGCTCACTGCTGGTGTTGTTCTTGCG
Source organism: Limnobacter sp. SAORIC-580 (assembly GCF_013004065.1). GTDB lineage: Bacteria > Pseudomonadota > Gammaproteobacteria > Burkholderiales > Burkholderiaceae_B > Limnobacter > Limnobacter profundi. Next base: position 291,024 of record NZ_CP053084.1, read on the forward strand.
ATCATGATCATCCCCTACATTGCCGCTGTGATGCGCGATGTGTTTGAGGTGACCCCGATCATGTTGAAGGAAGCTGGTTATGGCATGGGTTGCACTACCTGGGAAGTGGTCTGGAAAATTGTGCTTCCCCACACCAAAGTGGGTGTGATTGGCGGCATCATGTTGGGCTTGGGTCGTGCGCTGGGTGAAACCATGGCTGTGACTTTCGTGATTGGTAACACCAACTATTTGAATGACATTTCCCTGTTCTCTCCCGGCAACAGCATTACCTCCGCCTTGGCCAACGAGTTCGCTGAAGCAGATGCAGGCTTGCACACTTCCGCCTTGATGGAATTGGGCCTGGTGTTGTTTGTGATCACGTTCTTTGTGTTGGTGGCATCGAAGTTGTTGCTGGCCAGACTGTCGAGCAACGGGAGATAAACCATGAGTAGCATTTACACCGACCCGACCTCCATGCCAAAAGAAAACGCAGTCACCACAGTGGCCACCGATGAGAAAATGCGCATCAAAATGCAGTCCAAGCGAAAGCTGCTGAACACCGTGGCATTGACCTTGTCTTTGGCGGCAATGGCTTTTGGATTGTTCTGGTTGATCTGGATTCTGTACACCACTGTAACATTGGGTATTAGTGGCTTGTCTGCACAGTTGTTTACCGAGATGACGCCACCGCCCAATGCGGAGGGTGGTGGTTTGGCCAATGCCATTATGGGCACCTTGCTGATGGTGGGTTTTGCCACATTGTTTGCTACACCCTTGGGTATTCTGGCGGGTGTTCATCTGGCGGAATCCAGGAAAGACAACAAACTGGCAATATCGGTGCGCTTCTTCAACGACATTTTGTTGTCGGCGCCTTCAATCGTGATTGGTCTGTTTGTTTACGCCGTGATGGTTCGACCCATGGGGCATTTTTCAGCTTGGGCGGGTGTAGTTGCACTGGGCTTAATTCAGATTCCAATCGTGATTCGCACCACCGAGAACATGTTGCGCCTGGTGCCTGACGCTTTGCGCGAAGCGGCTTTCGCCTTGGGTACGCCCAAGTGGAAAATGGTGATGGCTATTACTGTGAAGGCAAGCTATGCGGGTATCTTGACGGGCATTTTGTTGGGTGTTGCGCGTATTGCCGGTGAAACTGCACCGTTGTTGTTTACAGCACTGTCGAACCAGTTCTGGAACAGCGACATGATGAAGCCTATGGCGAACCTGCCTGTGATTATTTTCAACTTTGCACTTAGCCCGTTTACAAACTGGCAAGAGCTTGCGTGGGCGGGCGTGTTCCTGATCACCGCAGGTGTGCTGGTGTTGAACATTATCGCGCGTTCGCTGCTGAAGAACTCGAAATAACTGACCTTTGAAGGCCCAGACCATGTCTACGATTGACGTTGAAGAAAAGATCAAACTTGAAGTAAAAAACCTGAATTTCTATTACGGCGCATTTCATGCATTGAAATCGGTCAATTTGAGCATCCCTGAAAAGAAGGTGACCGCTTTCATCGGCCCTTCTGGATGCGGCAAGTCTACTTTGCTTCGCGTGTTCAACAAGATGTTCGCTTTGTACCCGGAACAGCGCGCTGAAGGTGAAATCTTGATGGATGGTGAAAACCTGCTGACCAGCAAGAAAGACATCGCCTTGATTCGCTCCAAGATTGGCATGGTGTTCCAAAAACCCACCCCGTTCCCAATGTCGATTTATGAAAACATTGCTTTCGGTGTTCGCCTGTTTGAGAAATTGTCCAAAGGCGAGATGGAAGAGCGCGTGGAGTGGGCGTTGACCAAAGCTGCTTTGTGGAAAGAAGTGAAAGACAAATTGCATCAAAGCGGCAATGGTTTGTCAGGCGGTCAGCAGCAGCGTTTGTGCATAGCCCGTGGTATCGCGATCAAGCCTGAAATTTTGTTGCTGGATGAGCCCTGCTCAGCCCTGGACCCGATTTCTACGGCCAGTATTGAAGAGTTGATTACCGAGCTGAAAGAAGACTATACCGTGGTGATCGTGACCCACAATATGCAGCAGGCGGCACGGGTTTCTGATTACACGGCCTATATGTATCTTGGTGAACTAATTGAGTTTGGCGTGACTGATCAAATTTTCTTGAAACCCAAAAAGCAGGAAACAGAGAACTACATTACAGGCCGATTTGGCTAAGTAACTTGCGAACCGGCTAGTTGCCAAGTATTTGAATTGTTTACAAGAAAACCACATTTGGCATGTCAAATGTGGTTTTTTGGCATTTATGTGATTGCCTTATTTCTGTCATGATTCTGAAATATTTGTTAGGCACTATAGCTTTACTTTAATAAGTGAGGTGAAAAATGTTCAATATTAAAACGATCGCTTCGGTGATTTCCGCAGGTGCCTTGGCCCTGAGCATGACTTCTGTGAACGCCGCTGAGATTACTGGCGCTGGCGCTTCTTTCCCAGCCCCTGTGTATTCAAAGTGGGCTGACGCTTACAACAAAGAAACTGGCAACAAGGTGAACTACCAGTCCATCGGTTCCGGTGGTGGTATCAAGCAAATTACTGCGAAAACCGTAGATTTCGGTGCTTCCGACATGCCTTTGGTACCTGAAGACCTGAAGGCCAAGGGTTTGATGCAGTTCCCAACCGTGATCGGTGGTGTTGTGCCTGTGGTTAACCTGCAAGGTGTTGCTCCCGGCCAGATGAAATTGTCTGCTGAAGTGTTGGCTAACATTTATTTGAACAAGATTACCAAGTGGAACGACAAGGCAATTGCTGCTTTGAACCCTGGTGTGAACTTGCCTGATATGGATATCAGCGTGATTCGTCGTGCTGATGGTTCAGGTACAACTTTCATCTTCACAAACTACCTGAGCAAAGTAAGTGCTGACTGGAAGAGCACCGTTGGCGAAGGTACAGCAGTGAAGTGGCCAGTAGGTTTGGGTGGCAAGGGCAACGAAGGTGTTTCAGCTTTCGTGCAGCGTGTACCCGGTTCAATCGGCTATGTTGAGTATGCCTACGCAAAGCAAAACAAGCTGACACACACACAGTTGAACAACGCTGATGGCGTGTACGTACAACCTTCTGAAGAGTCATTCAAGGCAGCTGCCGCTGGTGCCGATTGGTCCAACAGCTTCTATGAAATCTTGACTCAGCAGCCTGGCAAAGCCGCATGGCCCATCACCGGTGCTACTTTCATCTTGTTCCACACTGAGCAAGCAGATGCGGCCAAGGCTTCTGAAGTACTGAAGTTCTTCAACTGGGCCTACGCAAAGGGTGACAAGTTGAGCTCTGACCTGGACTACGTTCCACTGCCAGACGAAACAGTGAAGAAGATTGAAGCTGCCTGGAAGACTGTAAAAGCAACTGACGGCAAGACAATCGTAATGAAGTAAATTTCAACTTCGGTTGATGTGGGAAAGGCCCCGGTTTAAACAAACCGGGGCCTTTTTCTTTTGGAGATGTTGGCAAAGTTGGTATTGAGCGCTCACGGATGCAAGGTTACGATGCGTTGCTATGAACCCCTTGGTGGTGACTTTTGCACACACGGTAAATTTGCTCTACCAGTACTGGATACACACTGAAACTTTCGAAGGAAAATGAAGGCAGCACCCGATTTCAAGAGCCGGGTGCTTTGTTTGATCAAGCCGCCGGGTTAGGTGCCTGAGAAGTAACAGTCGAATTGTTTGAGCCGAAGGCTTTGTACAGAACGAGGGCCAACAGGCCGCCAATCACCTCAAACACCACGTAAGCGGGTACATCGGCAGGCGCAATGCCGGCAAAGCTGTTAGAGAACTGCCTGCCAAAAGCGGCGGCGGGGTTGGCAAAAGAGGTACTGGAGGTGAACCAGTAGGCCGCGCCGATGTAGCAGGCCACCATGCCAGAAACCCGCTCTGCCTTGGCCATCAGAATGACCAGCAACAGCCCTGCGGTGGCCACAATTTCACCGGTCCAAATTCCCCAGCCAGTGCGGGCTTTCTCGGAAAATTGCAAAAGCTCCATGTCAAACATTTGGTGAACCAGAATGGCGCCGAAGAAGGCGCCAGCCAGTTGCACGACGATGTAGGGCAACAGTTCAGAACCCGGTTGGCGTTTCAGTAAAACCATGGTGAGTGTGACCACCGGGTTGAAGTGCGCACCACTGATGGGGCCAAATACTTCAATCAAAATGTAAAGGCCGAACACGGTTGCCAGGGTATTGGCAATGAGGGCGACACCATTGTTGCCTTCCGACAGATTTTCAGCCATGACGCCTGAACCAATCACGATGGCCAGCAGCAGAAGGGTGCCCAAAAATTCGGCACCCAAACGTTTGGGTAAGGAGTACATAATTTGATTAGCTCCGTGCGATCGCGGCCAGTGCGGCGTTTAGTTCTGCCGCGTTCATGCTGCCAAGGGGCAGATGAATAAGCTGCATCATCTTGAAGGCAATGGCTTGGCGTGTCAGCTCGAATGCGCGAGGCTTGTTTTCCTCAAGCTCATTGGATGGGTCGGGGTAGCCCCAGTGTGTTTTTACAGGGCTGCCTGGCCAATAGGGGCACTGCTCAGAAGCCGCGCTGTCGCACACGGTAATCACAATATCGATTTTCGGTGCGCCGGGTTCGGTGAATACATCCCAGCTTTTGCTGGTGTATTGGCTGGTGTCAATGCCCACATTGGCCAAAGCCTGCAAGGCGTAAGGGTTCACGCGGCCGCTTGGTGCGCTGCCTGCGCTGAAGGCTTTGATGTTTTTGCCGTACTGCTGGGCAAGGTGGTTGAGCATGCCTTCAGACAGCACACTGCGCGCAGAATTGTGGGTGCAAAGAATGAGTACGTTGGTGCTCATGAAGTTACTTTTCCTATGTGTTCGACTTCGTGTTGGATGGCCAGTTTTTCAAGTTTTGCAATCGGCAATGCCAGCATCAATTCAATGCGCTTGCGCAGCAGCAGGCCCACATTGCGGAATTCTTGCAAGATGTGTTCATGGTTGCCTTCGGCTTTGGCAGGGTCGGGGGCACCCCAGTGGGCCACAATGGGTTGGCCTGGCCACACAGGGCATACTTCGCCAGCGGCCTGATCGCACACGGTGAATACGAAATCCATTTGCGGCGCGCCAGGTGCGGCAAATTCATCCCAGCTTTTGCTGCGCAAATTGCTGGTGTCCATTTCCCATCGCTGCAAAAGCTCAATGGTGTATGGGTTTACACGGCCTGCCGGAAAACTGCCTGCTGAATAGGCTTTGAACTGCCCATGGCCAAGTTGGTTCAGGATGGCCTCGGCCAGAATGGAGCGGGCGGAGTTGCCGGTACAAATAAACAGCACATTGAATTTTTTATCACTCATGGTGAGCCTCGTTGTGGTGTGGTGCAGTAACAGGTGTGCAATTTTGGCCTTCGCAGCAGTTCTCGGTGAGGTAGGAAATTACGCCATTCATGTGGGCAAACTGCGCGCTGTAAATCAGGTTGCGCCCGTCGCGAATGGGTTGAACCAAACCGGCGTTGCTGAGTTCTTTCAAATGGAAAGACATGGTGGCTGCAGGAATGTCCAGGCGCTCGCAGAGTTGCCCGGGTGTAAGGCCTGTGGGGCCAGTAACAACCAGGGCTCGAAACACGCGCAAACGCGAGGTGTGTGAGAGTGCCGCCAGTGCTTTGATGATGTCATTTTCTTCCATAATTCGATAATAATGGAAATATCGAATTATTGTGTGAAGGTTTTGTGACAAATGTAAAAAAGAGGCTGCTTTAAAGCGCCCGACCCAAGCGGGCTTGCTTGGCTCAGGCGGCCTTTTTGACTGCTGTGCTTTTTGCCGAGGTGTTCCGGGGCCTGCGGGTTTTGGGTGCTGGCGCTTCTACTTGTGAGTGGCCGCGTAGCCAGTCGGCCGCCTGTTTCCAAACATGTTCCCGAGCCTGGCTACCCAGAATAACCCCCATGTGCCCGCCGGGGGCGAGCAAAAAGGACTTGTCTTTCGAGGCCACCATTTTCAGGCTTTTCTTGGCCATGCTGGCAGGCACCAGGTGATCGGTTTCACCTGCAAACACGAGCATGTTGGCGGTGATGTTCCCCAGATCGGAAATTTGATCCCCAATTTTTACTTTGCCATGCGCCAGTTTGTTGTCCACCGCAAAACGAATCATGAAGTCGCGCACCACACCGCCGGGATACAGCATCATGTTGTTCAGGTAATCGGCCGTGGTGGTGTGCTGCTCTACGAAATCACGGTCATTCAGGCGGGTCAGCAGGTCCCAGTAGGTGGTGATGCTGGCCACCGGGGCTGTGAGTTTGAAACCAAGGCTGACCATCCAGCCGGGCGGGCTGAACAGGGTTGGGTTGATTCGGTCCAGTCTGAATTCGCTGTACTTGCGAATGAAACGTGCTGTGACGTTCAGTGTGTTGGATGCAAAGGCCATGATGTTTTTGCCGTCGCGCAGATCGATCGGGCTGGCCACCGTGACCAGGTTGCGAATGTGCTTGTCGTGCCCGTAGCCGGCGTACAGCAGGCACAGCAAACCGCCCATGCACCAGCCGAACATGGACAGTTCTTTGGAGCCACTGTGCTCGCGCACTGCTTGCAAAGCCTGACCCATCATGATGTTGCTGTAGTCGAACAGGCCCAGGTGGCCGTCTTTGCGCTCCGGTTTGCCCCAATCGACCAGGTACACGCGAAACCCCGCCTCTACCATGGCTTTCACCAGGCTGCGGTCGGGCATCAGGTCGAATGTTTCCGTGGTTACGCCCAGCGGGGGTACCAAGACCAATGGCACCGCGTGCTGGCGATTCGTAGGTGCCTCGATTTCGCCTTCGGCAAGGCTGGCTGAGGGGGTACTTGCTGTGGGGGCGTAGTAGCGTACGCGCATGGGCAAGTGTTCGGCAATCACTTCATATTCAGTTTTTCCTGACTGGATCAAGATCTCCTTGCGAAAGAACCAGTCCGCCGCATTGGTCGCGGTGTTGACGGCCAACTCGTTGATTTTCAGGGCGGTTTTGAATAGTTTTTTCACGGTTGCTGCGGTGCAAGGTTGGGATGGTCGAAGTTTATACGCACAGTGGGGCGTTTCGGATGAGGGTTTACTCTAAATACAGATTTCTGATCCCAACTTGAAGGTATGCCGCTGCTGTTTGTAGCCTACTCGGCATAGGTTGCTTGTGTCTCACAGTACAGGTTTATTGGGAACTGAACTTGAATGGTCACCGCTGCCCGAAAACTTGGCATTTCGGCTTGTTGGCTTGAGCCTGCACTAAGCCAAGCCCTCCAAAAGTAACGGTCGGGTCTTGGCTTTCGCGCCATGGCGCGATCGTTAGTCTCTGCACGCCAAGCCGGCAAGTTTTCTGACTGGTCATCGTGCGACCCATTGCAAGTTCAGCTCCCAGCACTCCCGTGCAGCGCTTCGCCATCACCACGCAACGAGAGATCGGAACCCAAGCCGATTGGGCCAAGCAAACCAGCAAGAGAGCAATCAGCCTTCCATGCTCGCCCAAAGCCCGCTCCAGATCCGCATGCCAGCCTGGTCCACTTCATCCACTGCACTTAAAAAACGCTCACGGGCCTGAACATTGACCCATTCTGCGGGTAAAAACGGGTCGTACACCACGTGCTTGATTGCGGTGCCGCCCAGCAAAAATGATTCACGGGCGGCCACTTCTGGCTCAAGGCTACCCGAGCGTTCGAGCCAGGTCCGCATTTTCTTTTCCAGCTGCGCGTAGTTGCCCTCCAGTTCGCGTGGGTTCCACAGGGTGGTAATTCGACGCTGAAGGTCGGTGTCGAAATCACGGGCTTCAAACACCGGCGCGTCTTTCTCCAGGCCCAGTTTGTACAGGCGATAGCGCACGCTTTGCAATGTGTCTTCAATGTTGTTGGGGCGTATGAACAGGTGTTCGTTCAACGGTTGAAAACCCAGCATCAGCAAGGCACGTGCACGCGCGCGTTGTTGTTTGGCCTCGCTGCGCGACAGTTTTTCGGCTTGCACCACAATGTAGCTGCCATCCCAGGGGCGAACCCGGGTACTGCGGGTGCGCCAGGCAGCCACATCGTCGGCCAGGGTGTGCGCATCGTCTGTGAGCTGGTAAAGGGCGCGGCCCGCCGATTCAATCAGGCCTTCGGCAGAAAGCCGCACCAGGGCTACGCGGGTGTTGTTCACACTGATGTCGAAAATACCGCAGGCGGCAATGGCCTGTTTGGCTGAAAGGGGGCGACCTTTGGATGCAAGCAACAGGTCGAGAATGAGGCTTTTGGCGGTGGGTTTGCGCACGGCGTGGTTGTTCTTTTAAGGCAAACCTGAAGTGTATGCAAGGCAGGCCCGACACGCAAATTTGGTGGCCTGTTTGTGCGATCATTGCCTCACCCAGAATAAGGAGACGAAATGATCAGGGCATGGATTTCCCGGACGGCCGAGCAAGCGCAGGCCGAGCTGGAAACTCTCGATGAGTCTGAGTTTGCCGGGCAGGATGTGGTGCTGAAGCTGCATTACAGTTGCCTGAACTACAAAGATGCGTTGGCGCTTACCCACACCGCGCCGATTGCGCGCAAGTACCCCATGGTGCATGGCATTGATGCGGTGGGCGAGGTGATCGAATCGAATTCAGACCAATGGCCGGTGGGCGCAGTGTGCCAGGTGAACGATTGGGGCTTGGGAGAAACGCATTGGGGCGGGCTGGCCGAGCGTGCCAGTGTGCCGGCACAGTGGATCTCACCGATTCCGGAAGGCCGAAGCGCCAGGTGGGCGGCTGCATTGGGTACAGCAGGCTACACTGCCGCACTTTGTGTGATGGCCTTGCAAGACCACCCTGTGAAACCGGAAGACGGCCCCGTGCTGGTGACCGGGGTAAGCGGCGGCGTGGGTACTGTGGCGTGTTTGCTGTTGCAGCATTTGGGCTATGAGGTGGTGGGTTTGACAGGTTCAATCGATGCCATGGGTGAGCCTGTGTCTGAATCTGCAGCCAAACACTTTGAGCGATTGCAGTTGGGGTCCACCCACCTGATTCACCGTGAGTCGATGTCGCGCCCGGGCAAACCTTTGCAAAAAGAACAATTCGCGGCGGTCGTAGACAGTGTGGGCAGCCACACCTTGGTGAATGCGTGCGCTCAAACAAAGTACGGTGGTGTGGTTGCAGCGTGTGGCCTGGCGCAGGGCATGGATTTTCAGGGCAGCGTGGCACCTTTCATTTTGAGGGGTATTACCTTGCGCGGCATTAACTGTGTGTACCGTACGCATGCTGAGCGGGACCGCGCCTGGGGCATGTTGGCCCAAGCCTTGAATGAATATGATCTGGATTTCATGATCAAGGAAGTACGCCTTGCACAGGCTTTGGAAAGTGCGCGCCTGGTGTTGGCCAATCAATTGCAGGGGCGTGTGGTGGTGAACTGTGCCTGAAAACCGGGCTTTGCCTTACCTGGCCCTGGTGTTGAATGCATTGGTGTGGGGTGTGTCGTGGTGGCCGCTGCGCGAACTGCAGGGTGAGGGTTTGCACCCGCTGTGGTCCTCTGCATTCACTTACTTGCTGGGTGCATTGGCCATGTTGTGCTTCATGCCCAAGGTGTGGGGCGAGTTTGTTCGTCACAAAGCGTTGTGGCTGCTGGCATTGGCGGCTGGAACCACCATGGTGGGCTTTAATTGGGGTGTGTCCATTGGCGAAGTGATTCGCGTGGTGCTGTTGTTCTACCTGATGCCAATTTGGGCAGTATTGATTGCACGTGTTGCCCTGAATGAACGAATTACCTTGAAGGCCTTGCTGCGTGTGGGTTTGGCATTCGCCGGTGCGGTGCTGGTGTTAAGTCCCAATGGTAGCCTGGGTTTTCCGCTGCCTTCAAACTTGGCGGAATGGCTGGGCTTGATGGGCGGCGCGGCGTTTGCGCTGAACAACATCATGTTGCGGCATCAAGCCGAACGCACCGCGCAGGCGCGTTTGTTCGCCATGTTCGTGGGCGGTATTGTTGCGCCAAGCGCGGTGGCTGCTTTATTGGCCCTGTTGTTGGGCGAGGGCAATGCCTTTGTGCAGTGGCCCGTGTTGCCCGGGTTTTACGGTGGTTTGGTGCTGTTGGCTTTTGCGGTTACCTTGCTGGTGGCCAACTACGGATTGCAGTACGGGGCATCGCGTTTGCCGGCCAATGTAACCTCGGTGGTGATGTTGTCAGAAGTGGTGTTTGCAACTTTGTCAGCCATTGTGCTGACCCAAGAAGTATTGACACTGCAAGTGGGAATTGGTGGTGCCATGATTGTGCTGGCGGCTGCTTTAAGCGCGCTTGAAAACAAGGACGCGCATTGATCGGGAGGAAAAACATGAATCATTTTTTCAAGGTGGCCATGGCCACGGCGGCGTCTACATTGCGTGGCTGGCAAGGCATGGTAGTGACAGAACCTGCAGCCCTTCAGCCTGAAAAACCTTTGAAACTGTACGAGTTCGAAAGCTGCCCCTATTGCCGCCTGGTGCGCGAAACCCTGACCGAGTTGGCTTTGGATGCGGACATCTACCCTTGCCCCAAGGGCGGGGAGCGTTTTCGGCCCGAGGTGCTTGAATTGGGTGGCAAAGCCCAGTTTCCCTTTTTGGTGGATGAAAACACGGGCGTGAAGTTGTACGAGTCCGCCGACATCATCGAGTACCTGTATGCCACCTACGCCAAGCGAGCTGTGCCCTTGCGCGTGAAGGCTGCCTTGCCGCAGGCTGTATCGAGCCTGGTCAATTCCGCTTTGGGCTTGGGGGCGGGTACCAAGGTTCGAGCATCGACAAAGCCTGAGCAAATGTTGACGCTGTACAGTTTTGAAGCATCGCCGTTTTGCAGGCCTGTGCGTGAGGTGTTGTGTGAGCTTGAAATTCCCTATCACTTGGTGAATTTGGGCAAAGAGCAATTTGCAGACATGGGCGTGAATGGTGTGCATGCCGCAGTCGGTGAATACAACCCGGTGAAAGGCGGCAAACGTGAGCAGTTCATGGCCAAGACCAACAAAATGATGGTGCCCTATCTGGAAGACCCGAACACAGGCAAAGCCATGTTCGAATCCAAAGCGATTGTCGAGTACCTGCTGGAAACCTATGGCGGATGAGGTTTATTCCGGGATGAAGAACATCACTGTTTCTGTCCAGCCTTCGGTGTAGTGGCGCAGATACACCTTGTAGTCGTTGCGCACGCCGAGAATGATCTCAGGCACCTGCCAAAAATGGGCGGGGTCGTGGTACACCGCCACGGCCAGCTTGGGGTGGTCTTCCTGAATGTGCCATTTCATGCCGTCTAGCGCTTTGGGTTCTGCGCCTTCCAGGTCAAGTTTGATGAAGCTCACAGATTCTGTGACCCGATTGTCCAGTGCGTCCACCTCAATTTTTACACTGCCTGTTTCCGAAATTTTGCAGGCCGAACCGGCACCTGCGTCAAATGACAAGGTTTGCTTTGAATCAAACAAACCCACGGGGTGGAGGTGTATGTCCCTGTGTTCAGACAGCTTGGCCTTGGCATTGTCTAGTGTCGTTTCGGTGGGTTCAAAAAAGTGCACACCACCATACTGCGGGCATCGCTTGATGAATTCTTCGGTGGTATAGCCGTCAAAGCCGCCACCATCCACAAAAACCTCGCCGGGTGAAAATTTTACAAAGGGCTCGAAATATTGCTGGTCGGCTGTGTAGTCGAAAAACCGCATGGCGCGCAGGTTGGCGTTCAAGCGAAATTCCATGATGCGGTTAAAGACTTCCCGCGATTCCTGATCAGCGAACAAGTCGCGCACCCATTCAAATTTCTCGGGGTGGGCTGCATATTCTTTTTGGGTGTCTGCCAAGGCTTGTACTTGCGGCAGTTGAAAATGACTGGCGTCGGCCACTGCGAAGTAATCCATCGACACCACACCATTGAGGCGCAGCAGTTTGTTCATGGCTGTTTTGGGGCGCGCCTGCGTCACGGTTGAAATCACCATGCTGCCAGCAGGCACCTGGCTCAACTTCAAGACAGGTTTGCCGAGGTATTCGGTGGCGGTGGTGTATTCGTCGATAAAGCCATCGAGGTTTGCACGGCTGGCCACTGAATCAGCAAACTCGTTAATGCCCAGTACATAACGTTTCTGGGTGGTGTTGCCAAAAAATTCCGCATGAAAGGCGGCGGCGTGGGCTTTTTGACTGAGTTGTTTCATGGCGAGGCACGTAAAAGGTGGCGATGAAACCAGTCTAAAGACAACGTTGACAGCAGTAGCTTCGGAAAAGCGAGGGAAAACAGGTGCTTATACCCTGTTTTGAAAGAATGTCCCGTTCGCACCGCTTGGTGCGAACGGGCTGGGGCTTACTGCGCAGAAACGGTGTCTGTGCGAACGGCCAGGTTCTGAATTCTCAAGTCATTGGCCGCAGGTGTTTCCGCAGTGTTGAAAGGACTGGCATTGGTGAACTGGCGCAGGAAACGTGCAAATGCATCTTGCTCTGAGCCCTTCGCTGCAAAGGTATTGCCCGCCGTGAATGTTGTGGGGTCGATTGGGTTGGCGGTGTCCAGGCTGAGCCGGTTCTGGTTGACCAACAGCGGGAACGGGTAGCTGTCGCCGCCCAGATTGGTGGTGCCGCTGATGTTGGCCAGGAAATTCAAGGTCACCAGCCTGAAAATGCGATTGGGGTCACCTTGAATTGCGCCATTTTGGACCACGATGTCATTGCCGACTTTCACTGTGCGAATCCGGCTGCCCGTTCCATCTGCGGCTGTGCCCGCTGCACCGACTGTGCGTGCGGTTCGGGTCGCATCAAAACTGAATGAGACACCTCCAACTTGTGGGAATGCCCCTGGCGTGGCGCCCGGAGCAACGCCGGAAACACCATGCTCCAGCAGTTCTTTCAAACGTGTCGCTGAAACGTCGATAACCACCAGCCCATTGTTAAAGCGCAAAGAGTTCTCAATGGCCAGTTGGGAAACTTCGCCTTCTTCCCGAATGCCGGGGTTGGCTGCAATCGGCTTGAATGTTGTTGTGGTGGAACCAGGCAGGGTTTCAATAAAACCGATGTCGGAGCGAATACCGCCACCGTTTTTCAGGGAAATGGCGGTGGTGGTATCAAACAGTCTTGCGTAGGTCAGATTGGCGTCCGAGGACAAATTACCCAGATTGGTCTCTTCTGAGCGCACTGCTGTGCGGCGTCCTTCGAGGTAAACAGCGGACTCGCCGAATACATTGCCGTCTTTGGCAACGATCACGGACTGGAGTGCATCACGAATGGCCACAACCGCCGGGATTGGTGTTACCCCACCTGCGTTGTCATCGGTTTCGCTGGTGGCGTAAGCATCAGACACTGTCCGGTCGATGCGTTGCGGAATGATGCGGCCTTGCGCGTCAAAAGGTGCCACCAAACGACCCAAATACTTGTAGTCGCCATCCACGTTCACCAGTGCCACCGGGTTGGTTGGGGATTGAATGATGCGTGGGTATTCGCCTTGCGAGGCCTCTCCAGGGCGAAGACGGCTGTTGCCAAGGCGAGTGTTGGAGCCACCTGCCACAATGATGTCTACATCACGCAGACCCGCGGCCAGTTGCTCTTCCACGCTGATTTGTTGCATGTGGGCCAGCAGGATGATTTTGTTGATCCCGGCGGCGGTCATTTCATCCACACCGGTTTGAATCGAGGAGATCAGGTTGTTGATCACCACGTTGTTGCTGCTGTCGCCGCCGGCAAATGTGATGCCGCCAGTTGACGTAATTTGCGGAAAGGTGGGTGAACTGGCACCAATCAATCCAATGGTTTCTCCATTTACCGTGGTGCTAACCCACCCAGTGACACGCCCGGCCGCGGCAGTGGCTGTTTGGCCATTTGGAACGATGAATGTGGGTGATGCATTCAGTGTGGCGGTGAAGTTGGGGTCGTTTGCAAAGTTGGCATTGAAGGACAGGTAAGGGAATCGGCCACCGTCCCAGCGAGTTTCAGTGCCGCCCGTGACGTTGCGGATGTCTGCACCAAAAATGGTCCGGAACTCGGAGGTGCCCAGGTCCAAATCATGGTTGCCCAGCGCAGAGGCCTGAACACCCATGGCGTCGAGAAAGGCAATGTCAGCCCGGCCAATCGAGGCACGCAGCGTACTGATGCCACGCTGTGTACGAAACACGTTTTGCAGTGATGAGTCCTCGGAAGCAGAAAGGCGAGGACCAGGAATCAAATTGTCGCCCGAGCTGAGCACCAAGGTGTTGTTGGGCATTGCCGAGCGGAAGCTGTCAAGCAAACCAGACAGGTTGGCGATGCTGTTCAAGGCCACATTGTCATCTCCGTCCGCATCAGCGAAATGCAGCATCTGAAGGGTGAACGCGGCTTCAGGTGCGGGTGCGGGAGGAGGGGTGTCGTTGTCTGACGAACATGCTGTCATCAAGGCCAGCAGAGATAGAACCCCGCCCGCCAATATTTTTTTGTGTGATTCGTACATGATTTGCTTCCTGGATGCTGCTGAAAAGACGGGCTTGGTGAGTTAACCCAACTGGGAGAAAGTCAGTAGCCTTAGTTTAGGCAGTCCAGGTTGCAGTTCGATGAATATTAGCCTAGCAAGTTTGGATAGATCCTTTGGTATTCATGAAGGGTCGACTTGGGCATGGTTTGTTCGTGTGCGCAGTTACGCGCCAGCGTGTGGGCATATATTCGCTGCCAGTCGTGGGCTTTCGCCAGTTCTTGTTCAGTACGTGGAGGTTTCACGAACGACTTGGCAATTTGGAGCGGCCTGGGGCGAATCTCGAACTCATCGACCAATTCAAAGTCCGATTCGATATTTTCATGTTGAACACGCGAGCGATCATCGCTGCTGATTGGTGGCGTACCAAAGTACTGGCTGACAATTTTCCCTGGACTGATGGTGTATTTGCTGAAACCCAAACCCACGAAATGTTTTTCCGACCAGGCGGATATCTCGGGTTCAAATTCGCGAATGGACTGGCCGCCAGTACCTGTCATGACCTGCACGTAGCCCAATGGATTGGCCAATCCTAGCATCATGGGTTTGGAGCGCTGGTAGACATGGTCGTGGCCGCACAGCACCATGTCCACACCATAGCGCAGCAGGATTTGATCCTCCACTGCGATCAGCGTTGGGTTGCCCGGGGCGCGGCCCTCTTGGTCGGTCCAAATGGTGTAGTGCTGGAAGATGACAATAAAATCAATTTGACCTAGCGCACGTCTCAGTGCTGCCATGGCCAGGTCTGCCTCGAGTGCGGCCATTTCTTTCAGAATTTTTCCGTCTTCCAGAAAAGCGCCTGCGGTAAATCCAAAAAAATGAACGCGGTTGTAATCGAAGGAGAAAAACGAAACATCGCCTGGCTGGTTGAATCGGTTGTTGAACGCGTAGTCTTTGAAAGGAAGCAGGGGGACGTTGGCTGCTACACTGTCTTTGTTCTCATGGTTTCCAGGTACGGCCATGGTGGTTGTAGTGGCAAGCAAGGCCTGATTTTGATCAAACCACACATCCCAAATCGGCTGTTCGCCATTGGCATAGCTCAAATCGCCGGCCAACAGCAACAGATCGTGTTTGTGTCGAGGTTTCATTAATTCCGCCGTCAGGCGCTGCGGCAGTTCACCAATGCCATGGTCGCCAAAGTGAACCATGGTCCAGGCTTCGTTGGCTTTCGGGGTTGGTGCAATGATGAATACATCGGACCAGCCGCCCATTTCAGAGCCGACCCTGTACCGAAAGGGCTGATCGGGGTCTATGCCGTTCACCACCACTTTGTGAGTTTGATTGTCCAACCCGGTCGTTTGGCTTGTGGAGGCAGTGGTCATATTGGGCAGAGGATTCTGCACGGCATTCCTCGCGGCCTCCATAGACATTCCTACGGGCACCGGTCCCCATTGAATCTCAGCGGCCGGACTGTCAAGCCCGTCTGTGAACCAGCATAAACCGCGCGAGGTGGAGGCGTCGCTGAACAATGAGGCATGAACACCGCGCGGTGGGTGACTGGCCGGGATCACAACTGGTGGTTCGACCGGATTTGGGGCAACAGGGTTGCCGGGTGATTCCGTCGGGTTCGTGGGGCTGGGTATACCAGCGATCGCCGGTGGCGTGGTGTTGTCTGAACCACAGGCACCCATCAAGCCCAATACCGGAACGCTGGCACCCAGCTTGAGAAAGTGTCGTCGTTTTGTTGATGTCTTCGAATTCATGTGCGCTCCCCTGTTGCACTGTTACTCGTGAGTGGGCGTCACAGGTTCGAGGGATGATTCAGCAATACTAGTCAGAAAAATGTCATGAATACGAATTGCTTTTTTGGTTTGGAGAGGTGCTAACATCCGGCCTTGATATGCCAACTTCAACTACTTGCCGGGTCCAAAAATGAATGAATCTTCGAAGCTGGCTGAAGAATTTCTAGATAGTCTTGATGAAGAGTTGGAGCTGTCGCTTGAAGATTTGTCGTTCGACTTGGCAATCGATTTGTCGCCAGAGCAACATCAAGCGAGAAGAAATTATTTCACTCACTTGTTTGCCCTGCAGCGCGAGTTGGTCAAGCTGCAAGAATGGGTTGTGGCGACCGGTCACAAACTTGTAGTGATTTTTGAAGGGCGCGATGCAGCTGGAAAGGGCGGCGCGATCAAACGGATTACCCAACGCCTGAATCCGCGGGTTTGCCGCGTCGCTGCGCTTCCCGCACCCAACAGCCGTGAAAAAACACAATGGTACTTTCAACGGTACGTGCAACATTTGCCAGCCGCCGGAGAAATTGTGCTGTTCGATCGCAGTTGGTACAACCGGGGTGGTGTTGAGAAGGTAATGGGTTTTTGCTCCGAGGCCGAAGTTCAGGAATTTTTCAAGACGGTGCCCGAGTTTGAAAAAATGTTGGTGGGTTCGGGGATTCAAATTATCAAATACTGGTTTTCGATTACCGATGAGGAGCAGCATTTGCGCTTTCAGGCTCGCATCCAGGATCCGATGAAACAATGGAAACTGAGTCCAATGGACCTGGAAAGCCGGAAACGTTGGGAAGCCTATACAAAGGCCAAAGAGGAGGTGTTGGAGCGTACACACACCGACTATGCGCCCTGGTGGGTGATACGGGCCAATGACAAAAAACGGGCCAGACTAAACTGTATTTCCCATTTGCTTGGCGCAGTGCCTTTTGAGGAAGTAGCCCAAGCTGGCGTGGAGTTGCCAGCCCGGGTTAGAAACCCGGACTATTACAGGCAACCCGTGCCTGAGTGGATGTACGTGCCCGAGGTCTATTGATTCATCGAGCCTAGAATGGGGACGAGGGAATAGGTATATTGATCGGCAATGCGCCGTCAAAACGGTTGCTGCCACGCTGCACGGTGAACGACTTGCGCATGGCCTCGTTTTCCACGCCAATCAGTGACTCGTCGGTGATGCTTTGCGCGTATTTCCAGGTCACATTCATTTGTTCGCGTTGCATCTCGATGAGTGCGAAACCTTTGGTTTTCAGTTCGCTGTATTTGATGTGCGGGTTGAGCAAAGGCAACAGAGTGGACACCAGATCAGCTACTTCATCTGGAAAGCCAGAGGAAGTGACGGATGGGGTTACAATTTCCACGCCCAAGCTTCGCTGCAATTGATTGCCGCCAATCAGGGCAATCGGGTTTTCGTAAAGCTCAATGGCCCAACTGGTGTGAATGTCGCCAGTCAGCACCACCAGGTTTTCAATGCCGATGTCTTTGATCAGGTTGAATACGCGATTGCGTTCGGCCACGTAGCCGTCCCACTGGTCCATGTTGATGCTGACCAGGTTGCCCAGCAGTTTTTGATCCAGCAATTCCACTTGTGGCGCTTCCAGAATGTTCAGTTGACCAAACATCACTTGCTGTCCCAGCACAGTCCAAATGCTGTTTCTCTGCTTGGCTTCAAACATGCGGTCGCTAAGCCAGCGGCGTTGTTCGAACCCAAGCAGTTGTCGATCCGGATTGAATCGGTCAGGGTCTACCGCCATGATTTCAGCCTGTTTGTCGCGACCCACAATGCGGGTGTCCAGCATAATCAGGCTGCACAAATCGCCCACTTGAAAGTCGCGGTAAATCACTTCACGCGGATCAGGTGCCAATGTGTTTTCATCGCGCGGGAAGCGCTCGCGCAGCGGCATCCAGTTGTAATAGGTGCGAATGGCTGTGGCTTTGCGCTCCTGGTAATCGCCCTCTTCAGGCTGGTGATTTTCGGCCCCGTCCTTGTAAGCATCATTGGTAATTTCATGGTCGTCCCACACCGCGATCATGGGGTGTGTGGCATGCAAGGCCTGTAGTTCGGGGTCGGCTTTGTATTGTTGGTGGCGCAGCACGTAGTCTTCGCGGGTGACCATTTCCTTTTGTGGGTTCGGCGTTCGGGCAACGCCGTTGCGGCTGAGCTCGGTACCACCGCCGCCGCCTTCGTAAAGGTAGTCGCCCAAATGCACCACGAAATCCAGAGGCTCTCGGCGCACCATCTCGTACACAGAAAACAAACCTGCCGGGTAGTTGGAGCAGCTCAGTGTTGCAAACTTCACAGATTCCACTTCCCCACTGGGCAGTGTTTTGGCATGCCCAATGCGGGATTTTTGACTGCCCGCCACAAAACGGTACAGCAAGGCCTGATTGCCGGTAAGCTCGGGTATCTGACCCTGCATGAAACGCGAGTTGCTGTACAGGGCTTGGTTACCCAAGTCCACTTTCACCGTGTAGTCGCGGTCGCGAAATGCGGTGAATTCACCCAGGCGATTGATTGGACCTTCTTGGAATTTTGAATTCCATTCGGTCATATCGGCCAGGGGTTCCTCCAACAGCACGTATTCCAGCATCACCGGGATTTGATCGATGTTGGTGTTGCGCGGGGAGAGGGCAGTCCACAAAATAACAGCTTCGGCGGTGGGGTCACCGCTGCTGACACCCCAGGGAAAAGCGCCAGCCGGGTTCAGCATTTGATCGACTGTTTCGCTGGGTGTAACCGGGTTACCAGGGTTACCGGGATTCGCCGTGTTGCCGGTGTTTGACCCGTCAGAGCCGCAGGCTACCAAAGCGGGCAGGGACAAGCCGGCCAGGCCGGTGCGAAGAAAATGGCGACGATCCATGCTGCATCCAGAAAAAGCGTTGGTTCTTCTTGATACTGCTGGTGTGGTCGGTTTGGTTTTGGAAGAACATGTCAGCGTGACTGGTCATGCAAGCGTCACAAATTATCGTCTGTCCCAAGTCCCCATCAACCAATCCATGATGGGGTAGGTGATGTTGAAATTCTTGTGCGCCATGATCCGCTGGTCGTGGTGCGTGGTGTGCAGGCGCGCAAAGCGTGTGAATCCGGGAATGCGATGCACCCAATGGTCTTCTTTCAGGTGGTACGACAGGTGCAGCAATTCATAGTTCAGGTAATAGGCCATGCCGGTGGCTACCAGCAACAGGGCCACATTGGGGCTGAACAGCCAGGCCAGCAAAAAGCCCATGGGCACGAAAAACGCCACCACGAAAAAGCCCACAATGGCGATTGGAAACAGCACGGCTTTGAAGTCCTGGTGGCTGTCAATTTCCATGTGGGTGTCGGTGAAAAACTTGTGGTGTTGCAGTGAGTGCCTTTTGTACACAAAGCCCAAACCCTTTACTGGGCGGTGCATGGCGTATTTGTGGCCTGCCCATTCCGCAAAATTGGCATACAAAAAGGTGGCGGGTATGGTTAACCATTCCAGTGCGCTGGGGGAATCAAGCCAGTAAATACATAGCGCGATCACGCCCAATCCCAAGGTCATTGTCATGGCCAAATGCAGGTAGCCTTGGTAACCCGCTGAAATGAATTCAGCCCGGTAGTTGGCCCGAACCGAGCGGACTGCTTCGTCTTGAGATTCTTTGGGCACAAGCTGTTTGACTTTGGCATGCATGGTATTACTGTCTCCCACATTATGAATTTTATTTTGTAATGTTAGATTGCCCCCGATTGCCTTCAATTTCAAGTGCTTTTGCAAGCACTTGGCTGCGCGCTGGTACACTTTATAAAAAACACTATTCCAAAAGCAGCCAAGGAGACCCACCATGAACGCACCGCTTTCAAGTACCCCACCCGCCCACATTGGCCAGCAGGAATGGCAAGCCCGCGTTGATTTGGCCGCAGCTTACCGTTTGGTGGCCATGCACAAATGGGACGATTTGGTGTTCACGCATATTTCGGCGCGGGTGCCCGGTGAAGAAGGGCATTTCTTGATCAACCCCTATGGTTTCATGTTCGAAGAAATCACCGCCAGCAGCCTGGTGAAGGTGAACATGAATTGCGAGAAAGTGGACAACAGCCCTTACGATGTAAACCCGGCTGGTTTCACCATTCACAGTGCAGTGCATGCCATTCGGCATGATGCCCATTGCGTGATGCACACCCACACTGTGGCCGGCGTTGCGGTGTCTATTCAGGAACAGGGTTTGTTGCCAATTTCACAGCAGTCCCTGTTTCCGTTGGCGGGTTTGGCGTATCACGACTACGAAGGTTTGGCCTTGCGCGAAGATGAGAAGGCCCGCTTGCAGGCCGACCTGGGCGAAGCCAACAACCTGATTTTGCGCAACCATGGTTTGTTGACCTGTGGTGCCACGGTGGCAGATGCGTTTTTGAACATGTTCATTTTGCAGCGCGCCTGTGAGGTTCAAATTGCGGCGCAATCGGGTGGCGCGCAATTGATTCCGATTGCCCAGCCGATTGTGGACGGCATCAAGGCAGCGGCTGCACAGGTAACCCGCGGTTTGGGTGGCAATATTGCTTGGCCTGCGCTATTGCGCAAACTGGATCGCGAGCAGCCGGATTACAAAAACTGATTGGCAGGCTTTATTGCTTGTTTCCACCAGTCACGGTGGAAACATACTTCGCCAGAATTTTCATTTGATCCACGGTCAAATGATCAACAAAAGGGGGCATGCCCCCTTTGCCGTTTTTCAGCGCATTCAGCACGCGTTCTTCGCTGGGTTTGAGCACATCGAGCACCGGGCCAATTTTGCCCTTGGTGCCCGCATCGGCCAGGGTGTGGCAAATGGCGCAGGCCGGGTCGGCATCGGTTTGAAACAGTTTGCGACCCTGTTCAAGAATGGCGGCGTCGTCCATGGCGAAAGCATTGAATGTGCTCAGGCTTAACACCAACATGCAGCTGAATTTCACCATGGCTGAACTCCCTGTGTTTGATCACGCCCGTAATTTGCGGGCTTTGAACAAGCCCCAACTGCTATCCAGAATATAGAAAAACAGGGCTTTCAGGGCGCTCTCGTTCGGGACAGGGTTTTTGCCTTTGCCCATGCGGTGAATTTGGCGGGTGTACCACTGAATTTCAAGCAAGCCAGTGCGGTCTACGGCTTTGACACCGGTAATCAACGGCTTCACAGGGTGCAAGGCTTCTTTGTTGTCCAACAGGCGCTTGGGCAAATCGGGTTCAATGGCAATCGAGCGAGCAAGGCCAATCAAATCCACAGCACCGCTGTTCAGCGCTTCTTTCATGCCGCCCACGGTGCGAAAACCCCCAGTCAGCATCAGTGGCACTTTGCACACGGCACGTACTTTCTCCGTGAAGTCGATGAAGTAGGCCTCGCGCTTCACGGTGCTTTCCTTCTTGGGTTTTGCACTTGCACCCGTCATGGCGGGGGCTTCGTAGGTGCCGCCCGACACTTCAATCATGTCGATCCCGCGCGCAGTCAATTCCTGGATCACAGCCAGTGATTCTTCCTCTGAAAAGCCACCCTTTTGGAAGTCGGCTGAATTCAGCTTGATACCCACCGGGAAGTGAGGGCCCACTTGTTTGCGCACTTCGTCGTAAATGGCCAGTACAAAGCGACGGCGGTTTTCAGCGTTTCCGCCCCATTGATCGGTGCGCTGGTTGCTTAGCGGGCTTAAAAACTGGCTGATCAAGTAGCCATGGGCACCATGAATTTGCACGCCGTCAAAGCCAGCGTCTTTGCACACTTTCGCGGTGCGGCCCCAGCGGGCAATCAAATCAAGGATTTCAGTCTCGGTGAGCTCGCGCGGCGTGGCAAACATCATTTGCAGGCTTTTGTGGAAAGGCACTGCGGAAGGCGACACGGTTTCCTTGTTCATGCCTTTGGGGCACTGTTTGCCGGGGTGGTTGATTTGCACCCAGATTTTGCTGCCATTGGCCTGACCGGCTTTGGCCCACTGCTGCAACAAGGGCATGTCGCGGTCGTCTTCAATCACGACGTTGCCCGGCTCTGCACGTGCCCGGCGGTCAATCATCACATTCCCGGTTATATTCAAACCGATGCCACCGGCTGTCCAGCGCTGGTAGACCCGCACAATTTGTGGTGTAACCCGGTTGTCGCGCGTGCCCAAGGCTTCGCTCATGGCGGCTTTCACCAAGCGGTTGGGAACAGTGGCGCCGCAAGGCAGTGTCAGTGGGTCGCGAAGTTCAATGCGCATCGAGGGGGTCTCCGGTGGTTCTAAATTGAAAATTATTGTTGTCACATGGTAGCTTGGGTGCATGAAAAAAATTGAAGTCAACACACTAATTTTTACGGCTTTCGCCATGTGTGCGTTTGCGGCCAATTCCTTTTTTTGCCGTGCGGCCTTGGGCGCCGGGCAAATAGACCCTGCCAGCTTCACCGCCATTCGCCTGATCAGCGGTGTCATCACCTTGTGGCTGTGTTTGCGCATTCAAAACAAGGGCGGACAGCAAGGCAGTTGGGTGGGTGCCTGGGCTTTGTTTGGTTATGCGGTGCTGTTTTCCATGGCCTATTTGTATATGAGCACAGGCACGGGTGCGCTGATTTTGTTTGCCAGTGTACAACTCAGCATGATTGCCTACGCCGCCACACAGGGTGATCGATTGAAAGGCTTGCGTGCTTTGGGTGCGGTGGTAGCGGCAGCGGGTTTGGTGTTGTTGTTGTGGCCACACCTGCAAACGCCGGCCTCGGTGCTGGCTGCTGCAAGTATGGCTTTGGCAGGCGCTTGTTGGGGTGTGTATTCGGTGGTGGGCAAGGGCTCCCAATCCCCTTTGGCCGACACCGCAGGTAATTTTTCCCGGGCAGCATTCCTGATGGTGTTGGTGTGGATGGCCGTGTACTTTTCCGCCAAGGCAGGTGTGCACATTCCCGGGGTTACCGTGGAGCGCGGCTTGGCTCTGTACACCGTGTATTTGCCAACGCCCACCGTGGCAGGCGTGTTGTTCGCCTTGGCCTCGGGCTGCCTGGCCAGTGGCATTGGTTATGCCGTGTGGTACAAGGTACTTCCCGCTTTGCCCACCACCTCGGCAGCCAGTGTGCAGTTGAGCGTGCCGGTGATTGCGGCGCTGGCGGGCGTTGTTTTCCTGAACGAGGCTGTTACCGCCACTTTGCTGGTGGCCATGGTCATGACGCTGGGCGGCGTGTATCTGGTTTTGCGCGCCAAGCGTTAAAGTCTTCTAAATTCAAATTGGCTGGACATTGAATCGATGAATGAAGTTTCGAAACCCAAAGATGAGAACACCAAGCCTGCAGGGCAAGCGGTGCAAACGCCTTCAAGCCTTTCTACTCTGGCCAAGCAGTTTTACCTGCAACACTGGGGCTTGCTGCTCAGTGCTGCCTTGGTGTTGGCGGTGGTCATCAATTTGTGGCCTGTGTTGGCGCCTTTCGTAGCGGCATTTGTTTTGGCTTATTTGTTGGCTGCCCCCAGCCGTTGGGTGCATGGCAAGTTGCGCGGGCGTATTCCCTTGCCGGTGTGTGCCGTGCTCACCTTTTTTGCGCTGTTGCTGATTTTCTCCAGTGTGGGCTTGTTGTTTATTCCGGTGGTGCTGACCCAGCTTGAACTGATTCAGAACAATTTGCCGCAGCTGATTGTGAACGTGAAGCGCACGGTGCTGCCTTGGCTCAACGAGGTGTTTGGTTTAACCATTTCTGTGGACAGCACGGAGATGAAAGACCGTATTGCGGCTTACATCAGCGAGAACCGCGGCACGTTGGCTGAGCTCAGCACAAAAATATTGCGCTCGGGTTCGCAGTCGGTGTTGGGCATTACCGGTTTTGTGTCTTTGACCGTGATTGCCACCTTGTTCATTCTTCCCGGCTGGACTCAAATTACCAAGCAGTTTCAGCAGGTGTTTCCGCCCCATTTGTGGAAGCGGGCGCAGCCATTGTTCAGTGAAATTGATTCAGTCATGACCGAGTACATCAAGGGCATGATGATCGTCATGTTGTTTCTCAGTACATTCTATTCAATCGGTTTGAGTGTGGTGGGGCTTCAAAGTGGCTGGGCCTTGGGCATGTTGGCTGGCGTGTTGTGTGTGGTGCCTTACCTTGGTTTTGCTGTAGCTTTGCTGGTGGGCTTGTTGACAGCTGCGCTTGAATTACAGGGTTTCTTGCCGATTTTTCTGGTGCTGCTTGTTTTTGTGGTGGGGCAGTTTCTGGAAGGTTTTGTGCTGACCCCTTTGGTGGTGGGCGACAAAATTGGTTTGTCTGCACTGGCGGTTATTTTTGCCCTGGCATTTTTTGGTGCAATTTTTGGTTTGGTGGGTGTTTTCCTTGCGCTGCCGCTGGCTGCAATTTTCAAAGTGGCTTACCTGCACGCTTTTTCGCACTACGCGCAAAGCGATTACTACCGGCAGGCCCGGTAATGCAGACGAAAAAAAACCGGTGGGCTGCTCACTTCTCCCACCGGCTGTTCAGCCCAAAGTTTCTGTCACGAAATTGATTAAGCTGCGTTTGCTTTCAACTGGCTGCTCATGCGGGCACGAATGGCGTTTGCAATCTCTGTGTTGGGCTTGCGGCCAGAGCCCTCAACAGAGGCCACAAAATTGTCGATCTCAGTCAGGAAGCGGCTGTTGTCGTGCATCCAGGGGTGGAAGTCGGCTTTGAAGTAGTCCATGAACTCGCCATTGGCCACCGGGTTGCGCAATACGCCCACCTTTTTGCCCCACAACATTTTGGTTACGGTCCAGAAGCCTTTCAAATGGCCACCCTGGATTGTTTTGTCGGCAAACACCAAGCGCATGTGGAAGTAAGCCACCAGTGGCCAGAATATGGCAGTGGCCAACACCATTGCCAGGCGGCGGCTGAAACGGTTGTGCATGTTGTCGGGCAACACATGGTTCCAGACGTCGTAGGCTACAGCCTTGTGCTCGGTTTCCTCATAGGCGTGCCACATCCACATTTGCTTGTAGGCGGGTTCTGATTTCTCGCCCAGTACATCGGGGTTGCGCAGCAGTTGGTCGGCCATCAGCGCGGTGTAATGTTCCAGCGCAATGGTGCCAGCCAGGGTAAGGCGTTTGCCCAGTGCTTTCTTGATGAAGGCCAGAAAGCCCCACAGGAAGTTGTCCAGCTGGGATGCAGGCAGGCCCGCGCGATCCAGCATCTCGTTGTATTCAACGTGCTCGCGGCTGTGCATGGCTTCCTGCCCGATAAAGGCCACCACTGCTTTTTTCAATTCGGGGTCGGTGATGTCGTCGCGGTAGTTACGCACAGCATCCATGAACATGCGCTCGCCAGCTGGGAAGAACAGCGAGAGGGCATTCATGAAATGGGTCACGTGGGGACCTTGCTCATGCCAATTGGATACCTTTTCTTCAGGCAAATTCAATTTGACATCGCGGCGTACAGGCATGATGTTCTTCATGGTTTGACTCCTACACTTGTTTTATTGTTGTTGCCACGTTTAACCGTGACATTGCGCAATGTAACAATAAAATTTCATGTCCACAATAGCAAAACCTGAG
Source organism: Limnobacter sp. SAORIC-580 (assembly GCF_013004065.1). Lineage (GTDB taxonomy): Bacteria > Pseudomonadota > Gammaproteobacteria > Burkholderiales > Burkholderiaceae_B > Limnobacter > Limnobacter profundi. The sequence goes on from NZ_CP053084.1 coordinate 316,497, forward strand.
TACCCATTCTAGAAAACACCGCGGGTTTACCCTGAACCTGCTGTGTTATTCCTGCGTGCCAAGTGTGCCTTTGAAGCGGTCTGGAATAGGCGTAGAGCGACCTGTTTCCGGGCTGACCCACACCATTTTTGCGCTGCCGGTTGCCACCAGAACTTCGGGCGCATCGGTGCGGCGCATCTCGTATTTTTGCACCAGACTGCTGCGGCCCACCTCGCCCGCAAGCACCTTGATCTCCACCACGCCGGGTGCTTTCAGTTCTTTCAGAAAGCTGCATTCGGTGTGAACGATCACGACATACGCGGGGTTGTTGTCTGCGCTTTCCGGAAACAGTGCTATCCATTCCACGCGGGCTTGCTCAAAACAACGGAAGTACACAGTGTTGTTCACATGGCCAATCTGGTCCATGTCGCCCCAGCGCAGTGGCACAGTGGTGGTGTAGATTTCTTTCATGTTTTATCGCTGGTTGCGTTGTTCGGTGCGCCACTGCCATGGGGCAAGCGGTGCGGTTTGTTGCCACAGGCCTTTGCGTGCATTGCGGGCCTGGTCCTCCGCAGCTTCGTACATCACACGGTCTTCACTGCTTTGGCTGCGCGCAAATTCCCGGTACCACCAGGCTTGCCCGGCTTCAATGGCTTTCAGGTTGATGTCGGTTTCACCATCACACAAGCGCTGCTGGCACCCTTCTACGGGCAACACCACTTTGGCCACTTGCCGTTTGTAGCGGTCCGTGTTGTTCACCACGATCTTCACGTTTTTATTCAACACCTGCTCGGTGAGCCAGCGCCTAGATTGCTCACCACCGGCCTGGTTTAATTCAGGCGCGTCCACTGCATGCATGCGAATTTTGTGGGTGGCACCGTCAAGGTTGCGCACCGTAATGGTGTCACCATCGGCCACACGGGTCACCGTGGCCAGGTAAAAACTGCCCGAGGTGGCCGAGCCCGGCTGGTTTTGACTTTCTGAGGCAACGGGGCCACCAATGCCAATGTTTGGGCCGTAGGGGCTGACGTAATAACCCAGCAGGGCCAAAACCAGAGCCAACACTTTAAAGATCATATTGGGTTTAAGAATGTTCAAGGTTAAGATGGCTAGCGAGCCAAACCACGATTTTAAAAAACAGCCGAGAGTACCATGGACAGAGTAAACCTGCAGTTCAACAGCGACAACACCGTAGCCACCGTGGCTTTAAACCGCCCGGAAAAACACAATGGCGTGGACTGGCCCATGCTGAAGGAAGTGCGCAAGGTGCAGCAACAACTGGCCAGGCACAAAACCCTGCGTGCAGTGGTTTTGAAAGGCGAGGGCCCGTCTTTTTGTGCAGGGCTGGATGTGAAGTCGGTCATGAGCAACCCGAAAACTGCTGTGGTGATGTACGCCAACCTGTGGTTGCCCATGCGCAATATTTTCCAGACCTGGAGCATGGGTTGGCGCGATTTGGGCGTGCCGGTGATTGCACAGATTCACGGCAACTGTTTTGGGGCAGGCATTCAATACGCCATGGGCGCAGACATTCGTGTGTGCACACCCGATGCGCAATTGTCCATTCTGGAGGCCAAATGGGGTCTGGTACCCGACATGGGCGGTGCTGCGCTAGTACGTGAATTGTTGCCGGTTGATGTGGCCAAGGAGTTGACCATGACGGGCCGCGTGCTTAGTGGCCTGCAAGCCAAGGAGCTGGGCTTGGTGACCCATGTGGTAGAGAATCCGGAAGAAAAAGTGCAGGCCCTGGTGCAGGAAATGTTGACCCGCTCCCCCGATTCTGTGGCGGCAAGCAAGTTCATGTTGCAACGGATTTTTGGTATTGACGAAGCGGCGCATTTGACCCAGGAGCGACGCTGGCAGCGCCGCGTGCTTGGTTTTAAAAACCAGCGTATTTCGGTTGTGAAAAACAGCAAACAGCCCACCATGCCGTTTGCCAAACGACAAATTCGTTGAAATCTCGGGGCGTGCCGCATCCAGCGGCGCACTTCATGCAGTAACAACAGATTCGGGAATAAAAAACACAACACGGAGACATGCCCATGAAGGCCCTGACCCCCAACGACCAATTGTTCTTGTGGCTGGAGCGCCGCAATCAGCCCATGCATGTGGGCGGGCTGGTGTTGCTGAAACCACCCAAGGGCCAAAGCACAATCGATTACGTGCACAAGGTGGTGGCCGACATGCGCACCTACACCCAGCCGGTGGCACCGTTCAGTTTGCGTTTGAAGTCGCGATTGGGTATGTGGTTTTGGGTGGAGGACGATGAGTTTGACCTGGAGGCACACTTCATTCATTTGTCGCTGCCCAAGCCAGGCCGCATTCGCGAATTACTGGAGTTGACCTCCAAGCTGCATGCCGCGCCACTGGACCGCGCAAAGCCCCTGTGGGAAGCGTATGTCATTGATGGTCTGGAAGACGGTCGCGTGGCTTTGTACACCAAGGTGCACCATGCGTTGGTGGATGGTGTGGCCTGCATGAAAATGTTGCAGCGTTCCATGGCCGATAACCCGGAGATCATGGACATTCCGCCCCTGTGGGCCAACCCGAATTTGCGTGGGTCGGTTCAACGTTCTGAAGCCTCGGAAGGCTTGGTGACCATGCTGGGCCAAGTGCTGGATACCGCCAAAACCCAACTGTTCAGTCTGCCCAAGGTGGTGAAAGAAGTGGGGCGATCCTTGTGGCAAACCAGTGTGGCTGATCCTGACTTCGTGTCGGTCATTCAAGCGCCACGCAGTGTGTTGAACCGGCGTATCACGGCCTCACGCAGGGTAGCCGCCCAGTCGTGGTCCATGGAGCGCATCAAGGCTTGCGCAACCGGCCTGAACATGACTTTGAACGATGTGGTACTGGCCATGTGTGGCTCGGCCTTGCGTTCTTATTTGAGCGAATTGAATGCATTGCCTGCCCGCCCGCTGGTGGCGATGGTGCCTGTGTCGCTTCGAAAAGACGACACAGCGACTGGCAACCATGTGGCCTTGTTGCTGGCCAACCTTGCCACCGACACCGAAGACCCCGTGGAACGGATTGAAACCATTGCGCGTTCAGTGAACCATTCCAAAGAACGGTTTGCCAGCATGAATCAAACTGAAATCATGAACTACGTGGCCACCATGATGGGCATTAGCGGGTTCAACATGCTGACCGGTTTGGCACCCAAACTGCAGGCTTTCAACATTGTGATTTCGAATGTACCGGGCCCCAAGCACACGCTTTATTTCAATGGTGCCGAGGTGGATGGCGTGTACCCGGTCTCGCTGTTGCTCGATGGCCAGGCTTTGAACATCACCTTGAACAGCTATGCGGGCAAGCTTGAATTCGGTTTGGTGGCGTGTCGCAGAACCATGCCCTCGATGCAGCGACTGTTGCAGTTTCTCGAAGACGGCCTGGTCGAGCTGGAGGAGGCGGCGGCCAAGGAAGCCAAAGCCAATCTGAAAAAGCGCAACGCGGCTTGAAGTTCAGTCCTCGCTGTAACGCGAGGCCATGGCAATACCAAACAGGAAGGGCCAGCGCTGGAATGAGTCGTACATAGCCTGGTCCTGTTGAATGTCTTGATACATGTTGTGATCAAAGCCCTCCAGCTGTGCGCTGAGTGCATAAATGTCATGTGCCATGTCGGCCGGTGGCATGAACAGGGCTGGCGGTGTGTTGGGGTCAAACTGTGCCATGGCTTCATTATCCCCCTTGGCTGGATGCCGCAATGTTTTGAACCGGGCCCAGCATTTTCCATGCGGCTCCCGGGGCCTTGATCCAATACGACCCCTGACTTTCCATCACAGTGATGTTGCCTTGTTGGGATACAAACCGGGTGTCGGGCAGGTCGCTGAGCAGCACCGGCCAGGTTGGCTTTTGCTGTTGCTCGGCTGGTTGTGCCAGCCAACGTGCCAACAATTCACTGAGTGCTGTGTAACTGACCGACTGCTTCACCGTTACAGGCCCGGTGCTTGTTGGCGTGTACCCGGGCGCAATCCAGTAGCCAAATACAGGCACTTTGGTAATGGCGGGGGTTGGCAATTCACGCAAGCCCACCAGTTGTCCAAATTCACCCGTCAATCCAGCGCCGTGTTCGGGTACCACCACCACCAACGCCTTGCGTTCGCTGCGTCGAATTTCCCCAAGTACGGATTGAATATCATTCAACATCCGCTCCAGGCGCAAGGGGTAACTGTTCAGGCTGTTCAGGTTGCTGTTGGGCAAACGGTTGCCGTCGTGCAAAGTAATGCTGTTGTAGTAATAAGCCACTGCGGGCCCGCTTTGCTGAACGCGTTTGTTCCACCATGCACGCAGGTAATCACCATCGCGACCCACGCGTGAGCCATCAAAGGCTTGTACCCCCGCAGGCACTTCGTCATGGGCCACCAGTTCAGTGGCTTTGCCGCCCAGGTTTGTTTTAACAAGTTTCGAAAAGTCTTGAAAGCGACCATCGTGATTCAGCCCCATCTCCACTTCAAAGCCTACATTTCGAAGCTGCTCAAACAACATGCAACTGTTGTTGGGTGTGCTGTAAAGTGCATCGTGCGGTGTTTGCCCACATTTTCCGCGCAACAGGCGAATGGCTGCTGGCCCCGAGTAACTGGTTGCCGAGTTGAAGTTCTCGAACACAAAATCGGCTTGCCGAATGGCAGGGTGTTGGCTCTGTTTTGCATACTGCAGGTCGGCCCAGGACAGTGAACAGATTTGCAGCACAATTACATCGAAATCGGGACTTGCCACCGGTGAAAAGGGTGCCAATGCAATAGTGCGTTGCCGGTCAAAAAAACCAGCGAGTACTGCACCCGGGCCAGCACCCTCATAGGCATTGTCCCGAAGTTTGGTTTGACTTTCCTGGTCACGGGCTACTCGCAGTTTCTGAAAATCCAGCTGACCCAGAGCCAGCAGTTCGGCAGGTGACAAATTTTCACGGGTTTGAGCTTGAGGTTCAAGCACAGCCGCGGTTTTACTTGCTTGAGTTTGTTGTTGAATAAAAGGCAGCGTTTGAATCCCGAGGATGCACACAAGCCCAAACCCAACCCAACTGCTAATGCGTATGTACCGGTCGAGCACCCGAACCACCATGAAACCAAGTAGCGCGCTCCACAGCATCCAGGGTTGAATGGTGCGTTTAAGCAGTTCCCACAAATAGTCGAGCGAGAAGCCGAACAACGCCTTGATTTGATCAACCAGCGCCAAGGACACCACCAAACCCAGTTCGTGCAGCAGCAAGGCAATGGCTGGGCCAGTAAACACCAGGTAGCGCAGCACCTTCATCAGCTGTTTGTTTTGATAGGCTGCGGGGTTGGTGGCAATCAGCAAGGCAAACAGGCCCAAATTCCAAAGGGGGCTGAGTGTCAGTTGCCCCGCAAAGTGCAGGCCGAACTTGATGAGAAAATAAAGGTTCCACAACAGCATGGCCCTAGTTCTCCCACTTCTCGGTTTGGTTCTTGTTGCCCATCAGGCGATTGCCCAAATCAACAGCACCATCTTTTAACCAGGCAAACAGGCGTACATAGCCGATCATGCCTTTTGCAAACACGTCTTTCAGGCCACCCAGTGCGCGGTCACGGGTTTGGTCTTCTTGCCAGTTCAGCCAGGCGTCGGCGCGGCCAAAGGTACACTGAATCAATTGTGTCTCTTGTTCCGGGGTCAGGTTGGTGAACAGGGCTTCAACCTGTCCGGTTTCGGTGAAGTGAATTTTCGCTGGGAACAGAAATTCTCGGTCGCCCCGGTGCAAGCCAACCTGCACCTGGCTGAATTCGCTGATGCCAGTGGTATCGGCCACAGCCAATGTCAGCCCCGCTGCTGAATATTCTTCGGTGTAGCAACTGACTGTGTAGCCGCCGGGCAGTTTCAAAAAGGCAGGCATTACCATGCGCACACGGTGGTGCACATGTTTTTGAACCGACTCGGTTGCAACACCCACGGCCGCACCCAGAATGGCCAGGTTGAAACCGCACCACAACAAGTTCATCAACACAGTGCCTGTTTCATGGGTATTGAACACAAACAGTCGAAGCAAGCCCACGGAGAAGCCCAGTACATTGATCAAGAGCAAGATCAGGTAGGGCTTTGCAATGTTGGCATCGAAATAGCTTTTCTCGATCAAGCCGCCTTTCGAGGTGACGTTGAACTTGCCCAGTTTCGGATTAATAAAGGCCAGCGTAGTCGGCAGAATGATGTACCAGGACAACACGGTTTCATACACTTCAGACCAGAACGATCGACGGTATTTGCCCTGAATCACCGAGTTGGTGTAGCTGGAAATCATCAACTGTGGCAAGGCATAACTGAGAATGGTTACTGCCGCAGCATTGATCAGGTGTTGTTCAAAAAACAGGTATGCCATGGGCATGACCAGGAAGATCATGCGGGGGATGCCATAGAAAAAATGCAGCATGGCGTTGGAATAACAAACGCGCTGAAAAAGGTTTAACCCCTTTTTAAACATCGGGTTGTCAGTGCGGAAAATTTGCGCCATGCCGCGTGCCCAGCGAATGCGCTGACCAATGTGGCCCGCCAGGGTTTCAGTGGCCAGGCCCGCTGCCTGAATATTGTTCAAGTACACACTGTTGTAGCCCAGGCTGTGCAGTTTAAGGGCGGTGTGCGCGTCTTCAGTCACGGTTTCTACCGCAATGCCACCCACTTCCAGCAATGCTTTGCGTTCAATCACCGCGCAGCTGCCGCAGAAAAATGAGGCGTTCCAGTAGTCGTTTCCGTCTTGGATCAGGCCGTAGAACAAAGAGCCCTCGTTGGGCATTTGCCGAAATGAGTTGAAGTTGCGTTCGAACGGGTCAGCCGAGAAAAAGTGGTGGGGTGTTTGCACCAACACGCATTTGGGGTCGCGGCTGAACCAACCCATGCTGGTTTGTAAAAACGAGCGTGTGGGTATGTGGTCGCAATCAAAAATGGCGATGTACTGGCCATGCGTGTGTTTCAAGGCATAGTTGATGTTGCCCGCTTTGGCATGGGAGTTGTCCGGGCGTGAAATGTATTCAACACCAGCTTGTTTTGCAAATTCTTCAAAGGCGGGGCGGTGCCCATCGTCCAGAATGTAAACCGTGATTTTTTCAAGTGGCCAGTCCAAGCCCTTGGCGGCATAAACCGTGGGGCGAACTACCGACAAAGGTTCGTTGTAACTGGGAATGAACACGTCCACGGTGGGCCAATCATTCAGGTTCAACTCCAGCGGCATGGGTTTGCGTTTCAAAGGCCATGCGGTCTGGATAAAACCGAAAATCAGAATAATCCAGGTGTAGGCCTCGGCTGCAACCAGGGTATAACCCAAAAAAATTTCAGTGCCAGTTTCAAGATCAAGCGAACTGGTGAAGCGCCAAAACACATAACGTGCCAGTAGCAACATGGTCAGTGCCATCAGGCACAAGTTGGCAAAACGTTCAGGCAATCGCTTGAACAACATGGCAAACAGATAACACACCACAATGAAAACCCACTGCCCTGCCAATGGCAGGGAGGCTTGCGCAGTGAACAGAAACAAGGTCAGGGCAGAAAGGCCCAACGCCCAGCGTAACCATTTGAAGCGCACCACAAAGTGGCTGGCGTTTTCAATACGCTGTTCAAGCCGGGCGGCGCGCACGGCATAGTCGGTGAACTTGCTAAACAGGGCACGCACTGACCGGTAGGGGCGCTGAATCATTAGTTTGAACAGATACGCTATGGGGCTTAGCAAGTCGTGCAAAGCCACGACAACAATTTGAAACACGAAGCCTGGCAGACTTCGGCCTTGTCGGCCGTTCGATGCTTCAAGCGCACTGTTCAAACTGTTGGGACGTAACCAAAGTGCCTGAAAAAGGCGCAACAAACGAACCCGGGTTTTCAGGTTCGGAAATTCGCGCAGGTCCAGCAGGCGCTCTAGTCGGTTGATCCAGCTTGATGAGGTACTCATCCGATCTCCGCGTCGATCCAGTTGCACAGCTTTTGCTGGTCTTCCACCAGCTGTGAGCGTGGCGCGTAGTCGGCCAGCGCCAGGCCGGCGGCCAGGCTTTCTGCCAAGGCCTGGTCTTCATGCAAATAAAATGGCAACAGGCGGTGGCTTAGTTTCATCTTGCACAAGGTCCACAAATCCAGGTGCAGTACTTTGGCCGAGTCGAAGCGATTCATGAGAAAGTACGATGCGCCCCGGCTTTCCAGCAAATGTGGCAACAGTGTATCGATGCCCAATACGGAGGCAGAGTCTGGAATCAGGGTAATCAGGTTAAGATCAGACAGGGCCATCACTTTCTGGCACCAAGGGGCGGGCCAGCGTGGCAAGTCGATGATCACCACAGCATCGTCAGCAAATTCGTCTTGTTGAAACAGATCTGTCAGGCGTTGGGGCTGCTCCATCAACACGCGGTCTATAGCCAATTGCTGTGCCACGGACACTTCACCGAAAGGCAATAACTTGAAACTGGCATTGGTGGTGTTTAACGCCTGCCCAATCGGTTCGCCCTGCAAGATGACATGCGCAAGGCCGCGAGCGCTGCGACTGGAGTAGCCCAATTGAAATTCAATGTTGTTGGCCGGGTCAGCCTGCACCAGCGTGACATTGCGGCCCAACATGTTGAGCTGGGTGGCTGCGGCAATTGCAAGGCTGGTTCGTCCTGCCCCCCCAGTGGGAGACACCAAAGCAATAATGATCATGCGTCCTCTTTGTCATCGGGGCTGGCAATCCACTTGCCATGCCGCACCAACTGATCACAGTCGTCGGGCAGCTGGTTGTTGCTCCAGTTTGCCCAGTCACTTAGCCAGATTCGGGTTGTCGGGTTTTTCATCATTTTTCCCACCAACAAAATGGTGAGCAAGACACCCAGCAACAAACCACTCACGATCAGCGCAAACACTATCATTTTGCATCCTCGCTCAGCAGTGCATTCAGGCGTTGTGTCCATGGGCGATTCTGGTTCAGGGCTTCCGGGGCTTCATCCCACAGCTCCGCCAATTTCACTGGCTTGTTTTCGTCGGCGCCCATCAGGTCTTGTACCGACAAAGGTTCCAGTTCTTCGTGCAAATCGGCAAGCAACTCACTTTGGGTTTCTTCACCCAAAAACTGAATATCGCCACTGAACAGCACGGGCAGGTTTTCCCGGAAACACGATTCAAGCCAGCCGCGGTAGCTGGCCTCATCGGGCTCACTGGTCCAAACTTTCAGCAGGTAAATTGCTTCCCTGGTGGCCGTGAACACACAGGTGGCCTGCGACCAATTGGCTAGGCGCAATGCGGTTTGTGCGGTCATGTGACGCATCAGGGAAAGGCGTGTCAGCGTGCAGTGCATTGACCATCGTTTGGCCAGTTGCATCATCATCAAACCCTGCGCTGCGAATGTGGGGTTGGCCACTACAGTCAACAGGCCAGGCATGAACACTTCGTGCAAGTCTCTGGCAAACGTGTTCTGGTGATTGTCCGTGGCGGTCAGGTTCATTTCTGGTTTGTTCACCTGCCCGGTGCTCAGGCCTAGCCAGGTTTCAATGCTTTCGTCTTGTAGCCACACAGTGTCCGCACCCATACGCAGCAGCACTGATGCATCTTGTGCTGTCATTTCGCCGTGTGCCTGTATGTGAATTCCGTGTTGTTGGTCCGTGCCAAAACGAAGGTTGTGGCAGGTTTGCGCCAGTTGTTTCAGGCTACCCAATACCCCACTGTCCAGCACATGGTGCATGGGCAGTTTTGACAGCGCCGTTGTGTCGTTCCACAAGTTGGTTTGCAAGCCCCACTGGCTTGGCCACCAAGGGCGAAACTCGAATTCGCCAAGATCGCTGACATCGGCCAGTCCGTCGGCAAATGTGCTCCATTCGGGCAGGTCACCTTGCACCGTGGTGACTACATGGGCCTGTGCATGGTGAGCCCATTGGTGCAGCAGGCGCATTTGCGCCAGCGGGTTTTGCCGGTTCAAGGGTTCGTCGCTGTCGTCAAACCAAAGTTCTGCATGTTCAATCACGACCAAGGCCGGCTTGAGTACACACAGTGTGTTCAGGGAACGGCAAAGTTGGCGAATGCCGTTTTTGGCATGCCCTTTGGCCCACAAGTTTCGAACTGAGACCACATCCAGACCTTTTGGGGCGCCAGCGCGTTTGAGCAAATAAGGTTCAAGCAGGTTGCGCACCTCGTTTTTAGGGCTTGCTGTGAGCCACAGGCACGACTTGAATGGTGTTTCTTCTTGCGAGTCCAGCCAGTGTTGCACCAGGCCCTGCGAAAAATGATTCGCATGGGGCGCGCGTACAACGTAGGCTCCGGGCTTGGGCAAGTCAATCATTCAAAACCTCGAGTAAGGTGCAACACCTTCTGGTGGCACGCTTAATTCGAAAAAATCACCAAACGAATATTTCAAATAAAGTTGCAATCGGTCAGGGTTGTAACCTTCAGATCGGTCGATCTCAAAATAACCGCCCACCACAAAGTTTTTTAACACCTGGCGTTCAAGTGCAAGGCGCAAACCGGTGCTGGTGCCGCCACCCGGGCCACCAATTTGCAAGGTAGGGTTGCCTTGTGCTGCAGCGGCGGCGGCAAGTTCCGGGTTCAGCGGATAAAGCGCAGTGTCGTCTTCTCGTGATTCACTGGCACCCACGCGGGCCTGGGCCTGCCAGGACCAGCCATTCATATTGCCAGTCCAGGTAATGGGAAATGTGAGCGAACCAAATGCCTGGGGGCTGTAGTAACCGCCTTGTCCAAAGGTGTAAAAGCGCAGGTTTTTTTCGAACGACCACAAAAATAACGACGCACCAATTTCTACCTCATGCCCCGGGCGCTGAAACACGGTTTTACCCACAATGCCTTGCAGGTTGTACTCGGTGTTGTCGGGTATGTTTTTGCCGGTAATCAGGTTGGCCCGAGCAATGCCAACAAAGTCAAGAGTGGGGTTGAATGCCTGGTAATACACCGCGCTGACACCGTTGCGCCGTGCGCCCCCCCAGCGCTCACCAGTTAAGGGATCGATGGCCCCCGTGGTCGACAGCACGCTGCCGTTGACCATGCGCCGCGCCACTTCAAGCCGCAATGAACCTTCACCCAGGCTAGTGCGCCATTGCACACCACCCACCCAGTCATTGACCGGGTAGTCGCCCACCGTGGTGCCCAAATCAACCCGGTATTGTTCGGTTTGTACACCCACACCCACCACATGGCCTTTGTAGTTTTGATCCAGTCGGTCGCTGGCGATGGCTGGGTCGGTGGGCAGTGTGGTGCCCAGCTTTGCAAAGTTACTGGCGGTGGCGGGGTTCACGCGGCCCGAATTCGCATTCAGTGTGTCTGCGCGCAAAAACAGAGTGCGTTCAAAATCGAGTGGCAAATCCAGTTGCAAGGGGATTTCGTCACTGTCGATGCGGGACACACCTTCATCGCCGTCAATAATTGCGTTTTCATACGACATCCGCAAGCGCACCTGTCGCTTGCGCTGAAGGTTTTGCTCCAGTGCCTGCACCTCCGGTTCGGCTCGCCACTTGGGTGTTGTGCCAATTGAATTGGCCAGCGCATTGAAATCGCCATTCCTCTCTTGCGCACGCAAGCCATCGAGGTACTGGCCGTATTGCACCCGCTTTGCCAGTGCAGTCATGCCCTCAGTCCAGTTTTCACGGGGTACGGCATCAATTAATTCAATGGCGTCATTGCCACGGTCCTGGCGAGCGGCCAGCAGCGCAGCTGCAAATCGCATTTCCTGTCCTTTGTCCAGCGCCAGGCCTTCATCCATGACTCGCCGGGCAGCCTGTTTGCTGCCTGCATCGCCTTGGTCATCCAGAAGGGTGGCCAGGTCGTAGCGAAACCAGGGGTAGCTCGGGTTCAGGTCTACTGCGTTTTGTAGCAGCCGGGCTGCCTCAGTTTTGTTGCCCTGATCAATCTGCTTTTGTGCATTGTCAGCCAGTTGTTGTCCCTGTTCGAAGTCAGAAAGTACCGGGGCTGTGGGTACTTCAGGCTCTGCAGGCGGGGGTGTCGCAACTTCGGGTGTTGTTGGCTGGGCTAGAGCTGCCGGTGCGGGTTTTGTACGGTTGGTATTGGCTGGGCGGCGGGGGGGTTGCGCGGCACCGGGTGTTGGCGTTTGTGCAAGTGTGCTGGCACCAGCACCGCCCAGTTCAGCAAGCAGGGTTCTGTAACGGCGGTCGTCCGGGTATTGCCTGGCCAGCTCGGCCACTTGCTCGCGGGCGTAGCTGCGGCCTTCCGGGGTGCGGTTCATCAAGCGATATATTTGTACTGCAGCTTCACCCAAGGGTGGCTGTGGAAGCAATTGCCGAAGACGCTGTGGCAGGTTGGCAGGAACTTGTTCGCTGTCTGCGATATAACGCAACTCTGCAAATTGCTGCCGCTTGTCCGATGCCAAGGCAATGGCTTGTTGTAACTCAATGGAAAACGGATTGTTTCCGTGTACCAGTTGCAGTTTGCCCAGCCACACATTGGCTGCCTGCACATCGCCACGCGCAAGGTCAATCAAGCCTTGCCAGCGCAAGGCCGACGCGTTGGTGGGTTCTATCAACAATATTTTGTTGAAAGACTGCACCGCCAAATCGAAGCGAAAACGTTCGTACCAGTACACCCCTTTTTCACTCAGCGCACGAATATTGGTTTGCTGCGTATTCACATTGGCATGCACTGGCGTTGGCAATATTATGGGCATTGCCACAAAGCTGGCTTGTATTGCCCATGCAAGCGTGCGGGCCCGCAGGCCATAAGTTGATTTGCACTTAGCCACAGCTTTTAACCTCTTTGCCTCGGGGCAATAATTCGCCCAAGGAATTGAATCGATAAAACTTGTCCATGTACCCTTGAGCAAACAGGCTCAAGGCGCCGTTGTAGTAACCGTATTTCAGCCACGCTTCCTTGTTCGAAGTTTTCAGGCTTTGGGTGTGAAATTTTTTCGCAAGCTCGGGCATGCCGATGGCTTGAAGAAAAGGTGCCATGCTGGCTTGAAAACCGGAAGGCCCACGCTCTGTGGAAAATTTTCCAGTCATTGGTTCAAACCACTCAGGCATGTTCTGGCGTTTCAACAACAAGGCCGCCAAGGGCGACAGTTGTTTCAGCAAGGGCGCTGTGGTGGGGTCGTTTTCGCTGCTCATGGCGATCCACAGATAGGTGCGTATGGCGTCATAATCGCCACGTTGCTCATCGTCGGGCAAGCTCATTTCACCATTGTTGTACAGCACCCAGTCGGGATACTGGCCTGTGCGGCCGGTGTCCAGCAGCAGTTTCTGGCTGGCCAGGTAAACTTGGGCCCAGCGCGAGTCGTCGGCCCAGGCATTGGCAAAGCGGGCCATCATGAAAGGCGGCAGATAGCTGGGGTTAAGTTTCACCGCACCATTGTCCAGCACAAAACCGGTGTGGCCTGGCAATATGCTTAAGCCCAAGCCGCTGACTTCCATACTTTCTTTGTTCAGAATCAAATCACCCAATGTGCGCGCTTTGTCGGCGTAGGTTTGGTTACACCACACGCGGCTGGCTTCAAGCAGGGCGTAGGCAATCCACAGGTCGGCATCTGATGCACTGTTGGCATCAATCACGCCCCAGCTTTCCCCTTTCTTGCCCCAAATCCATGCGGGCAATTGTTTGCCCATGTCGCCGGCACTCAGGTTGTTCTCAGTCCAATTCAATATGGCGTCAAACGCCTTTTGGTCTTGTGCCACCAAGGCAAAGAACAGAGCGTAGGATTGCCCCTCTGACACGGTGCGCAGGTCTTCCTGACTTCGGTCAATCACGCGCCCGTCCTCGCTCACAAACGCACTTTTGAAACCGTCCCATGCAGGCCAGGCCTGCGCGGGCGTGGCGCTGCATGCTGCGGTGGCAGCAAGCAGTAGTGCGCCCTGCCCCAGGCGTTGCAACAAATTACGCCACAAGGCCATTGTCAATTGCCTTTTGTGCGGCGCGATGCCCGGCCAGACAACCAGCCAAATGCAAGAATCGCCAAGATCACCCCAGCCAGGGCACCACCCACCGCAATCAATGCGGGGTATTCTGAAAACGCAATACGCAAACGCAACCACCAAGGCAGAGCGCCGCTGATGTATGTTTCTCCCAGGCTGTAGCTTTGAATGTCATCGCCACGAATCAGGCTCACGCTGCCTTTGATTTTAGCAACGTCGCCATAATCCGACAGGGCAGCCACTGCGCGCTCAAAACTGTCTTGATCTGTGCCAGTTACCACCAGCCCGGCTTTTTTGGGTGCAAGGTGCGACTCAAATCCCACAATTGCACCCAGCGAGCCTGCGGTTTGAATCAAGGCACGCGCGCTGTCGCTGGGTTGTAATTCCGTATCGCTTTGCCACAAACCCTTCAGCCACTGAATGGCAGGTGGCAGGCCCATGCTGCGTTCGGTGGCGTTCAATACCATGGGCAAATTCATGTTGGCATTATTCAGCCAATCCAGGCGATCGCTGGTGCCCATGGCCAACCAGTTCTTGGTTCCAATGCCTTCGGGCTTGTCAGAAACAATCAGGGTGGTGCGAGTGGCAGGCAGACCTGTCCACTGTCCAAACAGGCCCATCACATTCAGGTAGGAACGAATTTCAAGCGGTGTGGGATTGGCGGGCAGCACAATCGCTGTGTCCGACAGGTCTGCCATAATGCTGAAGGGATAACCACCGTTGGCAAAGGCGGTCAAGTTCGGCATGCGGGTGTAGTGGGGCAGGTTGGAGAAATCCAGGGTTGATTCCGGATCGATGGATCCTCTGGCTACTTGCGTTACCCGCGTGCAAGAACCACCACCTTCGGCCATAAAGCCAAATGCAAAGGCCAGTTCGTTGTTGCCACCCACGCGGAAAGCTGGAATTTGTAGCGCCTCTTCACTGGTCAGTTCAGCCTGGCCCAACAAATCAATATTGATTTTGTTTTGTACTTGTTCCGAGCGTGGGGCAAGACGGAAGGATTGAATCAGCGAGTTATTGATTTCAATGTTCAGCAGCGAATCGTTCCAGCGGGAAGGCGCTGTGTAGCGGTATTTCAAATCCATGGGGATATTGCGGCCTGCCCAGCTGAACAAGTCGGGTGGAAGGCGCAAATTGATGCTGGCGCGTGGCTTGTCAGAACTCACTTCCAGTTGCCCAGGAAAATCAATCAGCTCGGCAAAGCGCACAGGCCGGTTGGTGGGCACATAGCGCGGCGCGTCGTAAGGCTTGCGCGGGGCGCCCAAGTCCACTTTCTTGACCAGGGCTTTCTGGCCGCTCAGCACTTGGCCTTCAATCACCAGGCCATACACGGCTTGCAGCAGTTCCTCGTCGCTGCGGCCCATCACGTACAGGTGTTTTATCCAAGGGTTTTCTTTGGCACTCACAATCATCAGTGAGGGGCCTTCAATGTCGGCCTCGCTCATGCCTTCAGGCATTTTTTTGCCTTTGGTCAGAATAATGGTGTGGCGCGTTGGTGATGCAGTTTCAAGCAATTCAAACTCAGCCTGGCGGTAAAAGGCTTGCGCACCCATCCAGGAGGCCAAAATACCCGCGGCTTTCATGCTGGCTTCGGTTTGTTCCACGGGCAGCACAAGAGGCAACCGGAGCTTGCGGTTGTCTCGAGGATCGAAAAAAGGCGCTGGCAGCAGCGCCAGGTCGTTCACCAGATTCAGCGGTGTTGAGCCAATGGTCAATGTGCTTTCCGGGCGAATGTCAAACCGCAGGGTGGGGTTGCCCGGGTCCACGCACTCACTGTCGTAGGTGCCGTCGTATTCCACGCGAATGGTTGCAAAATCGGAAAACAGCAACGGGTCCAATTCAATTTCAACAGTGTGCGGTACACCGGCGCGCGCTACACTCAGCTGGGACAAACCTGAAAGCTGGTTGTTGACATACACACGCACAAAGGATTGATCGTGGCGCATACCTTGTGGGTAAAGCACCCTCAGGCTAAGGCTTGCGCGGGTTACCAATTCGTCCAGGCGAATGCCTGAATTCAAGTCCACAAAGCGGTTGATCCCACTCAACCGAACCCCGTTGGGCTGCCCCATTTGGGCAAATGTCAGTGTGCGGGTTCGCTCAACGGCAGGCGCAGTTTCCTGGCCGGTCGGTACCGCAGCTGGTTCTCCTCTTTCTTGTGAGTACCCTGTCAGGCAAAATAGAAAAAACGCTGAGAATAGTAGGTGTCGCATAAGTGGGTTCGCTGGTCGACTGAAATATAAGAACAGGTTTTTAATAAATGCCTGCTTAAATCACTGCATTCAAAAATATTTGATCAATATTTATCAATATTTTAAAAAGTATGCAGCATAGTTCGACACGTTATCCTATTGTTTTTGTATATGCTCAATTTCTAGGGCTTGTTTTATATAATTATTGCGTGAAGTGTCTAAAAGAGCACACTTTAAGAAAAGAGAATTAACAGTTTAGGGCGAACAACATGGTTTCGACAGAAGAGGTGGGGGATATTTTCGTACTGCGCGTAGACGCGGTTCGATTGGACAGTGCCGTGGGAACCATCATCCGCAATGCGGTGGTGTCCAAATTGGACCTGACACAAAAATTCGCTTTGGACATTGGGGCTGTCAAGCTGGTGGACTCTGGTGGTTTGGGGTCTCTGGTTGCTCTGCTGAAAAACATCACCAATCATCAAGGCAAGCTGGCCTTGGTGGGCATGAACAAATCTGTGCGAATGATGTTTGAGCTTTCGCGCATGGACCGACAATTTTCCCTGCTGGAAGACATGCCCAAGGCAGTTGCCTTTCTACAGCAGGCCTGATTCACAGTGACGGAACACGAGCCCAACAAACAGCTACCCCGAATCCTGGTTGTCGATGATTCGGTGGTTGAGCGAAACTTGTTCGTTCACATGGTGGCCAAGTGGGGTTATCCGGTTGAGTTTGCAGCCAGCGGCCAGGAAGCCATCGAACTCGTTGAGCGGCATCGCTTCCAGTTGGTGCTGGCCGATTGGCAAATGCCCGGCATGCAGGGCACTGAGCTTTGCGTTGCCTTGCGCCAGCTAGACCTTGGGCAGTACACCTACATTATTTTGATGTCAGCCCAAAATGATGAGGAGTTTCTCATCAAGGCGCTGGATGCGGGCGCGGACGACGTACTCACCAAACCCGTCGATGGCAATGAACTGGAAGCGCGGTTGCAGTCGGCAGTCCGCCGTATTGAACTTCAAGCCCGGCTGGCCCGAAAAACCAATGAACTCGCGCATGCCCACGATGTGATTGCGCATGACCTCCGTGCCGTATCCGGCCTTCAGCGCAGTTTTCTGCCCGAGGCGCAAAGTCCGTTTCAGGGCCTGAACTACCAGTGGTTGTCGGTGCCTTCCAAGTATGTGTCCGGTGATCACCTTCAGGTGTTCGAGCTGCAACGCGACGTGTATGGTTTTTACCTGCTTGATGTGTCCGGTCATGGCATACCTGCTGCCGTCAAGTCCATGCAGCTGGTTCAAATGTTTGCAGACCGCTCTGCCACCAGCATTGTGTTTGAAGGACGTTTGGGATCGGACGGCCAGCGTTTGGTCTCGCGCCCTCGCGACGTTGTGGCGCGCCTGAACCGGCTGTTTCAGCAAACTGAATCAGACCTTTCTTATTTCACCATGATTTACGGCGTGTTCAACACTGCCAATCGACAGGTGTCCCTGTGCCAGGCTGGCCACCCTTCGCCTTTGTTGTTGTCAGCTGGAAAACCAGCCAATGTGCTGGGCAGCGGTGGGTACCCAGTGGGTTTGTTCGATTTCGATGACTTTGAGGACATTGAGCTGACATTGGGCAATGAAGACGCCCTCATTTTGTATTCCGACGGTGTCACTGAAGTTTTGTCGGCCAGCTCCGAAGCGTTTGGAGAAAAACGCCTGCTCGATTTTGTCAATCAGCAAAGTAGTCAGGGGCGTTGGTCTGATTTGCCCGAGCGCATTCAAATGCGGGTTCAGCATTGGGGCGGCTCGGTCATTGAGCAAAAGGGTTTTGAGGACGACGTGTCTATTC
Source organism: Limnobacter sp. SAORIC-580 (assembly GCF_013004065.1). GTDB lineage: Bacteria > Pseudomonadota > Gammaproteobacteria > Burkholderiales > Burkholderiaceae_B > Limnobacter > Limnobacter profundi. Next base: position 334,309 of record NZ_CP053084.1, read on the forward strand.
TGATGCTTGCCCCGCGCCCCGGTGTATTGGACCAGTGTGATGTGGTAGATGCGGACCGGCAGGTGCCCGAACTGGTGTTTCGTTTGCAGGAAATTCAGGCCAATCTACCCAGCTCTTTGCCTGCGAAAGCGGGCAAATCGATTGTTATTGTTGATGATTCCCGCAGCTTTTTAAGAATTTTCGAGGCCATGTTGCACAGTTGGGGTTACACCGTGCATTCCGCCAAGAATGGCCATGAAGCGCTGGCCCTGATTGAAATACATCAACCCGACTTTGTGCTCACCGATTGGGACATGCCGGGCATGAGCGGTATTGAGTTGTGTGAGCAAGTGCGTGCGCAAAAACAAAATGCCTACACTTACATCATCATGATCACAGGTTACGCAAGCCGGGACGACCTTTTGAACAGCTTGCGCGTTGGGGCCGATGACTTCATGACCAAGCCGGTCAACCCCAGTGAGTTGAAAGTACGCCTGAAAACGGCCGAGCGAATCGCAGATTTGCACACGGGCTTAGAGCGCAGACACACTGAGCTTAGCCAGCTGTATGAAGCCTTGCAACGTGACATGCGTGAAGTGTCAAGAATTCAACGGGCCCTTTTGCCCAAAAGCAAGCAGTACCCCTGGCCATTTGCAATTCAAACCATTTACCAGCCACAGGGTTATGTGTGTGGCAAACAAATGGGTTTGCTTGAAACCCAGGCCAATGAGCATGGTTTTTTCATGCTGAATATGGCTGGCCAGGACACGGCAACAGCGTTGCAAACGATGGCGTTGGCAAGGTGGTTTTCAATGGCCCGTGCCACGCGCGTGTTGTTTCCCGTGGAGGAAACCAGTTCAAAAATTCGGCGTTACCTGGCCAGCCCCGAGCAGGTGCTGGCCCAACTTTCAAGCATTTCGCCGTCCCTGAAAGACGAGCCTCCACAATTTGACTTGCTCTATGGCTTGATCAATCTTGACCAAGGTACCCTGTTGGTCGCCGGTATTGGCGATTGGGCCATGGTCATGGCGCAACCTGGCTTGGCACCCGCATTTTTGGGCACGCACGGCGAGCCGGGGCAGGCCCTTGGTGTTGGGCAGGTCATTTATCAAGGCGTGATCGCCCCGGGCAGCCGACTTTATTTTTACCCGCGGGAATGCGCAAACACTTTGGGCGTACCCGATATCCAGGTTTGGCAACAGTCCGTGTTGCTCGACGACACACAAGGGGATGTGCTGAGCCGGGAGTTTTCCCGCCTGCTGGATTCGGGTCGCAATGAAGTAGATATCGTGGGTGACCTGTCATTGCTTGGGATTCAGTGGCGTGAAAGTTTTGAAGTGCAGCGCCTTGCCTTGCCTTCTGCGCGGGTATCTGAATTGGCCGATGAATTTGTGCAAACTGGCTTGACCCTGCAAGACGAGTTTTCATCGCACGAGCATGCCTTCAAATTGGGCGAGTTCCTGAATTACACTGCATTCACTGCTGTTGCAGATACCGTGAACATCGGTGTACTGAGCCGTGCGGTGCGGGCATTTGTAGAAGAGTTGGCTTACACCGAGGAGGTTTGTTACAACACCGATCTCGTGGTGTCTGAGGCATTGACCAACGTCATGTTGCACGGCTTTAAAGACAAACGCCCCGAGCCTGCGCAGCTTACTGTGCTGGCCTTTCAGCACGGAGTTGGGGTGTTGATCGAAGACTGGGGCAGCAGTATTCCAGCCCATGTGCTCAGCAAAATGCACCATGAGCACTCTTTTCAAGACGATTTGAGTTTGGGCGATTTGCCTGAAGGAGGCATGGGTCTGGCATTCATGCGCATGGTGTCGCGGCGTTTCGTGTACCAGGCCAAGCAGAATCAGCGCGGCAATCGCTTGTTGTTGCTGCTGTAAACCCGCCGGTTCAGTTTTTATTGTCGCCCGTGGCCGGTGCTTCTGGTGGTACCCAGCCAGTGGGTTGAAACGCAGGATTGTTCGGCATTTCCTCTGCCATTTTGTCGATCAAGCCCACAATTCGTTCATCCACAAATTTGCTGGCCGATTTTTGCAGGGCCCGTGACACTTCCGATTCAATCGCCGTCATGGCCAAGGGGCGAATTTTCCAGATCAATTGCGCCAGCCTGGGCAATTCTTCCTTGGGTGGCAGGTTGTCGCCGTACTGGTCCAGTTCTTTCACAAATAGCGAAACGGCTTGGTCGCAAAAGCTTTCAAGATGACCGCGCAGCGACGCAATCAAATCCAGCAAGTCGAGCAAAGGCAAACCGGCGCTGGCCATTTCCGCACCGGCGTGCAAAATTTTCGGGCTGGGTGCACGGTAACGCAAACCATCGGGTTCCAGCAGGCCAAGCTCAATTGTTTTGGCCAGGGCACCACGGCTTAAGCTGGTGCCAAACAGGGTGGCCAAATGCACCGGGTTGTAATTCTTCGGTATTTCATCTGTCCACGGGCTGGTAATTGCATGCGTTAAACCCAACAGCTGGCGAAGGTCGTAACCCTTGTCAATGGCGTCCAGCATTTCCTGAATATTGCTCAGGGTGTAACCGCGCCCCAACATTTGCCCAATCAGTTTGAGTCGCGACAAATGGTCTTCACTGTAAAAACCCACGCGCCCACGTTTTTCGGGCGGGGCCAACAGCCCCCGGTCCTGATAGGCACGTACATTGCGCACTGTGGTGTTGGCGGTGCGCGCAAGTTCATCAATGGTGAACTCGCGACCCTGCCCACTGGTGGAAGTGTCTTTGTTTGCCGACGATTTTTTGAAGCGGAATGAAACCATTTAAGAATTGTAACCAAATGTGAGAGTATCTAGCCAACCAAGCTTGACGCAGTACGCGATTATGAACAAAACCCTACTTGTTGCGCTGGGCCTTTTCGGCTTGGGCAGTTGGGCCAACGCCCAAGACATTCAAAACAAAACCCTGGACGAAGAGGCACTTCGTGCCTGCCTGTTTCTTGAAGACGACCAACTTCGCCTGCGCTGCTTTGATGATGCCACAGGCAGAAGCCTGGTGGTCAAAGATGGTTCCGCTCCTGAAGCAGCCGCAGCCATTGACGGGGGGTTGTTGTTGTACAAACGCAGCGAAGACACCACCCTGAGCTGGCTGGATCGCCGCTGGGAGCTGGCCCCTTCAGCCAAACGAGGCACTTTTTCCATACGCCCGTACCAGCCTGTTTACCTGTTGCCGGTGTATCACAACAAATCACCGAACATTCGTCCCACCAGCCCGAACCCCGCCAACACAGTGCAGCCGGGCGATGCGCCCGAGAATCTCGATCGCAATGAATTGAAATTTCAGCTCAGCCTGAAAACCAAGGTGATGGAGAATATGTTTGGTGACAATGGTGATTTGTGGTTTGGCTACACGCAGTCCAGCCGTTGGCAGGTTATGAACCAGGACATTTCCCGCCCTTTTCGGGAAACAAATTATGAACCAGAGCTGATTTTCACCTGGCGCTCCAGCTGGAGCGAGTTCAGGGAGGCCACTGGTTGGGAACCTCGCCTACTGGGCTTGAGCCTGAATCACCAGTCCAACGGGCGGGCCTTGCCACTGTCGAGATCGTGGAATCGCTTGATCGGCATGGTCGGGTTTGAGCGTGAAAACACCATGGTTCAATTCAGGCCCTGGTTGCGCATTGCCGAAGATGCCGCCGAAGATGACAACCCCGACATCAGCGATTTCATGGGCCGTGGCGACATGTTGCTGGTCCACAAACACAATGGCCATGAATATTCCCTGCTGACCCGCCATAACTTTCGCGGTGGCGATGAATCTCGGGGCGCTGTTCAATTTGACTGGGCATTCCCGCTCACCAGCAACTTGCGTGGTCATTTGCAATACTTCACCGGTTATGGCGAAAGCCTGATTGATTACAATTACAAATCCGATTATCTGGGTATTGGTTTGTCTTTGGTGGGGTGGTATTGAACGTGTGGTTGAAGTGTGCTTTTGTCGCCTGCCTTTTGTTCACCGGGGTGGCGCAGGCCAATGAGCCCGTTGTTTTTGTCCTGGCCGCCACTGAGAAGGTGGTGGTCACCAATCCGAAGGGGCAACAATACAGTGCCCTTCCCACCCAACGCCTGTTGCATGGTCATACCATTGCAGTGCCCAACGGGCAGCGATTCTCTGTGTTGATCTTGAACACCGGCAATCGAAGGGTCTACAACGGACCCGCCCGGCTCAAGGTAATCGCTGACACTGTTCGCGTGTTGAGCGGGCCAGCTGTGAAAGTCTTTCCTCTGGAGCAAGCCCATCTGGATTTGGTTGATCAATGGATTAATCTGTATACCCGCCCGCGCGGTGTGTTGCCGGTTAAAGGTGACAAAGCTGATAAAACCGAATCGGCCGAAAGTGACGCACTTCGCGTTTTGCAACCCATCGACGGATCGCTGCTGTTGACCCGTAATCCGGAATTTATATTTCAGGGCGATTTGCCGAGAGAAGGCAACTTGATGTTGTTTGATTCAAGAGGCAAGCGATTTTGGGTTGAACCCCTGGAGAGCGAGTATGTCAGTTTGCCGCCTGCCGCAAAATTTGAGTGGGGCCAAAGTTTTACCTGGGAAGTACGGCGCCTGACCGGTGGCCGTGTGGTCAGTGGCAGTTTTCACATTGCCAGTGAAGAAACCGCGCGCAGTTTGCTGGAGGCACGGGTGCCGGACACTGCAGGCACTTTGCCCGAGGCAAAGCTGTTTTATGGCATGCGCCTTCAACTGGCCAAGGCCTACAAGGAAGCCGATGAGGTGTGGGCGTCTTTGGGCATGGTATTGACCGCGCAGGGGCAACCCAGCCGAATTCGTCCTTAGTCGCTGCCTGGTAAATCCCTAGCCGTCCAGTTCTTCCCAGCGGGCATACGCTTTCAGCAGTTCATTTTCCAGGTCAACCATGCGGGCTTGCGCGGCAGTCACTGTGCTGGCTTCTTGCTGGTAAAAATTAGGGTCACCAATTTTTGCCACCAGTGCTTCCTGTTCTGTTTCCAGTTTCTCGATCAGCGCGGGCAGCATTTCGAGTTCACGTTGCTCTTTGTAACCCAGTTTTTTAGTCTTCTTGACAGGTGTTGGTGCAGTAGCTGCAACTGTCGGTTGTGCAACGGCGGGTGGGGCAGGTGGTGCAGCGTTGGGCGTGTTGGTCTTGCCCACATTGGCCCAGGGGTCGGTGGTGCGTTGGCGCAACCAGTCGTCATAACCGCCCACGTAGTCGCCCACCACACCATCGCCTTCAAAAACCAGGCAACGGGTCACAATCTGGTTCAAAAATTCCCGGTCGTGGCTCACCAAAATCAGTGTGCCCTGGTAGGCCATCAGTTTTTCTTCCAGCAACTCCAGGGTTTCAATGTCCAGGTCGTTGGTGGGTTCATCCAGCACCATCACGTTCGAGGGTGTTGAAAACAGCTGTGCCAGAATCAGCCTTGCGCGTTCTCCACCCGACAAACTGCGCACGGGTTGGCGGGCGCGGTCGGGTGTGAACAGAAAGTCTTGCAAATAGCCGATCACATGCTTGGCCTGCCCATCGATGGTAATGAATTCCTTGCCTGCACCAATAATTTCAACTGCGGTGTCTTCTTCATTGAACTGGCTGCGCAACTGGTCGAAGTAGGCAATTTCCAGTTTGGTGCCCAACTTGATGTGGCCTGAATCGGGTGGCAACTGCCCCAGCAACACTTTCAGTGCAGTGGTTTTGCCAATGCCGTTGGGGCCGAGGAAGCCGATTTTTTCACCGCGCAAAATGGTGTTGGTGAAGTTGCGCAAAATTGGCAAGTCGCCCAACTGTTTATTGATGTCGGTCATCTCAGCGACTACTTTGCCGCTGCGTTCAGCCTCCTGCACCTGTACTTTCGCACTGCCCACCACATTGCGTCGATCTGAAAACTGTTTGCGCATTTCCATCAATGCGCGCACGCGGCCTTCGTTGCGGGTGCGTCGCGCTTCAATACCACGGCGAATCCACACTTCCTCTTCAGCCAGTTTTTTATCGAACAGCGCGTTGGCCTTTTCCTGGGCATGCAGAAATTCCGCCTTGCCTTTCAAAAATCCCTCATATCCGCCCGACCAGCTTTTCAGCATGCCGCGATCAAGGTCGCACACCCGTGTGGCCAGCTTTCGCATGAATGAACGATCGTGACTCACGAAAATCACAGCACCTTTGAACTGGCGAATCTGCTCTTCCAGCAATTCAATGCTGGGAATGTCCAGGTGGTTGGTGGGTTCATCCAGCAACAGCACGTCGGGGTTACTCACCATGGCTTTGGCCAGCATCACCTTGCGCTTCATGCCGCCCGACAACTTGGCAAAGGGCAAGTCCGCAGGTAACTTCATGCGGGAAAGCATTTGATCTACTTCGCTTTCCAGATGCCAGCCGTGGTGCTCGCCCAACTCATGTTGTGCTTCTTCAAGCACTTTGGCCTGTGCGGGTGTCAAAGAATCATGATCCAGCGGACCCAGTGTGCGGCTGATGCTGATGTGTTTGCCCAAGGTACCGAAGCCTTGTGCTACAACATCAAAAATGGTGTCGTCATGTTCCTGGGGCACGGCTTGTTCAAGGCAGGTCATGCGCAGGCCGTCCTGTTTAATCACCAGGCCATCTTCAGGCGTGGTTTCGCCCGTCAGAATGCGAAACAGTGTACTTTTGCCCGTGCCGTTGCGGCCCACCAAGGCCACGCGCTCACGTTCTTCAATTGAAAAATCAACCTGATCCAGCAGCACAGTGGTACCTATCCGGTACGTGGCGGCTTTTAAGCCCAACAACATGGTTATTCCTTTCGTATTTGTCTGGTGGTGGCCAGTGCCAATGCACAGCACAGGGCAGCATCGGGGGTGAACTGCCAGGCGTTGATTGCTTCAACGCAGGCATTGGGTGTCATTAACTGAAATGCACCCACTTCGCCATCGCGGTTTTTGGGGCGGCGCCCCGGCTTTAACTGGCCATGAAACAGAATGACTGTTTCGTAATGCCAGCCACCATACAGCAAGGGGCGGCTTAACACCAGTTCATGGCAGTTTAAAGGTTCAATCCAGGCAAAATCGTCTGAATTCAGCCCGGCTTCCTCCTCCAGTTCCCGCCACAGTGTGTTGTCAATACTCTCAGCGCTTGCAATACCGCCTGCTGCCAGGTTATCCAGCATGCCCGGGTTTTCGTGCTTGGTCGCGGCGCGCACACCTGTCCACACGCAACCTTTGTGGTTCTCAACATGCACATGCACTGCTCGGCTGCGAAATCCCAGCGTTTTGAACAAAGCCCGCTCGGCCGTGGCCAACACCTGTCCTTGCCTGGTCAGCAACAATTGTTCTTCATTGCGCCAGCCCGGCACCAGGCCCATGGCTTTCAGCATGTTCCCAGCAGTGGCCAGTTTGGCGCTCAGTGCTTGTGGCCCTTCTGTATGTTTGCACTCTATGCCCTGGCCAGTGCTCACGCAGACCAGGCCCGCTGCATTGAAAACTTTCTCAAAGGTTTGCTGGTGTTGGGTGTCCCAATGGCCCAGGTGCTCGCCATTGAGCAACCATGGAATAAATTGTCGGGCCAGCGCGCTGGTGTTGTCGCGCCAGCGGCTGACGAAGGGTTGAAACTGCACTGGCAATGTGTTTTGCAACCAGGCTTTGCTCGCGTCAATCATGGCAAGGCCTTCAGGTTTGAATCAGTTTTTTGGTGTTTTGAATACTCATCAAAATACCGGCACCCATACCCAGTGTCACCATGGCGGTGCCACCGTAACTCATCAAAGGCAGAGGCACGCCCACCACAGGCAAAATGCCGCTGACCATGCCAATGTTGACAAAGGCGTAGGTGAAAAAAATCAAGGCCATGGCACCTGCCATCAGGCGTGAAAACAGGGTGGGCGCGTTGCCGGCAATCACCAAGCCTCGCACAATCAGACAGGTGTAGAGCGTCAATAGCACCAGGCAACCCAGCAGGCCGAATTCTTCTGCAAGCACCGCAAAAATAAAGTCGGTGGTGCGTTCGGGAATAAATTCCAGGTGGGTTTGGGTACCCTGTAAAAACCCTTTGCCGGTAAATCCGCCCGAGCCCACGGCCACTGTCGATTGAATAATGTGAAAACCTTTGCCAAGCGGGTCTTGCGTGGGGTCTAGCAATGTGAGCACCCGCTGGCGCTGGTAATCGTGCATCAGCGTCCAGAACAGGGGCAGGCTGGCCAAAAACAAGCCAGTGAGCCAAGCGATCACTTTCCACGACAAACCTGCAAAGAAAATCACAAAGAAGCCCGAGCCCAATACCAGCAGTGCTGTACCCAGGTCGGGTTGTTTCAGAATCAAAATACCGGGAATGGCCAAGATAACCGAAGCCACCGCGAATTCACGCCAGCCTGACACATTCTCCCGTTGCTGGAAAAACCAGGCCAACATCAGAGGCATGGCAATTTTCATAATCTCCGACGGTTGAATCCGGATAAAACCCAGGTTAAGCCAACGTTGCGCACCTTTTGAAATGTCGCCAAACAGTTCAACAGCAATCAGCAAAACCACGCCCACCACGTACAGCGGCACTGCGATTCGCATCAAAAATTGGGGTTTCAGGTTGGCGGTTACCCACATCACCAAAAATGCAATCAGCAAGTTGCGTGAGTGGTCGATAAATCGCCCCTCGAAATCAAATGCTGCGCTGTACTGGGTGATCAAGGCAAACACAACCAACGACAGCAAAATCGTGCTGAGTACCGGGTCAAAAACGGTCAGGAATGGCTTGATTCGCGGCCAAATGGGTTCACGTTGAATGGCGCGGTTTCGGTTCACGGCAGAGACTCTCCGCTGATTGTTCGATCGGCAGCCTGTTCAGCAGCCTGAGGTAGCGGCAATACAATCGAGGGGTCGTTCTCCGCTTCAATTTGCCAGTAAGTGTCGAGCACTTTCTTAATGGCGGGTGCGGCAGACTGGCTGCCAAACCCCCCGTTCTCAACAATTGCAGCCAAGGCAATTCGAGGTTGTTCCATGGGTGAAAACGCGATAAACCAGCCGTGGTCTCGAAGGCGTTCGGCCGAGGCAGCACGGTCTTTGTAGGTTTCGCCCTGCTTTAGTCCAAACACCTGTGCAGTTCCTGTTTTACCCGCCACTTCATAGCTTACGTCCCTGAAAACGCCGCGGGCCGTGCCTTCAAGCACCGCGCCTCGCATGCCCAGTTTGACTGAATCAACATGCCGTTGTTGCAAGTTTAGCTGTTTAAAAGCTTCCAGTGGTTTTTCAGTCACCTGGCCGCTGACCGGGTTCTGGAAGGCCCGAACCAGCCGGGGTGTTGCGTTCATGCCGCCGCTGGCCAGCACCGCTGTGGCGTGGGCCAATTGCAGCGGGGTGTAGTTGTTGTAGCCTTGCCCAATCGCCACTGAAATGGTCTCGCCCGAATACCAACGCTGCGCTTCGGCCTTCTTGAAAGCGCCTGCTTTCCATTCCCGAGAGGGCAGCACACCCGTGCGTTCGCCGTCCAGGTCGATGCCTGTGCGCGATCCAAAGCCAAAACGGCCCATGAACTCCGAAATAATGTCGATGCCCATCTCGCTGCCCAGCATGTAGTAGTAGGTGTTGCACGACTCGGCAATCGACTTGTACATGTCCACCATGCCGTGTCCGCCAATTTTGTCGTCCATGAACCGGCGTGAACCAAAATCAAAATAGCCAGGGTCACGCAGCGTGCTCGATGCGGTGCGAAAGCCTCGCTCCAGCGCGGCCAGTGCCATAAAGGGTTTGAAGGTAGAGCCTGGCGGATAGGTGCCCGCCAAAGGGCGGTTCAGCAATGGCCGGTCAATACTTTCGTTCAGCAATTTCCAGTTTTCGGAATCAATGCCTTCCACGAACAGGTTGGGGTCAAAACTGGGTGCGCTCACCATGGCGAGAATGTCACCGTTGCGCGGGTCAATTGCCACCAGGGCGCCACGTTTGCCCTCCAGGGCTTTCTCGGCCGCTTCTTGCAGGCGAATATCGATGGACAACATCAGGTTTTCACCCGGCACCGCAGGTGAGCGTGACAGCACGCGCACGGCCCGCCCGCCTGCCGAGGTTTCTACCTCTTCAAAGCCCGTTCGCCCATGCAGCTCGGTTTCATAGCGCTTCTCAAGGCCGTCTTTGCCAATGTAGGCAGTACCCCGGTAGTTGTTGGTTTGGTCCAGTTCTTCGATCCGTTCCTGATCCCGTGCAGAAATACGACCGATGTAGCCCAGCAAGTGCGCTGCATGGGGACCGTATGGGTACTGACGGAAAAGGCGAGCGCGAATTTCCACGCCTGGAAAGCGGAAGCTTTGTACCGCAAAACGGGCCACTTCTTCATCGGTGAGGCGTGTGCGAATCGGGATGGACTCAAACCGTTTGGATTCAGCGCGCAGTTTTTTGAACCGTCTGCGGTCCAGAGCTGAAATTTCGACAATCTTGCCCAGCTCGTCGATCATCTCGTTCAGATTGTCGATTTTCGAAGGCGTGATTTCCAGCGTGTAGGCCGAGTAATTGTTGGCCAGTACCACCCCGTTGCGGTCCAGAATCAGACCCCGGTTCGGCACCAGCGGCACAATCGTGATTCGGTTGTCTTCCGCTTTGGATTGGTACTTGTCATAGCTGATCACTTGCAACCATAGCAAGCGTGCCACCAACACCAGAAACAACAGCACCACAAAGAGCCCGGCCAGAAACAACCGAAACCGGAACTGTTTGATGGCTTGTTCTGGGTGGTTAAACTCGGTCATATCGGGCGGTCGTTGTCACGGTTTTCTGGCAGTTTTTGTGGGGCCAGCAGCAAGAACTGTGTCAGCGGCCACAAGGCGGCTGTCAGTACGCTCTCCGCGAATATCCAGGCGCCCGGGAAGGTGCCGCCGAACATCACCCGAATAATGACTGTGATGGCTTGGGCCGCCAGCAGCAAGGGAAAAATGTGGGCCGCTTGCATCATCGGGGAAAACCACATCACCCTGCGGTGAATGGTGATCGCGAAGTAAGACAGCAGGGTGTAGGCCAGTGCGTGTTCCCCGAACACGCTGGCCGAATGTACGTCGACTGCCGCGCCGAAGCACCAGGCCACGCCAATTCCGATTCGTCGCGGTTGCCGAATGTTCCAGAACACCAATACCAAAGCCAATAAATCGGGCGTAACCCAATTTCGGTCGACTGGAATGAATTTGAACAGCAAGGCAGCCATCAGCGAAAATGCAATGAACCAAGGGTTTACCGGGCGCAAAATTTCGGAGTTGCCGAATGGATTAATTCCCATTGCCAGCCTCCGTTGTGTTTGTCGAGGTGGGGGCGGTGGCTGGTACTGGGTTGTTGGTGGGCGGGCTGGCCGATTCTGTGTTCGGTGCATTATTCCCCGGCATGGGTGCACTGGCGGCTGGCTGCGCATCGTTTGCAATTTTTTCGCGGAAGGTGTCGAGCACCAGCACAAACCGGTGTCGCTCTACGCCAGCAATGGGTTCACAGAAAATACTGGCAAAGGCATAGCGCGAATTTCGTTCGACCCGAATGACTCTCGCCACAGGAATTCCTCTGGGGTATACGCCGTCAAGCCCCGATGTCACCAGCAGGTCATTGTTTTCAATGTCAGCGTTGGCCGCCATGAAGCGAAGTTCAATCAGCCCACCGTCCAGCCCGCCATAGGCAACGCTGCGAATGCCATTCCTCAGGTTTTCAACGGGAATAATCTGTTCTTTGTCGGTGATCAGGCTAACCTCGGCCCGACTCGGGAAGGCGCGGGTGACCTGGCCCAGCAAGCCCAATTCGTCGATCACCGGCATGCCTTCTTTGACACCCTGAATCAAACCCTTGCCGATGATTATTTTGCGCGAGAACGGGTCGCGTGCATCGCTGACAATTTCGCTGAGAATGGAGCGCTTTACTTTCAGTGTGTTGCCCACGTTCATCAATTTGCGCAGCTTTTCATTTTCCTGGCGCAGGGTTTCAAGTTCGTGCAGGCGTTGTTTGTCTTGAAGTTGCTCGAGAATCAAGGTTTTATTCTCGGATTGGAGTGTGTCCAGCGATGTGGCGTAGTCCACACCAGCCTGACTCCATTCGATGGGCAGGCTGGCAATTTTTTGCAAGGGGTAAAGCACCGTGCCCACTGCTTTGCGCACCACTTCCATGGCGGCAAAGCGTGAATCGAGAAACAACAAACCCACCGAAAGCGCGACAAAAAAGGCCAGCCGCACGCGTGCGGATGGACCTTGTTTGAACAACGGTGGTGGTGTGTACTCCATAGGCTTTTAGCCGGTTCAATGCTGGCTATGTAACAAGCCGGAGTTCGAACCGTTTTAAGTTACTTACTCACTGGTGAAAATGGTGCCCAATTTGTCCATGCGTTCCAGCGCAAGACCGCAGCCGCGAACCACGCAAGTTAGCGGGTCTTCGGCCACATGCACCGGCAAACCGGTTTCTTCCATCAGCAGCCGATCCAGGTCGCGCAGCAAAGCGCCGCCGCCGGTCAGCATCATGCCGCGTTCGGCAATGTCGGCACCCAGTTCAGGCGGGGTTTGTTCCAGCGCAGACTTCACTGCCGAAACAATCGCGTTCAAGGGTTCGGTCAACGCTTCCAGAATTTCATTGGATGAAATCGTGAAACGGCGTGGAATGCCTTCCGACAAATTGCGGCCGGTCACTTCCATGTCTTTCACTTCTGAGCCGGGGAATGCTGAACCGATCTGCTTCTTGATGGCTTCAGCCGTGGGCTCACCAATCATCATGCCGTAATTGCGGCGAATGTAGCTGATGATGGCTTCATCAAATTTGTCGCCGCCCACGCGCACGCTGCCGGCGTACACCATGCCGCCCAAGGAAATAATGCCCACTTCAGTGGTGCCGCCACCAATGTCGACGACCATGGAGCCCGATGCCTCAGACACCGGCAGGCCAGCGCCGATTGCAGCAGCCATGGGTTCTTCGATGAGGTAAACCTGAGAAGCACCCGCGCCCAACGCGCTTTCGCGAATGGCACGGCGTTCAACCTGAGTAGACCCGCAGGGCACGCAAATGATGATTCTGGGGCTCGGTGAAAACAGGCGGCTTTCGTGAACCATCTTGATGAATTGCTTGAGCATTTGCTCGGTCACGGTGAAATCGGCAATTACGCCGTCTTTCATGGGGCGAATGGCCTCAATGTTGCCAGGCACCTTGCCCAACATTTGCTTGGCTTCAAGGCCAACCGCTGTGATGGTTTTTTTGCCATTCGGGCCACCTTCCTGGCGGATGGCAACCACAGAAGGCTCGTCGAGAACGATGCCCTTGGTGCGGGCGTAAATTAGCGTGTTGGCCGTGCCCAAATCAATGGCCAAGTCGTTTGATAAGTAGCTGCGTAGAAACCCAAACATGGTGATGTTCTAACCTGTGTTGTGTAGTTGGAGAGCTGCCAAGCCCGCGAAGCTCAAAGTTGTCTAGAAGTTGTCCGGTTCGCCACTATTTATGGGACTTCACTTGTCAAGTGGCATAACTACCGATGATAACCTATAAAATAAGCAGACTTTGATCAACACAGACTTTCACCAAGCGGCTTTTGCATCATTTAGAAGCGATGCTCAGGCCTGCTGGTCGGCGGAGAAAATTTATGTCCCTTGATTCCGGACAAATTGCAAAAATTGCGGCCTTGTCGCGCTTGAAAGTGGCGCCCGAGCAGGCTCAGGTCCTTGAGCAACAATTGAACAACATCATGCAACTGGCCGATCGCTTGAGCAGTGAAAACACCGAAGGCGTTGAGCCGTTGGCGCATCCTCTGTCGCTGATTCAACCCATCGCGCTGCGCTTGCGCGAAGACGCCGTGACTGAGGTCGACAATCGCACCGCCAATATGGCCAACGCACCGGCCGCCGAGAAAGGCCTGTTTTTGGTGCCCAAGGTCATTGAATGATCGTTTATCAAGAATTCAGTCCTCCTAATTTAAGAAAATCCGATATTGGAATGTGGTTTTAAGCATGTCATCCAGAATTCAAAGTATTTCCCAGCTGCGCGCCTTGCTGGACGAGAAAAAAACCAGTGCCGTTGAGTTGGCGCAAGATGCTTTGCGCCAAGCTGGTGAGCAGTCCAGGTTGAACGCATTCGTGGACATTCGCGATGACCTCACCCTGCAACAAGCCAAGGCCGCTGACGCACGCATGGGCGCGGGTGAAACCGGTGCCTTGTTGGGTATTCCCACTGCACACAAAGATATTTTCGTGACCCAGGGCTGGACCAGCACAGCGGGCTCCAAAATGCTGGCTGGCTACCAAAGCCCTTTTGACGCCGAAGTGGTATCGCGTTTGAACGCTGCGGGCGCAGTGAGCATTGGCAAATTGAATTGCGATGAATTTGCAATGGGTTCATCGAATGAAAAAAGTGCCTATGGCCCTTGCCTGAACCCTTGGGACACCTTGGCCGTGCCGGGTGGTTCGTCTGGCGGTTCAGCTGTGGCAGTGGCCGCGGGTGTAGTGCCGTTTTCAACCGGTACCGACACAGGTGGTTCCATCCGCCAGCCCGCTTCACTGTGTGGCATTACCGGTATCAAGCCCACTTACGGCAGTTGCAGCCGCTACGGCATGATCGCTTACGCCAGCAGCCTGGATCAAGCTGGTCCCATGGCACATAGCGCACGTGATTGTGCTTTGGTGCTCAACACCATGGTGGGCTTTGATGCGAAAGACAGCACCAGTGTTCAACGGCCCACTCCGGATGAAGATTTCACCGCCAGCTTTGGAAAGCCCCTTCGCACTGGTAATGCTGCAAAGCCACTGGCTGGTGTGCGCGTGGGTTTGCCCTGCGAATTTTTTGGTGAGGGTTTGGCTGCCGATGTGCGTGCACCGATCGACGCTGCATTAAAACAGCTGGAAGCCATGGGCGCCGCGCTGGTGAACATCAGCTTGCCGCGCACGGAATTGTCCATTCCCGCGTATTACGTGATTGCGCCTGCTGAAGCCAGCTCTAACCTGTCGCGTTTTGATGGTGTGCGTTACGGCCACCGCGCAGCCGAGTACAGCGATTTGAAGTCCATGTACGAGAATTCGCGCAGCGAGGGCTTCGGCCTTGAAGTACAGCGCCGAATTATGGTGGGTGCGTATGTGTTGTCGCATGGTTATTACGATGCGTATTATCTGCAAGCCCAGAAAATTCGCCGCCTCATTGCGCAAGATTTTCAAGCTGCTTTCCAGCAGTGTGATTTCATTGCCGGTCCGGTTAGCCCCACGGTTGCATGGAATTTGGGCGAGAAGTCGGCTGACCCGGTGCAAATGTACCTGGCCGACATTTACACGCTCAGCACAAGTTTGGCCGGCTTGCCCGGCATGAGCGTGCCCGTGGGGTTTGGCGACAAAAATCGCCCTGTCGGCATGCAATTGATTGGCAATTATTTCAAGGAAGGGGAATTGCTGGCGCTGGCTGACCATTATCAAGCTGCCACCGATTGGCACCTTCGTACACCGTCTTAAAAAGGGATCGCACCATGCAATGGGAAATTGTGGTGGGTCTTGAAACCCACACCCAGTTAACAACCGAGTCAAAAATTTTCTCCGGTGCTAGCACTGCTTTTGGTGCTGAGCCCAACGCGCAAGCCTGTGCTGTGGATTTGGCACTGCCTGGTGTGCTGCCCGTGATGAACAAAGCGGCAGTTCAACGCGCCATTCAATTTGGCCTGGCAGTGGGCGCCAAAGTGGCCGAGCAGTCGGTGTTCGCCCGCAAAAACTATTTCTACCCGGATCTGCCCAAGGGTTATCAAATCAGTCAGTTTGAAATTCCGGTGGTGCAGGGCGGTACGGTCAGCTTTTTGCTGGGCGATCAAATGAAAACAGTACGCTTGGTTCGCGCGCATCTGGAAGAAGACGCGGGCAAAAGCCTGCATGAAGACTTCGCAGGCCAGTCGGGCATCGACTTGAACCGTGCAGGTACGCCCTTGCTTGAAATTGTGACCGAACCCGACATGCGTTCGGCCGAGGAGGCAGTGGCCTACGCCAAAACCCTGCACACACTGGTTACGTGGCTTGGTATTTGCGATGGCAATATGCAGGAAGGCAGTTTCCGCTGCGACGCCAACGTATCGGTTCGCCCCAAAGGCGAAACCAAGCTGGGCACACGCTGCGAAATCAAAAACCTGAACAGCTTCAAGTTTTTGCAAGCCGCCATTCTTTATGAAGCACAGCGCCAAATCGAGATCATCGAAGATGGCGGCACAATCAAACAGGAAACGCGACTTTACGACCCCGATCGCAACGAAACCCGCTCCATGCGCAGCAAGGAAGATTCGGAAGACTATCGTTACTTCCCCGATCCCGACCTGCCACCGCTGATGATTTCTGCGCAGTGGGTTGAGCAAGTGCGTGCCGAAATGCCCGAATTGCCTGGTCAAAAGCAGGCGCGTTACACCGCTGAGCTGGGTTTGAGTGAATACGATGCGGTGACGCTCACAGCCAGCCGCGCCATGACCGATTACTTCGAGGCGGCGCTGGCCGCGGCGGGCGCAGACAAAGCCAAGCCTTTGGCCAACTGGTTGTTGGGCGAGTTCTCTGCAAGCCTTAATCGTGACGACAAAACCCCAGCGGAATCGCCAATTGCTCCCGCCCTGATGGCGGCTTTGGTGAAACGTGTGGTAGATGGCACTTTGAACAACAAAACCGGTAAAGTGGTGTTTGCTGCTTTGTGGGACGGCAAGTACAGCGATGTTGATGCTTGTATCAAGGGCGAGGGTTTGGAGCAAATCTCCGACTCGGGTGCTGTTGAAAAAATGATCGACGACGTACTGGCAGCGCACCCTGGGCCAGTGGCCGAGTACAAAGCCGGTAAAGAGGCGTCATTTAACTTTCTGGTGGGGCAGATCATGCGTGCAGCGCGTGGAAAGGCCAACCCGGCGCAGGTGAATGAGATTTTGAAAGCCAAGTTGAGTGCGTGATTCCTTCGCCAACCCGACGGGGTTGCCCGATTTCGCACTGAAAACCGCCTGATCAGCGCGCCATCCTCAAAGCGGATAGTCGTAATCCGCAATCAAGGGCGCGTGGTCTGAAAACTTCTGGCCCTTGTACACACTGACCTCCTGAATTTTGTCTCGCAATGCCGGGCTGACCATTTGGTAATCAATTCGCCACCCCACATTCTTGGCATAAGCCTGCCCGCGGTTGCTCCACCAGGTGTAGCAACCGTCCGTTTCTTCCGGGTACAGCACACGGTAGGCGTCCACCCAACCACGTTGTTCAATCACATTGCCAATCCAGGCACGTTCCTCGGGTGTGAAGCCGCTGTTCTTTAAATTGCCTTTCCAGTTTTTCAGGTCAATTTCTTTGTGGGCGATGTTCCAGTCGCCGCACAATACAACAGGCTTCTTTTTGCTTTCAAAATCATCAAAAATTTGCCCAAAATGATCTAAAAACCGGAATTTTGCTTCTTGTCGTTCTTCGGAGCTGCTGCCGGATGGAAAGTAGATCGACGACACAATCATATTCTCGAATTCAGCCGTCACCATGCGTCCTTCTGCGTCGAATTCCGCATTATTCAGCCCGTAAATTACATTAAGTGGTTCTACTTTGCAGTAAAGGCCAACACCGCTGTAGCCTTTTTTTTCTGCGGCCTGAAAGTAGCCTTTGTACATGCCGGGTTGTAAGTGCTCAGGGCCAAGGTCCGCCAGGTGGGCCTTGATCTCTTGCACGCACACCACATCGGCCTGGCTTTGGTTCATCCAGTCGAAAAACCCTTTTGTGTGGGCAGAACGAATTCCATTCAGATTTGCTGAGATAATGCGGGTCATTGTGTGCAGTCAGTTTTTTAGGGATTGATCGTGGTCGATTCAAATCAAAATTTGCAGGTTCTTTCCGATCAGTTTTTGCAGTTTGCGGTCGAAAAGCAAGTGTTGCGCTTTGGCGAATTCAAAACCAAGGCGGGCAGAATGTCGCCGTATTTTTTCAATGCGGGTCTGTTCAACACAGGCTCGTCGTTGCAAAAGCTCAGTGAATTTTACGCACAAACCTTGCTTGAGCAAACCGCAGAGCGTGGAATTCAGTTTGACATGCTGTTTGGCCCTGCTTACAAAGGCATCCCTTTGGTGGCCGGAGCCACCATGGAAATGGCCCGCCGCGGGCGTGATGTACCTTACGCATTTAACCGTAAGGAAGCCAAAGATCACGGTGAGGGCGGTTCTTTGGTGGGTGCGCCACTGGAAGGTCGGGTTGTGATTGTTGACGATGTTATTTCAGCAGGAACATCGGTGCGTGAATCTGTTGAAATCATTCGCGCCAATGGGGCTGAACCTGCTGCGGTATTGATCGCACTGGATCGCATGGAAAAAGGCATGCGAGACGGGCAGGACACCCAGCATTCAGCCGTTCAGGAAGTAGAGCAGTTGTACGGAATCCCGGTTCTGGCCATTGCCAACCTGCAAGACTTGTTGCGTTACCTGCTTACCCGCCAAGCTGCCAATGTTCGCCTTGCGGGCTGGTACGAGAAGGTGAAGGAATACCGTAGCCGTTACGGCGTGTAAGGTCACCCAGAAAAAAGCCGCACCACTTCGTAAAGCTGGTGCGGCTTTTTTTATGAAACAAACCCGTTTACAACACAACCGATACCAATTCATGCCCTGAAAGGGCCCGGTAAATGTTGTCCAGCTCGTCCTGGTTATTCACATACACGGTGCAGGTTAGGCTCAAGTAGTTGCCCTTGCTGCTGGGCCGCATGTCAACGGCAGCTACATCAAATCCAGGGCTCATGCTGAGCAATAAATCGCAAATGACCTGAGAGAACTCCGGCACGTTCTTTCCCATCACTTTGATGGGAAAATGTGTCGGAAACTCAATTAGGCTTTTTTTGCCTTCACTGGGTGTTGGTGTGTTCATTGTTTACTCTTCAAACCACAGTTTGGCGGAGTCCACCATACGGCCGAACAGGCCAGCCTCTTCAACCGTAGACAAGGCCAGCAGCGGCACTGTACCGATGGTTTCACCGTTCAGTGTTAGTTTCAGTTTACCCAGTTCGGTTCCGGCCGGAATCGGAGCAATCAATGTGCCTTTTTTCTCGACTGTGGCTTTCAGTTGTTTGGCCATGCCGCGTGGCACGTTGATCAGCAAATCTTTGTTCACGCCAAGTTTCACTTCCTTGGCTTGTCCTTTGTACACTTCACTGGTGCTGATGGCTTGCTTGGCGGAGTACAACTTCACGGTTTCAAACATCTGATAACCGTAGTTCATCAGCTTCAGGCTTTCCTGCGTGCGGGCCTGGTCGGAGGTGGTGCCCAGCACCACGGAAAGCAGGCGGCGATCAACGCCGTTGGGCAATGTGCGATTGGCTGAACTGACCAGGCAATAACCGGCCGACTCGGTGTGCCCGGTTTTCATGCCGTCCACGGAGGGGTCAATCCACAGCAGGCGGTTGCGGTTGGGTTGGCGAATGCCGTTGTAGGTGTATTCCTTGGTGGAATACATTTTTTTGTAGTATTCCGGAAAGTCGGTGATGATGCGTTTGGCCAAAATGCCCAAATCGCGGGCGGTGGTGTAGTGCTGTGGGTCGGGCAGGCCAGTGGAGTTCTTGAAGTTCGTGTCCGTCAGGCCCAGCCGTTTGGCTTGCTGATTCATCAGCGTTGCAAAGTTGTTTTCGTCGCCAGCCAGCAGTTCTGCGATTGCGCGGCTTGCATCATTGCCCGATTGCACAATCACACCGTACAGCAGCTCTTCAACAGTCACAGGCTTGTTCGGTTCGATAAACATGCGCGAACCTTCGGCTTTCCAGGCGTAGGGCGAAACGGGTACTTGCTGATCCATCCGAATTTGCTTGCTGTCGAGTGCAGCAAAGGCCATGTAGGCTGTCATCAGTTTGGTCAGTGATGCGGGGTCGAGGCGTTCACGGCTGTTGAATTCCGCCAGGGTTTGACCGGTGGTCAAGTCGAGCAGCATGTAGCCTTTTGCACCGATTTCGGGTGGAGGTGGCATCACACTGGATTGGGCCGCGGCTTGCGTGGCAACTCCGATACCAAGCCCCAGAACCAACGAGAGTTGACCCACATGGCGTTTGAATCGGGAAATTCCTGAATTAAACAAGTAAAAAGCTCCTGTACTAGAAATGGGGAAGAAAAGTGGCTTGGCGTTCAGCTTGGGTAATAACGCACAACCAGCTCTTTGAGTTGAGGCAGTTTGCCGTGAAAAAAATGTTCCACTCCTGGCATGACCATCACCGGCAGGTTTTGTTCACCCGCCCAGCGTAAAACATCTGTAAGCGGCACTGTGTCATCGACTTCACCATGAATGACCAGTGTATTGTCTGGCACCGCAGCTACTTTAAAGCGGCTTGTGGCAGTGCCCACCAGCACCAGTTTGCCAATATTCGTTCCGGCCTCGCGCAACCGTTGCGCGCCATGGCTGGTTACAAAGGCGCCGAACGAAAAGCCAGCCATTGCAATCGGCTCATTTTGTAGCTCGGCAGGCAGCAGAGTGGCGCGGGCCAATTCGGTCAACTGAACCAGATCGTCCGTTTCGCCTTGTCCGTTGTCGTGCTCTCCCGCGCTTTGACCTACGCCTCGAAAATTAAAACGAAGCGTTACATAGCCCATTTGAAGAAATGCACGGGCCAGTGTTTGTACTACTTTGTTGTCTTTGGTGCCGCCGAACAAGGGGTGGGGGTGCGCAATTACGGCCAGCCCGCGCAATGGGGCCGCAGGTTCATCAATCGATACCTCGATTGGGCCCGCCTGACCGTTCCACAACTCATGTCGGGTTTTTGGATTCATGGCAACCGCAGGCGTTCGACAATTTCGCCGCCCACCAGGTGAGAGTCAATAATTTCATCTACGTCTGATATATCCACATAGGTATACCAAACGCCTTCCGGGTACACCACCATCACTGGGCCTTCATCGCATCGATCAAGGCAGCCAGCCTTGTTCATCCGGATTTTTCCTTGCCCGTTCAAGCCCAGTTTCTTGATCCGTTCTTTGGCATGCGCGTGCGCCGCAGACGCATGGCAGTCCGCACAGCAACTCTCATTGTTGGGGCGTTGGTTGGTGCAAAAGAAAACATGTTTCTCGAAGTAGCTCATGGCTGGTTGAATCCGCGTGAGTGCTCAGGGTATGGGCACTATTATCGCCGAAAACGTCGCTCGGGCAGGCTCAAAAAAGTCAAAACAGTCAGTGCTAAGATTGGCCACAATTCACTCACCCAGCGCCCGGCTTCTTGCAGGCTTCGGAAAATTGCCAGAATGCCGCTGCCCGGATTGCCCAGATCGGGGTCGTATACCCCGGGCAGCAGCAAGGTGATCAGCCACCCGCCCAGCAGGTGCAGTAGCCCGATTCTCGCCATGTGGTGGGGCAGCACCTGCATCATTGAAATGGTCAGTGCCACTACAAAGGCTATCAGTAAGCCCAGGCTGTTGGCCTCAAACCAACGTTGACCCAGGTAAGTCCAGGCCGACACTGGAGCCAGCACCAGGTAATCAAGAAGTCGAATGAGCAAGGTCAATGCAATGAGTACAATCAGCAAGCGTGTTCGTGGCGAGCCCGCCTGTGTTTGTGCCAACCCAATCATCCAGGCGCACATTAAAAAACAGTAATTGATGAATGTCGGTGCGATGGTTTCAATTTTCAGCAACACTTCCAGCGGTATCCCAAACGGCGTGCTGTGTTGCAGTGGGCCCGGAATTTCAAGCAGGTTCCCCAGCCAAAGCCCGGTGCTGAATGTGGGATTTTGTGGCGGCAAAATACTGAGGAACCAAAGGCTAAGCAAGCCCATGCCTATCCACGCGCGTTGAATTAGCCAATGCTCAATTCGGCGGTTCAGCAGTGGCGCAATTCGGTGGTGTGCGGTCACGTAAATGCCCAACAACACACCCAAAGCGCCCCCAATTGTGTTGGTGACCAGGTCCATTTTGGAAGGCACGCGGCTTGGCAAAAATGTTTGCATGGATTCCAGGGCAAGCGAAATAAATGCACACACCAGCACAACGAGTATTTTGTCGAATGTTCGCGGCTGTCTGTTCAAGCCCAGCAGCATCAGGAAGCCCAGTGGAATGTAGCCTCCAATGTTAATAAACACATCGGCCCACAATACTTTTTGATGCACAGGAATCCAGGGGCCAAATAAAAACTCAAATGGCCCGATGCCAATGTGTCTCCAATCGCTGTAGGGGAAGAGGCTAAGGTGAATCACAACGCACGCATACAGGCTGGCAAACATGAGAATCCCGGTGTAGGGGGTTCGTTTCAGCAGGCTGGAGTGGATTGGCGGCATGGCGTTTGAGCGATTCCTTGGTTTTGTGTCCCGTTCGGAGGTTAAGATGAGCAAAATTTCGCAACTAGCCCGAAGTGACCCGCATTCGATGTTAACCCAAGCCGATGTGCACTGGATCGAACTCGATTCAGTCGACTCAACAAATGATTACCTTGCCCGCGCTTACCAGCAGGGGCGGGTATCCGGCCTGAATGCCGTGTTGGCGCACATGCAAACCGCAGGCAGGGGGCGTGCAGGGCGGCAATGGCGCGCGCAGCCAGGCGCAAGTTTATGCCTGTCTGTGGGCTTGCCTATCGCTGGGCAGCAAATGCCTTTTTTGCCCCTGTGTGTGGGTGTTGCCGTGGCGCAGGTACTGGAGCATTGGCATGTGCCTGTGCGGCTGAAATGGCCCAACGATTTATTGGCAGATCAGCAAAAATTGGGCGGTGTGTTGTGCGAGTCTTTTCAAACCGGGCAGGGTGCAATCACCGTGGTTGGTGTGGGGCTGAATATTCAGGGTATTGACGTTCCCGAGGCATTGTCTGGTCTGGGTGCTGCAAGTTTGTCGAATTATTTGCCTGCCCCGAGTTTACCCACCCCACGTGAGCTAGCCGAGGCGGTCGTGTCATCGATTTTAATGCGGATCGAGGCTGCCAGTGTTCAGGGCATCGACTCAATTTTTGCCGAGTTCAGCCAACGGGATGCGTGGCTGCGCAGCCAGGTACAAGTTGAAGACCAGGGTGTGGTGTGTTTCGCGGGTGAGGCCATGGGCATCGACCGGCAAGGCGCGTACCTGGTGAATACCGAGCACGGCTTGCGTGCGGTTCATGCAGGTGATTTGTCCTTGAGGGTAAGGCCGTGACCAACGCTGGGAATTTGTTGTGCATCGATGCTGGAAACACCTTTGTAAAGTGGTGCTTGCACGCTTGCGTCAATGTCCGGTTTGAGCAGCCCTCGGCTTTTTTTAGTCACGCCACTGCTGAATTCAAACCTTTCTCCGGATCCTTGAGTGCTTTGCAACAGCATTTGGCACCCGGTTTGAATTCGACCCATGCAGTAAAGGCGGTTTTGCTGAGCAATGTCTTGGGCCCAGATTTCGAACAGTCCGTGCGCTCAGTGTGCGAAGCGGCTGGCGTACCTCTGCATGTATTGACTGTGAACAGGCATGCTGAGATTCAGTCTGCGTACGAAACCCCGGCGACTCTGGGCAAAGACCGTTGGGCAGCATGCATGGCGCTCATGGAGGTGAGCCAGGTCAAGGTCAATTTGCTGGTTAGCTTTGGCACAGCCACCACCCTGGATGTGGTGGTTAAAAATACCCATTGGCAGCACTTGGGCGGATTTATCGTGCCGGGTGTTGAAACCATGTTGCGCAGCCTGCATTTAAATACAGCTGAATTGCCCAAAGTGCAGTTGGACAGTACCGGCACAAACAGTTGGCCTGTCAGCACGCAGCAGGCGATTGGCAGGGGTGTGGGGCGTATTCAAAAAGCAATGGTCGATTCCGTGGCTGCCCAGTTACAGAGTGAACACGGCAGCCCCCCGGCCATCTGGCTGACCGGTGGTTTTGCACCCGCCATGCAGGTTCATTTGCCGCAGGCTACCCTGCTTGAATACGCTGTATTCAAGGGCTTGGTGCTTGATTATCGTTTGGCACAAAAAGGTGCAACAGCATGAATGGTTGGCGTGTTCTGGCTGTGTTGCTGCTGCTGGGTAATTTGGCGTTGCTGGGTTTTGGCGTTTTAACAGGCAACAGCTCGCAAAAAGCAATAGATTCTCCGGGTTTACGTGCCGAGTGGGTTGGCGTGGAGCGGCCCTGGGATCAGCCCGTGGAAGTGATTCGTGCGCCCGCACCTGTGGCTCCTAAGATTGATTTGAAACAGGGGCAGGCCCAGCTTGATACAGCCATTGAAAATGCCAGCAAACAGGTTTTTGAGAATCCGAAAAGTACCCAGGCATGTTGGTTGTGGGGCCCCTTGTTGCAAAGTGAGTCTGCACGGGTTCAAGAGGCTTTGCTGAATTGGGGTGGCGAAACGGATCGACTCGAGCGCCAGGTGCCTGTGGGCTATGTGGTTTACTTGCCGCAAGACATTGTGAACAGCGGGGTGGGTATCGATCAACTCTCGGGCAAGGGTATTGCCGACATGTTCTACATCACTACGCCGGGGCCTTTGCAGGGCACCATTTCACTGGGATTGTTCCGCGACCTGGATCGGGCGAATGCCCAGAAGGCTGATCTGGCGCGACGTGGCGTCGAGGGTGTCCAGATCCGGGAGCGGTTGGGCCCGGTGCGCGTGTTTTTTGAACTTCGGGGAAATGCCTCGCAAATCGAAACTGTGCGCTCGGTGTTTGAGTTGAACAGAAAGGGTGAGCTCAAGCCTTGTGAGTTGTCAACAGGCGGCTGAGTTACAGGTTTCCGCTTCGGTCCTTGTCCAGAAAAACCTGCGCAAACTGTGTGTTCTCGGCATTCACACCTTTGCTCCAGCAAATTACTTTGAATGCCTCGCCCATATCGGCTTCATTCAGCAGGGTATTCAAATTCTGGCGCATCAATGCACCGTGTGTTGGGTGGGTAAATTCCGGTTGTTTTCGTGCCAACTCAAGAATGCCGTGTGCCAATAAAAACTCGCCTTGGTGCGCGTACCCTTCAAGCTCGCCACCGCAGCTTGTCAGGGCTTCATAGATTGCGCTGAAGTTCACATGGGCGGTTAAGTCCTGCTGCCCCACGTTCACCAGAAAATCATCATGTGCAGTGTGGCGACTTGTGGCGCGCAAAGTGCCCTGCCTGCGTGTCGGGTGATAGTACATGGCTTCGTGAAAACCATAGTCAATCATCAGCGCAAGGCCGTTCAGACGCTCCGTGACTGTTTTTACCCATGCAATGCTTTGCTCCGCAATTTCCGATTCGTAACCTTCTGGCCATGGCCCGTGAGCATCCTGCAACTGAGAAACCACGGCAGCGAAGACCGGGTCGGCCGGTTTCCACACCCAGTGCAACTCACCATTCAGGTGCTGTACCCACGCTTCCTGCGAATTGCCTGCCTGCCATTTGAATCGACGAACCGGTGTGGCATCCAGCACCTCATTGCCTAAAACCACCCCCTGAAGTTCCGCAGGCAGCTCGCCCAGCCAATGCACCTTGTGTTCTACCTGCGGGCCATGCAGTGCCTTTAACTTGGCCAATTGCACAGGCTTTAATCCGGCCGACACATCCACAATGTTGTATTGGGTAATCAAATCGCCAGCCGCTTGAAGAATGTCGCAAGCCAGTTGCCCGGTCCCGGCCCCAAATTCATACACCACACCATTGCAGCGGGGCAGCACCTCCCGCAGGGCCTTGCCCAGTGTTTGCCCAAACAGCGGGCTCAATTCCGGGGCGGTAATAAAATCGCCCCGACGACCAAAAATTTGCTCGCCTCTTGCGTAGTAGCCATATTGGGGATCGTAAAGCGCAAATCGCATGAACTCGTCAAAGCGAGTGGCTTGATTAAAATTCGACAGCATGAGGCAGGTCTGGTTTAGAATAGCGGGTTCTTTTAAAAATCAAAGCCTTGAAGTAAACCCTGGTTTGCTTGATGGTCGTTGTTCACTGATTTTCCAGATTCTAACCGATGGCGCACGAATGACACATGCCAATCCACAATTTGCCCTTGTAACCGGGGGAGCCAAGCGACTGGGCAAAGCCATCTCGCTTGAACTGGCGCGTGCCGGTTGGTCTATTGTGCTGCATTGCCGTTCATCACTGGCAGAGGCCCGTGACACCGCGGCTCAAATTGAAGCACTGGGTGTGCACTGCGTGGTGGTTCAGGCTGATCTTGAGCAGCCCAGCGAAGTTGAAGCGTTGTTTGATGCTGCTGAAAAAGCGGGCCCAATTCGATGTGTTGTCAACAACGCCTCGTTGTTTGAATTCGACTCTGGCGAAACTTTTCAGCCCGAGCTTTTTCACCGGCACATGGCCTCCAACCTGGCTGCGCCCATTCAATTGGCCAAACGCCTGTATCAGCATGTGCCCGACCATGAGCAGGCCGTGGTGGTTAATTTGCTGGACCAAAAACTGAAAAACCTCAATCCCGATTTTTTAAGTTATACCCTCACCAAAGCCGGGCTTGAAACCGCTACCACCATGCTGGCCATGGAGCTGGCGCCCAAAGTGCGTGTAGTGGGTGTGGCCCCCGGGCTCACCTTGATTTCGCACCTGCAAACCGATGCGCAGTTCGAGAGTACCCACCGAATTTCGCCTTTGAACAAATCCTCCGAGCCTCAGGACATCGCCAACACGGTCTTGTTCCTGGTGCAAAGCCGCGCAATTACTGGTACCACCATTCTTGTGGATGGCGGGCAGCACTTGGTGCCCATGGCGCGTGATTTCAGCATGATGACACCATGACAGACTGGTTCTTTGATCCCCGCCTGGCCGACTGCCGTCGCGTTTTTATTCGCGACTTCGATGTGTCCGCCGCAATTGGCGTGTTCCCCCAAGAGTTGGGGCGTACGCAGGCTGTGCGTATTAACATTGATTTTTGGGTAAAGTGCGCATCCACCCCTTCCGAGCGCGACTTGCTGGTCGATGTGGTTGATTACGATTTCGTTCGACCAGGAATTCATGGCCTCATTCAATCGGGCCACATTGGCCTGCTTGAAACCCTGGTGGACAAAACCCTGGCGCTGGTGCTGGAGCATCCCAAGGTGGTGGCCGCCCGCGTACGCGCTGAAAAATCCGAGGTTTACCCCGACTGCGAATCCGCAGGTGTCGAGGTATTCCGCTTCAAATCCTAGAAAGCTGTCAGACCATGCAAACCATCACGATTTTCCCCAACAAGGCTGAACAAAAAGAGGCCTTTGAATTCAACAAGCTGGAAAAGCGCCTCACAAAGCAAGTGGGCCAGGCCATTGCCGACTTCAATATGATTGAAGAGGGTGACAAAGTGATGGTGTGTGTATCGGGCGGCAAAGACAGCTATGGTCTGCTCGATATTTTGTTGTTGCTGCGTCAGCGTGCGCCCATCAACTTCGATATCGTCGCTGTGAATCTGGATCAGAAACAGCCTGGTTTTCCCGAGGAAGTGCTGCCGAATTACTTGCGTAGTATTCATGTGCCGTTTCACATTGAGGAACAAGACACCTACTCGATTGTGAAACGAGTCATTCCCGAAGGCAAAACAACCTGTTCGCTGTGCTCGCGTTTGCGTCGTGGCATTTTGTACCGTGTGGCGTCTGAACTGGGTGCCACCAAGGTCGCTTTGGGGCACCACAAAGACGACATATTGCAAACCCTGTTGCTTAATCTGTTTTATGGCGGTCGTATCAAGGGTATGCCTCCCAAACTGGTCAGTGACAACGGAGAGCACACAGTAATTCGTCCACTGGCTTATTGCCGAGAGCGCGATTTGGCCCGTTATGCCGAAGAGAAGAATTTCCCGATCATTCCCTGCAATTTGTGTGGCAGTCAGGAAAACCTGAAGCGCAAGGAAATGGCCGCACTGCTGAAGCAGTGGGAAAAGCACAACCCCCGATGGATCGCCAATCTGTTTACCTCGCTGTCAACTGTGGTGCCTTCGCACCTCATGGACCGCAAGTTGTTTCCGTTTGAAGCCATTCGCCCTGGCGTAGCACTTGAAGACGGTGCCGGTGACAAAGCGTTTGATGCGGATGACGAGTGCTAACTCACTTCAAAAACAGCTTGTATGCCGGGTTTTCGGTTTCATTCACCGCCGGGTAGCCAAGTTGTTTCACAAATTTGTCGAATTCAGCGTGGTCTGCAGGTGGAACCTGAATGCCTACCAAAATACGGCCATAGTCGGCACCGTGGTTTCGATAGTGAAACAGGCTGATGTTCCAGCCCGGGTTCAAGGCGGTTAAAAATTTCGTCAATGCCCCAGGCCGTTCCGGAAATTCAAAGCGGTACACCAGTTCATGGTCGGCCAAACTGGACCTGCCCCCAACCATGTGGCGCAAATGCAGCTTCGCCATTTCATCGTCGGTCAGGTTCAGGGCGTCGAAACCCGATGCAATAAAGCGCTGCTGCAATTCATCTGCCTGCGCACGGTTGCCAATTTGAATGCCCACAAAAATATTCGCTTTGGCTGAATCCGACATTCTGTAGTTGAACTCAGTCACATTGGTGGGACCCAACAAGTCGCAAAACTTTCGGAAGCTGCCGCGTTCTTCCGGCACAGTGATCGCAAAAATCGCTTCACGTTGCTCACCCACCTCAGCGCGTTCAGCCACAAATCGCAAGCGATCGAAGTTCATGTTGGCGCCACAAGAAATTGCGACCAGTGTTTGGTTTTGCAAACCCATTTCCGCAGCATACTGTTTCAAGCCAGCCACAGCCAGTGCACCTGCGGGTTCAAGAATACTGCGAGTGTCCTGAAAAACGTCTTTGATTGCAGCGCAGGCTTCGTCGGTGGTCACCCGCACAATGCCGTCCACATACTTTTCGCACAGTCGGAATGTTTCTTCGCCCACCAGTTTTACTGCGGTGCCATCCGAGAACAAACCCACTTCCGCCAGGGTGACGCGTTTGTGCTGTTCCATGCTCTGCGCCATGGCATCGGAGTCCACGGTTTGTACACCAATAATTTTGATGTCCGGACGCAACTGTTTCACATAGGCACCTACGCCAGCTGCCAGCCCACCCCCGCCGATCGCGATGAAAATGGCGTGTATCGGGCCTTGATGCTGACGCAAAATTTCCATGCCCACGGTGCCTTGGCCCGCAATTACATCAGGGTCGTCAAAGGGGTGTACAAAGGTCAGGCCTTTGGCTTGTGCCAATTCTGATGCATGTCCGGCTGCATCGCTGTAGCTGTCGCCAAACAGCACCACATTCACCCAGTCACCCCCAAACCGTTTTACTGCATCAATTTTCAAGGCGGGGGTGGTAGTGGGCATCACAATGGTGGCCGGGCAGCGCATCCTGGCGGCAGAGAGTGCAACGCCTTGCGCGTGGTTGCCGGCAGAGGCAGCAATCACGCCACGTTCCAGTTGCATGGGGCTGAGGTGGGCCATTTTGTTGTAAGCACCGCGCAGCTTGAAGCTGAACACCTCTTGCATGTCCTCACGCTTGAGCAACACCTCATTGGCAGTGCGAACCGACAGGGAATGTGCGCGCTCCAATGGTGTCTCAATGGCCACGTCGTAAACCTTGGCGGTCAGTATGCGTTTTAGATAGTCAAGACCCACAAAGCACCTATTTATTGCAGATTTTTAAGCAAATTTCGAGCTTTTGCCCATGAAGGCTACACTTTACAGCATGAGGGCAATCCCAAAAGCCGGCTTGCGCGTTTGGGTCGCATCTGCAGGTCGCCTTCGGGCATAATTTAGGCTCAGTTTCTCAAGGACAGGTTCGAACCCCCAATGGCATCTACGAAATCATCTAAACCCAAAGCAAAACCGCAAGCTAGAAAATCTCTTGGCAACACCATTCCCGCGTTTGTGTTCGGCATGGTGTTCGGGCTTTTGATTGCGTTGGGTGTGGCTTTGTTTGTCAGCAAGTCACAGCTGCCATTTTCCGGTGCTGAAACTCAGGGTGCCGTGCCCAATGTGTCTCCGGGCCCAGGCAACAGCCCCCCTGATCCCAACAGCGCCATTTATGGCAAAGCAAACGCCAACCAGGGCAATGTGGTTACCATCGACCCATTTCAGCAAGGCACGGAACCTCAGACAGGGGATGCCACTCCAACTGAACAAATTGAACCTGTGGCCCAAACCATTTACTTTCTGCAATTGGGCAGTTTTCGCAATCGTGAAGACGCTGAACAATTGCGGGCTCAGCTTGCGTTTGTGGGCACTGAATCCGAAATTGCCGTGGGCGAGGTCAACGGCAATGTTGTAAACCGCGTTCGTGTGGGGCCATTTGGCAGCGCGAATGAAGCCTATCAGGCCCGAATTCCCCTCACGAAAGGCGGATTCGAGGCAACTGTGGTCAAGGAGTAAACAAGTATGAAACGTCGTGAATTGATTCAAAGTGCGGTGGCATTGAGCGTGATGGGTGCTTTCGGTGGCTTGTCCCCGGCACTGGCCCAAGATGCCGGCGCATTCCGAAAAGCACGCCGGGAGGTTCCACGTTCCACACCTGGAAAAATCGATGTGGTCGAATTCTTCTGGTATGGCTGCATTCACTGTTACAACTTTGAGCCCAAAGTAAACGCTTGGCATAAAAAGTTGCCCAGTGATGTAGTCTTCACGAAAATCCCCATCGCTTACCAAAGTCAGCGTGTCAATTTCCAGGGTCATCAGCGCCTGTATTACACACTGGAAACCATGGGCAAACTCGACATGGCCCACAGCAAAGTGTTTGAAGCCATGCACAAAGACAAAAAGCAGTTGGCCAACGACGAGCAGATTTTCGATTTTGCTGAATCGATCGGTTTGAAGCGCGAAGAATTCGCCAATGTATTCAAATCGTTTGGCGTGAATGCTAAATGTGCCCAGGCCAAAACCATTTTCGAAGCTTATGGCGCAGATGGCGTTCCCACCTTGGGAATTGATGGCAAATTCTTTACTTCTGCGTCCATCGCCGGTTCTGAAGACAATGCCATCCGAGTTGCGGAAGCCTTGATTCGACGACAGCGTCAGGCCTGAAGCGCAGGGAGAAAAAATGAGGGAGGCATTTATGCGCAGTGGTGTTTTTAGGTTTGTTTCGATTGCGTCACTGTCATTGATCCTTGCTGCGTGTTCCAGCGTTCCGCTTGACAAGCCGGTCTCGCCGCCCCCGGCGAAAACCGTGGCCAAGCCCTCTGTTCCCCCACCGGTCAAACATGAAAACTGGGAGCCCGCGCCTCAGGGCGGTGGTTATTATCTGGACGATGGTCCCGGCGATTTACGCCCAGCCAATCTTGATGACTTGCCCTCCGCCAGCCCCCAGCTTGAACCCATTGCAATTCGTAATACCCGGCCTTACACCGTGATGGGGCAAAGTTTCACGCCGCAAACATCACTTGAAGAGCCCTACAGTCAAAAAGGTCGGGCCAGTTGGTATGGCAAGAAATTTCATGGCGCGAAAACCGCCAATGGTGAAATTTACGACATGCACCAAATGACGGCTGCGCACCCCACCTTGCCTTTGCCCAGTTATGCCAAAGTCACCAATTTGGCCAATGGCAAGTCCGTTATTGTTCGCGTGAACGACCGTGGCCCGTTTTTGCGGGGCCGAATCATCGATCTCAGCTACGCGGCCGCCTATCAGCTGGACTACATCAAGCAGGGCAGTGCTGAAGTGCTTGTCGAGAAGATGACACCCGATGCAATCGCTCAATACCACGCTGAGAAGAACGGCACCGTGGTGGCAAAAAATGGCGCGCAAGTACAGCAGGTTGCACTCAGCAACCCGTCCACATTGGTGCCGGTTCACCGAGCACCCTTGTATCTTCAAATTGGCGCGTTCGGCAACAAAAACAACGCAGAGGCTCTGGTCTCGCAAGTTTCTTCCAATCATCAGGCTTTCGGCAAAGCCAGCCAAATTCTTTCCGAATCAGGCGTTCACCGCGTGTTGGTGGGGCCGTTCACCACCATTGATCAAGCCAACGAGGCTGCAATCGAGCTCAGCGCCTTCGTTCAGGTTCAGCCTGTCATCAAACAAGACTTGATCCTGCCCTGATTGTCCCCATATCGTGACATCAGCGCACACAGCGCAACACCCCAACCAAAGGATAGGCATGGAGCAATATCACGGCACCACTATATTGTCAGTACGCAGAGGAAAGCACGTCGCACTTGGTGGTGACGGGCAGGTTACCCTGGGGCATATCGTGGTCAAAGGTTCGGCCCGAAAAGTAAGGCGTCTTCACCACAACAAAATTCTGGCGGGTTTTGCAGGCGGCACCGCCGATGCTTTTACTTTGTTCGAGCATTTTGAAGCCCAGCTCGAGAAGCACCAGGGGCACCTGTTGCGTGCCGCAGTCGAGCTTGCCAAAGAATGGCGCACTGATCGCATGCTTCGCAGGCTTGAAGCCATGCTTGCCGTGGCGGATGAAAATCATTCCCTGATCATTACCGGCAATGGCGATGTGCTTGAGCCCGAACAAGGCTTGGTCGCGATTGGCAGTGGCGGTGCCTACGCACATTCCGCGGCGAAAGCCCTGCTTGAAAACACTGAACTTTTGCCCGAAGAAATCGTCAAGAAATCCCTGACCATTGCAGGCGAACTGTGCATTTACACCAACCAACATCACACCATTGAAGTGTTGGGTGCCCCTGAAGCATCTGGCAGCAAAGGTTAATACCATGACTCAACTTACACCTTCAAACATTGTTGAAGAACTCAACAAGAACATTGTTGGCCAGGATGCCGCCAAGCGTGCCGTCGCTGTGGCGCTTCGCAATCGCTGGCGCCGCATGCAGGTGCCCATGCCCCTGCGTCAGGAAATTACTCCCAAGAACATTCTCATGATCGGCCCAACCGGTGTGGGTAAAACAGAAATTGCCCGTCGCCTGGCCAAGCTCGCCAATGCGCCCTTCATCAAAATTGAAGCCACCAAATTCACTGAAGTTGGTTATGTGGGCCGCGACGTGGACACGATCATTCGTGACCTGATTGAAATTGCTCTGAAACAGGTTCGAGAAGAGGCTCAGCTTGGCGTGGTCGAAGAGGCAAAGTCCGCCGCCTTTGACCGGGTGCTGGATGCACTGCTTCCCCCCGCCCGGGATTTCGGCTTCACCGAGAAAGCCCCCGAGCCCGATGAAAACCGCACGCGTATTCGATTCCGGGAAAAGTTGTTCGCTGGTGAGTTGGATGACAAGGAAATCGAGATTGAGGTGGCGGCCGCTTCGCCCTCACTGGATGTAGTCGGCCCACCCGGCATGGAGGAACTCACCGGGCAGTTGCAATCCATGTTTCAGAACATTTCAGGTGGCAAGAAAAAGCTGCGCAAAATGAAAGTGGCCGAGGCGCTGAAGGCGATTCAGGATGAAGAAGCCGCCAAGCGCGTGAATGAAGAAGAAGTGCGTGCCAAAGCGATCGCCAGGGTCGAGCAAGACGGCATTGTGTTTCTCGATGAAATCGATAAAATTGCGACCAAAGCCGACGGCCGGGGAACCGACGTGTCGCGCCAGGGGGTCCAGCGCGATTTGCTGCCGCTGGTGGAGGGCACCACAGTCAACACGAAGTACGGCATGATCAAAACAGATCACATCCTGTTTGTCGCCAGTGGTGCTTTCCATTTGTCTCGCCCTTCTGATCTCATTCCTGAGCTGCAGGGGCGCTTTCCGATCCGGGTTGAGCTGGAGTCCTTAACCGTTGACGATTTCAAACGAATCCTGACCAGCACCGACGCCTGTCTCACCGAGCAGTACAAAGCCTTACTGGCAACGGATGGGGTTGAGCTGGAATTCACCGACGAAGGTGTTCGCCGGCTGGCTGAAATCGCATTCACAGTGAACGAGAAAACCGAGAACATCGGGGCCCGCCGCTTGTACACTGTCATGGAGCGCCTGCTTGAAGAGGTGGCATTCGAGGCCAATGGTCAGCCCAGGCCTGTGAAAATTACAGCCGAGTTTGTCGACTCCCGGCTGGGTGAGGCGGCCAAATCCGAGGATCTTGCCCAATTCATTCTCTAGAATCCGTCGATCGGCATTCTCGCCACCGTTGTCCGGGTAGATTCGCTTTAAAATGCTTTTTGTGCCCAGATTCTACCCGGACAATTCATGACCACAGACAATCTCACTTCCGCCATCAAAGCCAAAGTTCTGTCCGAGGCTTTGCCCTACATTCGCCGTTTTCATGGCAAAACCGTGGTGGTCAAGTACGGCGGCAACGCCATGACCGATGTCAATCTGCAAAAATCCTTCGCTCACGATGTGGTGTTGCTCAAACTAGTCGGTATCAATCCGATTGTGGTGCATGGCGGTGGCCCTCAAATCGATGAAGCCCTGCGTCGCATTGGCAAGCAAGGCACCTTTATTCAAGGCATGCGCGTTACCGACGAAGAAACCATGGAAGTGGTGGAGTGGGTTCTGGGTGGTCAGGTGCAGCAAGACATCGTCATGATGATCAACGAGCACGGTGGCAAGGCGGTGGGTTTAACCGGCAAAGATGGTGGGCTGATTCAAGCCCGGAAAATGAAGTTGGCGGACAAAAGCGAGCCTGGCAAGTTTCATGACATTGGTTTCGTGGGCGAAATTGCATCGATTGACCCCGCCATTGTGAAAGCCCTGCAAGACGACGCCTTTATTCCCGTTATCTCACCCATTGGCTTTGGTGAAGATGGAATGGCCTACAACATCAATGCCGACCTCGTGGCCGGAAAAATCGCCGAAATCCTGAAAGCTGAAAAACTGATCATGATGACGAATACCCCCGGGGTGTTGGACAAAGACGGCAAGTTGCTCACTGGCCTGACTGCCAAACGAATCGATGAATTGTTCGAAGATGGCACC
The DNA here is from genome assembly GCF_013004065.1 of Limnobacter sp. SAORIC-580. Lineage (GTDB taxonomy): Bacteria > Pseudomonadota > Gammaproteobacteria > Burkholderiales > Burkholderiaceae_B > Limnobacter > Limnobacter profundi. The sequence continues at coordinate 368,763 of NZ_CP053084.1, forward strand.
ATTTCAGGTGGAATGCTGCCCAAGTTATCTTCCGCGATCGAGGCAGCAAAAAGCGGAGTAAACTCAGTTCACGTGGTAGATGGTCGTGTTCCGCACTGCCTTCTGCTTGAAATTCTGACAGACCAAGGCGTGGGCACCATGATTCGCAGTCACTGAGTTCGCAGTCACCAGGCCACTCAGCAAGGCAGTCCGCGTCAAACGCAGGGGGAAACATGTCGAACAAAAGAATACCCAATTTGTCGGTTACTGATGGATTTGATTTTGTGAAGAAAATCTGGGGAAGTCTGCCGATCCCCAGCGTGATGAACCCAACCACTGATCTCGATGAGCTTGACAAGCGCATCTCTGATCTCAAAGCAGTTGAGCAATGGCTCAATGTCAACCTCAGTATGTTGCGGGCCACCATTCAGGGGCTGGAAGTGCAGCGCGGCACCATTGCCACCATCAAATCTTTCAGCTCCAATCTGGGCTTGGGTGGTGACCGAGTCAGCGATGTCAATCAAGCTGTAAACGAGGAAATCATTCGGAACGCCATGCAGGCCGCGGTTGCGCCACCACCTGTGCCTCGTGTTGAGCCCGTTGCACCCAAAATTCCCGATCCCGAGCCCGCCGCGCCTGCTGCTGCAAGCGATGCGGCTGCGCAAGAATCCTCGAAGGCCATTGTGTCAAATGCCACCGCTTGGTGGGGGTTGTTGCAGGACCAGTTCAACAAAGTGGTTGCCACTGCAGCCATGGCAAGTTCCGGTACCGAAGCCAGTCCCAATGCAGCTGAACCATCTCCAAAACCTGCCAAGCCCAAAGCCAAGCGTGCGGCCACGCCCCGTAAAAAAACCTCAAGCAGCACCCGCCCCGCGCGCACAAGGACATAGATGTTTCGTTTTGGCCACGCCACACACCCCAACTGGAGAGAGGCACTTGAACTCGTGTTGGTGCAGCTCGAAGGCCAGATGCAACTGGAGCAGTTCGCAAGCGATATTTCCCGGCCTCAAAAGCTGGGTTTGATTTACGCCACAGAAGCCTTCGCAGAAAACATGCCTCAAATTCTTCAGGGTTTGCGCCAGCGAACCAATATCAAGGAGTGGGTTGGCGGTTTGGCGCCTGGCGTGTGCAGCAGTGGAGTGGAGTATTACCAAGAGCCTGCACTGGCAGTCATGCTGATGGAGTTCCCAGCCGATTCTGCGCGAGTTTTTTCAGGCAAATTGCCATTGCCCAAACCTGGCACAGTGACTGCGTCGGGGCGGGAAGCCATGTCCTCCGCGCTCATTCACATCGATCCGCTCACTGAGGACATTGACGATCTGCTCGATGATCTGTCGCTTAAAGTCAGTACTCGTCAAATTTTCGGTGGTCTTGTCTGCGCAGGTACGGCCAATACCCACATTGCCTTTGAACCCCTGTCCGGTGGTGTGTCTGGCGTGGTATTTGCCAGTGGTTTGCCTATCGAAGTGCGCATGACACAAGGTGTTCAAGTGGTGGGCATGGAACATGAAATCACCGGGCTTCGCGGTAATTTTGTCGAAGAACTCGATGGTTTGCCGGCGCTCGATGTACTGCTCGCTGATTTGGGTTTGCAACCCGACTCGGACGAAGGTGATCCCGCAAGCCAGGCCGCCGAGGTGTTGGCCAAACGTTTTGCTCATGGTTTGTTTGTCGGTCTCACTGACCGTGCACTTGCTGAGTCCATTGCGCTTAAGGGTTACACGGCGGGTCGCTCCGAGGCGCACCAGCTGAAAGTACGTCCCGTGGTTGGAATGGATCCCAACAAAAAATCCCTGGCTGTTGCTGAAGATTTCAAGTTGGGCGATCGATTGTCTTTCTGTACTCGCGATGAAAATTCTGCGCGGGTCGATTTAACCAGAATGTGTGCAGAGCTGCGTGAAGATCTCGACGCGCCGGCACCCAAACTCAACGAACTTCAGGCCGCTGGTTTTTCTGGAATCCATTCTCAGCGCAAACCTCGCGGCGCGGTGTACATTGCCTGCAATGGTCGTGGCGCGGCATTGTTCGGCCTGCAAGGCGTTGAGCAGCAAATTGTGCGAGAGCAATTGGGGGACATTCCCCTGATTGGTTTTTCAGCCAACGGCGAAATTTTCCGTGGTGCTTTGTACGGTTACACCGGTGTGCTGGCTTTATTTTTCTAAATTTGATTATTGACATGAATATTTTGATACTCGCAGCAGGCAAGGGCACCCGCATGAAGTCAGCCTTGCCCAAGGTGTTGCACCCGGTGGGTGGCCAGTCCATGTTGGGCCGGGTGGTGGGTACCGCTTTGCAATTTGAAAACCCACATGTGGTGGTCGTGGTCGGGCACGGTGCCCAAGCGGTTCAGCAGCATTTGTCTCACCAATCAGGCATTCTGTTCGCCTCTCAGTCAGATCAACTGGGTACAGGCCATGCGGTTCAATGTGCAATCCCGGCCTTGGCCGATCATCCTGTTACCCTGATTTTGTATGGTGACGTCCCCCTCATTCAATTCGAATCTTTGCAGCCCTTGGTTCAGGCCGCGAAAGCCGGGCAGATGGGCTTGATGACCTTGCATATGCCCAACCCACACGGTTACGGCCGCATTCTTCGCGATACCGAAGGTGCAGTGGTTGGCATAGTCGAACAAAAAGACGCAACTCCCTCGCAGCTCACTATCACCGAAGTCAACACCGGCATTCTTGCTTGCCCCACCGCGCAGTTAAAAAACTGGGTAGGCAAACTGAGTAACAACAACGCGCAAGGCGAGTATTACCTCACCGACATCATCGCGATGGCACATGAAGATGGGCTGCTGGTGCGCACCTGTCAGCCCAGGCACAGTTGGGAAGTGTCGGGCGTCAATTCCCGAGTTCAACAGGCCGAGCTTGAGCGTATCTGGCAACTTCATCAGGCTGAAAAATTAATGATCGAAGGTGTGCAGCTGCTCGATCCCGCCCGGATCGATTTGCGTGGCACGCTGCACTGTGGCGCAGATGTATCCATCGATGTTGGCTGTGTGTTTCAAGGTCAGGTCACCTTGGGCGATGGGGTGTCCGTCGGCCCATATTGCGTGCTCAACAACGTCAGTATTGCGGCGGGTACCCGTATCGAAGCCTATTCCCATCTCACCGATGCCACCGTGGGCGAAAAGGCGGTCATTGGTCCCTACGCGCGTCTGCGCCCTGGTGCCAAATTGGGCAATGAAGTGCACATTGGAAACTTTGTCGAAGTCAAAAATGCCAGCATTGCCAACCAGTCCAAAGCCAATCACCTGGCCTACATTGGCGACGCACAAATTGGTGAACGGGTGAATGTGGGTGCAGGCACCATTACCTGCAATTACGATGGTGCCAACAAGCACCTCACGATCATCGAAGACGATGTTTTTATCGGCTCAGATACCCAATTGGTCGCACCCGTGACGGTGAAGAAGGGTGCCACCCTCGGCGCGGGAACCACCCTCACGAAAGACGCGCCCGAGAATGCACTTACCGTGTCACGTGCCAAACAAATCACGATCACGGGCTGGAAACGCCCGGCCAAATCAACCAAAAAATAAAGGAATACCTCACACCATGTGCGGAATCGTCGGCGTACTCTCAAAAACCAACAGCGTGCCAGTGTTGATTGATGGCCTGAAGAAACTTGAATACCGCGGATACGACTCAGCCGGGCTGGCCATTCAGTCCGATCTCGATCATTCCATTCACCGTGCGCGCAGCGTGGGTCGTGTGGTTGAGCTCGACTCCAGTACCAAAACCCTGAGTGCACGAATGGGCATTGCTCACACCCGTTGGGCTACACATGGTGTGCCCAGTGAGCGCAACGCACACCCTCACATCAGTGAAGGGCGGGGTGTTTCGGTCAGCGTGGTTCACAACGGTATTATTGAAAACCACGAGGAAATCCGCAAGGCGCTGACTGCTGAAGGCTACGTTTTTCAGTCCGACACCGACACCGAGGTCATCGCCCACCTCACCCACAAGCATTTGGTTCAGGGGCTTGAGTTGATGGCAGCCGTGCAGGCCACAGTAAAAAAGCTGGAAGGTGCTTTTGCCATCGCGGTTATTTGTAACACAGCACCGCTGACCTTGCTGGCTTCCAAGAAAGGTGCACCTCTCTTGGTGGGGCATGGCGAAGGTGAATACTTTTTGGCTTCCGATGCTTCGGCACTCGTGGCCTACACCAAGCAAATTACCTACCTGGAAGAAAACGACGTGGTGCAGTTGCACACCACTGGGGTTTCATTCTTTGATGGCGCAGGTCTTCAGGTTGAGCGGCCCATCATCGAAAGTCAGCTTTCGGCTGATGCCGTGGAACTGGGCCCCTACGCCCACTACATGCAAAAGGAAATTTACGAACAGCCTGGCGCAATCGCAGCCACGCTGGAAATGGTCAGCAATGCATCTGCCGTAAAACCAGAACTGTTTGGCGCAGAGGCTGGCAATATTCTACCGGGCATTCAGCAAGTGCTTATTCTGGCGTGCGGCACCAGCTACCATGCTGCGCTGGTTGCGCGCTATTGGCTCGAATCGATTGCCGCCTTGCCGACCAATGTTGAAATCGCAAGCGAATACCGCTATCGCACCAGCGTCAGTCTGCCTAACACATTGGTGATCACCATTTCGCAATCGGGTGAAACAGCTGACACCCTTGCTGCGCTAGAGCACGCCAAGTCTCAGGGCATGGTTAATGCCCTGTCCATTTGCAACGTACCTGAATCTGCACTCATTCGCGCCAGCAAGCTGAAGTTTTTAACACGTGCAGGCCCTGAAATCGGTGTGGCTTCAACCAAGGCATTCACCACGCAACTGGCTGCGCTTTTCACTTTCACGCTGGTCATGGCCAAGCTGCGTGGAAAACTCACCGCCGAGCAAGAAAAAACCTTACTCACGCAACTGCGTCATTTGCCCTCGGCCATGCAAAACATTCTGGCACTCGAGCCTGAAATCAAGGCCTTGGCTGCCAGTTTTGCAGAGAAGCGCCATGCGCTCTTTTTGGGGCGTGGCGTGCACTATCCCATTGCCATGGAAGGCGCGTTGAAGCTGAAGGAAATCAGCTACATTCATGCTGAGGCTTACGCTGCTGGTGAATTGAAGCACGGCCCCTTGGCCCTTGTCGATGCCGACATGCCAGTGGTTGCCGTAGCCCCCAAAGACACTTTGATCGAAAAGTTGAAGTCAAATTTGCAGGAAGTTCGCGCACGTGGCGGTGAGTTGTATATTTTTGCTGACCGAGACACAAAGATCGAAAAAGCCGACGGTGTGCACGTGATCAATTTGCTTGATCACGCAGGGCACTTGTCCCCGATTTTGCACACCTTGCCCTTGCAGTTGTTGTCCTATCATGTCGCCTTGGTCAAGGGTACCGATGTGGACAAACCTCGAAACCTCGCGAAGTCCGTCACCGTCGAGTAAGCGACTCTGCTTCTTCGGCCTTGAATTTTTTCAAGGCCTGTTCCGAGCCTTGCATTCGACTTAAACCTTCGGCCACCCGGTGAAACAATCCGGGTGCCAGTACCAACGGCGCAATCGTCTTGGGCGCAATAATTTTACGCTGACGCTTCTCAATACCTCGGTACATGGCATCAATCACCTGCTCTGGTTCAATCGCACCAAAAGCACCCTTGTGCCCTCCCCAAAGCACGCCCGCATTCACTTCCTGAATCATGGCCGTATTGGTAAAGGTGGGGTGTACACAACCCACGTCAATGCCGTCCAATGCCAGCTCTTGGCGGGCCACATCCGCCAGCGCCTCAACTGCGGCTTTGGATGCTGCATAATGCCCCATTAAAGGCGTGTGAATTGCGGCAGCCAGAGATGAGATCACCTGCAAGTAACCTTTGGTCTCGCGCAGGTAAGGAATGGCAGCGCGGATGGTGTTGAATGCACCATTTACATTCACCTGCATCACCGCGTCAAAGTCAGCAGGGTTCATGTGCTCAATCGAGCCCATTTTCAAGATTCCGGCGTTCACCACGACTACATCAATCCTGCCAAAGCGCTCTTTGCACTCTGCCATCGCAAGCTCAAGATCAGCAGGCTTGCACACATTGGCTTGGCAGCCAGCAATTCCCTCTCCGCCCAAAGTTTCAACTTGCGCAAACACCGCCTCAGCGTTCAAGTCCACAATAAAGGCTTTGCCCCCTTTGCTGATCACTTTTGCAGCCAAGCCCGCACCAAGACCCCGAGCGCCACCCGTAATAAACACCACTTTGTTTTTCATATTCAATTCCAGAATGTCAATCAAAGGTTTTCAATAAATTCGATACAATCTGCAGCAAAGCGGTCAGGCGCTTCCTCCATCGGAATGTGGCCCACCTCTCGGTACACCTTCAGTTCCGAGTGCGGAATATCCCGATTGAATCGGCCTGCCATTTCAATGCTCACCCATCGGTCGTCACCGCCCCACACAATCAATGTTTTGCACTGAATCTCAGGCAAACGTTCCGAGCCTAGTTCTCCGTCGGTGAACACACCGACCATATGCCCCACAGCGCTTCGGTTCGGTTTGTGCATGAACAGCTCCAGGTACCTTTCAAGCACTTCTTTTTTCAGTTTACTTTTGTCGCCATATACATCACGCACGGCCATTCGCAGCAAAAATGCGGGCACTGCGTGTCGCGTCAGCCAGGCAATTGGTTTGATCGTAAACAGGGTGATGTAAATCGGCAGCGGTTGTTGATATCCAACAGCATCAGAAATGATCAAGCCACGCACCCGCTCCGGGTGTCTTTGCGCCTGGTCCCAACTTAAAAAACCACCAAATGAATTGCCGATCATCACGCATTTTTTAATCTGCAACTCGTCCAGTACCGCATCTACAAACTGCTGATAGAAAGCCACGTCCATTTTCCGAACGCAGCCTTGTTGGTCGAGCGCAGGCCCAGTCAAACCGAATGGTGGTAAATCGAATCGAATAATCCTGAATTGTTTGCTCATCTGCGCACACACATCACTCCATGTGTGCAGGCTGGCAGCAAAGCCGTGAATCATGACCACATCAGGCCCACTCCCCTCAATACTCACATGCACTTTCAGCCCCATGCAGTCCAGGAAAATAGATGTGGGCAAGGCATGTTTCTCGATTAGCGTCCTTTTGTCTGGGCCAGCCCATCCGAATTCATTCAGCAATCTGTTCACGCGATGTCTCCTGCGGTTTTCGTTCAATACAGTGTAGAAGCCCCACGTGCTGCTCGAACTTGATTACAATCAACGGTAGTTGATATTTCCGGACAAATCCTGCTCCTATGCAAGCTCGCCGAACTGTTGCCAGTGTAAAAATTCTGAGTGAGCTAGGCGTAAGGCTTGGCTCTACCCGCAGCGCGCTTCTCATGGGTTCCTCGATTTTGCCGGCCCAGCTGGATGATCCCCATCTCGAAATCGATCCTGATCAAGAGTTGCAGGTGATCCACAATCTGGTGCGCCTGCATGGCAAAGTACCCGGGCTTGGGCTAATGGCCGGCGCTGAATATCACCTGACCACCTACGGTATTTGGGGCTATGCACTCATCACCAGCCCAACCTTCAGACAGGCCGTCGAACTCGGTTTGCGCTATCTCGATCTCACGTTTGCATTTTCAAAAGTCGAATTGGTGCTGGGCAACGGCCTGGCATCCATGATCCTGTCGGTCGATCATTTGCCCCCGGCAGTGCGTTCATTTGTGGCTGAGCGCGATTGCTCTGCCATTCAGGTTTTGCAGCGAGAATTGTTTGGCGTCAGCTTGCCTTTGCGCGTTGTTGAATTCGCATTTGCACCCAATGCGCCCATGGCTCAATACGAAGCCATGTTTGGCTGCATTCCGCAGTTCAATGCCGCAGTTAACAGGGCCACATTCGACGATCAGTGGCTTAATTTGCCTTTGCCCAAAGCCAACGAGCACAGTGCCCGTTTCTGCGAGACTCAGCTTGAGAATCTGCTGTCACGCCGAATGCAGCGGGGCGGCGTGTCCGCCTGGTTGCGCAACAAATTGCTGGCTGACTTGTCGTCTTCCCCGAGCCTCGCGCAAATAGCCACCGATCACTTCATGACAGAGCGCACCTTGCGAAGGCGTCTGACCGACGAGGGTACCAGCTATCGCGATCTGCTGGCCGAAGTTCGTCAAACCATGGCCGAGGAACTGCTCAGTTCTACAGGGCTCAGTGTGTCTGAGGTTTCTGCCCGGCTCGGCTACTCGTCGCCCTCAGCCTTTATCCATGCTTTTCAGAAATGGCACAATTGTTCACCTCGCCAGTTTCTGGATGCTCGATCGAAGCAGATAGAGCGCCACCAGTCCGGGAATGGCAGCCACGGTTGAGAACACAAAAAAGTCGCTCCATCCATAGGCCGCCACCACATACCCGGCAGGGGCAGCCAGGTAAACCCGTCCCATAGCCGCTAACGATGAAAGCAAAGCGTATTGTGTTGCTGAGAATTCCTTGCTGCACAGGCTGGTCAACAAGCCAACAAAAGCAGCGGTTCCCATACCCCCACACAGGTTCTCAACAAATACGGCACTGCCCATGGCCCAAATATTCGGTTCGATGAGCGACAACGCCCAAAATGACAAATTTGAAACCGCCTGAAATATTCCAAACAACATCAGCGAGCCATAGAGACCCATCCGTGTCATCAATGCGCCCCCCAGAAATGCGCCCAACAGTGTGGCGATCAGGCTCACCGTCTTGTTCACGGCACCCACTTCGGTCAATGTAAAACCCAATCCCTTGAGCAGAAATGCAGTGGTCAATGAACCCGCAAACGCATCTCCCACCTTGTAAAGCACAATCAACAGCAAAATCCAGATCGCCGCTTCTTTGCTCATGAAGTTGCCTGTCGACTCCCTCACAATGTCAAACAGTTTTCTTTTCGAAGCTCGCCTGGCCAGGTCCTCGGGTGTGTCGGCGGTGGGGCTTAAAGCAGTTATCACAGCGCAGGCGGCAATCAGCCCCGCCATCAACAGGTAGGTGCCAGTCCAGCCCAGGTACTCGCCAGCCAGTATCAATGCCAGTCCGCCTGAAACCAACATGGCTACCCGATAACCTGTTACGTAGTAAGCAGCGCCAAGACCGCGTTCAGGAGCGGGAAGCAGGTCCGTGCGGTAGGCATCAATCGCCATGTCCTGCGTCGATGAACAAAAGGCAATGGCCACGGCAACTGCAGCCACTGTCCAGGCAGAATGTGCGTCCACAAATGCCATGGCGGCAATCAGGCCGGCACAGGCCAATTGCATCAGCGCAATCCAGCCACGCCTTTGGTCAAAAAACCCAGGCTTCAAGTAATCGAGAAAGGGCGACCACAAAAATTTGTAGGTGTAAGGAAATCCCACCACCGCGTACAAACCGATGGTTTTAATGTCCACATTCTCGACTGCCAGCCAGGCTTGAAGGGTGCTTCCTGTCAGGGCCAGGGGTAGTCCACTCGAAAAACCAAGAATTAATATACAAATAAGACGGAAAGGGGGCATGAGGTGTTGACGTTGTTTAAAAAAGCATCCATAATCCGGGGTTCTCTTTTGGAGAGATGCCCGAGTGGCTAAAGGGGGCAGACTGTAAATCTGTTGGCTTACGCCTACGTTGGTTCGAATCCAACTCTCTCCACCAAGAATTCAAGCAGTTTAACCGAGTGCGCCCTTGAAAAGGGGCGTGCAAGGTGTGCGGGTGTAGCTCAATGGTAGAGCTGAAGCCTTCCAAGCTTAAGACGAGGGTTCGATTCCCTTCACCCGCTCCAGGCTTTAATAGAAAGTTGCTCATGTGGCTCAGTGGTAGAGCACTCCCTTGGTAAGGGAGAGGTCGGCAGTTCGATCCTGCCCATGAGCACCATACCGTTATAACTGCACTCCTTTGTTGGGTGCCCGCACCGAGGTCGTCATGGCAAAAGAAAAGTTTGAGCGTAAGAAGCCACACGTAAACGTTGGAACGATTGGTCACGTGGACCATGGCAAGACAACATTGACAGCGGCGATCACAACAGTATTGGCGCGTTTGAGCGGCCATGGTGAAGCCAAGGGCTACGACCAGATTGATGCGGCGCCGGAAGAGAAGGCGCGCGGCATTACGATTAACACTGCACACGTGGAGTATGAAACCGATGCGCGTCACTATGCGCACGTGGACTGTCCCGGTCACGCCGACTATGTGAAGAACATGATTACCGGCGCGGCGCAGATGGACGGCGCGATTCTGGTGTGTTCAGCAGCAGACGGCCCCATGCCCCAGACCCGCGAGCACATTTTGTTGGCCCGTCAGGTTGGTGTGCCTTACATCATCGTGTTCCTGAACAAGTGCGACATGGTGGACGACGAAGAGTTGTTGGAGCTGGTGGAAATGGAAGTGCGCGAGTTGCTGTCTTCCTATGACTTCCCTGGCGACGACGTGCCTATCGTAAAAGGTTCGGCCAAGCTGGCGTTGGAAGGCGACACGGGTGAGCTGGGCGAAGGCGCGATCAAGCAGTTGGCGCAGGCGCTGGACACATACATTCCAACACCTGAGCGAGCCATTGACGGCGCGTTCCTGATGCCAATCGAAGACGTGTTCTCAATCTCCGGTCGTGGCACTGTGGTAACAGGCCGTATCGAGCGCGGTATCGTGAAGGTTGGTGAAGAAATCGAAATCGTGGGTATCAAGGACACAGTCAAGACCATTTGTACCGGCGTGGAGATGTTCCGCAAGTTGCTGGATCAGGGTCAGGCGGGTGACAACGTGGGTGTATTGCTGCGTGGTACCAAGCGTGAAGACGTGGAGCGTGGTCAGGTATTGGCCAAGCCCGGTACGATCAAGCCGCACACAGGCTTTAGCGCCGAGGTGTACGTGTTGAGCAAAGAAGAAGGTGGTCGTCACACGCCATTCTTTAATAACTACCGTCCTCAGTTCTACTTCCGTACAACCGACGTGACAGGCTCGATCAGCTTGCCGGCGGACAAGGAAATGGTACTGCCAGGCGATAACGTGTCGATCAATGTTGAGTTGATTGCCCCAATCGCGATGGAAGAAGGTCTGCGTTTCGCGATTCGCGAAGGCGGGCGTACGGTAGGTGCTGGCGTAGTTGCCAAAATCACCAAGTAATATTCGAGTTTTTTAGGGCAATAGCTCAATTGGCAGAGCGTCGGTCTCCAAAACCGAAGGTTGTGGGTTCGATTCCCTCTTGCCCTGCCAAATTTGGTAGGACCGTCGCCGCTGAAGCGATTCAGCGGCGGCTTACATTTTAAGAATATGGCACAAAACGACATTCAAACAGTATCTACAGGGCAGGACAAGCTGATGCTTGTGCTGGCGATTGCCTTTGCAATCGGTGGCGCGGTGGCTTATCAGGTTTTGTCAGCAGAAGATTTCTTCATTCGCCTTGGCGTTGTCTTGTTGGGTGTTGTTCTGGCGATTGGCAGTTTTCTGCTCTCTCAAACCGGCAAGCGGTTTGTGGGTTTCGCCAAAGATTCCGTAAACGAAGCCAAGCGTGTTGTTTGGCCCACTCGCAAAGAAGGGATGCAAATGACCGGTGTGGTTTTTGTGTTCGTGTTGATCATGTCGATCTATCTTCTTTTGGTGGATAAAACGCTTGAGTGGGTGTTCTACGATCTGATTTTAGGGTGGACAATATAATGTCAAAACGCTGGTACGTGGTGCACGCCTACTCGGGACTTGAGAAGAGTGTGCAGCGAGCACTGCAGGAGCGCATTGACCGTTCCGAGTTTTCGGACTTGTTTGGCCAAATCCTGGTTCCCTCTGAAGAAGTGGTTGAAATCAAGGGTGGTCAAAAATCGATTTCCGAGCGCCGTTTCTTCCCGGGTTATGTGTTGGTTGAAATGGAAATGACTGACGATTCCTGGCATTTGGTCAAAAACACCCCGAAAGTCACAGGTTTTGTGGGTGGTACGGGTAATCGCCCCACGCCGATTTCTCAGAAAGAAGTCGACAAAATCATGCAGCAAATGCAAGAGGGTGCAGAGAAGCCCAGGCCGAAAGTGCTTTATGAAGTGGGTGAAATGGTTCGTGTCAAAGAGGGCCCATTTGCCGATTTCAATGGCAACGTTGAAGAAATTAATTACGAGAAAAGCAAGCTTCGTGTGTCTGTCACCATTTTTGGTCGTGCTACACCCGTTGAGCTGGATTTTCATCAGGTCGAAAAAGTCTGATCTGAAGGTAGTAAGCTTTCCCGCCGCCTGTATTTGATTGCTGACAGGGTGCACGGTAATTCAAGCAATAAGAGGAGCGGCTCAGCGCTGCGTTTGAACTCACGGAGAAATTTCAATGGCCAAGAAAATCATTGGCTTTATCAAGCTGCAAGTGCCGGCTGGTAAGGCAAACCCATCCCCACCCATCGGCCCAGCACTGGGTCAGCGTGGTCTGAACATCATGGAATTCTGTAAAGCATTCAATGCCCAAACACAGGGCATGGAACCAGGCTTGCCAATTCCAGTGGTGATTACCGCTTTCGCAGACAAGTCCTTCACGTTCATCATGAAGACGCCCCCTGCGACCGTGTTGATCAAAAAAGCAGCAAAAATCACGAAAGGTTCGCCCCGTCCTCATTTGGACAAGGTTGGCAAGATCACTCGTGAGCAAGCTGAAGAAATTGCAAAAACAAAAATGCCTGACCTGACCGCTGCTGACATGGATGCTGCTGTACGCACCATCGCTGGTTCAGCCCGCAGCATGGGCATTGTGGTGGAGGGTCTATAAATGGCTAAGTTGTCTAAACGCACTCAAGCATTGCGCGCAAAAATTGATCGCAATGCCGTATACCCAGTTGATCAGGCCTTGGGCTTGATCAAGGAAACTGCAACCGCAAAGTTTGATGAGTCTGTTGACGCAGCCATTCAGTTGGGCGTTGATGCACGTAAATCAGATCAGGTCGTTCGTGGTTCAGTGGTTCTGCCAGCTGGTACTGGTAAAGCAGTACGCGTTGCTGTGTTTGCCCAAGGAGCCAAAGCAGAGGAAGCCAAGGCCGCTGGTGCTGACATCGTGGGCATGGACGATCTTGCCGCTGAAGTCAAAGCTGGCAATATGAACTTCGACGTCGTCATTGCTTCCCCTGACACCATGCGCATTGTGGGTACCTTGGGTCAAATCCTCGGTCCACGTGGCCTGATGCCAAACCCGAAGGTGGGTACCGTGACTCCTGATGTGGCTACAGCGGTTAAAAACGCCAAGGCAGGTCAAGTGCAGTTCCGTACCGACAAGGCTGGCATTATTCACTGCACAATTGGGCGCGCCTCTTTTGATGTTGAAAAGCTGAAGTCCAACCTGTCTGCTTTGCTGGACGCGTTGAACAAATCCAAGCCAGCATCGTCCAAGGGTGTGTACCTGAGAAAGATTGCCGTATCCAGCACCATGGGTGGTGGTGTACGCGTTGACCAAACATCCGTGTTGGGTCAATAAAGAACTTTGGGCTGTGGGTTCCTGATTCGTCAGGGCTCACAGGTTGTCAAAGACCGTTGGAAACTGAGGGTTCGTAGTTTAGGCCTGATTTTTTAAAAAACCATCCAACCTAGATGGCGGTCCCGAGTAAAAGTAATGAATGTATGTTCAAAGCTTGATTTCGGTCGCCTGTTTTAAACAGTGCAATAAGCGCTTCTTTTTGGAGAAAGACCGTGGCATTGAATCGCCAAGAAAAAGCAGCAGTCATTGAAGAGATCACTGGTCAACTGGCCAGCGCTCAAGCTGTGGTTGTTGCTGAATATCGTGGTCTGTCTGTAGAAAGTGTGACGCAGCTCCGCAAGGATGCTCGTGCAGCAGGTGTTTATTTGCGTGTTCTGAAGAACACTTTGGCAAAGCGAGCCATTGCCGGTACAGCCTTCGAAGGTCTGTCCAGCAAAATGGCTGGCCCGCTGATTTACGGTATCAGTTCTGATCCCGTTGCAGCCGCCAAAGTGTTGGTCAATTTCGCGAAGACAAACGACAAGCTCGTTCTGACCGGCGGTGCGCTGCCCGGTCAGGTGATGGGTGTAGATGGTGTGAAGGCCCTGGCCACAATGCCAAGTCGTGATGAGCTTCTGTCGAAATTGCTGGGCACGATGCAAGCACCTATCGCGACATTCGTACGTACGCTCAACGAAGTACCTACGAAATTTGTTCGCGGTGTTGCTGCCGTTCGTGATCAGAAAGAATCGCAAGCTGCTTAACTTTTTTCAAGATAGCCGAATCAAACTTTTAACTGGAGAATACTCAAATGGCAACTAAAGCCGAAATCCTCGACGCCATCGCTGGCATGACCGTACTCGAACTGTCCGAACTGATCAAAGAAATGGAAGAGAAGTTTGGCGTTTCTGCCGCCGCCGCTGCTGTTGCAGTTGCTGCTGCCCCTGCTGCTGGTGGTGCTGCTGCCGCTGAAGAGAAAACAGAATTCGACGTAATTCTGACTGCAGCTGGCGAAAGCAAAGTAAACGTAATTAAGGTTGTTCGTGCACTGACAGGTCTCGGCCTGAAAGAAGCGAAAGACCTGGTTGACGGCGCGCCCAAAGCTGTTAAGGAAGGCGTTTCCAAAGCTGAAGCCGATGACGTCAAGAAGCAACTTGAAGAAGCTGGTGCAAAAGTCGACGTTAAGTAATGTCGGTTTTTGAAATGCCCGGGGGTTTTTGCCTCCGGGCTTTTTGCGCTTGAAAGAGCGATTACAAACCAGAGTGTGTTAAGCCATGTGTAGAACACATGCATATCGCTTAATCCGCTCGACATCAGGACAGAAAATATGTCTTACTCTGCCACCGAGAAAAAACGCATACGCAAAAGCTTTGCGAAACGGCCTCCAGTTTTGGATGTACCGTACCTTCTCACCACTCAACTTGACTCTTACACTGACTTTCTTCAATTGGGTCTCCCGGTTGAAAAACGTGCAGAACAAGGGTTACAGGCAGCATTTCAGTCTGTATTTCCAATTGTTTCGCACAACGGCTATGCACGCTTGGAATTTGTGCAGTACGCACTGGGCGAACCCGCTTTTGACGTCAAAGAATGTCAACAGCGTGGTCTGACCTTCTGCTCGCCCTTGCGGGCGCGCGTGCGCTTGGTGCTTCTGGATCGTGAGGCCAGCAAGCCCACCGTGAAAGAAGTCAAGGAGCAGGAAGTGTATATGGGTGAATTGCCACTCATGACACAGAATGGTTCCTTTGTGATCAATGGCACCGAACGCGTTATCGTGTCACAGTTGCACCGTTCGCCTGGTGTGTTTTTCGAACACGACCGTGGTAAAACCCACAGCTCAGGCAAGTTGCTGTTCTCGGCCCGTATCATTCCTTATCGTGGCTCTTGGCTCGATTTCGAATTTGATCCCAAAGACATCCTGTATTTCCGTGTAGACCGTCGTCGCAAGATGCCAGTCACGATTTTGCTCAAAGCCATCGGCATGAACAACGAGCAAATCCTGTCCACCTTCTTTGAATTCGACCAGTTCGAAATCAAATCCGAAGGCGCATCCATGGATCTGGTCACTTCGCGTTTGAAAGGCGAAGTCGCAAAGTTTGACATCGTCGACAAAGCGGGCAAGGTTCTGGTTCAGAAAGACAAGCGTATCAATGCCAAGCACATTCGTGATATTGAAGCGGCTGGCTTGAAGAAAATTTCCGTGCCTGAAGATTTCCTGATTGGCCGCACCTTGGCCAAGAACATTGTTGATGGCAGCACTGGCGAAGTTGTGGCCTCTGCCAACGACGAAATCACCGAAGAAATCATGGGCAAAATCCGTGACGCAGGCGTGAAAGTGGTTGAAACCATCTTCACCAACGAACTGGATCACGGCGCTTACATTTCTCAAACGCTGCGCACTGACGAAACAGCAGACCAGACCGCGGCACGCGTTGCCATCTACCGCATGATGCGTCCAGGCGAGCCGCCCACGGAAGAAGCAGTTGAAATGCTGTTCAACCGACTGTTCTACAGCGAAGACTCCTACGATTTGTCTCGTGTGGGTCGCATGAAATTCAACCGCCGTGTTGGCCGTCCCGAAGTGGAAGGCGCCATGGTGCTTCAAGACGACGACATCTTGGCCGTAATCAAGATTCTCGTTGACTTGCGCAACGGCAACGGCGAAATCGATGACATCGATCACTTGGGTAACCGTCGAGTTCGTTGTGTCGGCGAATTGGCTGAAAACCAGTTCCGCGCAGGTTTGGTGCGTGTTGAGCGTGCCGTGAAAGAGCGTCTGGGGCAGGCTGAAGCCGAGAACCTGATGCCGCACGATCTGATCAACTCCAAGCCAATTTCTGCAGCAATCAAGGAGTTCTTTGGTTCTTCCCAATTGTCGCAGTTCATGGACCAAACCAACCCCTTGTCAGAAATCACGCACAAGCGTCGTGTTTCTGCTTTGGGCCCAGGCGGTTTGACCCGTGAGCGTGCCGGCTTTGAGGTTCGTGACGTACACACCACCCATTATGGTCGTGTGTGCCCAATCGAAACACCGGAAGGCCCAAACATTGGTTTGATCAACTCCATGGCGATGTTCGCTCGTTTGAACGAGTACGGGTTCCTTGAAACGCCTTATCGCAAAGTGGAAGGCGGTGTGGTGTCCGATGAAATCGTTTACCTGTCAGCGATTGAAGAAGGCCGTTTCGTGATCGCCCAGGCGAACGCGGAGATCGACGAGAAGAAGCGCTTGGTCGGTGACTTGGTTTCCTGTCGTGTGGCCGGTGAATTCGAATTGATGGATCCGTCCGGCGTTGAGCTGATGGACGTTGCACCAGGTCAAATCGTGTCTGTTGCCGCATCGCTCATTCCATTCCTGGAACACGACGATGCGAACCGTGCCTTGATGGGTGCCAACATGCAACGTCAGGCTGTGCCATGTTTGCGTCCTGAAAAGCCGTTTGCCGGTACTGGCATTGAGCGTACCGTGGCTGTCGACTCGGGCACAGTCATCGTGGCTGATCATGGTGGCGTGGTTGATTACGTGGACGCCAACCGAATTGTTATTCGTGTGAATGACAATGAAGTGGAATCGGGTTCAGTCGGTGTTGATATCTACAACCTGACCAAGTACACACGTTCAAACCAGAACACCAACATCAACCAACGTCCGATCGTGAATAAGGGCGACATCATTGCCAAAGGCGATGTAATCGCCGATGGCGCGTCGACTGACCTGGGCGAATTGGCCTTGGGTCAGAACATGCTGGTCGCTTTCATGCCCTGGAACGGTTACAACTTCGAAGATTCAATCTTGATCTCCGAGCGTGTTGTGGCAGAAGACCGCTACACCTCGATTCACATCGAAGAGCTGTCGGTTGTTGCGCGTGATACTAAGCTGGGTTCCGAAGAAATTACACGCGACATTTCCAATTTGTCCGAAGCTCAGTTGTCACGTCTGGATGAGTCCGGCATCGTGTACATCGGTGCGGAAGTACAAGCTGGTGACGTCATGGTGGGTAAGGTCACGCCGAAAGGCGAAACCCAGCTTACGCCGGAAGAAAAACTGCTGCGCGCCATTTTCGGTGAAAAAGCATCCGACGTGAAAGACACCTCCCTGCGCGTGCCTTCCGGTATGACAGGTACGGTGATCGACGTTCAGGTATTCACCCGTGAAGGCATCGTTCGCGACAAGAGGGCACAGTCCATCATTGATGACGAGCTGAAGCGTTATCGCCTCGACCTGAACGACCAGATGCGTATTGTTGAGGCCGATGCTTTCAGCCGTATCGAGCGTTTCCTGATCGGTAAGGTCGCCAACGGCGGTCCTGCCAAGTTGGCCAAAGGCAGCAAGATCACTGCTGAATACTTAAAGGAAGTGGATCACCATCACTGGTTCGACATTCGCTTGGCAGAAGAAGAAGCCGCGGGTCAACTCGAAACATTGAAGAAGTCCATTGAAGACAAGCGTCATCAGTTCGATTTGGCCTTTGAAGAAAAGCGCAAGAAATTGACGCAAGGTGATGAACTGCCACCAGGTGTTTTGAAAATGGTCAAGGTGTACCTGGCCGTCAAGCGCCGCTTGCAGCCTGGTGACAAAATGGCTGGCCGTCACGGTAACAAGGGTGTGGTTTCCAAGATCGTTCCTGTGGAAGACCTGCCGCACATGGCTGATGGTCGTCCCGTCGACATCGTATTGAACCCCTTGGGTGTTCCTTCACGTATGAACGTGGGTCAAATTCTGGAAACCCACCTGGGTTGGGCTGCCAAGGGCATTGGCGATCGCATCAATGAAATGTTGCGTGAACAAAATGCAGTGGCGCGTCTGCGTGAATACCTGCATAAGGTGTACAACGGCACAGGCACAACAGTTGATCTCGATTCCCTGACTGATCAGGAAATAATCAACATGGGCAAGAACCTGACCAAGGGCATGCCTTTCGCCACGCCCGTATTCGATGGCGCGAACGAAGAAGACATTCTGGAAATGCTTCGCTTGGCTTACCCCGACGAAGATCCGCGTATGCAAGCCTTGGGCTTTAACGATTCAAAAACCCAGGTGACCCTCTATGACGGTCGCACAGGCGACGCATTTGACCGCAAGGTTACCGTTGGCTACAAGCATGTGCTGAAACTGCACCACTTGGTCGACGACAAGATGCATGCCCGGTCAACAGGACCATACTCTTTGGTCACGCAGCAACCACTGGGCGGTAAAGCCCAGTTTGGTGGTCAGCGTTTCGGTGAGATGGAAGTGTGGGCTTTGGAAGCTTATGGCGCGTCGTACGTACTTCAGGAAATGTTGACTGTGAAGTCAGACGACGTGAATGGTCGTACGAAGGTGTATGAGAATTTGGTCAAAGGTGATCACACGATTGATGCCGGTATGCCGGAATCTTTCAACGTACTCGTGAAAGAAATCCGCTCACTCGGTATTGATATTGATCTGGACCGTAATTGATCGGTCGCGACGGAGGTATTTAAATGAAAGCTTTATTAGATCTGTTTAAACAGGTCCAGCAAGACGAGCAATTCGACGCAATCAAGATTGCGATCGCTTCGCCCGACAAAATCCGTTCGTGGTCTTTCGGTGAAGTCAAAAAACCAGAAACCATTAACTATCGCACCTTCAAGCCCGAGCGCGATGGTCTGTTTTGTGCCAAGATTTTTGGCCCAATCAAAGACTATGAATGCTTGTGCGGCAAGTACAAGCGCCTGAAGCACCGTGGTGTTATCTGCGAAAAGTGCGGTGTTGAAGTCACCCTGGCCAAAGTGCGCCGTGAGCGCATGGGTCACATCGACTTGGCCTCGCCCGTTGCGCACATCTGGTTCCTGAAGTCACTGCCATCTCGTTTGGGCATGGTGCTGGACATGACCCTGCGGGACATCGAACGCGTGTTGTACTTCGAAGGTTTCGTGGTTGTTGAGCCCGGTATGACGCCGCTGAAACGCGCGCAGTTATTGACCGAAGAAGATTACCTCGCCAAGCAGGAAGAGTACGGTGATGACTTCGTCGCGTTCATGGGTGCTGAAGGCATCAAGGAACTGCTGAAGTCTATCGATATCGATCGCGAAGTCACCACACTGCGCGACGAGTTGGGTACCACCAATTCCGAAGCCAAGATCAAGAAAATCGCCAAGCGCCTTAAAGTGCTGGAAGGTTTCCAAAAGTCTGGCATCAAGCCCGAGTGGATGATTCTGGAAGTACTGCCCGTGCTTCCACCCGAATTGCGTCCATTGGTTCCGCTGGATGGCGGCCGCTTTGCGACATCCGACCTGAACGATCTATACCGTCGCGTGATCAACCGCAACAACCGCTTGAAGCGTTTGCTGGAACTGAATGCCCCTGACATCATCGTGCGCAATGAAAAGCGCATGTTGCAGGAAGCCGTTGATTCATTGCTCGACAATGGTCGTCGCGGCAAGGCCATGACTGGTGCCAACAAGCGCCCATTGAAGTCATTGGCCGACATGATTAAAGGCAAGGGCGGTCGTTTCCGTCAAAACTTGCTTGGCAAGCGCGTGGACTATTCCGGTCGTTCCGTGATCGTGGTGGGCCCACAGCTAAAACTGCACCAGTGTGGTTTGCCAAAACTGATGGCGCTCGAATTGTTCAAGCCTTTCATTTTCAACCGCTTGGAAGTGATGGGCATTGCAACCACCATCAAGCAAGCCAAGAAGTTTGTTGAAAACCAGGAACCCATCGTATGGGACATTCTGGAAGAAGTGATTCGCGAGCATCCGGTCATGTTGAACCGTGCGCCAACACTTCACCGCTTGGGTATTCAGGCCTTCGAGCCCGTGCTGATTGAAGGCAAGGCCATTCAATTGCACCCGCTGGTTTGCGCTGCGTTTAACGCCGACTTTGACGGTGACCAAATGGCGGTTCACGTGCCTTTGTCTCTGGAAGCCCAGATCGAAGCACGTACGCTGATGCTGGCCTCCAACAACGTATTGTTCCCTGCCAACGGCGATCCTTCTATTGTTCCTTCACAAGACATCGTGTTGGGTCTGTATTACACCACCCGTGACCGGGTGAATGGTCGCAATGAAGGCATCATGTTCTCCGACGTCAGCGAGGCAAACCGCGCTTACGACAACAAAGAAGTTGAACTGGCCACTCGCGTGACTGTTCGCATCACCGAATACGATGTGAACAAGGAAACTGGTGAAAAAACATCCAAGCGCACGCGTTATGAAACAACGGTAGGTCGTGCCTTGCTGTCTGAAATTCTGCCTCCAGGTCTGCCTTTCTCCTTCATTGATCGTCCTTTGAAGAAGAAAGAAATTTCCCGCTTGATTAACGCGTCTTTCCGTCGCTGTGGTCTGCGTGAAACAGTTATTTTTGCAGACAAGCTGATGCAGTTTGGTTTCCGCATGGCGACCCGTGGCGGCATTTCTATTGCGATGGGCGACATGGTAGTTCCGGCCCAGAAGCAGGTCATCATCGCTGCCGCTGAAGCCGAAGTGAAAGAAATCCAATCCCAGTACACATCCGGTCTGGTGACTCAGGGTGAGCGTTACAACAAGGTTGTTGATATCTGGGGCCGAGCAGGCGACCAGGTGGGCAAGGCCATGATGGAACAGCTGGCCACCGAGCCTGTAATTGACCGCAACGGAAATGAAGTTCGTCAGGAGTCGTTCAACGCGATTTACATGATGGCCGACTCCGGTGCCCGTGGTTCTGCTGCGCAGATCCGTCAGTTGGCGGGTATGCGTGGTCTGATGGCCAAGCCAGACGGCTCAATCATTGAAACGCCGATCATCGCGAACTTCCGCGAAGGTCTGAACGTGTTGCAGTACTTCATTTCAACACACGGCGCTCGTAAAGGCTTGGCCGATACGGCCTTGAAAACCGCGAACTCCGGTTACCTCACGCGTCGTCTTGTTGATGTGACTCAAGACTTGGTCGTGGTGGAAGACGATTGTGGTACTTCCAACGGCGTGGCCATGAAGGCCCTGGTTGAAGGTGGTGAAGTCATTGAAGCATTGCGCGATCGTATTTTGGGTCGGGTTGTGGTGTCTGATGTGGTTAATCCCGAAACCCAGGAAACTGTGTTTGAAGTAGGCAAGTTGCTAGACGAAGACGCAGTTGAGTTGATCGATCATCTGGGTATCGACGAGGTGCGTGTGCGCACGCCGCTGTCTTGCGAGACACGTTACGGTCTGTGTGCCAAGTGTTACGGCCGTGACTTGGGCCGCGGTTATCTGGTCAACAACGGTGAGGCTGTTGGTGTTATTGCAGCGCAGTCCATCGGCGAGCCAGGTACACAGTTGACCATGCGTACGTTCCACATTGGTGGTGCTGCGTCACGTGCTGCGGTAGTGTCCAGTATTGAGGCCAAATCAAACGGCGTAATCCGTTTCACTGCCACCATGCGTTATGTGACCAACGGCAAGGGCGAGCAAATCGTGATTTCCCGCTCTGGCGAAGTGCTGATCACTGACGACTTTGGCCGCGAGCGTGAGCGCCACAAGGTACCTTACGGTGCCACATTGGCCGTGCTGGATGGTAACCAGGTCAAAGCTGGCGCGATGTTGGCAACCTGGGATCCTTTGACTCGCCCAATCGTGACCGAATACGCCGGTAAAATCCGCTTCGAGAATATCGAAGAGGGTGCAACCGTAGCCAAGCAGATCGACGATGTGACCGGTTTGTCTACCCTGGTTGTTATTGATGCGAAGCGTCGTACGGCCGGTAGCAAGGGAGAGCGTCCACAGGTGAAGTTGATCGACCCGCAGGGTAACGAAGTCAAGATCGCTGGTTCTGATCATTCCGTAAACATCAGCTTCCCGGTTGGCGCGCTCATTACAGTGCGCGACAACCAAGATGTGTCTGTGGGTGAAGTTTTGGCGCGTATTCCTCAGGAAAGCCAAAAAACTCGAGACATTACCGGTGGTCTGCCACGCGTGGCTGAGCTGTTTGAAGCCCGTTCGCCCAAAGATGCCGGCATGTTGGCCGAAGTCACGGGTACGGTTTCTTTCGGTAAAGACACCAAGGGCAAGCAGCGTCTGGTCATTACCGACCTTGACGGTGTGTCTCACGAGTTCTTGATTCCCAAGGACAAGCACGTGCTGGTGCATGACGGTCAGGTGGTCAACAAAGGCGAATCCATTGTGGATGGCCCAGCCGATCCGCACGATATTTTGCGTTTGTTGGGTATTGAGGCCCTGGCTCGCTACATCGTTGATGAAGTTCAGGACGTTTATCGTTTGCAAGGCGTGAAGATTAACGACAAGCACATCGAAGTGATCGTTCGTCAAATGTTGCGTCGCGTCATTGTGGATGATCCTGGCGAAACAGGTTTCATTCCAGGCGAGCAAGTTGAACGCTCTGAACTGTTGGATGCAAACGACAAAATGCGCAGTGAAAACAAGCGCGAAGCAACTTACCAAAATATTTTGCTGGGTATTACCAAAGCCTCCTTGTCGACCGATTCGTTCATCTCGGCTGCTTCCTTCCAGGAAACAACCCGCGTACTGACCGAAGCCGCCATCATGGGCAAGCGCGACGAATTGCGTGGTCTGAAAGAGAACGTGATTGTAGGTCGCTTGATCCCGGCTGGTACCGGTATGGCCTTCCACAAGGCTCGCAAGGACAAAGAAGGGCGCGAAGCGGAAGAGTTGCGCCTGATGGAAGCCGAACATGACCCTCGCGCACAAGCCGAGGCACTGTTCAATCTGCCAGCCTCTGAGGGTTCTGACGAAGCCTAAGTTGTTGACAGAAATATGAAAGGTGATAGTAAAACATCACCTTATTCATTGACCCGCGCTTGTGTTTTGGAATACAATCGCGGGCTAAATTGGCTGCGGGCATGCCCGTAGCCCTTTTGTTTTTTTTAACCGGAACTGGAACTATGCCAACCATTAATCAGCTAGTGCGTAAACCACGCACCAGTGTGACCATGAAGAGCAAAAGCCCCGCGCTTGAGGATTGCCCTCAAAAGCGTGGCGTGTGTACTCGTGTTTACACAACAACTCCAAAAAAACCAAACTCTGCGCTGCGTAAAGTGGCCAAAGTTCGCCTGACCAACGGCTTCGAAGTGATCTCCTACATCGGTGGTGAGGGCCACAACCTGCAGGAACACTCAGTGGTGTTGATCCGTGGCGGTCGTGTGAAAGACTTGCCTGGTGTGCGTTATCACATCGTGCGTGGCTCACTTGACTTGCAAGGCGTTAAGGATCGTAAGCAAGCTCGTTCCAAGTATGGTTCGAAGCGTCCAAAAGCTGCCAAGGCCAAGTAATTAGGCTAAGCAATAAGGCCAAGTGATTTTTTACACTGGTCGATTTAAAACCGCATTCCGTGCGGCACACATTTGGTGTGTCGAGTAAGCAGATGCATAAGTGGGATTGCCCACGCTGAAGATAAAGGAATAGTCAAGATGCCACGTCGTCGCGAAGTGCAGCGCAGAGAAGTGCTGCCAGATCCAAAGTTTCAAAGCACAGAAGTAGCCAAATTCATGAACGTCATCATGTTGTCTGGCAAGAAAGCTGTTGCCGAACGCATTATTTACGGTGCTTTTGACAGCATCTCAACGAAAGCTGGTAAAGACCCACTCGAGGTGTTCAACGCCGCGATCAACAACGTAAAGCCAGTTGTTGAAGTGAAGTCTCGCCGCGTCGGTGGTGCGAACTACCAAGTTCCGGTGGAAGTTCGTCCCTCACGTCGTTTGGCTCTGGCCATGCGTTGGGTGCGTGAAGCAGCCAAGAAGCGTAGCGAAAAGTCCATGGACCTTCGCCTGGCAGGTGAGCTGCTCGAAGCAGCCGAAGGTCGCGGTGGTGCGATGAAGAAGCGTGATGAAGTGCACCGCATGGCTGAAGCCAACAAAGCCTTCTCGCATTTCCGATTCTAAATTTAACTGGAGTAGCAAATGGCTCGTAAGACGCCCATTGAGCGATATCGTAACATTGGTATTTCCGCGCACATCGATGCGGGAAAAACCACCACGACTGAACGTATTCTGTTTTACACAGGCGTAAGTCACAAGATTGGTGAAGTGCACGACGGTGCGGCCACCATGGACTGGATGGAGCAGGAACAAGAGCGTGGTATTACCATCACCTCTGCTGCCACAACCTGCTTCTGGAAAGGAATGGACAATTCCTACGAAGAGCACCGGTTCAACATCATCGACACACCCGGGCACGTTGACTTCACCATTGAAGTTGAACGTTCCATGCGTGTTCTCGACGGCGCTTGCATGGTTTATTGTGCGGTGGGTGGTGTTCAGCCTCAGTCTGAAACCGTGTGGCGTCAAGCCAACAAGTACAAAGTACCTCGCTTGGCCTTTGTGAACAAGATGGACCGCACCGGTGCCAACTTCTTCAAGGTGGTTGAACAAATGCGTCTGCGCTTGCGCGCAAACCCAGTGCCTATCGTGATTCCTATCGGCTCGGAAGAAAAATTCCAAGGCGTGGTTGACTTGATCAAGATGAAGGCTATTTACTGGGATGAGGCATCTCAGGGTATGAAGTTTGATTACCGCGAAATCCCGGCCGAATTGAAAGCCGAGGCTGACAAGTGGCGCGAGCAAATGGTGGAAGCTGCTGCTGAAGCCTCTGAAGAGCTAATGAACAAATACCTTGAAGAAGGTAGCTTGTCAGAAGCAGAGATTATCCTCGGCATTCGCACGCGTACTATTTCGACTGAGATTCAGCCGATGTTGTGTGGTACTGCGTTTAAAAACAAGGGTGTTCAGCGTATGCTGGACGCGGTCATTGATTTCCTGCCCTCACCAGTGGATATTCCGCCAGTGTCCGGCACGGATGAAGATGAAGAGCCGATTGTTCGTCATGCCAATGACGAGGAAAAATTGTCTGCTTTGGCATTCAAGTTGATGACAGATCCATTCGTGGGTCAGTTGACTTTCGTTCGAGTGTACTCTGGTGTGCTGAACAAGGGTGACTCCGTATACAACCCTGTGCGTGGCAAGAAAGAGCGTATTGGCCGTATCGTTCAGATGCACGCCAACAACCGTCAGGAAGTTGAAGAAATTCGAGCTGGCGACATTGCCGCCTGCGTGGGTTTGAAAGATGTGACGACAGGTGAAACCCTCTGTGATCCATCAGCCATCATCACTCTGGAGCGCATGGTGTTCCCCGAGCCGGTAATTGCTCAGGCCGTCGAACCAAAGACCAAGACAGACCAGGAAAAAATGGGTATTGCTTTGGGTCGTTTGGCTGCTGAAGATCCCTCGTTCCGTGTTCGCACCGACGAAGAGTCTGGTCAAACAATCATTGCTGGTATGGGTGAATTGCACCTCGAGATTATCGTGGATCGCATGAAGCGCGAATTTGGTGTGGAAGCCAACGTGGGCAAACCGCAGGTTGCCTACCGCGAAACCATCCGCAACACCGTCAAGGAAGTTGAAGGCAAGTTTGTTCGCCAGTCGGGTGGTCGCGGTCAGTATGGCCACGTGGTTTTGCGCGTTGAGCCGAACGAGGCTGGCAAGGGCTTTGAATTCCTGGATGAAATCAAGGGCGGTGTTGTTCCTCGCGAGTACATTCCTGCCGTACAGAAGGGTATTGAGGAATCATTGAGCAATGGCGTATTGGCCGGTTACCCGGTTGTTGACGTGAAAGTGGCATTGCACTTCGGTTCGTACCACGACGTTGACTCCAACGAAACAGCGTTTAAAATCGCTGCTTCCATGGGTTTCAAGGAAGGTATGCGCCGCGCAAGCCCTGTGCTGCTTGAGCCAATGATGGCCGTTGAAGTGGAGTCACCAGAAGATTACGCCGGTACTGTGATGGGCGATTTGTCCTCACGTCGCGGTGTAGTTCAGGGTATGGATGACATTCCTGGTGGTGGCAAGGCAATCAAGGCTGAAGTTCCCTTGGCTGAAATGTTTGGTTATTCCACTACATTGCGTTCCCTGACACAGGGCCGCGCAACGTACAGCATGGAATTCAAGCACTACAGCGAAGCTCCCAAAAACGTTGCTGACGCTGTTATTAGCGCCCGCGCCAAATAATTGAAATTAAAGAACTGAAAAGAGGTATTTGCAATGGCAAAAGAAAAGTTTGAGCGTAAGAAGCCACACGTAAACGTTGGAACGATTGGTCACGTGGACCATGGCAAGACAACATTGACAGCGGCGATCACAACAGTATTGGCGCGTTTGAGCGGCCATGGTGAAGCCAAGGGCTACGACCAGATTGATGCGGCGCCGGAAGAGAAGGCGCGCGGCATTACGATTAACACTGCACACGTGGAGTATGAAACCGATGCGCGTCACTATGCGCACGTGGACTGTCCCGGTCACGCCGACTATGTGAAGAACATGATTACCGGCGCGGCGCAGATGGACGGCGCGATTCTGGTGTGTTCAGCAGCAGACGGCCCCATGCCCCAGACCCGCGAGCACATTTTGTTGGCCCGTCAGGTTGGTGTGCCTTACATCATCGTGTTCCTGAACAAGTGCGACATGGTGGACGACGAAGAGTTGTTGGAGCTGGTGGAAATGGAAGTGCGCGAGTTGCTGTCTTCCTATGACTTCCCTGGCGACGACGTGCCTATCGTAAAAGGTTCGGCCAAGCTGGCGTTGGAAGGCGACACGGGTGAGCTGGGCGAAGGCGCGATCAAGCAGTTGGCGCAGGCGCTGGACACATACATTCCAACACCTGAGCGAGCCATTGACGGCGCGTTCCTGATGCCAATCGAAGACGTGTTCTCAATCTCCGGTCGTGGCACTGTGGTAACAGGCCGTATCGAGCGCGGTATCGTGAAGGTTGGTGAAGAAATCGAAATCGTGGGTATCAAGGACACAGTCAAGACCATTTGTACCGGCGTGGAGATGTTCCGCAAGTTGCTGGATCAGGGTCAGGCGGGTGACAACGTGGGTGTATTGCTGCGTGGTACCAAGCGTGAAGACGTGGAGCGTGGTCAGGTATTGGCCAAGCCCGGTACGATCAAGCCGCACACAGGCTTTAGCGCCGAGGTGTACGTGTTGAGCAAAGAAGAAGGTGGTCGTCACACGCCATTCTTTAATAACTACCGTCCTCAGTTCTACTTCCGTACAACCGACGTGACAGGCTCGATCAGCTTGCCGGCGGACAAGGAAATGGTACTGCCAGGCGATAACGTGTCGATCAATGTTGAGTTGATTGCCCCAATCGCGATGGAAGAAGGTCTGCGTTTCGCGATTCGCGAAGGCGGGCGTACGGTAGGTGCTGGCGTAGTTGCCAAAATCACCAAGTAATACTTGGAATGAGCCCGCATCAATCGTTTGATGCGGGTAATTTTGAGGTGAGCCAAAAGTTAAGTTTGGTCACACTCTTTCAGCTCTTTAGGAACAAACATGAATAATCAAAAAATTCGTATTCGCTTGAAAGCTTTCGACTACAAGCTGATTGATCAGTCTGCACTCGAAATCGTGGAAACAGCCAAGCGCACAGGCGCCGTGGTGAAAGGTCCGGTTCCGTTGCCTACCCGAATCAAGCGCTTCGACATTCTGCGTTCCCCTCACGTGAACAAGTCTTCACGTGACCAGTTCGAGATCCGCACCCATCAGCGTCTGATGGACATCGTTGACCCTACAGACAAAACTGTAGATGCTTTGATGAAGCTGGATCTGCCTGCTGGTGTAGATGTTGAAATCAAGTTGCAATAAATTTAATTAACGCATATAATCTTCGGCTAACCTTTTCAAAAGGTTAGCTTTAGATAGAATTTAATCATTCGGCCAATCGTAGCCGAAATTGGAGAAATCATGAGTCTAGGCCTTATTGGTCGCAAGATCGGCATGATGCGCATCTTTACAGACGCGGGTGTTTCAATTCCCGTGACTGTTGTTGATGTGTCTTCTAACCGTGTTGCGCAGCTCAAAACACTCGAACAAGATGGCTACACAGCCGTTCAGTTGGCCTACGGGTCCAAGCGAGCCTCCCGCGTTGTCAAGGCGCAGGCTGGTCATTTTGCAGCAGCTTCTATCGAAGCCGCTTCCTCCCTTGTTGAATTTCGCGTTGATACGGCCAAGCTTGCTGAATTGCAGGTTGGTGCTGCCGTTTCAGCAGAAATTTTTGCGCCTGGTCAAAAAGTTGACGTCAGTGGTTTAACGCAGGGTAAAGGTTTCAGCGGTGCCATCAAGCGTCACCACTTTAGTTCGCAGCGCGCGTCCCACGGTAACTCGATCTCCCACAATGCGCCCGGTTCAATCGGTATGGCCCAGGATCCAGGTCGAGTCTTCCCTGGTAAGCGTATGGCAGGTCAATTGGGTAACGTAAATCGAACCACCCAGAATCTGGAAGTGGTTCGTGTTGACGCCGAGCGTGGTCTGCTTTTGATCAAGGGCGCTGTGCCCGGATCAAAGGGTGGCCAATTGTTGGTTAAGCCAGCTGTCAAGGCAAAGGCGTAAGGGGAACCAGATGGAATTGAAAGTCATTAGTGATTCTGGGCAGGCCTCTCAAACTGTTCAGGTTTCCGATGTTGTGTTTGGCCGTGAATACAACGAGCCGCTGATTCATCAGTTGGTTGTTGCGTACCAGGCCAACGCACGTCAGGGTACACGTCAACAAAAAGATCGTTCTGAAGTTCGTGCCTCAACGCGCAAGCCTTGGAAGCAGAAAGGTACTGGCCGTGCGCGTGCTGGTGCAGTCTCTAGCCCCTTGTGGCGCGGAGGCGGTAAAACCTTTCCGAACTCTCCCGATGAGAATTTTACGCAGAAGCTGAACAAGAAAATGTTCCGCGCGGGCGTTTGCTCCATCCTGTCTCAATTGAGTCGAGAAGGTCGTTTGGTTGTGGTTGAGTCCTTGGACTTGGAAGCACCAAAGACAAAGCTGCTTGATCAAAAATTGAAAGGCATGGGTCTCGATTCAGTCCTGATGATTGTTGATTCAGTGGACGAAAACTTGTACCTGGCATCCAGAAACCTGCCCAATGTGGCAGTGGTCGAGCCACGTTACGCCGACCCTCTTTCCTTGATTTATTTCAAGAAAGTGGTTGCGACTCGTGCTGCAATCGACAAACTGCAGGAGATGTACGCATGAACACCCAGCGTTTAATGAAAATTTTGTTGGCACCCATCGTCTCTGAAAAGAGCACCATGCTGGCCGACAAGCATGAGCAAATTGCTTTTAAGGTTTGCACCACTGCGACCAAACACGAGATCAAGGCTGCTGTAGAGCTGCTGTTCAAGGTTGAGGTTGAGGCTGTGCGTGTAGTCAACATTGCTGGCAAGCAGAAGCGTTTTGGCCGCACCATGGGGCGCCGCTCCGATGTGCGCAAAGCCTATGTTGCACTGAAAGCTGGTCAGGAAATTAATTTCTCGGAGGCTGCGTAACATGCCATTAGTTAAATTAAAGCCAACATCACCCGGCCGTCGTGCCATGGTGAAAGTGGTTCATCCGCATTTGCACAAGGGTGAGCCTTACGCACCGCTTCTGGAAAAGAAATCCAAGACTGCAGGTCGTAACAACAATGGTCGCATTACTACCCGTCACATGGGTGGTGGTCACAAGCAGCACTACCGCATGGTTGACTTCAAACGCAACAAAGACGGCGTGCCAGCGAAAGTGGAAACGATTGAGTACGATCCAAACCGTACGGCCCACATCGCCTTGATCTGCTATGCAGATGGTGAGCGCGCATACATTATTGCACCCCGTGGTTTGCAGTTGGGTCAAACCGTTGTGAATGGCTCCGAGGCGCCTATCAAGATCGGTAATACTTTGCCAATTCGCAACATTCCCGTGGGTACAACAGTGCACTGTGTAGAAATGCTGCCAGGCAAGGGTGCTCAAATTGCACGTTCAGCCGGTGGCTCAGCCATGTTGCTGGCCCGTGACGGCACCTACGCCCAAATGCGTTTGCGCTCTGGTGAAATCCGTCGTGTTCACATCGAATGCCGCGCCACTATTGGTGAAGTGAGCAACGAAGAGAACAGTTTGAAGAAGGTGGGTAAGGCTGGTGCAACACGCTGGAAGGGTATTCGCCCAACCGTGCGTGGTACCGCGATGAACCCGGTAGATCACCCGCACGGTGGTGGTGAAGGTAAGACCGGCGAAGGTCGTGTGCCTGTGAGCCCGTGGGGTCAGCCAGCCAAAGGCTACCGCACTCGCAACAACAAGCGTACCAATTCGATGATTGTTCAGCGTCGTCACAAGCGTTAAGTGGGGTAAACAGATATGTCTCGTTCATTAAAAAAAGGTCCTTTCTGCGACGCCCACTTGATCAAAAAAGTAGAGGCTGCTGCAGCATCCAAGGACAAGCGTCCAATTAAAACCTGGTCACGTCGCTCGACTGTACTCCCTGAGTTCATCGGTCTGACAATCGCTGTTCACAATGGCAAGCAACATGTGCCTGTGTACATCAACGAAAACATGGTTGGTCACAAACTCGGTGAATTTGCGTTGACACGCACTTTCAAGGGTCACGCGGCTGACAAGAAGGCCAAGCGATAAGGGGTAAGAAATGGAAACTCGTGCAATTTTGAAGGGTGTTCGCTTGTCTCCTCAGCGTGGCCGCATGGTCGCTGATTTGATTCGCGGTAAAAAGGTTGATCAAGCCTTGAACATTCTTGCTTTCTCTCCGCAGAAGGCGGCATTGATTGTGAAAAAAGTGTTGGAAAGTGCAATCGCCAACGCCGAGCACAATGATGGTGCTGATGTTGATGAATTGAAAGTAAAAACCATTTACGTGGAAGAGGGTCCTGTGTTGAAGCGCTTTACAGCGCGAGCCAAGGGCCGTGGCAATCGTATCACTAAGAAGACCAGTCACATTTATGTGACGGTTGGAAACTAAGGGGGTTACATGGGTCAGAAGATTAACCCTACGGGCTTTCGCCTCGCGGTATCACGCAACTGGGCTTCTCGCTGGTACGCATCGAATCGTGATTTCTCCAAGATGCTTCTTGAAGACATTCAGGTTCGTGATTTCCTGAAGAAGAAGTTGAAAAATGCGTCAGTTGGTCGGGTGCTGATTGAACGTCCAGCCAAGAATGCTCGCGTAACAATTTACTCAGCTCGTCCAGGCGTGGTGATTGGCAAGAAAGGCGAAGACATTGAGTTGTTGAAAGCCAGCTTGCAAAAATTGGTTGGTGTGCCAGTTCATGTGAACATCGAAGAAGTTCGCAAGCCTGAAATTGATGCGCAATTGATCGCCGATGGAATTTCCCAGCAGCTCGAGCGTCGCATTATGTTCCGCCGTGCCATGAAGCGCGCGATGCAAAACGCAATGCGCATGGGTGCCCAAGGTATCAAGATCATGTCCTCGGGCCGTTTGAATGGCATCGAAATTGC
The DNA here is from genome assembly GCF_013004065.1 of Limnobacter sp. SAORIC-580. Taxonomy (GTDB): domain Bacteria; phylum Pseudomonadota; class Gammaproteobacteria; order Burkholderiales; family Burkholderiaceae_B; genus Limnobacter; species Limnobacter profundi. The sequence continues at coordinate 400,271 of NZ_CP053084.1, forward strand.
CCGTACCGAATGGTACCGTGAAGGTCGTGTGCCTTTGCACACACTGCGTGCAGACATTGATTACGCCACAAGTGAAGCCGCTACCACCTACGGCATCATCGGCATCAAGGTTTGGGTGTACAAGGGTGACACATTGGGTCGTGGTGATGTGGCCGCAGCACCTGTTGAGGCAGAAAAGGAAGAGCGTCGTCCGCGTCGCCCCTCCACTCGTCCAGCCGGAGCCGGTGCACGCAAAGCGCGTAAACCCGAAGGTGCTAGCGCAGCAGCTAGTGGTTCAAACAAAGAGGAAGGCGCTGCCAGCACTTCCTCAGAACAGTAATCTAGGAGCGCATGATGTTACAGCCATCACGTCGCAAATATAGAAAAGAACACAAAGGCCGTAATACCGGTCTGGCCACGCGTGGCGCAAGTGTTTCTTTTGGTGTTTACGGTCTGAAGTCCACTGGCCGCGGTCGCTTGACTGCACGCCAGATCGAGTCAGCTCGTCGAGCCATGGTTCGCCACATCAAACGTGGCGGTAAGATTTGGATTCGCGTGTTTCCGGACAAGCCAATTACCAACAAGCCTGCGGAAGTTCGTATGGGTAACGGTAAGGGTAGCGTTGAGTTTTATGTGGCTGAGATTCAGCCTGGTAAGGTGCTCTACGAGATGGACGGTGTGAGTGAAGAGTTGGCGCGTGAGGCGTTCCGCCTGGCAGCTGCCAAGTTGCCTCTTCCTTGTGTGTTCGTAACACGTCAGATTGGGAGTTAAGCAATGAAAGCTTCTGAATTGCGCGGCAAAAGCGCTGCAGAATTGACGAAAGAGTTGGAAGAGTTGTTGCGCGCGCAGTTTTCTCTGCGTATGCAGGCTGCTACGCAGCAGCTGACCAACAACTCCCAGTTGGCAAAAGTACGTAAAGACATCGCACGTGTAAAAACGGTGATGACTCAATCGAAGAGGTCCGCATGAGCACCGAAGCGAAAGTAAGTTTGAAGCGTACCCTGGTGGGTCGCGTTGTAAGTGACAAGATGACCAAATCGGTGGTTGTGATGGTTGAAAACCGAATCAAGCATCCGATTTATGGCAAGTACATCGTTAAGTCTCACAAGTACACTGCCCACGACGAAAGTAATGAAGTGGGTGAGGGTGACCTGGTTGAGATCTGCGAAGGTCGTCCAATTTCCAAGACAAAATCTTGGAGTGTTACCAAAGTGTTGGAGAAAGCGAAAATCATCTGATTTTTGTCTTGCTCAAGTAATTCAAGCCTGCTAATATAGCAGGCTATCTTTTCAACCCTTGCGGGACCAAAACTGGTTGCGAAAGCAATTAAGTTGGTTTGACAATCCATGATACAAATGCAATCACGGCTAGATGTGGCCGACAACACGGGTGCGCGTTCTGTAATGTGCATCAAGGTTCTTGGTGGTTCCAAGCGCCGTTACGCGGGCATTGGTGACATCATCAAGGTGTCCATTAAAGATGCGGCCCCACGCGGTCGTGTCAAGAAAGGCGAAATTTACAACGCGGTGGTCGTTCGTACGGCCAAGGGCGTTCGTCGCCCAGATGGTGCGTTGATTAAATTCGACAGCAACGCAGCGGTTTTGTTGAATGCAAAACTTGAACCCATCGGTACCCGTATTTTTGGCCCAGTGACACGTGAGCTTCGTAATGAAAAGTTCATGAAAATCGTGTCGTTGGCACCAGAAGTTCTGTGAGGTAAATATGAACAAAATTCGCAAAGGCGATGAAGTGCTGGTTCTTAACGGCAAGTTCAAGGGAAAGAAAGGCGTTGTGCTTTCCCGTGTGAACGATGAGTACCTCTTGGTAGAGGGTGTCAACATCGTTAAGAAGCATCAAAAGCCAAATCCTATGAAGGGAGATGTTGGTGGTGTTGTTGACAAAACAATGCCTATCCACCAGTCCAATGTCAGCTTGTTTGACAAAGAGACAGGTAAGCCATCTCGTGTAGCCATCAAGGAAGTTGATGGAAAGTCCGTGCGAGTCCTGGTGAAAACCGGCGCTCAGTTGGCAAACTAAGGGGGCCGTCGTGTCACGTTTTCAAGAGTTTTATAGAAACGAAGTGGTTGGTCAGTTGACCAAGCAGTTTGGTTACAAGTCGGTGATGGAAGTGCCTCGCATTACCAAAATTACCCTGAATATGGGTGTGGGTGAGGCTGTCAATGACAAGAAGATCATTGAGCACGCTGTTGGTGATTTGACTAAAATCGCTGGCCAGAAGCCGGTGGTGACGAAAGCCAAAAAGGCGATTGCCGGTTTCAAGATTCGCGAAGGTTATCCAGTAGGTTGTATGGTAACTCTGCGCGGAGACCGCATGTATGAATTCCTGGATCGTTTGGTAACGATCGCGTTTCCTCGTGTGCGCGACTTCCGTGGGGTGTCTGGCAAATCTTTCGATGGCCGTGGCAACTACAACATTGGTATCAAAGAACAGATTATTTTCCCTGAGATTGAGTACGACAAAATCGACGCACTTCGGGGTCTCAACATCAGCGTAACTACGACAGCGCGTACCAACGATGAAGCAAAGGCTTTGTTGACCGCTTTCAAGTTCCCGTTCCGTAACTGAGGTGTGACGTGGCAAAACTAGCTTTGATTAATCGTGAGAAAAAGCGCGCAGCACTGGTCAAGAAGTACTCGGCCAAGCGTGAGGCTTTGAACAAGATTGTAAAAGATCAGTCGGTCAGTGAAGCAGACCGTTATGAGGCACGTCTTAAGTTGCAGGCGCTGCCAAGAAATGCGAACCCAACTCGTCAGCGCAATCGCTGCGAATTGACTGGTCGTCCCCGCGGCACATTCCGTTTGTTCGGTCTGGCCCGTAACAAGATCCGTGAAATTGCCATGCGTGGTGAGATTCCTGGAATCACTAAGGCAAGTTGGTAAGGGGTTCTAATTATGAGTATGAGTGATCCAATCGCCGACATGTTGACCCGCATTCGCAATGCTCAGGGTGTTGACAAGGTTTCGGTTGAGATGCCTTCCTCAAAAGTGAAGGTAGCTATTGCGCAAGTTTTGAAAGACGAAGGCTACATTGAGAGCTTCTCAATTGTGGGTGAGTCCGCAAAACCTGTATTGAAAATTGAGTTGAAGTACTACGCTGGTCGCCCAGTGATCGAAAAGATCGAGCGCGTTTCCAAGCCCGGTTTGCGTATTTACAAAGGCAAAGACGCTATTCCTGAGGTGATGAACGGCTTGGGTGTGGCAATTGTTTCAACTTCCAAAGGCGTGATGACTGATCGCAAGGCCCGTACCACTGGTATTGGCGGCGAAGTTATCTGCTACGTCGCTTAAAGGGGTAATGAAATGTCAAGAGTAGCGAAAGCTCCCATTTCTGTGCCTTCAAGTGTGCAGGTTACCGTGAATGGCCAGGTTGTTTCAGTGAAGGGCGGTAGCGCCGAATTGAAGCTGAATGTGAATTCATTGGTTATGCCAGTGTTCGAGAACGGCATTCTGTCCGTGAAGCCAGTTGTAGATACGACTGATGCAAACGCGCAGGCTGGCACGGCCCGCGCATTGTTGGCCAACATGGTTAACGGTGTGAGCAAGGGTTTCGAGCGCAAGCTGCAATTGGTGGGTGTGGGTTATAAAGCCGCGGTTCAGGGTGATTCGATCAACCTGGCACTGGGTTTTTCTCACCCTGTCATTCACAAATTGCCAGCAGGCGTGAAGGCTGAGACGCCAACACCCACAGAGATCGTCTTAAAGGGTGCCGACAAACAAGTGATTGGTCAAACTGCCGCTGAGATTCGCGCGTATCGTCCACCAGAGCCCTACAAAGGCAAGGGTGTGCGTTATTCGGATGAGCGTGTGGTTATCAAAGAGACCAAGAAGAAATAAGGCGCCAAGAGGTAAATCATGGAAACTAAACAAGAAGCACGTGCCCGTCGTGCAAAACAAACCAGACGTCGTATCGCGCTTGCTCGTGCAACCCGTCTGTGTGTGTTCCGTACCAACTCCCACATTTACGCTGCAGTTCATTCTGCAGATGGTGGTCAGGTGTTGGCCGCTGCGTCTACCAATGACAAAGAGTTGCGTGCTCAGCTGGAAGGTAAGTCCGGTTCGAACAAGGCTGCTGCAGCATTGGTTGGAGCTGCGATTGCTAAGCGCGCCTTGGCGGCTGGTATCAGCGAAGTTGCTTTTGACCGTTCAGGCTTTGCCTATCATGGTCGCGTTAAAGAACTGGCTGACGCTGCGCGTGAAGCTGGCTTGAAATTCTAAGGAGTGATCATGGCAAGAATGCAAGGTAAAAATGCCGCGCCTGAAGCGCGTGATGACGGCCTGAAGGAAAAAATGATCGCGGTTAACCGCGTGACCAAGGTTGTTAAGGGTGGCCGTATCCTGGGCTTCGCAGCATTGACCGTAGTAGGTGATGGTGACGGTAGCGTGGGTATGGGCAAAGGCAAATCCCGTGAAGTGCCTGTGGCGGTTCAAAAGGCCATGGAACAGGCTCGTCGCCAGATGGAAAAAGTATCGCTGCGCGATGGCTCCATTCATCACATTGTGTACGGTCAGCACGGTGCCTCTAAGGTGTTCCTGGCTCCAGCGCAAGAAGGTACCGGCATTATCGCGGGCGGCCCTATGCGCGCCGTTCTGGAAGTTGTGGGTGTTCGCAATATCGTGGCCAAGAGCCATGGTTCCTCGAACCCTTACAATCTGGTTCGCGCAACTTTGGATGCTTTGGGCAAGTTGCAAACCCCAGCTGAGATCGCCGCAAAGCGTGGCTTGTCAGTTGAAAAGTTATTTGAGGCTTAATCATGAGCGGATCTGTAAAAGTTACGTTGGTTAAGAGCATTATCGGAACCAAAGAAACTCATCGTGCAACTGTGCGCGGTTTGGGTCTGCGTCGTATGAACCATAGCCGAGTGCTGGTTGATACACCCGAAGTGCGTGGAATGATTAACAAGGTGTCCTACCTGTTGAAAGTTGAGGCTGCATAATGGAACTGAATACACTTGCACCTGCACCAGGCAGTAAGTTCAACCGCAAGCGCGTGGGTCGTGGTATCGGCTCCGGCTGGGGTAAAACTGCTGGCCGTGGTCACAAGGGTCAAAAGTCACGCAGCGGCGGTTTTCATAAAGTCGGTTTTGAAGGCGGTCAAATGCCTATGCACCGTCGTTTGCCCAAGCGTGGTTTTTCATCCCGCACTGCTGCTTTCAATGCCCAGATCCGTTTGACCGATCTGGACACATTGGCTGTGGATACCATTGATATTCTGACTTTGAAGCAGGCTGGCCTGGTCCCGGCTCAAACTTTGGCAGTAAAGGTAATTCTGGCTGGTGAGATCAAGCGTGCTGTGGTATTGAACGGCATTAAGGCAACGAAAGGCGCAGCAGAGGCCATCTCGGCAGCTGGCGGCACCATTAACGCTTAAGAGAGCATCGCGTGGCCTTTAATCCATCTACATTGGCGTCATCCAACAAATTCGCTGACCTGCGCAAGCGCTTGGTGTTTTTGTTGCTGGCTCTGATTGTGTATCGTATTGGCGCACACATTCCGGTACCTGGAATCGATCCTACCCAGCTGAAGCAGTTGTTTGATAGCCAGCAAGGCGGCATCTTGGGCATGTTCAACATGTTCTCGGGCGGGGCACTTTCCCGCTTTACCGTTTTTGCCTTGGGTATCATGCCTTACATTTCTGCGTCGATTGTGATGCAGTTGGCCAGCGTGGTAGTTCCTCAGTTAGAGGCTTTGAAGAAGGAAGGTGAGGCCGGTCGTCGCAAGATTACCCAATATACCCGCTACGGCACCTTCTTTCTGGCCACTTTTCAGGCGATTGGCATTTCGATCGCTCTTGAGTCTCAGGCTGGTTTGGTAATTGATCCGGGCATGGCGTTTCGTTTTACCACTGCTGTTTCTTTGGTCACCGGAACCATGTTCTTGATGTGGTTGGGTGAGCAGATTACAGAACGTGGTTTGGGCAACGGTATCTCTATTTTGATCTTTGCCGGTATTGCGGCTGGGTTGCCCGGGGCGATTGGTGGTTTGTTTGAGCTGGTTAGAACCGGCGCGATGAATTCTCTGATTGCGCTGATGATCGTTGTTCTCGCGGTGGCGGTGACTTACTTGGTTGTGTTTGTTGAACGCGGCCAACGCAAGATTACTGTGAATTATGCCAAGAGACAGGTCGGTAACAAAATTTATCAGGGTCAAACCTCGCATTTGCCATTGAAACTAAATATGGCGGGTGTGATTCCACCAATTTTTGCGTCTAGCATTATTTTGCTTCCCGCAACTTTGACGAGCTGGTTTGGTACTGGGGATGGCGCAGTGGTTGGCTTTTTGAAAGAAGTCTCTCAGACGCTTTCTCCTGGTCATCCTCTGTACATGTTGTTATACGCTGCTGCAATTGTCTTTTTCTGTTTCTTTTACACCGCCTTGGTGTTTAACAGCAGAGAGACTGCTGACAACTTGAAGAAAAGCGGTGCATTTTTGCCTGGAATTCGCCCTGGTGAGCAAACGTCACGATACATCGACAAGGTGTTGACACGTCTGACACTGATTGGTGCGGCTTACATCACCCTGGTGTGTTTGCTGCCTGAGTTTCTGGTTTTGGGATTGAGTGTTCCGTTCTATTTTGGCGGTACATCTCTGTTGATTATTGTAGTGGTTGCGATGGATTTCATGGCGCAGGTTCAGGCCTACGTGATGTCCCAGCAATACGACAGCCTGTTGAAGAAATCAAGCTTCAAGGGTTCTGGATTAACGAGGTAGTGATTGTCTAAAGACGACGTTATCCAAATGCAGGGAGAGGTAGTAGAAAACCTCCCTAACGCCACTTTTCGAGTGAAATTGGAAAATGGTCACGTGGTGCTTGGTCACATATCAGGCAAGATGCGGATGAACTATATCCGGATTCTTCCTGGTGACAAGGTGACGGTTGAGTTGACGCCGTACGACTTGTCCAGAGCACGAATTGTTTTTCGAGCCAAATGAATTGGTTCTTTTTGGAGTTTCGCCATGAAAGTTCAGGCATCTGTAAAAAAGATTTGTAGAAAATGCAAAGTGATCAAGCGCAAAGGCGTTGTTCGCGTGATTTGTTCTGAGCCGCGCCACAAGCAGCGTCAAGGTTAATAAAAGGGGATTTAAATGGCTCGTATTGCCGGCATTAACATTCCAAGCCACCAGCATACCGTTATCGGTCTGACTGCTATTTTCGGCATTGGTCGTTCCACCGCCAAGAAAATTTGTGCAGTGACCTCAATTCCTGAGTCCAAGAAGGTTAAAGACCTCGACGACGCGGATTTGGAAAAGCTGCGTGACGAAGTGGGCAAGTACCTGACTGAAGGTGATCTGCGCCGTGAAGTAACCATGAACATCAAGCGTTTGATGGATTTGGGTTGCTATCGTGGTTTCCGTCACCGCAAGGGTCTGCCTGTACGTGGTCAGCGTACTCGCACAAACTCTCGCACTCGCAAGGGTCCGAAGCGTGCTGGTATCGCACTGAAGAAATAATCAGGTAATCATAGGAAGGTTAGCCAAATGGCCAAAGGAACAGCGAATAACCGCGCACGCAAAAAAGTCAAAAAGAATATTTCTGACGGTATTGCGCACGTACACGCCTCATTCAACAACACCATCATCACGATCACAGATCGTCAGGGCAACGCCTTGGCTTGGTCTACATCGGGTGCGCAGGGCTTCAAGGGTTCACGCAAGTCGACTCCTTTTGCTGCTCAGGTGGCTGCTGAAGTTGCAGGCAAGGCCGCGCAAGAATGCGGTATCAAGACAGTTGAAGTACTTATCAAAGGACCTGGCCCAGGCCGTGAGTCTAGCGTACGTGCTTTGAATGCATTGGGTATCAAAGTGACCAGTATTTCTGACATCACTCCGATCCCGCACAACGGATGTCGTCCTCCCAAGCGTCGTCGCATCTAATTTTTTAAGACCATTGTTCGTCAGATCGTTTGGCGGACTGAAGCGAGTCAAATCGCGTAATGAAAGAGGTTTCAAGTGGCTAGATATACAGGTCCAAAGTGTAAGTTGTCACGTCGTGAAGGCACAGACTTAAGTCTGAAAAGCGCACGCCGTAGTCTCGATTCCAAGTGCAAACTGGATTCAAAGCCAGGTCAGCATGGTCGCACCTCAGGTGCTCGTACCTCTGACTACGGCCAACAATTGCGTGAAAAGCAAAAAGTGAAGCGTATGTACGGAGTGCTGGAAAAGCAGTTCCGTCGCTACTTTGCTGAAGCATCACGCCGCAAAGGCAACACCGGTGAAACCTTGTTGCAACTGTTGGAATCCCGTCTGGACAATGTGGTTTATCGCATGGGTTTTGGCTCGACACGCGCCGAAGCACGTCAGCTGGTCAGCCACAAGGCAATTTTGGTGAATGGTAAAGCCGTTAACATTCCTTCCTATTCTGTGAAGTTGAATGACGTGATTTCCATTCGCGAAAAGTCGAAGACACAGGCACGTATCGTTGAGTCTGTAACTTTGGCTGAACAGATGGGTTTCCCGCTGTGGGTCAATGTGGATGCGAAGAAAATGGAAGGTTCTTTCAAGAGCATTCCTGAGCGCGCTGACCTCTCTCAAGAGATCAACGAAAGCTTGATCGTTGAATTGTACTCACGTTAATTTGATTAACTGATCCCAGGGATCCCCAGCCTTATCGGTGTAACGAGCCGAGGGTATTGAAAAGGATTTTGAATGTTTAATGCTAGCTTGCTGAAGCCACGTATTGTTGAGGTCGAGACAGTCGCTCCCAACAGTGCAAAAGTAGTAATGGAGCCGTTTGAGCGTGGTTATGGCCACACTCTGGGTAATGCTCTGCGTCGCGTGTTGTTGTCATCCATGATTGGTTATGCTCCCACTGAGGTGTCAATCGCTGGTGTGGTTCATGAATACTCGACACTGGATGGAGTGCAGGAAGACGTAGTAGACCTGTTGTTGAACCTGAAAGGAATCGTCTTCAAGTTGGAATCACGCGATGTGGTGACCGTGACTTTGAAGCGCGAGGTTGAGGGTGTAGTGACTGCGGGTGACATTGAGCTTCCCCATGATGTTGAAATCATCAACCCAGATCACGTGATTGCCCATTTGTCGCAAGGCGGCAAGCTGGACATGCAGATCAAAGTTGAAAAAGGTCGTGGTTATGTGCCAGGTTCGGTTCGTCGTTTTCCTGATGAGCCAAGCAAGGCGATTGGCCGCATCGTGTTGGATGCATCATTCAGTCCGGTTAAACGTGTCTCTTACGCTGTGGAAAGCGCGCGTGTAGAACAGCGTACTGATTTGGACCGTTTGGTGATGTCGATTGAAACCAATGGTGTGTTGTCGCCAGAGGAGTCAATTCGTTTGGCTGCGCGTATTCTGGTTGAGCAGTTGTCGGTGTTTGCTGCACTGGAAAATACGGCTGAACCCGAAGTTTCTCAACGTGCTCCACAGGTTGATCCAATCCTGTTGCGTCCAGTCGATGATCTGGAACTGACAGTACGTTCGGCAAACTGTTTGAAAGCAGAGAACATTTATTACATCGGCGATCTGATTCAGCGCACAGAAAACGAGTTGTTGAAGACTCCAAACCTGGGTCGCAAGTCATTGAACGAAATCAAGGAGGTGTTGGCCGCACGCGGTTTGACACTCGGTATGAAATTGGAAAACTGGCCACCCGCCGGTCTCGATAAGCCTTGAGCTTAGCGTTTGTTAGATTGAAGGATATTTAAAATGCGTCACCGTCATGGATTGCGTAAACTAAATCGCACCAGCAGCCACCGCCTTGCAATGTTTAGAAACATGACCAACGCTTTGTTGCGTCACGAAGTGATCAAAACAACGCTGCCAAAGGCCAAGGAACTGCGCAAGATTGCAGAACCCATTATTACCATGGGCAAGTCACCCACATTGGCCAACAAGCGCCTGGCATTTAGCCGCTTGCGTGACCGTGAAATGGTTGTTAAGTTGTTTGACGAGATCGGTCCTCGTTACGCGGCTCGCCCAGGTGGTTACATGCGCGTTTTGAAGTTTGGTTTCCGCAAAGGCGACAATGCACCAATGGCTTTGGTTGAGTTGGTGGATCGTCCCGAAACTGCTGAGATTGTAGAAATAGCTGAAGAGCAGGCCTAAGCATTTGACATTGCTTTTTGTGGTGACTGTGTTGCCACTTCAAGTGATGCTGAATGTGAGTGTTCTGGAATCAGTTTTAAGAAAGCCGTGTTAGCTTATGCTAGCGCGGCTTTTTTATTTTCTTTGACGGGTCTGTTTTGTGTCGAAAGTTGTAGGGGATTTTGGTAAGTGGCTGGCTCTACTGTATTGAACTTGAGTGGCGTACGCAAAACCTATGGTGGACGCGCGGTACTGACTGGTTTGAATTTTTCGCTGAATGCGGGCGAGTGTGTTGCTTTGCTGGGGCCGAACGGCGCTGGAAAGTCAACCACGATTGCCTTGGCGCTGGGCTTGGCGCAGGCGGATGATGGCGTGGTGGAGTTGCTGGGGAAAACTCTTCCCGAAGCAGGGCACATTGCCAGGCAGGATGTGGGTGTGGTGCCTCAATACGATGCGCTGGACCCCGATTTCACGGTATTCGAGAACTTGATGGTGTTTGGCCGTTATTTCGGCCTGCACGGCAAGCAATTGCGTGAGCGTGCCGAGTTGTTGCTGGGTTTCGCGCAGTTGGTAAACCGCAGAAATGATTCGGTAGCCACATTGTCTGGCGGCATGCGCAGGCGTTTGATGTTGGCTCGCGCCCTGATCAATCAGCCAAAGGTTTTGTTTCTTGATGAGCCAACTACGGGCCTGGACCCGCAAGCGAAACATGTGATTTGGGATCGGTTGGTTGACCTGAAGCGCCAGGGCATGGCGATGTTTTTAACGACGCACTACATGGATGAGGCACAGCGCCTGGCGGACCGGGTGGCTGTGCTTGATCATGGCGATATTGTGGCTTGTGACAAACCCCTGACGCTGATCCGCAATGTGGTTGGCCACGCAGTACTGGAGTTGTGGGGCGCGGGTGCGGCGCGTTGCGTGTCGCAGCATGTGAGTTCAAAGGGTGAGCCGATCGAGCAGCGAGGCGAGACTTTTTATTTCAGGAATGAAAAAGCCGACGAGATGTTGGAGGCTTTGAAACGTTCGCCCCAATCCGATGTGGACTATATTTATCGCCCGGGAAATCTGGAAGATGTGTTTTTCAGTTTGACTGGCAGGGCTTTGCGCGATGATTAATTTTCATGCGGTATTTCAGGTGTGGCGCCGAAATTTTTTGGTGTGGCGAAAGCTGGCGCTTCCATCGTTACTCGGCAATGTGGTTGACCCCGTAATGGCCTTGATGGCCTTTGGCTTGGGGCTCGGGTCGATGTTGCCCAATGTGGGGGGCATGCCGTACCTGAACTACTTGGCCGTGGGGGCTGTATGCATTAGCGCCATGAATGCGCCCACTTTTGAAGCCTTGTACTCTGCGTTTTCACGCATGCACACCCAGAAAACATGGCAGGTGATCATGAACACGCCGGTTCGCCTGCGCGAGGTGGTGTTGGGTGAATGCAGTTGGGCTGCCAGCAAAGGTTTAATCAGTACGGGGGCCATGTTATTGATCGTCGCACTGTTGGGTATTGGTGACGTTCAATTCTGGGTTTTGTCCTGGTTTGTGCTGATTCTTGCTTGTTTGATGTTTGCCGGGTTTGGGCTGTGTATCAATGCCAGGGCGCCGAGCTACGATTTCTTTATGTTTTATTTTACCTTGGTGGTAACACCAATGACATTCTTGTCGGGTGCATTTTTCCCGAGGGAGCAGTTGCCGCAATGGTTGAGGATGGTGGCTGACTACATGCCACTTTCGGTGGTGGTCGATGCACTCAGGGGTATTTATGCGCGTGATTTCAGCATGTTGCCGGCACTTTTGGTTCAAATGGCTGTCTATGCGACAGTGGGAATAGGGTTCGCGATATTCTTGACCGAACGCAGGTTTAAACGGAAAGGCGCATGAAGAACAATGCGGAACGCTGTTGGGTGGCTTATTCCACAGTTGACTCACATGGTCGTGCTACGGCGTTGGCACATCGTTTGGTGGATGAGCAGTTGGTGGCCTGTGTGAATATTGTGGGCCCGGTGGAGTCGGTGTATCGCTGGCAGGGAAAGGTTGAGCAGACCAAGGAATGGATGTTGATGATGAAGTGTTCCGAATCGCAATGCGAGGAATTGAAGAGGGCGTTGCCGCGTTTGCATGGCTATGAGGTGCCAGAGCTGATCCTGCTGCCAATTGCCGATGGACACGTGCCTTACCTTGACTGGATTGCTGCAAGCGGCAAGGGAGTTGGGGCATGAGTGAGCGAACCGTGCGCTGGATGTGGCCAGCGTTGTTGCTGCTGGTCAGTTTGTGCGTGAGTGTAAGTCAGGCCCGTGCCAATGATTTTTTGCCGCCCGAAGAGGCGTTTCAGTTTACGTTGAGTGTGCAAGACCCGGCTTGTGTTGAGAACTGCCTGATCGATGTGCGTGCCAAAGTGGCGCCAGAGTATTACTTGTACCGTGAGCGGTTTGCGCTTGAGAACCCGATGAGTTTGCCGGTGTTTGAGTTTGTTGACTTGCCGCGGGGCGATCGGAAGTTTGATGAATTTCTGAATCAGGAAATTGAAGCGCTTCGGGGAGAAATGGCGTTTCAAATTCGTTATGGTTTGGGTGATAACCCGGTGGATGTGGCCAAGGCTGTATTGATTTCCCAAGGGTGCGCGGACGCAGGCTTGTGTTACCCGCCAATGACCACGCCGGTGGCATTCAAGGACAGTGGTTTGTTGGGTGGAGTGTTGGGTGGTGGAGTAGGCTCATTCTTCGGGAATAAGGTGGACTCGCCCTCAATGAACAGCAGGCAATCCAGCACTGGTTTGCCCGCAGATGAGGCGGGCGACTTGGCAAGCAGGCTGGCAGCCCAATCGTGGCTGGTGGTTCTGCCGGTGTTTTTTGGTTTGGGTTTGCTGTTGGCTTTTACGCCCTGTACTTTGCCGATGTTGCCAATTGTCAGCAGTTTGGTGGTTGGTCATCAAGCTGGCGGTCAAGGGGCGGCGGGCAAGACAAGGCCCATGGCTTTGGCATTGGTGTATGTGTTGGGCATGGCCCTGACATACGCTTTGTTGGGCGTGCTGGCTGGATTGACAGGTCAAAGCCTGGTCATGGCCATGCAACAGCCACCCGTGCTGTGGGCTTTTGGTGGTGTGTTGGCCTTGCTGGGGGTTGCACTCTTGATGGGTTATTCGCTGCAATTGCCGGCGAGTTTTCAAGGGTGGTTGCAAGAAAAAACCGGTCGCCTGAAAGGTGGGCAATTCATTCCCGTGTTGGTCATGGGCGTGTTGTCGGCTCTGTTGTTGGGTCCGTGTGTGGCGCCGCCCTTGGCTGGTGCGTTGTTGTATATCGGACAAACTGGTGACGCAGTTTTGGGTGGAGCAGCTTTGTTTTTGCTGGCCTTGGGCATGGGCTTGCCTCTGGTGCTGTTTGCCGCAGGCGCAGGTGCAGCATTGCCAAAGGCTGGGGCCTGGATGAGTTGGGTGTCGGCTGCGTTCGGTTTTGTGTTGTTGGCCGTGGCGGTGTGGACAATTACGCCAGTGACGCCAGTGTGGCTGATTATGGCGATGTGGGCTTTGTTGGCGTGTATGACTGCGGCGGCCTTGTTTCATGGTGCAAGCAGCATGGCGACTATGGGCTCACGAGGCAAGGTGATCAGCAAAACATTCGGTTTGTTGTTTACGCTTTTGGCCTTGATTTACCTGATGGGCCTTTTTTCTGGCTCAGGTAGCCTGCTTCAGCCTTTGGCTGGTTTGAATGGTCAGCAAACAGGTGCGAACGGAGTATCTCAACAACTTGCGACAGGCAAACCTGCGTTTGAGAAGGTGCGCAGTGAGGAGGTTGTGAGTTTGATTGAATCGAGCCAGCAGCCAGTAATGCTCGATTTTTACGCGGACTGGTGTGTGAGTTGCAAAGAATTTGAGTTGTTTACCTTGACGGACACCTCGGTCAAGGAAAAGCTCAATGGTATTCGTTTGGTGCAGGTGGATGTGACTGACAATACCGCAGGTGATCAGGCTTTGTTAAAGCAATTCAGCCTGTTTGGACCACCGGCAATTTTGTTTTTTCCGGCCGGGCAAACAGAGTCTATTCATCAGGTGATTGGCTTTCAGAATGCGAAGCGGTTTGATCAGACCTTGAACCAGGTTCGTCCCAACCTTGGTTTGTAAGCCTGGAGCCGTTCAGGGTTTGCCGAGGTGATTTCGGCCTTTGATCCAGAAGATCAATCCAATTGAAATGATGCTGGAGAGGCCCATGAGACCCAGGCTGATCCAGAACCCATTCGGATTTTTCAAGAAAGGTATTTCTTCGAAGTTCATGCCAAAAATGCCGCTGATGAGCGTGAGTGGCATGAACAACGCTGTCAGCATGGTCAGCACGGTGACGATTTCATTGGTTTTGTGCGCTGTAGCGGAGAAGTGAAGCTGCACCGCAGTTTCCGTATTTGCACCCAGGCGGCGGGTGAGGCTGACGACTCGCTCCAGGTGTTCAAGCGTGTCGCGTGCATTCACTTGGAGGGCGGCAGCCATGCGGCCTTCACGCTCTTGATCGTCTTGCCAGTCGGTGAGCGCATCGCGCTGGTCTTGAGCAACTGATTCCAGTCGATTCATTTCATTGCGAGCGGCGAGCAAGGCATTCCAGTCTTGAAAGCGTTTGCGCGGATTGAGCAAATCACGTTGCCAGCGATCCAGTTGTTCGGAAATTTCGATCCGGGTTTCCATGAAGCGGTCCACCAAATTGCTGACCAACTGGATCATGAGTTCGTCTGTGCCCGCTGGGGCACGTTTGAATTTCAGGAAAGTTTCGATTTCATCCATTGGTTTTTCAGGCGCACTTTCCACAAACTTGCGGGCCATGGCAAATGTGCGGCTGTCTTTGGGCCGAAACGTGACCAACAGTTTTGGAGTGATAACAAAAAACACTGGGCGTGTTTTGATGCTGAGCCGATTGTTTTCGTCAAACAGGGGTTTGCTGGACAATGACCGGATGATCAGAATGTTGTAGCCATCACCAATGTCGAAGTGACTGGGATGAAAGGTGTTGCCGAGGTCTTCCAGATGCAGTTCGTCCAACTTGAAGCCGAGCAGGGATTCAACCGCCGGCAGCCAGGACAACTCTTCATCGAGTTGTGTGTCGAGCCACAGAAACCCGGACTCGGGCAACTGGCTGGGCGCATCACTTAACTTCTTGATCTTGTCTTGAGTCAGATGCGTCCAGATTCCCATGCGAATTAACCCTGTTTCAGAAGTTTTGCCGCGTCGAGTGCGAAGTAAGTGAGGATACCGTCTGCGCCCGCGCGTTTGAAGGCCAGCAAGGATTCAAGCATGACGGCGTTTTCGTCCAGCCAGCCGTTTTGCGCGGCTGCTTTGATCATGGCGTATTCACCACTGACCTGATAGGCAAAGGTGGGACGGGCGAATTTTTCTTTCACGCGCCACAAAATGTCCAGATAAGGCATGCCAGGTTTGACCATGACCATGTCTGCGCCTTCATCCAGGTCCATGCCGACTTCCAGCAGCGCTTCATTGCTGTTGGCCGGGTTCATTTGATACACCTTTTTGTTGCTTTTTCCCAGGTTGCCGCTCGATCCCACCGCGTCTCGGAAGGGACCGTAGAAAGCCGAGGCGTATTTCGCGGAGTAGGCCATGATGCTGGTGTGAATGCAGCGGTTGGCTTCGAGGGTTTCTCGAATGGCGCCAATGCGACCGTCCATCATGTCGCTGGGGGCGACGATGTCCACGCCTGCCTGCGCTTGTACCAAAGCCTGCATTTGCAACACTTCGACAGTTTCGTCGTTCAGCACATAGCCATGTTCGTCAATCAGGCCGTCCTGGCCGTGGCTGGTGAATGGGTCGAGCGCGACGTCGGTCAGCAGCATCAATTCGGGAAAACGCTTTTTCAGTTCTCGCACCGCATGCGGCACCAAACCCTCGGGGTTGGTGGCTTCCAGGCCGTCGGCGGTTTTTTTGTCGGTTTCGATGACAGGGAACAAAGCCATCACCGGTACACCCAATGCCAGGCATTGTTCGGCCTTGGTAAACAACAGGTCGAGTGACAGGCGTTCTACGCCGGGCATGGAGGCCACGGATTCACGTTTGTTGCTGCCTGGTATGACGAAGACTGGATAAATGAAATCGGCTGCGCTCAGTGTGTGCTCGGACACGAGGCGACGCAGTGCGTCTGTTCGACGCAGGCGACGGGGGCGATGATACAGATGTTGGGTCATGTTGTCGGCGGCTCGGTTTCAGGTGTTTCGGGGGTGGGTACGGGCGGTCTTACCCAATTCGACAGTTGGGTTTCCAGTTCAACCATGCCGATTTTTTTCAATGCAGACCACAGTTGAACCGTGATTTCATGGCCATTTACCCGATAAGGATCGAGGGCTTTTTGTGTGGAACGCAAGGCAAGCACCTGCTCTTGACGGTTGAATTTGTCGGCCTTGGACAGAAGGATGTGCACCGGCAACTGGCGATGCCCCACCCATTTGATTAAAGCATAATCAAGTTCAAGCAGGCCGCGACGGCAATCTACAATCAGCACCGTACCCACCAGGCTGGGGCGTTCAGCCAGGTAGCTACCCAGCTCTTTGTCCCACACGCTTTGGCTGGTTTGCGCCAATTGGGCAAAGCCGTAGCCTGGAAGATCGACCAGGCGCGCAATTGGCTCGGCCTGCTCAATGACGTGAAAAAAGTTGAGAAGCTGGGTGCGGCCGGGCATTTTACTGGCATAGGCCAATTGACGCTGTTTGCAAAGGGTGTTAATGGCCGTGGACTTGCCGGCGTTTGAGCGCCCGGCAAATACGATCTCGGGGACGCTGGCGCCCGGGCATTCGACCATGCGAGATGCTGAGATCTCGAAATGCGTGTTGTGGAAATTGATTGTCATGCGCACATTTTAGATGCAAGACAGCCGCTTGAGTGGTTATAATCTAGGGTTTGTGAAAACTTTGCTGTAGTTGCGCGCCTTTGGTGGCCGCGCCCTTGTTTTTGATTGGGCTGGCTGGGCAGGGTTTTTTGGATAGCCGCACTATTTTTTGATGCACTTTTTGATGGGTTTGACCATGCTGAACAAGCTGACGACGCTTAAACTGAGTTCTCTGTTTGCCGCTTTGATGTTTTCAATGTCTGTGGCCCAAGCTGCCGGCCCCGTTGAAGTGTTCAAACCTGATTTGGCCAAAGGCAAGGAGATCATGCAGCAGTGTGTGGCTTGCCACGGCGCCGATGGCAATGCCTCAGCTCCTATTTATCCCAAGATCGCGGGTCAGCATGCCGAGTACCTGTACAAGCAACTGGTAAATTTCAAGCCTGGCAAAGATGGTGAAAAGCCGCTGCGAGACAATGCAATCATGGCAGGCTTCGCAGCTGCTTTGTCAGATGAAGACATGAAGAACGTGTCGGCTTACCTGCAAGCGCAAAAACAGACTTTGAGTTCAGCCAAGAACAAAGACACCCTGGCCTTGGGTGAAAAGATTTATCGTGGTGGTATTGCCGACAAAAAAATTCCAGCTTGTGCCGGTTGCCACAGCCCGAATGGCGCTGGTATTCCAGCCCAGTATCCACGTTTGGGTGGTCAGCATGCCCAGTACACAGAGAGCCAGTTGATAGCCTTCCGTGATGGTGTGCGCAACAACAGCGAACAGATGACAGTAATTGCAAACAAGATGTCGGACAAGGAAATGAAAGCAGTGTCCGATTACATCGCAGGTTTGCGTTGAACATTTGACGCAATCGCCGGTCAAAAAGGGGCTAGAGGATAGCCCCTTTTTTTTCGGCATGGGCAAAAGTCGGGAAAGTGAGAGAAGTACAAAGAGTCAATAGTGGGGAAGCGTGTGAGTAGTTCAGGGGACGTGGCAGACAATTTGAACCCACAAAGAATGGGCAAGCAGTCGTTTTGGGTCAGTTTGATGGAGTTGCTGGGCTCGATGCGTTTTGCAATCAGCCTGCTGACGCTGATTTGTATCGCCTCTGCAATTGGTACGGTGGTTGGTCAGGCTGATCCCTGGGTGAACTACGTGAACCAGTTTGGGCCTTTCTGGGCTTCGTTTTTCGAACCCATGGGTTTGTTCCGAATTTACAATGCGCCCTGGTTTATCGCCGTGATGGCGTTTTTGGTGGTGTCCACTTCCTTGTGCGTTTACCGCAATACGCCCAAGATGATCAAGGAAATGCGGGTGTATCGCGAGAATATTCGCGAGAACAGTTTGAGGGCCTTTGCTCACCGTTGGGAGGGGCGATTCAAGGAGAAGCCCTCTGAATTGCCAGGCATCGTCACCGAGTGGCTGGAGCACAAAGGTTTCAAGGTGAAACAATCGGTGCGCGACAACGGCACCATGGTGGCCGCCAAAGCAGGCAGTGCAAACCGTTTTGGATACATCGCCGCGCATTTGTCGATTATTGTGATTTGCATTGGTGGCTTGCTGGACAGCGGTGTGCCTTTGCAGGTTGCCGTTTGGGCAACTGGCAAAACGCCTGTGACCGGGGCTGAAATTACGGCGGGCATTCCGGAAAAGGCGCGCCTTGCGGAATCGAACCCAAGTTACCGTGCCAATTTGCTATTGCCAGAGGGTGAAACCAGCCGTGTGGCGGTGTTGAATACCGATGATGGTTTGCTGGTGCAAGACCTGCCGTTTGAGCTGACCCTGAAAGAATTTCGAATTGATTTTTACAGCACGGGCATGCCCAAGTTGTTCGCCAGTGATGTGGAGGTTTTTGACCCGGACACCCAGGAGCGGTTTGAGGCCACCATTGAGGTGAACAAACCGCTGATTTACAAGGGTGTGACGGTGTATCAGTCGAGCTTTGACGATGGTGGCACCAAGGTTCAACTGAAAGGCATTCCGCTAACCGGCGAGCGTGACTATCGCTTCGACCTGGATGGTGTGGTGGGCGGTGGCCGAGACCTGAGCCAGTTGCAAGGCGATTTGAGCCGGGATTTGAAGGTGGAGTTCACTGCTTTCAAATCAATCAATGTAGAGGCCTTGCCCGTGGACAACGCTGACCAGGTGAGCGTGGACGATTTGGCCTTGGGCAATGCCGATGCCTTGTCACCTTTCGAGACCAACCTGGCCAGCGTGTTGGGCCCCGGTGTCAAAGAGGACGCAAAGACCAAATTCACGAACATTGGCCCCAGCATTACCTACAAGTTGCGTGACCAGGCGGGGCAAGCCCGTGAGTTTCACAATTACATGTTGCCCATTAACCTGGATGGCGGACGGTATTATTTGGCGGGTGTGCGTGAAACCCCCGCGGATGGTTTTAAGTATCTGAGAATTCCAGTCGATGACAATGGCCAGCTGGAGGGCTTTATGCGCTTCCGCGCGGCCCTGCAAAATGATGAAATTCGAAGAACCGCGGCACAGCGTTTTGCGCAGCAGGCATTTGGCGACAGGCCCGATTCGGCCCAGTTGGTGGCCAGTGTGGCCGACAGTGCGCAGCGTGCCCTGGAGCGTTTTGCGGGCTTGAATAATTCGCTGTCAGGCTTGCCCGCCATTGCGCAGTTTATTGAAAGCACCGTGCCCGAGGGCGAACGCGAGAAAGCCAGTGACGTGATTATTCGTTTGTTGCAAGGCGCCATGTGGGAGGTTTATCAACTTTCACGCACCACGGCCAACTTGCCTCCTGCAGTACCTGATGAAGTACATGGACGATTTGTGCAGGACGCACAAATTGCCCTGTCGGATTTGTCGCTGTATGGCGCGCCAGTGATGTTTCAGCTGGACCAGTTTGATGAGGTGAAGGCCAGTGTGTTTCAGTTGGCCAAAGCCCCGGGGCAATGGATTGTCTATCTGGGTTGTTTGTTTTTGTGCATCGGGGTATTTTCGATGTTCTACATCCGCGAGCGCAGGGCATTTTTCTGGGTAACCCAGGATGAAGAGGGTTCCAAAGTGATGATGGGTATGTCCACCACTCGAAAGACCATGGATTTTGAGAAAGAGTACGAGCAGTTTGTGAATGAATTGAACAGCAGGGCTGCGCCTAAAGCAGCCTCGGCAGGAGATGCGGTATGAGTTCGACCTGGATCAATCAAAGCCCCACGGGCGATAAGCCAGGCTTGCCCACGAAAAAGGCGGGTTGGTTTTCAAAATCATTTCATTGGAGTGACTTTGCGTTTGCCGCATTGTTGGTGGCTGCGGCGGGTTATGCCTCGCAGCAATACCACAGTTTCATGGACATTTACGAGATCACTATTTTGTGGAGTTGTGTGCCTGTGACGGCTTACATGGCTTACCGCTGGGGATCACTGAAATGGTTGATTTTGACTGTCGCGGGTTTGAGCTTGCTGGCAATTTCAAGTTATGGCGGTGATTTGGCGGCCGCAGAGCAGAAGTTTTTCCTGAAGTACCTGCTTTCAAGTCAATCCGCCATCTTGTGGATGGGCGTGATGTTTGTGGTAGCCACTGTGTCCTACTGGATTGGTTTGGTTGGCCGTTCTCCCACAGCGGGTTTTGTGGGCACCGCGTTGACCTGGGGTGCTGTTGTGATGGGCTTTGCCGGCATGTTCATTCGCTGGTACGAAAGCTACCTGATAGGGCCGGATGTAGGCCACATTCCGGTTTCCAATTTGTACGAAGTTTTTGTGCTGTTTGCCCTGATTACGGCGATCTACTACCTGTTTTACGAGCAGGTGTATAAAACCCGCCAGCTGGGTGCCTTTGTGATGTTGGTGGTGGTGGCCGCAGTGGGCTTTCTTGCCTGGTACGGCGTGGAGCGCCAGGCTTATGCCATTCAGCCATTGGTGCCCGCCCTGCAAAGCTGGTGGATGAAAATTCACGTACCCGCCAACTTCATTGGTTACGGTACTTTCTCGATTGCAGCGATGGTGGCGTTTGCTTACCTGTTGAAGGTGTATGCCCATGCGCCCAGTATCAAGGCATTGATTCCCACCGGTATTTTGGGTGTGTTGATGTTCCTGGAGCCCATGGTGTTCCGTACCGAAGGAATTTCAATTTACTGGGCCTTGTACCTGGGCATTGGTTGTGCCGTGGTGGGTGCAATTTTGCTGGCGCGCAAGCGCATTGCAGATGCCTTGCCCCCGCTGGAAGTACTGGACGACGTGATGTACAAGTCGATCGCCGTGGGTTTTGCATTTTTCACAGTGGCCACCATTTTGGGCGCTTTGTGGGCCGCAGAGGCCTGGGGCGCATACTGGCAATGGGACCCGAAGGAAACCTGGGCGCTGGTGGTGTGGTTGAACTATGCTGCCTGGCTACACATGCGTTTGGTGAAAGGCCTGCGTGGCGTGGTTGCATCCTATTGGGCTTTGGTGGGCTTGCTGGTCACCGGTTTTGCTTTCCTGGGCGTGAACATGTTCTTGTCTGGTTTGCATTCTTACGGCGAGTTGTAATCAGGTAAGCGATTAGCGCGCTGAGTAATAAAAAAAGCCCCGGTTCGCTTGAATCGGGGCTTTTTTCTTTCATACCTGGATGTGATTAAACATCGAGTTCCGGGCGAAGCTGGTCTTCGATGGTTTCGCGCCGACGAATCAAAGTGACTTTGCCGTTTTCCAAAAGCACTTCCGCTGCACGGCCGCGGCTGTTGTAGTTCGATGCCATGGTTTGGCCGTAGGCACCCGCTGACAAAATGGCGAGGTAGTCGCCCTGTTCAATGGCCAGAGTGCGGTTTTTTGCCAGCCAGTCGCCCGATTCACACACCGGGCCCACCACATCGTATTCTTGTGCCGTGGCATGAGGGTTGTTTTGTACCGCCACCACACCATGGAACGCTTTGTACATTGCCGGGCGCATCAGGTCGTTCATGGCGGCGTCCACGATCGCGAAGTGTTTGCCTTCATTTTCTTTCAGGAATTCAACCTGGGTTAGCAAAACCCCCGCGTTGCCTACGATGGAGCGTCCGGGCTCGAATGACAAGGTGGGCATGCCGCGACCCTTGGCTTGGGCCCAGCTTTGAACTTTGCCGATTAACTTGGGTAGTACTTCAGCCGGTGTGGGTGGTGTTTCGTCCAGATAACGAATGCCGATGCCGCCGCCCAGGTCGAGGTGGTTGATTTCAATGCCGTCGGCTGCCAATTGGTCAAGCAATGCCAATACCCGGTCAAGCGCATCGAAATAGGGGCTTGCATCCGTGAGTTGAGAGCCAATGTGGCAATCGATGCCATGCACATTCAGCCACGGGTGTGAATTGGCAAATTGATAAACCCGTTTGGCCGCGTTCATCGACACGCCAAATTTGTTTTCTTTCAGGCCCGTGGAAATATAGGGGTGGGTTTTTGCATCGACATCGGGATTGACACGCAGCGACACATTGGCTTTCCGTTGCAATTTCTCGGCAACCAGGGCCACGCGCTCCATTTCGGCTTCAGATTCCACATTGAAGCAGCCCACGCCTTGACCCAGTGCGTATTCAATTTCCTGCATGGATTTGCCCACGCCTGCGAACACTGCCTTTTCAGGAGCACCACCTGCTGCGATGACACGTGCCAGTTCACCGGCAGACACAATGTCGAACCCTGCACCCTCTTGGGCCAGCAATTTCAGAATATGAATGTTGGAGTTGGCTTTGACCGCGTAGCAGATGGTGACGTGGGCCAGACCCTGACAGGCGCTGGCGTATGCACGATAAGCCGCTTTGATGGAAGAGGCGGAATACACATACAAGGGTGTTCCGAATTCCTGCGCCAAACCGGAAAGCTCGGTGCTCTCGAATTGAAGTTCTCCACTGGCTGTGTCGAACTGCAAGTGGGGGTTTAGATCGCTGGGATTCACTGAGTTGTTTTGCACGGTAAAATTGCTCGAAAATTGTAGGTTTAGCGGTTTTGCTGTTGTTCAGGTTTGTCGTAGCCAGCGGGCTTGGGCAGAGGGGCAGGCGGCTCGGGCAAATAAAGTGGTCCGCGTTGGCCGCAAGCATTCAGGCCCAGTGCAAACAGGGTGACAATGGCCAATGTTCTTAGAGGTGATTTTTTCATGACAGACACAGAATTCCAGGCGGTGGTGGATGCCACCTTGGTTCAAGTAGAAGAGTATATTGAATCCTTGGTCGATACGCTGGACCTTGATGCAGATTCAATGCGCTCGGGCAATGTATTAACCCTTGATTTTGAAGACAAAGGCAAGATGATTTTAAACAGCCAGGTGGCCAATCACGAGTTGTGGCTGGCTGCAAAATCGGGTGGTTTTCATTATCAGTATGCCAATGGCGAATGGCTGGACACCCGCAGCAAAACGCCCTTCAAAACTCACTTTGTTGAACTGCTGAGTGGCCAATTGGGGCAAAACTGCCCCAATTTCTAAGCGTTTTAGTTGTTGCCGAACAGCCGTTCAATATCATCCCGCGGCTGCTCTCGCGGGCGGGCTGGTGCCGCGTGGCTGGTACCATCGCCTGCGGTGGGGTTGCCACTGATGGGTGCTTCGCCGCTGCCCTCGAGCATGCCGCCCAAGCCTTTCAGGAAATTGAAAAGGCTTGGAATGTCGTCGCCACCGCCGTTCACATCGATGCGGCCCACGCCATTGCCGGGTGTGTATTCGGAGTAGTAATAATTCCCGTCGATGTATTCAATGCCTGGGGGGACCACTTGTGGTTTTTCTGGTGAATCAGCCAGCGCCACTTTCATGTAATCAATCCAGATTGGCAAGGCCAGGCCTCCACCAGTTTCGCGGGCACCCAGGTTGCGGGGTTGGTCGTAGCCAACCCAGGCCACCGCCGAAATGTCGCTGTTGTAGCCTGCGAACCAGGCGTCGTGGCTGTCGTTGGTGGTGCCTGTTTTGCCAACAATGTCTCCCCGGTTGAGCACTTTGGCCCGGGTGGCTGTGCCGCGCTCAACCACTTCGCGCAGAAGGCGGGTGGTCAGGAATGCATTGCGGGCATCGATTACACGGTTGGCTTCCTCGCCAGCAACAGCAGGGCGGGCACGGGCCACAATTCGACCGGTGCCATCGGTGATTTTTTCAATCAAATAGGGTTTGACGCGGTAACCCGAATTGGCAAATACGGCAAACGCGCTGGCCATTTGAAGGGGGTTTGTTGTAACAGCGCCCAAGGCCATGGTGAGGTAGGGCGGCACATTGGCAGCAGGAAAGCCAAACTGTGTGGCCCAACGCTGGCCGTATTGTGGGGTAATTTCTTGTAGCACCCGGATGGACACCATGTTTTTCGACTTGGCCAGGCCTTCTTTGAGCAACATGGGGCCATCGTACTTGCCATCGTAGTTTTTCGGGCTCCAGTCCTTGCCACCCGGGGTGTCGGCTGGCACAAAAATGGGCTCATCGGCCACCAGTGTGGTTGGTGTGATTCCCTTTTCAAGTGCAGCAGAATACACAAATGGCTTGAATGCCGAGCCCGGTTGGCGGGTGGCTTGGGTGACATGGTTGAATTTGTTGCGAGAAAACTCGAACCCACCGGACAGGGCGCGGATTGCGCCGTCTTTGGGGCTAATGGCAATAAACGCAGCTTCCACTTCAGGCAATTGCGTCAGCATGGGGGGCTGGTCTTTGCGTTTTAAAATACGCACAACAGCACCACGTTTCAGTCGTTTGTTGGCTGGGGCGCGTTCATTTAACCAGCTTTCTGCAGGCTTCAGGCTTGTGCCTGTCAGTTTTAGGGGCTCCCCTGCGCCTTGCGACACCACCACTTCAGTGGGGCTGGCTGATAGCACCACTGCGCTTTGTAAAAAGCCGTAGTCGGTGTAGTCGCTGATGTTGTCACCGATGACTTCTTCGGCTTCTTTTGGGTCGTTGGGCAGCTCAATGTAGCCTTCAGGGCCACGGAAGAATTGACGCAGTTCATAGTCCATCACGCTGTTGCGCAAGGCGCGCTGGGCAGCACGCTGTTCTTTTGCAATCAAGGTTGTGGTCACGGTGATGCCCGAGGTATAGGCTTCTTCGCCATACATTTCAACCACGGCCTGGCGTGCCATTTCAGCTGCATAGTCAGCATTGATGGTCAGGCCTGTTGTGGCCTCGATGTCATCGCCGTTGGCTTTGCGGTTGCGGTACACCAACTCGGTGTTCAAGGCTTCTTCAAACTGTGCATCGTCGAGATACTCGAGGTCGTTCATGCGGCGTAGTACATACTCCTGGCGCACACGGGCACGGCTTGGATTTACGATTGGATTGTAGGCAGAGGGCGCTTTGGGCAAACCAGCCAACATGGCTGCCTCTGCGGCATTGATGTCGCGCAGCGGTTTGCCGAAATACACTTGTGAGGCAGATTGAAACCCGTAGGCGCGTTGGCCCAGGTAAATCTGGTTGATATAAAGCTCCAGAATTTCGTCTTTGCTCAGGCTGTCTTCAATTTTGTAGGCCAGCAGCACTTCATACAGTTTGCGGGTCCAGGTTTTGTCTCGGGTCAGGAAGAAATTGCGGGCGACCTGCATGGTAATGGTGCTGGCGCCCTGTGTGCGCCCGCCCGAGGTGACGTTGGTCACCAAGGCCCGTGCAACGCCCATGAAGTCGATGCCGCCGTGCTCGTAGAACCGATCGTCCTCGGCCGCCAAAATGGCTTGTTGCATCACCAAGGGCACCTCGGTAATGTCGACTGGGCGGCGCCGTTCTTCGCCAAATTCACCGATGAGTACGCCATCGGTAGTCAACACGCGCAGCGGCACTTTGGGTCGGTAATCAGTCAGGGTATCGAGGTCGGGTAACTTGGGGAAAATAAGTGCCAAGGCCACGCCCACGAGCAGCGCGCCAGACACGCCCAAGCCGATCAGTACGGTGAGCGCGGTCGCAATAAAGCCATCGGAGTGGTGCTTGAGGCGGATTTTGTTTGAATTCACAGGTCGGAGCAGGATTGGTGTCAGTGGTTACATTGTATCTGCCAACGCACGGGAATTTCCGATCGTTGACTCTAGTGGTGAATTCGTGCTCTCCCCCTAGTGGTTGTACCCCTCCAATGAGGGTTAGCTGGCTACGCTGAATTCTCTACCCTGAAGCTCTACCTTGCTCAGGGTTCATTCATGAAATCAGTTCGAAAGTGGTTTTTTAGCTTGCACGCGGGCGCGGCCCATGCCTTGTCCATCTCGTTCAGTGGTGGCAGGTGGCGGTGGGTTTACGGAGAAATTGAGCGCCAGGGCCGCCTGTCATTCAAGTCGATTCGTGCATCGGGTGGCGGTACCCTGGAGCTTGTCCCTCAGGATGATGCTTTGTTGAGCGCGGCATCCCTGGAGCAAGCGATCGTGGCTGCAATTCGGGAGCTACCACCCACTCTGGCCAAGCCACAGTTCGTGGTGGTTTCTGTGCCTTCCAAACATGCTTATTTGGGGGAGATTGGCGTGGCCAAGGATGAGCGCGAGAACTTGATTCGTTTTCAGATTCAGGAATTGATGGAAGCCGCTGCGGGGGAATCGGAGCGTGAGGCTGCTTTTGATTGGCAGGTGAAGGCAGAACTGTCAGATGGCAGCATTAGCCTGGCTGTTGCAGGAATTGACCAAAAACAGGTTGATGAAATCATGCGTGCCTGCCAGTCCTGTGGATTGACCTGTCTGGGCATTACGCTGGACACCGTGGCTGCCATGAATGGCTATTTGCAGATGGCTCCTGCTGCATTGAAGTCGGCAGATATCCGTTTCCTGTTGCACGGTGAACTGTCTCGCCACCATGTTCGATTGGCCGTTTTCTCTCAAGGTGTGCTGTTCAATGAAAGCTGGGAGCACAGCGAGGAGGGCTTCTCGGTGGTGCAGGCAGTGTCTGCGCTGGAGCGCCTTGTATCGACTTGGACACGAGACGGTGCCCCTGAGGAGGTTGCTTCGGTTCGCCTGATTCTTGGAGGCGAGCTGATGTATGCAAAAGGATGTGAGTCAACTGCCAAACGCAGCCAAACCTTGTCACCACGCTTGATTGATATTTCTCCCCGAAAAGAATTGCAAGGACGATGGCATGACGACGTGGTGCCGTTTGGTGCTTTGGAGGCGATGCCATGCGAGTAATTCTATTCAATCTTTACCCTTACCGGGTGTTGCGTGAGACACGCAGAAAGCGCCGTTTCATGGCCGAGTTGACGGTGGGTGTAGTGCTCGGTTTGGGTGCCTGCTACGCCATTGGCAGCGAATTTAGCGCGCGCGTGGCAAGACAAGAGGAATTTCTTGGCAATTTGAGCGCGATGGAATCAGAAATGGCGACACGCGTGGCCGAGGTTCAAGCCATGAAAGACAAGGTGACGGTGTTGAATCGCCAGGTGAGTGCTTTGGAGGCGGTGGAAAAAGAATCGATTCTTGCAAGCAGATGGGTTTCTTTCCTTGACGGGACGGTGCCTTCCAATGTGTCGATGACGCGTTTGTTTGTGAGCAAAGACGTGTTGATCATCAACGGCTTTACTGATGCGGTGTCAAGCCTGGCGCAGTGGGTGGACCAAATGGAGGCTGGCAACAGCCTGTTCGAATCAGTCGACCTGGTATCGGTGACTGAGCCGAAGCAGACGGTCAAGGGCGTGGTGGACAACCGCCATCTGTTTGAGATCAGGGCTATTTTGCGAGGTGCTGAGCATGCGCCTGGATGAGATGAGTTTTCGGGACTTGGCCGATGAACTGCCCTTGCTTCCTTGGTCAAAAAGGCTGTTGTTGATTGGGGGGCTTTGGTTGGTGTTTTTGGTGCTGGGTTTTTTTCTGTTCTGGAAAGACACCTTAACCGTAAGCACACAACTTGAAACCAATATTCAGGAATCTTTGGCCCGTCTGGATACGCAGTCGCGTTTGTTGCTGGACCGACCTGCGATTGAGGCTGAATTGGCTCAACTGGAGGTGCAGTTGCCTTTGCTGAAAATGGCCTTGCCCTCTGAGCGTGAACTGGCCTCGCTGCTGGAGCGTATCAATGAAGTGATTCTGGATCACGAATTAAAGCTTGCCGAGTTTACGCCCAAAGAGCCATTGAACCGCGAAGTGATGCGTGTGGTGCCGGTGACAGTCAGTGTGCGCGGTGATGGCGATGCAATTTCACGTTTGCCGAATTACATTGCCGCACTTAGCCGCCAGGTGAGTTTGAAGGAGTTTGACATGGCGTATTTGCCGGATGAGGGTGGTTGGAAAATGACCGGTGAGCTGAATGCCTTTGCACAACTGCCCTTGAATGCACCGCAAGCCGTGGAGGTCGAAAACCCATGATGGACTTTCTCTTTTCGATACTGCTGGTGCCCTTTTTTCCTGAATTGGGAGATCCCCAGGACAATCACGCCGTGGCCATGGCGGAGTTGGGGCAACGCCTGAACGCGGGTCAGAGGCAAGCTGGGGATGTATCAGAGCCTGAAGATTCAAGCGCGTTACAACACGCGGGCAACTTGAGTGTTCGTGCGGCAGATTTACCGCCGATCACCGGTCGTTTGTTTCAATGGTCGAGTACCCAATGGGGCGATGAGGCCGATCGGCGCGCAGCCGTTAATTTGTCGGCGGAATCGTTGCGCCTGACGGGTTTGATTGAGTCGGCTGGTCAACGTGTTGCCATTCTGAATGACGGGCACGTCGACCATGTTGTTGGGGTGGGCAGTTACGTGTTGGGCACCTACAAAGTGACCTCTTTTGGACCGGGGCAGGTTGTGCTGTCGCGAATAGACTCCAGGGCGGGAGAAAAGCGCCTTGAACTGAACTTGATGCCAGTGAACATACCCGAGGATGCTCAATGAACAATCAACTATTTAATGCTGGGTTTGTGCGAACTTGTTTTAAGGCAGTTGCGCTGGCAGCGGGTTTGCTGATGCATTTTCAAGTTCATGCCCTGGCGGTGGTGGACGCCAAACTGGAAGAGTTGGCCGACCAGGCCCGCGTGACCCTGTTTTTTGATCAGGATTTCGATGGCAAATTGGGCTTGTTCCGGATTGCAAACCCTGCCCGACAGGTGCTTGATTTTCCCGTTGAATTGGGCAACAGCACGCTACCCATGGCTTTTCCCTCGGGCAGCAGAATCAAAAAGGCCCAGCTGATCGCGGCGGGCGGAAAAACCCGACTTGTGTTTGAGTTGGCGCAAAATTACGAAGTGCAGCTTAATCAAAAAGATCGCGCAATTGAGCTGACATTCTCCGGACCAAAACCCTTTCAGCCCAACGGCGGGCAGGCAGCGGTGTTGTCTGAGCAAAGTGAGCTCAAAGACACTGTTGCGCAGATCATGGGCAGGCCTGCAATGATTGCAGAAGGCCCGGTCATGAAAGCCTGGAAGATGGACAAATTGGCTGGGAAATGGGTGCTTCGGCTGGAGTTCGATCGGCCCGATATTGTAGCGGACGCGATGCTGCTGAACGACCAGTTGAAAGTCAGGTTCGCCAATGCGCAACTTGCTTCGGGTGTTGCGCGGCAATTGCAAACCACTGGAGATTCACCGATTGCCATGGCGGAGTTGAAGCCTGGAGATTTGGCATTGACTGTTCAGATGAAACTGAATGGTGCCACGCACCTGGTGCGTCAACGTGGACCAGTGGTGGAGGTTGAGCTAAGCCCGACGCAAAACATGGCTGCACAAACAAAGGCAATTGAACTGAAGCCCGCAACTTCAGAGCAAAGTGTGGTGGCCCGATACATAGGTCGCCCAATTACGCTCGACTTCAAGGATGCTGATATACGCACCGTGATGCAGGTGTTTGCCGACTTTACAAAAATGAACCTGGTGTTGAGCGACTCGGTTCAGGGCAAGGTGACGGTGTTTCTTAAAGATGTACCGTGGGACCAGGCGCTGGACATTGTGATGCGCTCCAAAGGTTTGGTGTCGAGCCAGTCGGGCAATGTGTTGTTGGTTTCCACGCCCACGGATGTCACCAACGATCAGTTTCAAACCGCCAACCGCCGTGCTCAGGACGAAATGGAGCCCTTGGTGTCCAAGGTGTTTCAGGTGAGCTATCAAAAAACAGCCGACTTGGTGGCGTTGATCAAATCAGAGGATTCCAAACTGTTGTCGGCTCGAGGCACCTTGATTTCAGATGAGCGCACCAGCCAGATTTTCGTTCAAGACACGCCTACCCGGCTTGAGCGCATCAGCATGATCATCAATGGTCTGGACAAACCTGTGAAGCAGGTGATGATTGAGGCGCGTGTTGTGCTTGCAGATACCTCGGTGTCTCGAGATTTGGGCATCAGGTTGCGGGCTTTGTCAGCTCGGGCCGACCCGGGTTTTGAGGATGTTGGCGATCAGTTTGGCAGCGGCAATTTCGTGAATACCGGTGTTGAAAACGCGACCAATTTGGGCTACACCCTGTTCAATGCCAATTCAACGCGATTGATCAATTTGCAGCTTCGGGCGCTTGAAATTGAAAACAAGGTGCGCACGGTGTCCAATCCCCGCGTCATTACCTCGAACAAAGAACCTGCCTTGATTGAGCAGGGTACTGAAATTCCTTACCAAATTGCCACCAGCAGTGGTGCAACAGCCACCGAGTTCAAGGAGGCCAATTTGAAGTTGGCAGTGACACCTCAAATTGCACCCGACGGCACGGTGCTGCTGGATGTGGATGTTGCGAAAGACTCCATCGGAATAGAAACTTCCAACGGACCTGCGATCGACACACGCCGGGTGAAAACCAAAGTTTTGGTCAGCGACGGAGGCACAGTGGTTCTGGGTGGTATTTTCGAAGAAGATGACAATGTGCTGAATGACAAAACCCCGTTTTTGGGTGATATCCCGGGGTTGGGTGTCTTGTTTCGTGGCAAAAATGAATCCAAGCGCCGTGCTGAATTGTTAATCTTTTTGACGCCGGTTGTGCTTACAAGCCAATAGCACATGCTTTACCGTACAATGATTTGATTGTTCACAAAGACTTAACGAAGTGTCTAATCAATGCATTGTGCTGGTGGGCATGATGGGTGCCGGCAAAAGCACAGTCGGCAAGGCCTTGGCCAAGCATCTGTCCTGGGAATTCACTGACACCGATCACCTGATCGAGCATCAAACAGGTGTCAGTATTCCCGTTATTTTCGAGATTGAGGGCGAGGCTGGTTTTCGTCGACGAGAATCGACTGCGCTGGCCAGCTTTGTTGGCCGGGAAAGGCAGGTGATCGCCACCGGCGGCGGCATCGTGCTGGCGCCAGAAAATCGTGAACTTCTGAAGCAAATTGGTGCTGTGGTGTATTTAAGCGCCTCGGCGGCTGAACTGTACCAACGCACGCGGATGGACAAGAACCGCCCCTTGCTGCAAGGCCCCAACCCCCGCAAGAAAATTGAAGAATTGCTGGCAGCGCGATTGCCACTGTACAAACAGTGCGCCGATGTGGTCGTGGAGACTGGCCGGCAACCTGTTTACCAAATTGTGAACAAAATCAGCCATGCTTTAAAATTGGGCCAAAAGGCGCCCGACACTGAACAGAAGGCCACCGGAACAGAATGAGTCAATACACCCTTGAAGTTGATTTGGGCGAACGCAGTTACCCGATTCACATCGGCGCGGGCCTGCTAGACAAGGCTGCCCTTTTTCAGCCCCATGTGGCGGGTAAAACCGTGATGATTTGTACCAACACCACGGTAGGGCCGTTGTATGCAGAACGTTTGAAAACCACGTTGCAGCAAGCAGGTGCGAAGCTGGTACATGTGGTCAGCCTGCCGGACGGCGAGGAATACAAAGACTGGCCCACCCTGCAGCGGGTGTTTGATGCCTTGTTGCAAAACCACTGCGACCGCAAAACCGTGTTGGTGGCGCTGGGCGGCGGTGTGATTGGGGACATGGGCGGCTTTGCGGCGTCCGCCTTCATGCGCGGAATTCCCTTTATTCAGGTGCCCACCACTTTGCTGAGTCAGGTGGACAGTTCGGTGGGTGGAAAAACCGGTATCAACCATCCCTTGGGCAAAAACATGATTGGTGCGTTTTACCAGCCGCAAATGGTGTTGACCGATATCTCTACCCTGAACACCTTGCCGGATCGCGAACTGAGTTGCGGCCTGGCTGAAATCATCAAGCATGGCGCAATCGCAGACACTGAATACCTGGACATGGTCGAGGCCAACATGCCCGCTCTGCTGAACCGTGATCCCGAGTTGTTGGCGCTCGTGGTGAAGCGTTCCTGCGAGATCAAGGCCGATGTGGTGTCTAAAGATGAACGTGAAGGTGGCATACGCGCCATTTTGAATTTTGGTCATACCTTCGGGCATGCGATTGAAGCAGGCATGGGCTATGGCCAGTGGTACCACGGCGAGGCCGTGGGTTGTGGCATGGTGATTGCTGCCGATTTGTGCCGCCGCATGGGTCGCCTGAGCGTGGAAGAATCTGCCCGCCTGAAGAAGATTGTGATTGATGCCCGGTTGCCAGCCATTCCGCCACGCTTGGGCGTGGACAAGTTCATGGCGCTGATGGCCCATGACAAAAAAGCGGATTCGGGCTCGATTAAATATGTGCTGTTGAATGGCCTGGGTGGGGCATCCACCTCGCCGGCCGATGAGGCCCTTGTACGGCAAACATTGCAGGAAATGGGGGCAGGGGACTAACAGTGCGCAACTTCGAACTCAGTTTGGCCCCGTATGCAGTCAGTTCCACGAACACACGTGGCCGGCTGCACCCTGAGAAAAGCCCGGAAGGCCGAACCGAATTTGAGCGTGACCGTGACCGCATTATTCACAGTGCAGCGTTTCGTCGCCTTGAATACAAAACCCAGGTATTTGTAAACACCGAAGGTGATTTGTACCGCACACGCCTCACCCACAGCCTTGAAGTGGCACAAATTGCGCGCAGCATTTCCCGCAACCTGGGCTTGAACGAGGAGTTAACCGAGGCGGTGGCGCTGGCCCATGATTTGGGGCACACGCCCTTTGGCCACGCCGGGCAAGACGCACTCAATGAATGCATGGCCCCGCACGGGGGCTTTGAGCACAACCTGCAAAGCCTGCGGGTTGTGGATGAGCTGGAAGAGAAATATGCCAGTTTCAATGGCCTGAACTTGTGCTTTGAAACCCGTGAAAGTATTTTGAAACATTGCTCGAGGCCCAATGCAGAGAAGCTGGGTGAAGTGGCCGACCGTTTTTTAAGCAACCGCCGTCCGGTGCTTGAAGCACAAGTGACTAACCTGGCCGATGAAATTGCCTACAACAACCATGACATTGACGATGGTTTGCGTTCAGGTCTGATTACCCTGGAGCAAGCGGCCGAGGTTCCGCTGTTCAAAATACACTTGGACCGTGTGAAAACCCGTCACCCCAATATTGAAGGTCGCAGGCTGATTCATGAAACTGTGCGTGGCATTATCAATGCTTTGGTTCAAGACCTTTTGCATGAATCGGAGCGCCGAATTCAAGCCATGAAACCCACCTGTGTTGCCGATGTTCAATTGGCCGACAAGTTGATTGGTTTCAGCCCGGAAATGGCTGAGCTGAACCACGCCCTGAAGGTGTTTTTGCGCAAAGCCCTGTATCAACACTATCAAGTGTTGCGCGCCACGTTAAAGGCTCGTCGCGTGGTTCAGGAGTTGTTCCATATTTTCATGGATGATCCACGCCTGTTGCCACCCCAGTTTTTTCAGCGTTCCGAAGCTGATATACCGCGTGCAATCGCGGACTACATTGCCGGCATGACCGACCGCTATGCCATGAAAGAGCATCAGCGCCTGACTGTGCCCGGCGTTCAGTAACACCAGCGCCCCATGGCTCGCCAAGCCCGACTGTTTATTCCTGAATGTCCCATGGTGCTGGAGTTACAGGGCGTCGCCGGGCAGGACGTATTTAAAACCCGCGAGGCTTTTTCCCTGTTTCATGCCCAGTTGCCCCAAAGCGCTTCCGAAGAAGACGTGGCAATTCATGCATATTGCCAGGTGCCGTCAGGCGCATTGCTCATGATCAGCACTGCCCAGGCTGCCCAAGCCGGGCGTTTTGTACAAAACCTGAACCGGCATTTTTCGCCTGCTGTTCGGCAGGTGCAAGCAGTGCATTCCAGTGCGCTGTGGGAGCCCCGGTTTAAATCCACAGTGGTTCAGCCCGGTTTGCACAGCTTGAAAGCCTGCCTGTTTGTTGAGCAATTGGCCATGCGTGCGGCAGGTGCCCCTGATTTGGCTACTTATCCCTGGAGCAGTTTTGCTGCCCATGCCGGGGTGGTGAATGAAGCCTGGTTGGCAGATTTGCCGATTTACTGGCAATTGGGCAACACGCCCTTCGAGCGCCAAAGCCGCTACAGGCAGTTCAGTGAACAAGGTTTGGGCGAGCATGACACTTCGGGGCTTTTGCAGTGCTTGCAAAAAGGGTGGCTTTGGAGCGATGATTCTTTTTGCACGCAAATTCAAGAGCTTGCGAATCGACCGGTTCGCCCCCGACCGCGTGGGCGACCTGCCAAAGCAATCAAAAGCACAAATTAAGTGCATGTTATTTGGTGTGTCCCCAATTAAATGGCCCTGATTTCGATGGGGTGCATTAATTAGGGTCAGACCCCTTTTATTTTCCTTGAGAATCTTGCGGCAGTGCAGTAAAGTGACCCACGTACTGAAATCAGGGGCTTTTCCATGCAACACCAAGACATCAGAAAGATTGCCGAAGAAAAAGGCATGTACTCCGCCAGCAATGAACACGACGCCTGTGGCGTTGGCTTTGTGGCGCACATCAAAGGCAAGCGTACGCATGACATTATTGCGGGCGGCCTGAAAATTCTGGAAAACCTGGACCACCGTGGTGCCGTGGGTGCCGACCCATTGATGGGCGACGGTGCCGGTATCCTGATTCAGATTCCCGATGCCTTCTTCCGTGAAGAAATGGCCAAGCAGGGCGTAACACTGCCACCCGCCGGTGAATACGGCGTGGGTATGTTGTTCTTGCCCAAAGAAACAGCATCACGCATTGCCTGCGAGCAGGAAATTGAGCGCGCTGTGAAAGCCGAAGGCCAGGTACTGTTGGGCTGGCGCGATGTGCCGGTGAATGCAGACATGCCCATGAGCCCCACTGTTCGTTTGAAAGAACCCGTGATTCGCCAGGTGTTTGTAGGCCGTGGCCGCGACATCATGGTGACCGATGCGCTGGAACGCAAACTGTATGTGATTCGCAAGCGCGCAGTGCACGCCATCAAGAACCTGAACCTGGCGCACGGCACTGAATACTTCAGCCCTTCCATGAGCGCCCGTACTATTGTGTACAAAGGCCTGTTGTTGGCCAACCAGGTTGGCGAATACTACCTCGACCTGAAAGATGCGCGTTGCGTGTCTGCCTTGGCACTGGTTCACCAGCGCTTTTCAACCAACACCTTCCCCGAGTGGCCACTGGCTCACCCCTACCGCATGTTGGCGCACAACGGTGAAATCAACACCGTAAAAGGCAACTTCAACTGGATGCGCGCACGCGAAGGCGTGATGAAGAGCGCCGTGTTGGGCGACGATCTGCAAAAGCTGTACCCCCTGATTTTCGAAGGTCAATCCGACACAGCCTGTTTCGACAACTGTCTCGAGCTGCTGGTGATGGCGGGCTACCCGATTGCCCAAGCCATGATGATGATGGTGCCGGAAGCGTGGGAGCAGCACACCTTGATGGACGACAATCGCCGTGCCTTCTATGAGTACCATGCCGCCATGATGGAACCCTGGGACGGTCCTGCCGCCATGGCCTTCACCGATGGCAAGCAGATTGGTGCCACGCTTGACCGCAACGGCTTGCGCCCAGCGCGTTATATCGTGACCGAAGACGATTTGGTTGTGATGGCTTCTGAATCTGGCACATTGCCAATTCCAGAAAGCAAGATTGTGAAGAAGTGGCGCCTGCAGCCCGGCAAAATGTTCCTGATCGACATGGAAGCTGGCCGCATTATTAACGACGACGAGTTGAAGAACCAGCTTAGCGCCGCCAAGCCTTACAAGCAGTGGATTGATACCATTCGTGTGAAGCTGGATGAAGTGGAAGGGCAGCCTGAGCCCATCGAACCCAATGAAACTTTGCTGGATCGCCAGCAAGCATTTGGTTACACCCAGGAAGACCTCAAATTCCTGATGGCCCCCATGCTGCAAAGCGGGGAAGAGGCCACTGGTTCCATGGGCAACGACAGCCCATTGGCGGTGATGTCCAACAAGCTCAAGCCGCTGTACAACTACTTTAAGCAGTTGTTCGCGCAGGTGACCAACCCCCCGATCGACCCGATCCGTGAAAACCTGGTGATGAGCTTGAACAGCTTCATCGGTCCCAAGCCAAACCTGCTGGATTTGAACAATATCAACCCGCCCATGCGTCTTGAAGTGTCACAGCCTGTGCTCACTTCCAAAGACATGGCGAAGATTCGCAACATTGAAGCCTTCACTGGCGGCAAATTCACCAGCCACGAACTGAACATTTGTTACCCAGTGGCCTGGGGCAAGGAAGGCATTGAAGCGCGCATCGCTTCCCTGTGTGCCGAAGCCCGCGATGCCGTGAAACAGGGTGTGAACATTCTGATCATCACCGACCGCATGATGAGCCGTGACAACGTGGCCATTCCGGCATTGTTGGCCGTGTCTGCCATTCACCAGCATTTGGTGAAAGTGGGCTTGCGCACCTCCACCGGCCTGGTGGTTGAAACTGGGTCTGCCCGTGAAACCCACCATTTTGCTTTGTTGGCCGGTTACGGTGCTGAAGCAGTGCACCCCTACCTGGCCATGGAAACCATTGCTGACATGAGCAAAGGCTTGCCAGGTGACCTGAGCCCGGAAAAAGCGGTGTACAACTACATCAAGGCGGTGGGCAAGGGCTTGATGAAAGTGATGTCCAAGATGGGCATTTCTACCTACATGAGCTACACCGGCGCGCAAATTTTCGAAGCCGTGGGTTTGAACCAGGCATTTATCGATGCCTACTTTGCAGGCACCCCCACCAAGGTGGAAGGCATTGGCGTATTCGAGGTGGCCGAGGAAGCCATTCGTGTACACCAGGCTGCATTCAGCCCAGACCCCGTGTTGGCAGGTGCTCTGGATGCGGGTGGTGAATACGCCTGGCGTACCCGTGGTGAAGAACACATGTGGACCCCCGATGCAATTGCGAAATTGCAGCACGCCACCCGTTCCGGCACTTACAACACTTACAAGGAATACGCGCAGATCATCAATGATCAAAGCAAGCGCCACATGACCTTGCGTGGCTTGTTCGAGTTCAAGATCGATCCTTCCAAAGCCATTCCAATTGAAGAAGTGGAAGCCGCTGAAGAAATCGTGAAGCGATTTGCAACCGGTGCCATGTCACTGGGTTCCATCTCGACTGAGGCGCATTCAACACTGGCAGTTGCCATGAACCGCATTGGCGGCAAGAGCAACACCGGTGAAGGCGGTGAGGATGAAAAGCGTTACAGCGCTGAGTTGCGTGCCGGCCTTGACAAGTTTGGCCCGGGCACTGGCCCCATTGGCGAAGGCGCCACGCTCAAGAGTGAACTGGGCGATGTCGTGGTTGCCGACTTCCCCTTGAAGAAAGGCGATTCACTGCGCTCACGCATCAAGCAGGTGGCTTCAGGCCGTTTCGGCGTAACTGCCGAGTACCTGACTTCCGCTGATCAAATCCAGATCAAAATGGCGCAAGGTGCCAAGCCTGGTGAGGGTGGTCAGTTGCCCGGTGGCAAGGTGTCTGAGTACATCGGCAAACTGCGTTACTCCGTGCCTGGCGTGGGTCTGATTTCCCCACCCCCGCACCACGACATTTACTCCATTGAAGATTTGGCCCAGCTTATTCACGACCTGAAAAACGTGAACGCACAGGCCTCCATTTCTGTGAAGCTGGTGTCTGAAGTCGGCGTGGGCACGATTGCAGCAGGTGTGTCCAAAGCCAAGGCCGATCACCTGGTGATCGCCGGTCAAGATGGTGGTACAGGCGCATCGCCCGTGTCTTCAATCAAGCATGCCGGTACCAACTGGGAACTGGGCTTGGCTGAAACACAGCAAACTTTGGTGTTGAACGGTTTGCGTGGTCGTATCCGTGTGCAGGTCGATGGTCAAATGAAAACAGGCCGCGACGTGGTCATTGGTGCCATGTTGGGTGCAGATGAATTCGGTTTTGCAACTGCACCGTTGGTGGTTGAAGGCTGCATCATGATGCGCAAGTGTCACTTGAACACTTGCCCCGTGGGCGTGGCCACACAGAACCCCGAACTTCGCAAGAAGTTCACCGGCAAGCCAGAACATGTGGTGAACTACTTCTTCTTCGTGGCCAATGAAGTGCGCGAAATCATGGCGCAGTTGGGCATTCGCAAGTTTGACGACCTGATTGGTCGCGCGAACCTGCTGGACATGAAAAAAGGCATTACTCACTGGAAAGCCAAGGGTCTGGACTTCAGCCGCTTGCTGTGGGTACCGGAAGGCACTACAGAGCCGCTGTTGCATACTGGCAGCCAGGACCACGGATTGGACAAGGCGCTGGATCAGAAACTGATTCAACTGGCCAAGCCAGCCTTGGACAAAGGCGAGCGTGTTTCTTTCATCACACCGATCAAGAACGTGAACCGCACTGCGGGTGCCATGTTGTCCGGCGAGGTGGCCAAGAAGTACGGTCACGCAGGCTTGCCAGACGACACCATCCACATTCAGTTCACCGGCACTGCGGGTCAATCCTTCGGCGCATTCCTGGCCCACGGTGTAACCGCGGACCTGGTGGGTGAGGGCAACGACTACGTGGGCAAGGGTTTGAGTGGCGGTCGAATCATTGTTCGCCCCACCAACGACTTCCGTGGTTTGTCTGAAGAAAACATGATTGTGGGCAACACCGTGTTGTACGGCGCAATTGCTGGTGAAGCATTCCTGAGCGGTGTGGCTGGCGAACGTTTCGCAGTTCGCAATTCAGGCGCGGCCGCTGTGATTGAAGGCACTGGTGACCACGGTTGCGAATACATGACTGGCGGTACTGTGGTTGTGCTGGGTGAAACCGGCCGCAACTTTGCAGCGGGCATGAGCGGCGGTATGGCGTATGTGTACGACATCGACGGCCTGTTTGCCAAGCGTTGCAACATGGCGCAGGTTGAGCTGGAAGAAGTGGTGCCCGCAACCGAACAGGAAGCCTTGGGCAATCGCGAAATTTGGCACAGCCCCGCACGTGGTGCGGACCGTCAGCCCGATGAAGTGATTCTGAAGAGCCTGATCGAACGCCATGCCCGTTACACCGGCAGCGAACGTGCCAAGGAAATTCTTGAAAACTGGGGCACTGAGCGCAAGAAGTTCGTGAAAGTATTCCCGACAGAATACCGACGCGCCCTGAAAGAACTGTACGTGGCAGCGCAGGCCAAACCTGCCGTGGCTGCTTGAGAACCAACCTGTTAGTGAGGATTTGAAAAATGGGAAAGGTCACAGGATTTATGGAGTTTGAGCGTTTGAAGGAAGCCAGCGAGGCTCCCGAAAAGCGCGTCAAGCACTACAAAGAATTTGTTATTACATTGAACGACGACGAAGCCAAAATTCAGGGTGCACGTTGCATGGACTGCGGTATTCCGTTTTGTAACAACGGCTGCCCGGTCAACAACATCATCCCCGACTTCAATGATCTGGTTTACAAGCAAGACTGGAAGGCGGCTTTGCACACCCTGCACAGCACCAACAACTTCCCGGAATTTACGGGCCGCATTTGCCCGGCTCCCTGTGAAGCGGCTTGCACACTGGGTATTCACGAAGAACCCGTAGGCATCAAGAGTATTGAGCACGCAATTATCGACAAAGGCTGGGAAAACAACTGGGTAGTGCCCCAGGTGCCCGCCCAGAAAACCGGCAAGAAAGTGGCTGTGGTGGGTTCAGGCCCCGCAGGCATGGCCGCTGCACAGCAGCTGGCGCGTGTGGGTCACGATGTTACTGTGTTTGAAAAGAACGACCGCATTGGTGGTTTGCTGCGCTATGGCATCCCCGACTTCAAGATGGAGAAGTTCCACATTGATCGTCGCGTCGAGCAAATGCAGGCCGAAGGTGTCACCTTCAAAACCGGCGTGTTCGTGGGCGAAAAATTGGCCGAGGGTGGCATCACCAACCTGGCCAAGGAAACCGTTACACCGAAAGAATTGATGGCACAGTTTGACGCCGTTATTTTGACAGGTGGTTCAGAAGTACCGCGCGACTTGCCAATTCCTGGCCGCCAATTGAAAGGCGTTCACTTTGCAATGGAATTCTTGCCACTGCAAAACCGTGTGAATGCGGGTGACAAGTTGAAAGACCAAATCATGGCCACGAAGAAAAGCGTGCTCGTGATTGGTGGTGGCGACACTGGCTCCGATTGCGTGGGTACATCCAACCGCCACGGTGCCAAGCAGGTTACGCAAATTGAATTGATGCCCCAGCCACCCGAAGAGGAAAACAAGCCTTTGGTGTGGCCATACTGGCCCATGAAAATGCGCACTTCTTCTTCACACGAAGAAGGCGTGGCACGCGACTGGGCAGTGACCACCAAAGAATTCATCGACGATGGCAAAGGCAATGTGAAAGCAGCCAAGTGCGCGAAAGTTGAATGGGTAAAAGACGAAGCCACCGGCCAAATGAAAATGCAGGAAATTGCAGGTTCCGAGTTCGTGGTCGATGCGGACCTGGTGCTGTTTGCCATGGGCTTTACCAACCCTGCGAAAAGTATTTTGGATGCTTTCGGTGTTGAGAAAGACAACCGCGGCAATGCCAAAGCCACCACCGATGGTGATGGCTGCTACCGCACCAATGTGGACAAGGTATTTGCTGCGGGCGACATGCGCCGTGGTCAATCTTTGGTGGTGTGGGCGATTCGTGAAGGTCGCCAGGCGGCACGTGAAGTGGACGAGTTCCTGATGGGCGCTACTGTACTGCCGCGTTAATCGGAATTTACCAAGTCATAAAATAAGTCGTAAAAAAGCCGCTGGTTTCGACCAGCGGCTTTTTTGTTGTGCATCGGTGGGTTGTGTCGGCGCAGCACACAAACCTCACCCTGCTCTGAAACTCAGCTCGACGAAATCTGCGCTGGCAGATCCACAGCACTTCCACCACTTGGACACATGGTCACGTGAGGGAATGGAATTTCAATGCCAACATTGTCAAACGCCGCTTTAATGCGCTTGTTGTACTCACGGCGCACGCCCCATTGCTCGCCTGGCAGCGTTTTAAATCGCACGCGAACAATCACGGCTGAATCGGCAAGTTCTTGCACACCAAAGGTCGACATGGGTTCGGTAATCTTCGCTCCCCACTCTTTGTCTTCCGCCAATTCAGTGCCCACTTTTTGCATCACCTGAATGGCTACGTCGACTTCCTCTTTGTAGGCGATGCCGACATCAACAACTGCATAGGCAAAGTCCATGGTGGAGTTGGTCACCGAATCAATCTGACCGTTTGGAACAAAATGCACATTGCCGTGTGCGTCACGCAAACGCACATACCGCAGGGTTACATTTTCGACCGTGCCGCTCTTGCCACCCACTTCAATGAAGTCGCCGGCGCGAATCTGGTTTTCAATCAGCAGCACAATACCGGTGAAGTAATCTTTCACCAAACTTTGTGCGCCAAAACCAACGGCCAAACCCACCACACCGGCAGCGGCCAGCACAGGGGCAATGGATATACCAATGGTGCCCAAGGCAATCAAAGCACCGAGCAGCAAAATGACCACATTGGCCACGTATTTCAGCACGCGCATCAGGGTTTCGATTCGTTTTTGATCATCCAGCGTTTTGCTGCGTGCCTGCATGCGCATACCCACGCGATCGATTGCTGTTTTTACCAAGCGCAACACAATCAGGGCAACCACGATGACTAGAAAAAATTTTGCGGCTTGCAAACCAAGGTCCAGCAGCTTGGCTGGTTCGATGTATTTGAATAGGGTTTCGAGTTGTTCGTTCATGGTGCTCCCACTGCTAAAAAGAGCCACCTATTGTACATGACTGAAAAAATGACCCGGTTTCAGCCCGGAACTCTCGCCATGATGTAGCTACTCAGTAGTCCTTCAAACGTGCAGCCAACAGTCATGAGACCACCTTCATTTAACCTAAGCCTTGATGTGCCTGTACCTAGCCTTGTGCGCACCAGCCATGGTTTGCCCGTCGACCCACAAGTCTTGAACAAACAGCCGCCAGCCATTAGCGCTGCCTTGGCTGAAATTTTGAACACGCCCGATGCAGGCAAATTACTGTTGGGTTTGAATGAACTGTTTGGCAGTGCCAGCGAGTATGCAATCGGAGGAAGTGTCGCCTTGGCGCTTCATCATCGATCGATTACAGACTCAACCGCACGTAGACCCAATGATCTGGATGTGGTGGTTAGCCCCTCTGCCATGGATCGTCTGTCCGATCTTGATCACCAGGGCTTGAGTCAACTCGGGTTTAAATCCAAGCCTGGCAACACCGAAAGCCTGAGCTGGGCAGGGCAGGGGCATGAATCACTGGTAGTGGATGTAGTGCCCGCCAAGAATAGCGTAGCTGGTCGGGGTTTTGAACACCGGCAGATGCACGGAGGAGTCAATGTCATTGCGCTTCAAGCGCTGGTCGACAACTTAACCTACAGGGTACAAAGCGAACCGCTCAACGACAGGGCCCGCGGTGATCTCGCCCGTGGAATTGATTTGTTGAATGTAAACAAAGCGCGCGTTTAACTACAAGCCGTTGGCGCGTTGTGCTTTGTCAGACTCGTCGTTGTAAAAGCGGGCCAAAAATTTTCCGGTGTGGCTGTTTGCATTTTTTGCAATGTCCATGGGTGTGCCCTCAGCAATCAGCATGCCGCCGTTATCGCCACCTTCTGGGCCCATGTCCAGCACCCAGTCTGCGCATTTAATCACGTCAAGGTTGTGCTCAATCACCAGCACGGTATTGCCTTGTTCAACCAGCGGGTTCAATACTTTCAGCAACATGGCAATGTCATGAAAGTGCAGGCCAGTGGTGGGCTCATCCAGTATGTACAAGGTTTTGCCGGTGTCGCGTTTTGAAAGCTCAAGCGACAACTTTACCCGCTGTGCTTCGCCGCCCGACAGCGTGGTGGCCGATTGCCCAAGGCGAATATAACCAAGACCCACATCAATCAGGGTTTGTAGTTTGCGTGCAATATTGGGTACAGCCGCGAACACTTCCAACGCCTGTTCAACTGTTAATTCCAGTACCTCGGCAATGCTTTTTCCACGGTACAAAATTTCAAGTGTTTCACGGTTGTAACGCTTGCCGTGGCACACGTCGCAAGGCACATACAAGTCGGGCAAAAAGTGCATTTCCACTTTCACCACACCATCGCCCTGGCAGGC
This sequence comes from Limnobacter sp. SAORIC-580, assembly GCF_013004065.1. Classification (GTDB taxonomy): domain Bacteria; phylum Pseudomonadota; class Gammaproteobacteria; order Burkholderiales; family Burkholderiaceae_B; genus Limnobacter; species Limnobacter profundi. Next base: position 443,238 of record NZ_CP053084.1, read on the forward strand.
TTCACAGCGCCCACCTTTTACGTTGAATGAAAAGCGGCCCACATCGTAACCGCGCTCGCGCGAGGCGGGCACGCCTGCGAACAATTCACGAATGGGCGTGAACAAACCCGTGTAGGTTGCCGGGTTGCTTCGGGGTGTGCGGCCAATCGGGCTTTGGTCGACTGCAATGACTTTGTCGAAATGTTCAAGCCCGCTGATGTGGCTGTGTGGTGCGCCTTCCTTGTGCGCACGGTTCAACTGGTGTGCGGCTTCGGCCAGTAAAGTGTCGTTGATCAGGGTTGATTTGCCTGAACCTGAAACACCCGTCACGCATACAAACAAGCCCACGGGAACGCTGGCGGTAACGTCTTTCAAATTGTTGCCAGTGGCATTGTGAATGGTCAGCATGCGCGCCGGGTCGGGCAAGCGCAGTGGGCTTAGGCGTTCAATTTTCCGCTTGCCATTCAGGTACTGGCCAGTCAGCGATTCCGGGCTGGCCAGAATTTCAGCAGGTGTGCCTTGTGCAACCACCTGGCCACCGTGTTCGCCGGCGCCAGGACCCATGTCCACCACATAATCGGCGCAGCGAATGGCGTCTTCATCGTGTTCAACCACCAGTACAGTGTTGCCCAAATTTTTCAGACGCAACAGGGTTTGTATCAGGCGATCGTTGTCGCGCTGGTGCAAACCAATCGAGGGCTCGTCCAGCACATACATCACGCCGGTAAGCCCGGAACCAATCTGGCTGGCCAGCCGTATGCGCTGGCTTTCACCGCCGCTTAGCGTATCTGCACTTCTGTTCAGCGTTAAATAGTTCAAGCCCACGTCGTTCAAAAACTGCAAACGCGCCTTGATCTCCACCACAATTTTTTCTGCAATTTGCCCTTTGGCACCCTGCATTTGCATGGCTTCAAAATAACTCAGTGCTTTGTGAATGGGCAGCTCAGTGACCTGGTGCAAGGCCTTGCGGTGTTCGTGTTCGCCAATGAACACATGACGAGCGCCGGTTTTCAGGCGTGAGCCTTGGCAGGCTTGGCAACTTCGCACCGCCATCAGCTTGCCCAGTTCATCGCGTACCGCAGAAGAGTCGGTGTCGCGGTGGCGGCGTGTGAGGTTGGGCAAAATGCCTTCAAAGGCATGGGTTTTGGCCACCGGTTTGCTGCGTTCACTCAAATAGGTGAACGTAATTTGCTCGCTGCCAGAACCATACAACACCACCTGCTGCACATCTTCTGGCAACTCGTTCCAGGGCGATTCCGGGTCGAAGCCATAATGCGCAGCCAGGCTTTGAATCATTTGGTAGTACAAGGCATTGCGGCGATCCCAGCCGCTGATTGCGCCCGCAGCCAGCGATATATCGGGGTGGGCCACCACGCGCAAAGGGTCGAAAAAGGTTTCATGGCCCAGGCCATCGCACACCGGGCAGGCGCCAGCCGGGTTGTTGAACGAGAACAAGCGGGGTTCCAGTTCGGTCAGGCTGTAGTCGCACACCGGGCAGGCAAATTTGCTGGAAAACACGGTTTCAGTGTTCGTGTCCAGGTTCACTGCGATGGCTTTGCCATCGCTTAGCCGCAGTGCAGTCTCGAAACTTTCCGCCAGGCGCTGGCGGGCATCCACGCGCACTTTCAGGCGATCAACCACCACGTCCAGATTGTGCTTGTGGTGTTTGTCCAGCGGCGGGAGTTTGTCCAGTTCCAGAATTTCGGGCGCGTCTTGTGGACCCTTTTTCAGGCGAATGCGCACGAAGCCCTGCGCGCGCAGGTCGTTGAGCAAATCCACATGTTCGCCTTTTCGCTGGTTCAACACCGGCGCAAGAATCATGATGCGCGCTTCCTCGGGCCAGCTCAGTACGGTGTCCACCATCTCTGAAACTGTCTGCACACTCAGTTCAAGGTCATGTTCAGGGCAACGGGGTGTGCCGGCACGGGCAAACAGCAAGCGCAGGTAGTCGTGAATTTCAGTCACTGTGCCCACGGTGGAGCGCGGGTTGTGGCTGGTGGCTTTTTGTTCAATGGAAATGGCGGGGGACAGCCCCTCGATCAAATCCACATCGGGTTTTTCCATCAATTGCAAGAACTGGCGGGCGTATGCCGACAAACTTTCCACGTAACGGCGTTGTCCTTCGGCATACAAGGTGTCGAAGGCCAGGCTGGATTTGCCCGAGCCAGACAGCCCGGTCAGCACCACAAGCGAGTCGCGGGGCAGGTCGAGCGAAATGTTTTTCAGGTTGTGGGTTCTAGCGCCACGAATGCGTATGGAGTTCATGCGGTACAACAAATGGAATCAGCGGCCAACCTGATACTATAGACGGTTTCCCGGAACAAGACATCTGCAAGGGTTGTTCAAGCCCTTGAATTTCAATCACACATGAGCCGCAAGACCGTGAGCCATACCGCAGCCCCCGATGCTTTCAAAATGCTGCCCGCCGAGCGCAAAGCGGCCGGGTGGCTGGCCAGCATCTACGCGTTGCGCATGTTCGGCATGTTCATGATTTTGCCCGTGTTCTCCTTGCATGCTGCAGGTATGCCTGGTGGGGACAATTTAAGCTTGGTGGGCCTGGCCATGGGTATTTATGGCCTTGCACAGGCTTGTATGCAAATTCCCTTGGGTTGGGCCTCAGACAAACTGGGCAGAAAGCCCATTATTATCGGTGGCCTGTTGTTGTTTGCTGCTGGTTGCTGGTTGGGCTATGTGGCCGAAACAGTAGAGCAGCTTGTGTGGGCGCGCGCCTTGCAGGGCGCTGGTGCCATTTCGGCAGCCCTGTCGGCCTTGCTGGCCGATGTAACCCGCGATGAGGTGCGCTCCAAAGGCATGGCCATGATTGGTGCCTCCATTGGCGTTACTTTTGCTTTGTCGCTTGTGTTTTCGCCGGTGTTGTACAAGTTTTTTGGCTTAAGCGGGCTGTTTGCCATGACCGGTGTGCTGAGTATTCTGGGCATTGGTGTGGTGATTTGGCTGTTGCCCACCCCCAATTTGGCCGATCAGGAAGCCAAGCTCAAGGGCAGTTTTGCCGATGGCTGGGCCGTGCTTACCCAGCCCGATTTGCTGCGCTTGAACCTGGGTATTTTTACCCTGCATTTAACGCAAATGTCCCTTTTTGTGGTGGTCCCCAGCCTGCTGCTCAGCAGTCTTGAATTGCCACTGGCTGAACACTGGAAGGTGTATTTGCCGGTGGTATTGGGCTCGTTCGTGCTGATGGTGCCACTGATGGTGTGGGCCGAGAAAAAAGCGAAAACCAAGCAGGTGAAACTGGGTTCAATCGGCCTGATGGGTGCGGTGCTTTTGGGTTTCGTGTTGTTTTCAAACCAAGGCTGGGCGCTGGTTGTGCTGTTACTTGCCTACTTTGTGGGCTTTAATTTGCTTGAGGCTACCCTTCCCTCGTGGGTGTCACGAGTGGCACCCCTCAGTCACCGGGGTTTGGCTTTGGGTGTATATAATACTTCTCAGGCATTGGGGCTTTTTGCAGGTGGCGCTTTGGGCGGGCTTGTGTTTCGCCACCTGGGCGCGCAAGGTGTGTTTGAATGTGTGTTGTTTCTGGTGGTTGCGTGGTTTTTGTTGGCCATGGGTATTAAAGCCTTGCCCCCACGCGCAGCCACGGTGGCCGCAGTTCAGGTACCTGCTGATGGCTCAACAAGTCCACTTGCTTAGTCACACTTGGCAAACTCAACTCAGCGCGGCAATAAGTAGTCTCGCTCAAATGCATTTCAATACGTATTCAAGAATTTAAGGAGCAATTCATTCCATGGCCTCAGTAAACAAAGTAATTCTGGTTGGTAATTTGGGCAAAGACCCCGACGTGCGCTACCTGCCCGATGGCGGTGCTGTAGTGAACCTGGCCTTGGCCACGTCGAGCAGCTGGAAAGACAAAAACACGGGTGAAAAGCGCGAAGAAACTGAATGGCACCGTGTTGTAATTTATGGCCGCCTGGCGGAAATTGCAGGCGAGTACTGCAAGAAAGGCCGCTCGGTGTATATCGAGGGCCGTCTGAAAACACGCAAGTGGCAAGACCAGTCGGGCGTGGATAAATACACCACTGAAATTATTGCAGATCAGATGCAATTGCTGGGTGGTCGTGAGGGCGGTGGTGGCGGCGGTGGTTCATCCATGGGGGCAGGCGATGATTTTGATCAGTCGCCAGCGCCTAGCCGCAACTCGGGTGGCAGCAGCATGCGTTCATCTGCACCTGCACCGCAGCGCTCAGCCCCACAAAGCGTGGCCGATCTGGATGATGACATTCCGTTCTGATTGTTGTTTTGCAGTAACTCCAAAAGCCTGTCTCCTTTTTGGGTACAGGCTTTTTTTGATTCCGGCTTGCTCTACCCAGTAAGCCTCAGTATGCTGATTGCAATAAGTAACGTTGCAGGGGGCTACATGAATTACAGGGTCGTTTTGCTGAGTGTGTTCTCGATAGCTTTTTCTGCCGCCGTTCATGCGGACACCGCATTGCCTCAGGAGCACCCGCTGGTGGGCTTGTGGCGAATCAATCTGCCTGAACAAAACTGCGCTGAAATCTACGACATTCGTACCGATGGCACCACCCAAATTCTGAGCGGCGGGCAGGTGGTGCAAACCCGGTATGACATCAGCTTGCGGCCAAATGCGCAGGGCTTCTACACTTGGGTCGACACGGTGGTGCAGGTGAACGACCAACCCGATTGCATGGGTCACAAAGTGCCGAATGGCAATGTGGCGACCAATTACATCGTGATGCATGCCACGGGCTCCAAATTCATGATGTGCCAGAAGGCTGAGCTTGACACCTGCTTTGGTCCTTTTTTGAAAGAGGCAGGTATCTAGGGTTTACCAAGCAAGTGTGTCAGCAAGGTTCTCAACTTGGCCGCACTCAGTGGTTTGTGAACCAATGGGAATCCTGATGACCGAGCCTCGCGAATGCGGTCGGGCTCGGTGTCACCAGTCAGAATGGCGGCGGGCACTGTGCCCCAGCGGGCCTGAATGGCTTTAATGGCCTGAACACCCGTTTCATCGTGTCGAAGGCGATAGTCGGCCACGATCACATCGGGTACAAACCCACTCATCTGCATCAGTTCGAGTGCTTCCTGTGCGGATTCAGCGGTAACCGCGGCGCAGTCCCAACGTTCCAGCATTTCGGCAACACCCACTCTCAAATTCGGATCGTCATCGATAAACAGCACAGTTTTGTCTCGCAACCCCTGGTTTGGGCTTGGCTGTACAAGTTGGTCGGGTGTTTCGGTTTGAATTTTTCCGAGGGGTACCGTGACTGAAAACACAGAGCCGCGACCCACAGTGGAATTCAGCCTGATGGGGTGTCCCAGCAAACCCGCCAGGCTGCTGGCAATGTACAAACCCAGGCCTAGTCCTTTCTCGCGATCTCGCTCGGGGTTGTCCAGTTGCACGAATTCCTTGAAAACCTTTTCGCGTGCCTTGTCTGGAATTCCGATGCCTGTGTCATGAACCTCAATCCGGACATCGCTTTCCTGTCTTCGGCACCCAATCAATACACTTCCAGCTGGCGTGTATTTGATCGCGTTGGACACAAAGTTGCGCAGTATTCGTTCAAGCAAGTTGGGGTCGCTATGCACACAAAGCCTGCTTTCTACAAAACGAATGGAAATACCCTTGCGGTCTGCCTGCGCACAAAAATCGGTGTGAAGTACATCAAAAATCGCTTGAATCGGAAAATGTTTTTTGTCCGGAGTAATTGCCGCTGCATCAATTTTCGAAAAATCGAGCAAGGCATTCAATAAGGTTTCAAGTCCTCGACCGGCAGCACGAATACGGTTCAGCATCACAGTGGCTGGCGTGTCTTTCAAATCTTGATCCAGAACATCAACAAACAGTTCAATGGCCTGCACTGGTTGCCGAAGGTCATGGCTTGCTGCGGCTAAAAACCGTGTTTTGGCCAGGCTTGCCTGCTCAACAGCCTCTTTTTGATGGGTTAGTGCCACCACAAGGTCGGCGTTTTGGAACCGCAGTCGCATGGTTTCAAGCAAGTTTCCTTGCAGGTTGCGACCATACAGAATATTCACCAACATGAAGGTGAGTGAAAGGGTGCCAAGAACGATGTGAAAACCATCCAGCTCGGCGAAGCAGCGCAAGGCGAACGGGCTTACAGCAGGCACTGCAAAGGCAATGTAAGCTGGAAGGTGGCAGCTGTGGGATGAAACCGCACCCGCAGTCATGCCGCCCAAAACAATGACCAGCGTCATGAGCACCAGTGGCGTGTCTTCAAAAAACAGAACACCCATGCTTCCCCACAGCAGTCCTGCCAACGCGGTGAGTGCTGTAGCCACGTGTATCCAGCGATTGGCGTCATAATCGGTGCCCAGTCGCATAAAGTATTGACGAATTTTCCAGCGTGCAAGGCACAACAGGTAGACCAGCGCCGTCCAACCAAGAAGTACGGAATGCGCAACTTCATTCCAAAGAATCACGGCGACGCCCGTGGCAGAAACCAGGCTGCCGATCAGCACGAATGGCAGGTGTTCAAAAAGCAGGCGTGTCTGTTCTTTAAGAATGAGTGGTTTGTACTGATCGTCGTTGATGTTCAACGCGGCGGTCACAGCAAACCCTTGCGTTTGGCCAATATGGCTGCTTCGGTTCTTGATTTCGCGCCCAAGGCTCGAAATACGCTGGCCACGTGGCAACGCACTGTGTTCTCGCTCATGCACAGTGTGCGTCCAATTTCCTTGTTGGAGTGTCCTTCGCACAACTGGGCCAACACCTCGATCTGCCGCGGCGTGAGGTGATAGGTTTGATCCAGCCGAATGCCATCTCCTTGTGAGTTGCTGATCTCAGGGGGTATGTGGTGTTCGCCGTTGATCACTTTTCTGAGACCATTCAGCATGTCTTCCGCGCTGCCGGATTTCGAGACAAAGCCTTGGGCGCCACTGCGTATTCCCTCTGCAATTGCGCGTTGGTCTGCAACGCCGGAAATCAAGGTGATTGGGCTGGTGGGGAAAGCCCCCTTTAATGCATGCAGACCCTCCAGTCCTTGAAGGCCTGGTAACTGCATGTCCAGTAAAACAAGATCAAATTCGGTGATTTGCTTGGCGATTTCTATTGCATCCTGAACAGTACCGCATTCGTGAATGTCAACAGTTTGGTCAAGCCTCAGTAATATGTGGCGTAACCCTTCGCGAAACAGCAAATGATCGTCAACAACAAGTAATTTCATGCGGTGAGTTCGATTTTTTTTGATGGTGACAAATTCAGGTACCTTGCGCAACTGAAATCGTCTCGTCCTTATGGACGAGACTTTGTCTTGATGCACAATTGCAAGACAATCGCTTTAAACAGGACACTTCCATGCCTCACATTGCCTTGTTGGCCCAGCAAACCAAAGCAGTACAGGTTCGTAATATTTTCTGCATCGGCCGAAATTATGCTGCGCACATTGCCGAGTTGGGCAATCGCCCCGAAGAAGATCCGGTGGTGTTTATCAAACCCACCTCGGCTTTGCATACGCCGGGAACACCCATTGTTTTGCCTGCGCATTCCGGCGATGTTCACTACGAGGCCGAGTTGGTGTTGCTGGTGGGGCAAGGCGGGAAAAATATTGCCGAGGACAAGGCATTGAAACACATTGCTGGCTATGGCCTGGGCTTGGACTTGACTGCGCGAGACCTGCAAACCAAAGCCAAGCAGGGCGGCTTGCCCTGGGCTGTGGCCAAGGGTTTTGACTGTGCGGCCACAGTGACGCAGTTTGTGCCCGCTGAACACATTGAACGCCCGCACAATATTGAGTTTCAAATGCATTTGAACGGGCAAATTCGCCAACATGGCGATGTCCGAAAAATGCTGTTTCCCATTCCGTTTATCGTGCGTTATTTAAGCCAGGTGTTTACCTTGCAGGAAGGTGATCTTGTTTTCACCGGAACTCCCGAGGGTGTTGGGGCTCTAAAAAGCGGCGATCAACTTCGTTTGGTGCTTCCAGGTTTGATTGATACTGAATTCAAAGTGAGTTGATTCAATGAAAAATTTTCGAACGAATTATTGGCTGGGCGCTTTGCTGGTGGCTTGCTCGGGCGTGATCGCGGCTTGCGGTGACAAGCCGGCTGATGTGGCTCAGCAAGGAGACAGTTTCGTCGAGGTGTGGAAAACGCCCACCTGTGGTTGTTGCTCGGAGTGGGTTGAGCACCTGGAGGAGAACGGCTTCACCGTGAAGGTGAATGATGTTCAAAACACGGACTCTTTCAGGGCGGCTTTGGGCATGCCACAGCAGTACGGGAGTTGCCACAGTGCCAAAGTGGCAGGCTATGCCATCGAGGGTCATGTGCCCGCTGACGATATCAAGAAATTGTTGACCGAAAAGCCCGCCAATGTGGTGGGCCTGTCGGTGCCAGCCATGCCCATGGGTTCTCCTGGCATGGAACACCCTGATTACCCCAGCAAACGGGCTGAATACAATGTGTTGCTGGTGAGCAAACAGGGTGAAATCAGCTCATTTACACATTATGAGGCTCGCCCTTAGCACCCCGCTTGCGTTTGAATGCCAGCAAGCAGAGTGCCAACGCCGTCAGCCCCGGCAGTGTGGTTGAGCCACCTCCCCCTGAAGCACTGTCCGCGTTTACTGTGTTTCCTGAACCTTCGTTGGGGGTTACTACCACAGGTGTTCCAGTGTCAGAGTCGGAAAGCTGAAGCTCACCTGCCAGTGCCTGAAATTGAAAATCGGTCAGCTGTAGTTGGGTAGGGCCAACATGAATCAATTCCAGAGTGGCCAAATGCTCAAAATCAACGCCTTGAAAGCTGGCCAGCGGCAGGCGAATCATGTTCAACAAGGTTTTCGCACCTTCGGTGTTCAGCGGGTCTCCAGGCGGCAAATACAGAGCGTTTGAATAGCTGGCGACATCGACTACAGTGCTTTGTCCAAAGGTGTCGGTGAGCATGGCACGCATGTTGGGAGCCGTTGTCAGCGGATTGTTCTCGGCAGCCTTCACTGGTACGCCAACCCTGAATGTCAGGCTGTCATAAGGGGTCACGTCCAGATCATTCAGCTGGGTTTTGAAGCGTGATTCACTGTTGTCAGATTCCAGATAAAGCTGGCCACTGGTGGCCCAGGTGCGCAGGCTTGGACAGCCAGTCGAGTTCACGGTGCCCGATTCATTGCGGGTTGAGCAAAACTCAAAACGATCCGTGTCACTGGTGCTGTTTGCGCCGCCCAGCTGGTTGTTTGTCAATGATGTGGCAGTGCCTGTGTTGTCAATTTCAAGGCGTTGTTCCTTGGGTGTTTGTATGGTCAAGTGCACACGTTCATCACACCGTTGCCCCGCGTTGGCCGAACCCACAGGGCAGGCGTCTGCAGGCAGGCTGGCCATGCCTGACCAGTAGGGCGAGAATTGCGTTTCATTGCCCAAGAAAAGACGAAAGAAAGAAGACATCAAGAATTCGCCATGTCGACGTTGGTCAATCGGGCTGTCACGTCCACTCGTTTCAGCAGCACTGTCGCACCAAGAGTCACTGTTGGAATAATCATCCCCAGACCATGTGGTGTTGTAGAAATTGTGGTTTGCGCCCATTGTGACGAGTTGAAACTTTCGACTGGGTGTGGTTTCCTCCAGATTGCGGCTTTCGTCATACATGAATGCGCCTTGCAGGTTGGAAACATCCCCGTCGCAATAGGGCAGTAATACCGCAAAAGTGGCGTTGGGCGCGGTGATGATGTCGAAGTTGGTCGGGGCCAGGGCAAACACAGCGCTGATATTGTGTGGCTGGTTGAATGCGCTGCCAGCTGGCGTTACTTCACCTACTTCCAGCGTGGGGCCACGTGCCTGGTTCACACTGAGTGAATGCGTTACGCCTTGCCCGCCGCGGGAATGGCCCATCAGGCCCACCTTGCCCATGTCGATTTTGCCCCGCAAACTGGCCAGCAGGTAGGGTTCGTCCAGTTTGCTGTAAAAGCCCGTCCGGTTGATTTCTCGCAGAATATCGAGGTGGTGCAAAATTAATTCGGATCGTGCCTGAACCCCTGCATCTCCAGCCAGGTCTTTGTCGTTCACATCGTTGGCATTGATGGAGACCACCACATATCCGTGTGCAGCCAAATTTCTGGCCATGTAATCGTAGCCTTTGTAGCTGTCCACCGATTTCACCACGTTCAGTGGTTGGCCGAGTACGCTGGGCAGTTCAAGATCGCATTCGCCAGTACTCAAAAATTCGGTTCCCAAATAGCTGCAGGTTACGTGGCGGCCATGCAAATAAAGCACCACTGGAAAGGGTCCATCTCCGTCCAGTGGGTAGCGCACCAGTGCATTCACGTCTGCGTTGTAAGCAATGCCTTCGGGGTCGGTGACGATGATCTGTGAAGATCGATAATCCAGGGGTTCTGAAACACGTGCTGCTCCGGCTTGGTCGCGCACGCTGGGTGAGATGTCCTGCTGTTGCAAATTGCTGCTTGCTGCACCAAATGCAATCAGCCCACCCAGTGCAAAGGGCAAAACAAGTGCGCAGGAGAGAAAGAATCGTGTAGGTTTATTACTTAGCATTGCACCAACTCCAATCAAAAGTAATCAAGTTGCCGTCGGTAAGACTTGGCATGAATCAGATTTACTTTTGTTGCAGTGCAAAACCTGTGCCCTGTTGTTAGGTGTGAACCTCTATAAAGTCAAGCACTAGGCCCCGCGAATGTCGCTGGGGCTTTTGCCAAACCAGCGTTTGCAGGCTCGGCTAAAGGCTGATGCGTCAGAGAAACCCAGGTCGAGTGCAATTGCGGTGAGCGAATCCTGACTTTGCTTGAGGCGACGCGTGGCCTCGCTTTGCCTGATTTCGTCCACAATGCTTGCCAGGTTGGTGCCTTCGTCAGCCAGTTTGCGTTGCAGGTTTCGGGCACTCATGTTCATGTAGGCGGCAGCTTCTTCAATGCTGGGAGCGCCTTGTGTCAAATGGTTGACCACCCAGGTACGTACTTTTTTACTCACGCTGCTTGCTGGCTTTAACCTTTCAATGGCAGCCTGGCTTGCTTGGTCCAGGTGCTCGGCGATCAGCGGGTTGGCGCCTTTCAACCGAGTGCGCACCATGGAAAGTTCGTAAACAATTCGCATGGTGTTGCAGCCAAATTCCAGCGGGGCTGCAAAGCTTTTCTCGAAAAAGTCCAGATTGCGCACCTGCGGCGCCGGGCGGCTTAGTTCAACCCGTTGTGGCACCAGGCTTGGGTCGCCCAGGCCTTTGCCTGCATTGGCCAGCAGGCACAAAAAACCATCGGTCGATTGATGGGCAGGGTGTGCGCCCTCCCTTAATTTCAACTCAACAATAAATTCATCGTGAGTACTCAAAAGCTCAATCTCGCTGGCGTCGGTCACAAGGTCTACGAACCGGCGCATGCGGCCAAAAGCCTGTTCCAGGGTTTCGCTGGCCATGACACTTAAGCCCACAGCATGAAAGGTGGCCGGTGTAATGTGCCGAATGGCCTTGATACCCAGGGTTTCGTCGCCAGTGGCAGCCACTGCTTTTTGCCACAGCAGGGTTGTTTGGGGTACGGGGTAGCGCGCTTCAGGTGCGTCCAGCAGGGCAAAGTCCAGCCCGGCCTCGTTGAACAAGGCGCGTGCATCACAGCCTTGGTGTTCAAGTTCGCGGGCAAGGCCACGCATCCAACTGGCCAGGGCCGTTGGGGTGTTGCTGGTAGGGTTGGACGCTTTGTTGTTCATTGCTTCTTTATTTTGGCGCCGAAGGTCATGGGCTTGTCGTCTCGGAACAAGCTTTACTGGTGAACTCCAAGCATACTTCAATCACCAAAAGCCAAAAACATAAAGAGGCAACAGTATGTCAAGTTTGAGTGAAAAACTGATGGGGCAAGCGGCAAAAGCCGATGGCGCGTCACGCATCAAGCAGAACAATATCAATGCGCTGGATCAGAAACGCATTGCTGCCATTAAAACTGCGGTGCTCGCTGAAGGCGATAGAATTCGCGCCAAGTACCCGATTTTGAAGCACCAAGACCTGATCGGTATGGCCATTCTGCTGTTTTCCATGGCAGGCGCAGTACTGACCGGTTGGGCTTACGTGGAAGGTGTGCTGGCCTGGTATGTAACCATCCCTGTGATCGCCATTTTCCTGAGCTTCACGCATGAACTGGAACATGACCTGATCCATTACATGTACTTCCGTAAAAACAAGTTCATGCACAACCTGATGATGGCCCTGGTGTGGATTTGCCGCCCCAGCACCATCAATCCCTGGGCGCGTCGCCACTTGCATTTGCATCACCACAAGCATTCCGGCACAGAAACCGATCTGGAAGAGCGCGCCATTACCAACGGCGAGCGTTTTACGCCCCTGCGTTTGTTGATGATGTTCGATCTGGAATTGAGCGTGGTGCTGCGTATTTTCAAGATTCCCAAAAACCGTCGCATGAAAGCGTTGATGATGGGTGCTGCCGGCAACTTCCCCTTGGCCTCTGCTTTCTACATTGGATGGCACGCTTATGTGGCTTACTGGGCAGTGGAAGCTGCAGCCTGGGCAGTAGGTTACAGCGTGCCTTGGCCCGCGTTTGTAACACCTGAGCTGGTGGCCACCGCCAATACTGTGGCTGTGCTGATTTTTGCACCCAACCTGTTGCGTTCATTCAGCATCAACTTCATCAGTTCGAACATGCATTACTTCGGCGACATTGAAGACGGCAACTTTGTGCAGCAGTGTCAAGTCTTGAACAGCAAGTGGTTCATCATTCCCCACCTGTTCTGTTTCAACTTCGGTTCAACACACGGCATTCATCACTTTGTAGTGCGTGATCCGTTCTACATTCGTCAAATGACCGCCAAGAAGGCGCACGAAGTGATGCGTGCGAACGGTGTGCGGTTCAATGACCTGGGCACCTTCAAGCGGGCTAATCGCTGGTCAGCCAAGGAGCAGGGTCAACAGGAGGCAGGATACCAGGCCGCTTAAGAGCCTGTTGATCCAAAACCGCTCTTTGCTAGAGAGAGGGCGGCGTAGTTCTAGTGTCATTGGCTGAATTCTTCAATGGGGCAGCCTACTCCGTCGACACGAAGGGCGCTTTTCGAAAGGAAAGCGCTCTTTTTTTGTCGTTGAAATTCAGGATGTTGGAGTTCTTAAGCCTTCCATCTTATAATGGGGAGTTTTTCGTTTGTATTTGCAGGTGTAGCGGAAATGCCTATTTATGCGTATCGCTGTGAAGCGTGTGGCTTCGAAAAAGACGTGTTGCAAAAACTGAGCGATGCCCCTTTGACCCAGTGTCCAAGTTGTGGGCAGGCCAGCTTTGCAAAGCAGGTAACTGCGGCGGGCTTTCAATTGAAAGGCTCGGGTTGGTATGTCACTGATTTCCGGGGCGGTGGCGGTGCATCGTCGGCCGCTGGTTCGACTGCTTCGTCCACTTCGGAAAAGCCGGCAGCAGGTGCAGCCACTGTGGCGCCAAGCGCAAGCCCACCTTCAACCACGGCGCCAAGTACCGATGCCAGCTAAGTCTACAGCCAAGTCATCGGCCAAGTTGCCTGAACGGGTCTTGAACTCGGACATCATCAAGAAATACCTGCTGACGGGTTTGTTGATCTGGGTGCCTTTGGGTATCACCTTGTGGGTATTGGCCTTGGTGGTGGGTTTGATGGACCAAACCCTGATGTTGTTGCCCGATGCGCTGCACCCCCGGGTGTGGCTGGGTGTGCATATTCCCGGGCTGGGTGTTATTTTGACCCTTGCTGTGTTGTTGGGCACGGGGGTGTTGGCGGCCAATTATTTCGGGGCTTGGTTATTCAAGGCCGGTGACTGGGTGCTGTCACGCATTCCCTTGTTCAAAATTGTGTACAACAGCGTCAAGCAGGTGTCCGATACGCTGTTAAGCTCATCTGGCAAAGCGTTCACACGTTCGGTGTTGGTGCCCTATCCACACCCCGGGGTGTGGGCCTTGGGTTTTGTGACCGGAACCCCGCCGCCCAGCTTGCTGGAAAACCTGAATGATCAGGGTCCGCTGGTGTCGGTTTACGTGCCCACATCGCCTAGCCCGGCTTCGGGATACGTGATCATGGTTCCAGAGAAATTATTGCGTCCGTCCGGTTTGTCTGTGGACGAGGCCTTGAAGTACATTGTGTCCTTGGGGGTGGTGACACCTTCTGATGACGTGTTGGATCAACCCATTAAACAAGACTTACATTCATGAAAATGCGTACTGACTATTGTGGCAATGTGTCACAGGCCTACTTGGGCCAAACCATTGCCCTGTGCGGCTGGGTGCAACGTCGCCGTGACCACGGTGGTGTTATTTTTATCGACCTTCGCGACCGAGAAGGTTTGGTGCAGGTGGTGTGCGACCCCGACCTGGCCGATGTATTTGCTACCGCCGAAACCTTGCGCAATGAATTTTGTGTGCGTGTGGAAGGCCTGGTGCGTGCCCGCCCATCGGGTACTGAAAACAGCAACCTGAAAAGCGGTGCTGTGGAAGTACTGTGCAAGGGGCTTGAAATTCTGAATGCCTCGGTCACACCCCCTTTCCAGCTGGACGATGAAAACCTGTCTGAAACCACACGCCTGACTCACCGGGTTCTGGATTTGCGCCGTCCGCAAATGCAGAAGAACCTGATGCTGCGCTACAAAGTGGCCATGGCTATTCGCAACCACCTGGATGCACAGGGTTTCGTAGACATTGAAACGCCCATGCTGACCAAGAGCACGCCGGAAGGCGCACGCGATTACCTCGTGCCCTCCCGTGTGCATGCGGGCGAGTTTTTCGCCCTGCCGCAGTCACCCCAGTTGTTCAAACAAATGCTGATGGTGGCTGGTTATGATCGTTATTACCAAATCACCAAGTGTTTCCGCGATGAAGACCTGCGCGCAGATCGCCAACCTGAATTCACCCAGGTGGACATTGAAACCTCGTTCCTTGGTGAGCAGGAAATTCGTGACCTGTTCGAGGACATGATCCGCAAGGTGTTCAAGCAAACCATGGATGTGGAATTGCAAAACCCCTTCCCCGTGATGCCCTACAGCGAGGCCATGGCGCGTTTTGGTTCAGACAAGCCCGACCTGCGCGTGAAGATGGAGTTCACTGAACTCACCGACATCATGAAGGACGTGGATTTCAAGGTGTTCTCTGGCCCAGCCAACATGGACAATGGCCGTGTAGTGGCGCTGCGTGTGCCTGGTGGTGCTGAAATTCCACGTTCGGAAATTGACAACTACACCAAGTTTGTGGGTATTTACGGCGCCAAGGGGCTGGCCTGGATCAAGGTGAACGAGTTAGCCAAGGGGCGAGATGGTTTGCAGTCGCCCATCGTGAAGAACATTCACGACACTGCCCTGAATGAACTGCTCAAGCGCAGTGGTGCGGCCGATGGCGACATTCTGTTCTTCGGTGCTGACAAGGCCAAGGTGGTGAATGACGCCATGGGTGCTTTGCGCCTGAAGATCGGCCACAGCGAATTTGGTCAGAAAGCAGGTTTGGTGCAAGGCAAGTGGGAACCACTGTGGGTGATCGACTTCCCGATGTTTGAACTGGATGAAGAAGCCGGTCGCTGGGTGGCTTGCCACCACCCTTTCACCAGCCCCAAAGACGGCCACGAAGACTACCTGACCTCAGATCCTGGCAAATGTATTGCCAAGGCTTACGACATGGTCTTGAACGGCTGGGAGTTGGGCGGTGGTTCCGTGCGTATTCACAAAGAAAAAGTACAAAGCAAAGTGTTCCGTGCCTTGAACATTTCTGAAGAAGAAGCGGCTGCCAAGTTCGGTTTCTTGCTGGATGCCCTGCAATATGGTGCGCCACCCCATGGTGGTTTGGCTTTTGGCCTGGACCGCATTGTGACCATGATGAGTGGTGCAGAGAGCATTCGCGACGTAATCGCCTTCCCGAAAACACAGCGTGCGCAGTGCTTGTTGACCCAGGCTCCAAGCCCTGTAGACGAAAAGCAGTTGCGTGAGTTGCATATTCGTTTGCGGCAGACCGAACCCAAAAACGTGGCTTGACCACCTAGGGCGGCGCAGTTTTGAGCGGTCATAAAATCCCTGTGTCGGTGCTGGTCGTGATGGTCAGCCCGGCCGGGGATTTTTTATTGATTGAACGGGCTGACAAAGCCGGTTACTGGCAATCGGTGACCGGCAGCCTTGATTTTCCAGATGAATCGCCCTTGCATGCAGCTGTGCGCGAGCTGGCCGAGGAAACGGGGTTTGCAGCCACACCTGTGCATTCTCCTACTGTGCTGGATGCCAAACCTGATGAATTGCTGCAACCCGGTGTTCTCAGGCCGTGGCCACACAGTTTGCAGTACGAAATTTTCGAACATTGGCGCCATCGTTACCCGCAAGGCGTTACCCACAACACGGAGCATTGGTTCCTGGCTTGTGTGCCTGCAGAGTTTGTTCCCCAGCTGGCTGCCGATGAGCATGTTGGGTATGCCTGGATGAATGCGCAAGAGGCAGCAGACCGGTGTTTTTCACCCAACAATGCACAAGCCATTCTTGATTTGAACTTGAAGCTTCAGGCCGGGCTGGCTTGAAAATACAAAGGGGCCGCGAAGGGCCCCTTTTTTCATATACGGTATATAGCTGCTGCTGGAAACGGTTTTAAACTGCTTTAGAAGGTTCAATATTTACAATTCGAGTATAGGGGTAACCCTAATTGGGGGGCAATACCCAGTGTTTGTGACATGACTTGAATTGACTTGGTAATTTACCGATCTATTTTCTAGGTATTGCATGTAATGCGACTTCGAATTGCGACCTACAACATTCACAAAGGGGTGATGGGCCTGCGCAAGCCTTCCCTGACCATTCACGCCCTGCGAGAACAAATTCATGCCATGAATGCCGACCTGGTGTTTTTACAGGAAGTGCAGGGCAGGCACGACCGCCATGCTGGCAAGTTTGAGCATTGGCCCGAGGGTGGGCAGCACGAGTTTTTGGCCCAATCGCCCTCTGCGATTGACAAGCTGTTGGGCCATGCCAGCCAGCAATACTTCACAGCTTACGGCATGAATGCGGTGTATTCGCACGGGCACCATGGCAACGCCTTGTTGTCGCGATATGAAATTGAATGGATGCTGAATCAGGACGTGTCAGACCACCGGCTTGAGCAGCGGGGTTTGTTGCATTGCTGCATTAAAACGCCCGTAGGCCCCATTCACGCCATGGTGGCGCATTTTGGTTTGCTGTATCGCAGCCGTGTGCGGCAGGCCAGCAAACTGATTGAACATGTGGGTACGCATGTGCCTGCTGGTATGCCTTTGGTGGTTGCTGGCGATTTCAACGATTGGCAGCGCCGCTTGGGGCCAATTTTGCAGCAAGGCTTGAAGGCCGAGGAAGTCATGCCCCTGGACAAACACAATCGCCTGGCCCGCGTGGGTAGTTTTCCGAGCCGGTTTCCTGTTCTGGGACTCGACCGCGTATTTGCCCGTGGTTTTAAGGTTCATGAGGCCACGGTGCTTCATGGGCCTGCTTGGGCCAAGTTGTCTGACCATGCGCCATTCGTGGTCGACCTGGAGTGTGCATGGTGTTGAACCTGTTGCCGGCAGCCGCGCCCGAGCGGGAGGGCAATGCGGTTGAGTTGTTGGTGGGCGGCGAGCAACTGTTCCCAAGAGCGTTGGACGCCATCGAGCAAGCCAGGCATGCCGTGCGCATCGAAACCTATATTTTTGCAAACGACTCAATTGGCGAAGCATTTTGTGAGGCGATGTGCCGTGCTGCAGCACGCGGGGTGAATGTGCGCCTGGTGCTGGATGGTTTTGGTGGACAGGAAGGCGTACGCACATGGGTGCCCACTTTGCAGCAGCATGGCGTGCATGTGCGGGTGTTTCGGCCTGAGGGTGTGTTGTTCAAGCTGAACCCGAAACGGCTTCGCCGCATGCACCGGAAAATCATTGCCGTCGATCACGACATTGCTTTTGTGGGCGGCATTAACCTGATTGATGACTTGAATCATGAAGGGGAACGCGATGAGTTGCTGAAGGCAACTGAGCGCGCGCGACAGAAAAGGGAACCGATTTGGGGCGCTTCAGGTGGAATGCGTGAGCAAGCCATGACGGTGAATACTGACTTGCTTGATCAACAATCGCTTGGACCCCGATACGACTTCGCGGTACAGCTGAAGGGCCCAGTGGTGCAAGATGTGTGGCACAACATGGAGTGGCTGTGGCTGCAGATTGGCCCGGGCGGCCGGGTGACAGATACTTTTAGTTCGGCTTGGTGGAAGGAAAGGGTTGAACAGTTGCAAGAGGCCATGGCCCGCCAGCGCGCAACGCCCAAACCCAAAGCAGCAGGCAAGGTAAAAGTCCAACTGGCTGTGCGCGATAACTTTCGCTTGCGCAGGCGAATTGAGCGCGCTTATCTGCAGGCGATTGGCAACGCGCAACGCTCGATCATTCTGAGCAATGCTTATTTTTTGCCAGACCGCAAAATGCGCAAAGCCTTGCTGGCTGCGCGTGCGCGCGGCGTGCATGTTCAACTGCTGTTGCAAGGGCGGGTGGAGTATCGTTTTCAGCATTACGCCACGCAAAGTTTGTATTCCAGTTTGTTGGCGGTCGGCGTTGATATTTATGAATACTTGCCCAGTTTTTTGCATGCCAAAGTGGCGGTGGTGGATTCCAATTGGGCCACTGTGGGTTCGTCCAACCTGGACCCCTTGAGTTGCCTGTTTGCTCGTGAAGCGAATGTGATTGTTTACAACCGCGAGTTTGCAAGTGCGCTGCGCGAAGAGCTACAAAAATCCATTCAGACAGACAGCCGCGAAATTCAAGCCCATGAACACGCACAGCGACCTTTGAAAGAAAGGGTGTTCAGTTGGCTGTGTTATAAATTAATGCTCTTGGCTGTTTTTCTGGGTGGTTTTGGCAGCCGGTATTAGTGCTTGTTCTTGAAGGTTGTGCAGCATGGATTTGGTGGTGAGTCGCCCCGAAGGTTTGTATTGCCCACCGGGCGATTTTTACATTGACCCGTGGCGCAAAGTAGACCGCGCAATCATTACCCATGCGCATGCTGACCATGCCCGTGTTGGCCACAACCATTACCTGTGTGCTGCGCCCGGCGAAGGTGTATTGCGTACCCGCTTGGGCAATATTTCTCTGGACACCTTGCCTTATGGCACAAGCACCGTTCACAACGGTGTGAAAATTTCGCTGCACCCGGCGGGTCATGTGTTGGGGTCTTGTCAAATTCGGCTGGAGTACCAAGGCCACGTGTGGGTGGCCAGCGGCGATTACAAGGTGGCTCCCGATTTAACTTGCGATGCATTCGAACCGGTGAAATGCCACACCTTCATCACAGAGTCTACCTTTGGTTTGCCCATTTACCGCTGGCGTAGCGACGCTGAAATTTATGCCGAAATAAATGCCTGGTGGGCTGCCAATGCAGCACAAGGCAAAGCCAGCGTGTTGTACGGCTATTCATTTGGCAAGGCGCAACGAATACTGGCGGGTGTTGATTCAAGCATTGGCCCCATTGTATGCCACAGTGCTTGCGAAGGCCTGAACAAGGCCTATCGCGATGCGGGCGTGAAATTGCCAGAAACGTTGACCGTGAGCGAGGTGCTCGATAAATCCACTTACAAAACCTGCCTTGCCATTGCGCCGCCTGCTGCCCAAGGTGCAGCCTGGATGAAGCGATTTGGCAATGCGTATTCCGATGCATTTGCCTCGGGCTGGATGCAGTTGCGTGGCGGGCGCAGGCGCAGCAATGTAGACCGGGGTTTTGTGATGTCTGACCATGCAGACTGGCCCGGCCTGATGCGTGCAATCGGCGCCACTGGTGCGGAACAGGTGATTGTGACTCACGGGTATGTTCAGGTGATGGTGCGCTGGTTGCAAGAGCAGGGATTGAATGCACGCGCCTTCGTGACTGAGTATGGCGGCGAAGGAGAAGGCGAACAGGAGCCTGCCGCATGAAGCAGTTTGCAGAATTGTTCGCTGAACTGGATGGCTCTACCTCAACTTTGCACAAGGTGCAGGCTTTGCGGCATTACTTTGAACATGCGCCCGCTGAGGACGCCGCTTGGGCTGTGTACTTCTTGTCTGGCGGCAAGCCCAAGCGCACTGTACCCACACGCACACTGCGGGAGGTTGCCTTGCAGGTAAGTGGCCTGCCCGATTGGTTGTTTGAGGAAAGTTACCAGGCGGTGGGCGATTTGGCAGAAACAATCGCGCATGTATTGCCGACCTCATCCACATTGCCCGGCCAGTCGCAAGGCTTGGCCTGGTGGATGCAACACCGAATTCTGCCCCTGCGCAATCTGCCCGACGAAGATCGTATTGCGGCTGTACAAACCTGCTGGAATGAACTGACTGCCACGGAGCGATTCCTGTTTGTGAAACTGGTGGGCGGCGGATTTCGAGTGGGGGTGTCCAAGCTGTTGGTGACCCGTGCCTTGGCTGAACTGGCTGGGCTGGATGCCAAGCTGGTGGCCACTCGCATGATGGGGTTTGCCGATGCAAGCAATCAACCCACCGCGGAGCAGTTCAGCGCATTGTTGGCTGTACCCGCAAACAGCAGCACAGGGCAAGACCCCGGCCGTTTGGGTCAGCCCTTGCCGTTTTTTCTGGCGCATCCCTTGCAGGAAGAGCCGGAGGAGTTGGGCCCACTTGAAGATTGGCTGGTGGAATGGAAGTACGACGGCATTCGAGCCCAGGTGGTGAAAGAGGGTGGGCAGGTGTGGGTGTGGTCGCGCGGTGAAGAGTTGGTCAGTGAACAGTTTCCGGAGTTGCAAGATGCGTTTGCGCACTGGCCCGACGGCTGTATTCTGGATGGCGAAATTTTGGTGTGGCAAGGCGATGCGCCAGCCGGGTTCAATGCTTTGCAAGGGCGTTTGAATCGCAAAGTGGTCAGCAAAAAATTGATGGCCGATGCGCCGGTTGTTTTTTTGGCTTATGACCTGCTTCGGCTTCATGGCGACAATATTGTGAATCTTCTTCAGCGTGAACGTCGAACTGCGCTGGAGAAATTTTATGCTTCACACCATGAACAAAGTACTGTGAATGCCATGCCGCGTTTGTTGTTGTCGCAAAGTGTGAAAGCACACAACTGGGATGCATTGAAGCTGTTGCGCGAAGAAAGCCGTGGGCGAGGTGTGGAAGGTTTCATGTTGAAGCACCTGGAGTCCAAATACGGAGTTGGGCGCACCAAGGCCGATGGCTTGTGGTGGAAATGGAAAATTGATCCAATGACCGTGGACTGCGTGTTGGTGTATGCCCAGCGGGGCCATGGCCGCCGCGCAAGCTTGTACACGGACTACACCTTTGCCGTGTGGGAAACACCGCCCGCCTCGGAGGCGCAAGCGCAAGAGGTGGCACAGGCGATTGCGAACGGTGAGAAAGTGGAAGACACCGTGGCCCGTGGTTTGCCCCGTTTGGTGCCGTTTGCCAAGGCTTACTCTGGCCTGACCGATGAAGAATTCAAGGAAGTGGATCGAGTTATTCGCAAACACACTGTGGACAAGTTTGGGCCGGTTCGCACTGTGGTGCCAGTGCTGGTTTTCGAACTTGGTTTCGAAGCAATTTCCCGCTCCACTCGCCACAAAAGTGGAGTGGCCGTTCGTTTTCCACGTATGCTGCGCATTCGCCACGATAAACCTTTGCATGAAGCCGATCACCTTGCCGTGCTCGAAGCTTTGTTGCCCCCGGAGAATGCAGTTTGAATCCCGAAAACAGTCGCTTGCTCGGCATTGATTTTTCCAGCAGCCCCACCAAGAAAAAGCCGATTGCTGTGGCTGTGGGCCACTGGCAAGGCGCTGTGCTGGCGGTTGATGAACTGATGTCGCTGACCACGCTGGGCGAGTTTGAAACCTTGTTGAAAGAGGGACCGCAGGCGTTTGGAAAATTCGAGCGCGCGGCAGGGCCTTTGGAACAGTTGGGGTTTGTGGCCGCGATTGACATGCCGTTTGGTTTGTCGCGCAAACTGGTCGAAGGTTTGAAGTGGCCTGGTGCCGGGCGTACCGACTTCAAGGCTTGGGAAAGCCTGATCAATTACTACAGTGCGCTAAGCCGTGAGCAAATTCGCGCCACTTTCAAAGCGTGGTGTGACGCAAGGCCTGCCGGGCACAAATTTGCGCACCGCGAGTGCGATGGTCCTGCGGGCTCCTCGCCTTCGATGAAGTGGGTGAACCCGCCGGTGGCCTACATGCTGCACGCCGGCGCACCGTTGTTGATGAAAACAGGCGTTCATATTCCTGGCATGCAGCGTGGCGACTCTACACGCGTGGCCTTGGAGGCCTACCCCGGCTACTTGGCTCGCAAGGTGTTGAACCGGGCCAGCTACAAAAGCGACGACCCGAAAAAAGACACTGCGGACCGCCGCATGGCCCGCTCCGAGTTGTTGTGTGCCCTGGAGGAGGGCATGTTGTTTGGCATCAAGGTGCAGGTGAGGCCTTATTTGCGTGCGAAGTTGCTTGACGATGTCAAAGCCGATCACCTGGATGCAGTGTTGTGTTGCTTGGTCGCTGGGTGGGCAGCAAAACGTGCGGATTCCAATTTCGGTTTGCCCAAGCTGATCGACCCTGTGGAAGGCTGGATCGCGGGTGTGACGCCCTAAGTGCCCTTGCCTGGCAATTCAATGCACACCAGCAAACCGTTTGGCGCGCAGTTTCGTGCGTCAAGCACCCCATTCACACGCTGAATCGACTTCTTGGCAATGGCCAAACCCAGACCATGGCCTGAGTGTTCCCCGTGCTTGAAAAATGGTGTGAACAGTTTGGGCAGCAGCGCGGCGGGCACGCCCGGCCCTTGATCCTTGATTTCAATGCGCAGCTGTTTTTCCTGAAGCGAGCAATCGATGCTCACGGCCGTGTTGGCAGGTGTGTGCTTGATCGCATTGCGAATGATATTGTCGAATGCGCCTTGCAGGCTTTCGGCATCGCAATTCAAACGCCAAAGTTTTATCCGGCTGTTGAACACCACTTGTTTGTTCTGTTGTTCGGCTTCAAATTGCGCGTCATCCACCACGGCCAACAACAATTCAATCACATTGTGTTCGCGGTTGCTTTCCGGGTTTTGCCTGGAGTCGAGTCGAGACAGGTTCAGCAGTTGTCCAATCAGGTTATCCAGTCTTTCCGCCTCGGTTTCGATGCGACTCAAGCTGGTATCCAGCTGTGCGGGGTTTTGGCGGGCAAGGCCCACAGCCAGATTCAGACGTGCCAATGGCGAGCGCAGTTCATGCGACACATCGTGCAACAGGGCTTTTTGTTGTTCAATGCGGGTTTCAATTTCTTCCGCCATGTGGTCAAAGCCGCTGAGTAGTTCACCAATTTCATCACTGCGTTTTTTGCCGGTTTTGTGGCTGTTTGAAATGCGCACACCCAAGCGGCCCTTGCCCGCTTCCCTGAACGCATTTTTCAAAGTGTTCAGTGGTCTGCTGAATGTGTAGGCCAGCACGCCCGCAAACAACAGGCTGGCCAGAAATGCAGCAAACAGCCCGGCACCCGGTACGGGTGGAAGTGGCGGTTCAAGCGCCTCGCGTTGCTTGCGTTTTTCACTGTGAGTTTGTTCAGGTTCGCCAGTGTTGGGATTGGCTGTGTTTGCTGGTTCCAGATGGCGACGATTGCGTGGAATGAAAAGAATCCATTGCGACTGGTCCTGCGCAGTTACTTTCAAAATTCCTTGCTCGGTTGATTCATTGTTGTTGAACAAGGCGGTAATCCGTTGCTGAATGTTCTCAGGCACCTCGCGGCTTAAAATTTCCTGGCCCTCGCTCGACACGGCAAACACCGGTATGGCATTGCCGGTTCGTTGGCGATTGCGGTCCAGCAGGTCCCGCAGGGCATCTGGCCCTTTGCCTTCGAGTACTTCCTGAATGGTTTCAAGCATGAATTGCGCGCGTGGGCCTTCAGCAAGGTCGCTGCTGGCAGGCTTTTCCCGCATCAGGTACAGTGCGGTGCCCGTGGCAACAGCCGCAGCAATCAGGCACAACCAAAAACCAAAGAAGAATTTCCAGAACAACTTGCCCATGAATGTAGCCCTGGCTAATCGAGACTGAGCTGATAGCCCTGCCCGCGAATGGTGTGCAAGGTCAAGGGCAGGCGCTCATCGTTCAGATTCAGTTTGTTGCGCAGGCTGCTCAAGTGCACATCAATGCTGCGGTCAAATCGTTCCAACGGGCGACCCAAGCCCTGTTCACTCAGTGCGGCTTTGCTGACCACCTGGCCTGCATGGCTGGCCAATACCTCCAGCAAATTAAACTCGGCGCTTGTCAGTTCTACCTCGTTGCCGTTCAACAGCACCTTGCGTTTGGCGGGTTGCACTTCCAGTGGGCCCAACTGAAGTGCCTGCTTCGGCGCGTTGCTGGAATCATTGGCGCGCCGCAAAATTGCACGGACACGGGCCACAATTTCACGAGGCAGGCAAGGTTTGGGCACGTAGTCGTCGGCACCAAGCTCCAACCCCACAATGCGGTCAATGTTGTCGCCCCGCGCAGTCAGCATCAGCACGGGGGTGTTGTACTTCAGGCGAATCTGTTTCAGGGTTTCAAGCCCGCTTTGCTGCGGCATCATGACATCGAGCACCACCAGCTGGTATTGATCGTCCGCCAGTTTTTTCAAACCCTCAATTGGATTTGCGCAATGCTCCGCCTCAAAGCCTTCGCCGCGCAAGTATTCGCACAGCATTTCGCCCAGTTCAATGTCGTCGTCGATGTGAAGTATTTTCGTCATGGCTTCAATATTACTAGGCAGCCTGGGTTGATGCGCAATTGTTTGCAAGCGCTTTACCCATCTTTACACAGCCTACATCCTCGTTTACAAGCCGGTTTTGCACAATGCAGTTGTCCATTACACAAGGAGTAGGCAAATGAATGTATCCAGACTAACCATCCAGAAAATGATTGCTGTCACTGCAATGGCCATGGCGATTCCCATGAGTGCGTATGCGGGTCATCACGAGGAGGGTGGTAAAAAGCAACATTCAGAAATGCGTCATCACCACAAGCATGGTGGCATGGGCATGTTGAAACAGCTTGATTTGACCGAGGCCCAGCAAGCGCAAGTGAAACAGATTATGGACAAGCAAAGGACCGAGATGAAAGCAGCCATGAGTGATCGCCGTGCACACCGCGAAGAAATGAAATCGATTGTTGAGCAAGACACATTCGATGCTGCCAAAGCGGAGCGTTTGATTGCCCAGCAGCAGGAACAGGAGCGTGCCACCAAATTGAGCATGCTGCGCACCCAGCACGAAATTTACAAAGTGTTGACCCCCGAGCAGCGCGAAAAGGCCAAAGTGATTCGTGCGGAATGGAAAGAGAAGATGAAGGACCGTTACAACAAACGCAAGGCGGAGAGTGCAAGTAATGCCATGTAATACCTGAATTTTGTAGGTACTTTCCCAACCACCTTTTGAAGTATCCCAGTAGTAGCACTTTTGCCCCTATACTGTTTCAAAAAAAGGAGACAGTTAATGGGGCAATCTTTTATTCGACTCGCATTGGCCTGCACTTTGACAGCAGCCAGCACCACAGCAATCGCAGCCCCTCCGGGCTTGCTCATGACCTACAGCTTTGACAGTTTGTCGGGCAAGTTTGGTCAAGCACAGGAAATCAAGGCCAGATCCTTCACCTTGGGTGCAACCCTGGTGGGCGAGGGTTATCGCGCTTCCCTGTTTGTACCCTACATTTCGCTGGAAGGCCCCGGTACCCTGGTGGCAGGCACGGTGACAGGTACCAATGGCCCGGCACGTCGCAGTGAGCAAGGCTTGGGTGACATGGTGGCCACGTACACTACCGATATTATCGGCGGCATTCAAACCAAGGGCTTTGCCATGTCGGCAACAGGCTTGGTAAAAATTGCAACCGGCAATGAAGACCGGGGGCTTGGTACAGGTAAGACAGACTACGGCATTCAGACTGACCTGGCCTATCGCTTTAACAATGGTTTTGGACTGACCGCAGTGCTGGGGCGCCAGTATTATGGCGATACGCCCGAATTGCCTTTGCTCAACGGCAATTACGGCACCGTGGGCGTGAATTTCCCCTTGGGTGATTCTTTGTTCATCAACCTGACCACCTCTCAGCGGGATGAACTGCTGGCAGGCACCGAGAAGCGCAAGGAAAGGGCAATTTCAGCCGTGTATGCGCTGGACACCACTTCAGCCTTGCAGTTTGGTTACACCAAAGGCCGCAGCACGGCCAGCCCCGACGATGTTCTGTCGGTCAGCTATGTGTCACAGGTTGAATAAAACGGGATAAAAATCCTGGCGATACTGAGGTGATGCAAAAGCGTCACCTCGGGCTCTCCCCAATGCCGCGTCATGCTGCGCTGCAGTAAAATGAAGGCCTTGACTCCAACAGGCGAACAACGTGTCCAAAGACCTCTCACACCTTCTTGATGCCAACCAAACTTGGGCTGCGGCTCAGGTGGACAAAGACCCCGAATTTTTCAAACGCCTCGAGAATCAGCAATCTCCGGAGTACTTCTGGATTGGTTGTTCCGATAGCCGTGTACCGGCCAACACCATTGTCAATTTGCAGCCCGGCGAAGTTTTTGTACACCGCAACGTGGCCAACCAGGTGTTTCATGGCGATTTGAATGGTCAATCGGCCACGCAGTTCGCTGTCGAGTTTTTGAAAGTTAAACACATTATTGTGTGTGGTCATTATGGCTGCTCGGGCGTGCGCATGGCCATGCGGGGCGACAGGGTGGGTTTGGCCGATGCATGGGTGCGCCCCATTCACCAGTTGGCGCGCAGACACGGGCTTGTCACTTGCGACGCAGCCCTTGAGCAGAAATGCCACGATCAACTGTGCGAATTGAACGTGATTGAGCAGGTGAAACACCTGTGCGAGAGCACCTTGATTGAGGATGCTTGGGAGCGCGGACAAGACCTCACGGTGCATGGCTGGTTGTATAGCCTGAAAGACGGCATTGTGCGAAACCTTCAAATCTCCATCTCTGACCCCAAGGATCTCGACAAGATTTACACCGATGCGGTAACCGCATTGAAAAAGCGTTACAGCTAATCGATTCTTGGTCTAGAATGAGAAAATAATTCAAGCGTTTGTTTGAATTGTGGGTTCATTTAAAATTCTAGGAGACGATTTACATGGCTTTCTCAACCCAATCCAAACTGGGCGATTTGCTGGACAACCCCCAAACCGCAGCAATTTTGGAAAAACACATGCCCGGCATTTCTACACATCCGCAAATCGGCATGGGCAAGGGCTTCCCATTGGCTGTTGTGGCCAATTTTTCTGGTGGTTTGATTACCCAGGAAATGCTGGAAGCAGTTGATGCTGAATTCGCTGCATTGGGCTGATCGATTCGTTGATTCGGATTGACTGTTCCAGTTGGTTGATCAACGGCGAGTGGGCCAGTTCCATTCGCCGTTCTGTTTTTGTTCAAGAGCAGGGCATTGATGAATCCGAAGAATGGGATGAACACGACTCGGTTTCTACTCATGTGCTTGCCTGGTTAGGCGACAAGCCCGTGGGCACAGCAAGGTTGTTGCCTGAAGGAAAAATTGGCCGAATGGCTGTACTCCCTGAATTCAGAAGCCAGGGAATAGGTAGTGCCATGTTGCTGGCTTTGCTGGCAGTGGCCAAAGAAAAAAATTTGCCGCAGGTGCGCCTGAGTGCGCAGCAGCAGGCGATCGAATTTTACAGTCGACATGGTTTTGCACCGTGTGGTAAAGCCCACATGGAGGTGGGAATACCCCACCAGTGGATGGTGCGAGACCTGACAACATAAAAAAGGACTGGGTTGTGGCTAGAGTATTGAAAGAACAAAAACACGATGACGGGCGGCGTGGCGACATTGTTCGTGCAGCCGCGAAGCTGTTTCGCGACAAGGGCTACGATGGTGCCAGCATGCGGGCCATTGCCAACGCGGTAGGCATGCAGTGCGGCAGCCCTTTTTACCACTTTGCCAGCAAGCAAGACATTTTGGTGGCGGTGGTTGAGGAAGGCTTGCGCCAGGGGCTTGAAAAAACCCGTGCTGTCGTCAAACCCAACTTGCCGGCTGATGCGCAGTTTCGTGCCCTGGTGAAAGTGCACCTCAGCATTATTCTCGAAGACGGCAATGACTTCATTCCAGTGATGCTTTACAACTGGCGTTGCCTGGACGAGGTACACCAGCGCAGGCTGATTGCAACCAAAGATGAATATGACGCCATTTGGCAAAATGCCGTGAACGGCTTGCACAATGCAGGTTTTCTGGGTGGAGACACCAAGTTTGCGCGCTTGATGGTATTGGGTGCCATGAACTTCATGGTGACTTGGTACAAGCCGAAGAAAGGCGACAGCCTGGACACGCTTTCAGACAAAGTGGTGGCTTTCTTTTTGTCCCAACACGCTTGAATAGAAAAAGCCCTTGCTGGCATGATTTCCACCAGCAAGGGCTTTTTTATTGCGTTGCTTGCGATTAACGCAGCAAGCCTGTCAATGAAGCTGGGCGGGCAGCAATCACGTTCTGGATCAAGCTTGAGGTCATCGCGGTAATGGCACCCAGTTGGCCCGCATTCATCATGCTGGCTGTCGCGCTCAAATTACCAGCCATGTTGGCTGTGGCCAAGCCTGCAATATCCAGTGAACCTGTGCTGGCCATGTCGGCAGCCAGGTTTGCACCAGAGGTCATATTGGCCACGTTTTGCACAGTGCCCAATACGCCGCCAGTCACACCTTCAACCACGGTACCTGCTGTCTGGTACACGCCATCGACTGTATTCAACACCTGGCCCAGTTGCTCGCCGCTCAAATTCACAGTGGCGCTCAGGCTGGCGTTGGCACTTGCCATGGCTTGGCCAGCGTTTTCCTGGCCCGCTTCGGTAGATTCACCCACGCTGTCACCAGTTGCAGCGGTTTGGTCGCCTGCTTCAGGTTGTTCCATTTCCGGGGCTTCAGCTGTTGGGGCTGGTTCGTTGGTGGGCGTGGGTTCAGCCACTGGTGTTGGTTCTGGGGTTGCTTCAGGAGCAGGTTGGGCTGCCGGCGGTTGCTGGTGCTGGAACAGGCTGACCTTGATTTCACCCTGTGCCTGACCCTGGGCAGAAGCCTGTTGGCCTGAATGCGCGGCAGCGAACAAGGCGCCCCAGCCGTTCAGGGTAGCAATGTCAGAAGCCTGGGCTGTCATGGGCATTGCGAAAGAGGAAGCGATGGCTGCAACGATTGCGATCTGTTTAACTTGCATGGTGTTCTCCTGTGTGTTGGGTGTAGTAGGCGCTTTCTGGATCTCGCCTCACACTTTCACTAACGGAGACACCGTGTAGGAAAAAGATAACTAGCTAGGGGGTCCGCCCAACGTGGTGTACCCCTTCAAACAGGTGAAGATTATTCGGTAATTTTCATGTTCAGCATCACCTGGGCCATGCCCTTGCCCAGCGGATCGTTTCTCATCGAGGTCATGCCACCACCATCGAGTGCTTCTTTCATAACGAGATTAAAGGCTTGAACTTGAGGTAGCTCGAAAGTGTGAACCTCACCTTTCACCAGGTGAGCCAAGTGGTTTTTTACATTCTTGGGGCGTAGTAAATACCGCAGCACCGGCCAATACTCCGGCTTTCTGGCCACAATGCCCACGTTGCTGGTGTCGCCTTTGTCGCCGCTTCGACCGTGTGCAATTTCAATCAAGGGTTTGCCCAATAGCTCGCGGGGCACTGTTATTTCGTCAAATGACTGTTCCGTAGTCGGGTGGGTTTCGGCGCGTGCCTTGGGGTGTTCCGGTTCCTGGTATTGAATGTTTTCACCGCCCACCTGCACCGCCGCAGTTTGCATGTGTTTGGGCACAAAGCAGCTGAACATTTTTACCAAGGGGGTTACATTGGGGCGTCCCATACCAAAGTTGCCGCTGGTACCCGGCGCATAGCTGGTGCCTGCCGGGGCAATTTCACGAGAGAAAATTGCAGCGGCTTTTTTGTCGCTGTGCGTAATTGCAATGCGCATCATGGCTTCGTGACCCAACTGCACCTGTGCATGTGGGCCCAAATCGGTTTCACTGCCAATGATTTCGATGGATGTGCGTGTGTAGTCTGCCAAACCTTGGCGCTTGAACATGGCGCGTGTACGTTCCAGAATGGTTTCGCCTGTGCGCTTAGCCTTGGCATGCGCATCAAACCCCACAATCGACAGCATGCCAATGCATCGAAAACCCTCTGGATACGTGGCACACACCTTGTACAGGTCGCTGGGTGCTTTGCCAGTGGCTCCATAAATCCGTACCCGGTTCGGGCCGGTTTCTTCAATATTCACTGTGGTGAAGTCGCACACCACATCGGGCAGGGCATAGTTGGCTGGGTCATGAATTTCGTAAAGCAATTGCTCGGTGGCCACGGCTTTATTCACCAATCCGCCTGTACCTTCCGGTTTGCTCAATTCAAAGCTTCCATCCGCAGCCACTTCCACAATCGGGTAACCAATATTGGCCCAGTCAGGCACTTGTTGCCAGTCTGTGAACAGCCCGCCGGTGGCCTGTGCGCCGCACTCCACAATGTGACCTGCCAGGCTGCCTTGCGCAAGCGGGTTCAAGTCTGTGGTTTGCCACTTGAATTCATGCACCAGTGCGCCCAACACCATCGCGCTGTCGACCACACGGCCGGTAATCACAATATCAGCACCCGCATCCAGTGCAGCAGCAATGGGAAAAGCACCCAGGTAGGCATTGGCTGTCAGGAAAAATGGCGGCGCAGCCTGGCTTGAATGCTGGTCTCGCAATTCAACGCCATCCTTGCGCAGCTGGCCAAGCGTGCCTGTTGCGTCATCGCCGCTGACCACGCCAATTCGAATGGTGTGGCCAGCCTCTATCATGGCTTGCTGCAAGGCCGCTGCACAACCGGCAGGGTTAAGCCCGCCTGCGTTCGCGATAATCTTGATGCCTTTGGATTTGGCCGCGGGCAGGGTCCTCTTCATCAGGTCAATGAAGTCGAGTGCATATCCGTGCTCCGGGTTTTTCATGCGCATGCCCGCCATGATGGCCAGGGTCAGTTCCGCAAGGTAATCGTAGGTGATGTACTGTATTCCCGGAACCTTCAGCAGTTGTTCAGTGCCCAGGCTGCTGTCGCCCCAAAAGCCGCAGGCGCCGCCGATTTTGATGGTGTTTGGGGTTGGCATGCTCATGGTCACTTGTTGATGATTTTGGGAAGTCCATCATAGCAAAGCCATTTGTAATAAATCAAACGATCGTTTGAATTAATCAAATTGTTGGTAGCTTCTCTGCAGTGCAGCCATCATCAAATTTGCTGCACTGGTTGTGTTGTGGTTCATGTCAGGCGCAATCCTTGGGAACACCATCATGTTTTTGCCTTCATCGTCAAAGCAAGCGGGCAACAGTTCTGATCTCAGCAGCACAAAATCAGCAATCAGGCGGCAGGTTCTGCCGTTGCCATCTGAAAAAGGATGAATTGAAATTCCTTTCATGGCGGTTCTTGCCGCCAGCAAAATTGGGTTGACATTGCCCAGGTTCAATTCTTCGGCCACTTCATTGCACAAGGTGTTCAATTCGGTGTTGACCATTGAGCCGGGCACCGCAAGGCGGCTTGGGTGGGGGTCGGTGCTGCCTTTGGCGTCACAGGGTCCAACCCACACATTGTTCAGTTGCCTTACTTTCCCACCTGCACTGTTGTGAATTTCTTGCATCAGCACCGTATTGATGCGAATGAACAAATTGCGAATGGCCTCCGGCGTTACAGGTTCCCTGCGCTTGGCGGTTTCGTAGACGATGGTGCTGGCCAGGTCCCAATTCGCCAAGGCCATGCTGTGGTGTGCATTGCGATGTTTCAATGTTTCTGAACCACCACGGCGAAGCAGGGCAAGCTGTTCCAGGTGCGAGGGTTGAACTTCCGGTATCCGAGTCTTGAACTGTTCAAGTTTTTGATCCGCCAGGCAAATCACGATTGGGTTCACTGGCTGATTGAAAATGTAATCAAAATTGCGTTTCATGGCTGCATCATCTTGCCCTGAGGTAAGCAGGTGCAGGCGTGCGTCAAGTATTGGAATTTCATCTAGCCCAGCCTTTTTGCAGTCTGGTGCGGGCGGTTTGGTGTAGTGTGTTTTCAGGCTGCTTGGCACAAATCCGTCACCCAGCTTTTCTTTTGTTATTACCTTAGGCCACTTGCCGTCGGCCGTTTTTATTGCACGTGAACTCGATAGTTCGGATTGATTGGGTAATTGACACCGGTTCGCCACCAAACCAGGAAGGGACAATCTCGCAATTGTTTTCGCGGCGCTTGAAACTGAAGGTGTGTGTTGTATTGAAGCTTCCTCGGAAGCAGAGGGTTCTTCAACCGCTTTTGCGTCGCACACCGCAAATTGGTTTGCCTTGAGCATAAGTCAGGTCGCGAGGATGGATATTGTAGTGAGTTGACAAGATCCAAGCTTGGTTCCGCAATTGTCTGCAAATTACTCAGCTTTTGTAGCTTGATAGATGAATGCTGGTCTCGGTGTTGCTGATCCCCTTGATCAGTCGAATTCGTTCCAAAATTCCTGACAGCCCGGTCAGGTTTTCTGCCTGCAACTCGACCAGCAAGTCCCAGCGTCCATTGGTGCTGTGAATGGCGGTTACCCCAGGTTCCCCGAGCAGCTTCGCCAGTACGGTGCGGCTGTCGTTGCCTTCAATCAAAATACTCATCCAGGCGACAATCAGATTGGGTGTTGTGTCAGGCCGCAATTTGACACTGTAGCCCACGATCACGCCTGAGCTCTCCAGCTTGTTGATTCGATTGGTCACTGTGCCGCGGGACACTTTCAGATGGTGGGCCAACGCCGCGATGCTCAACCTGGCATTGGTACGAAGCAGCCCCAAAAGTTGGCGATCTAAAGTATCCATGCTATCGAAGTGTAAGGTGGTTCTGTCATTGTGCTAGAAAAATGCCATTTTGTAAGCAAATTGTGTGCTTTTGATTGCCTTGAATGGGCAGCACAATGGTGGTTCTACTTGCAATTCAGCAGGTGAGGGAGGATGCGATGCGCACCTTATTCCTGAGCGCTCAGGGCGCGGCAACACTGATTTCGCGGGCTGGTCTGGCACGCTGTATTCGGGGAATGGTTAACGAGATTGATCATGATTTCAAGCGCTGGGAACAGTTTGACAAGTCGGCGCGCCTGGCGAGTCATTCTGCACAGGGCGTGATTGAAATCATGCCAATCAGCGATGGACAAACCTATGGTTTCAAATACGTCAACGGGCATCCCAACAATCACCGGCATGAATTGCCCACGGTCATGGCCTTTGGCGTTCTCGCTCGTGTAGAAACCGGCCTGCCGGAGTTTGTCAGTGAATTGACGTTGGTTACCGCGTTGCGTACTGCGGCGACTTCTGCACTGGCAGCACAGCACATGACCAACCCAGCGGTGCGTAGCATGGCGCTGATCGGCAATGGTGCGCAAAGCGAGTTTCAGGCTGTTGCGTTTCACGAGCTGCTGGGCATTGACACGTTTTATTTGTACGACACCGATTTTTCGGCCACTGAAAAACTGGCCATTCATTTGTATGAACTCGGCTTGAAGACTATATTGTGCAAAAGTGTCCCGGAAGCTGTACGTGAGGTTGACGTGATCACCACTGCCACAGCCGCAAAAACCCATGCCAGCGTGTTGACCAAAAACATGCTGAGGCCAGGTGTTCACATCAATGCCATAGGCGGCGACTGCCCCGGCAAAACCGAGCTTCACCCCGATATTCTTCGCGACGCCCGCGTATTTGTTGAATATGAACCGCAAACGCGGATTGAGGGTGAGATCCAGCAAATGCCCAAGGATTTTCCAGTGACGGAGTTGTGGGAAGTGCTGACCGGTTTTGCGCTTGGGCGCACAGCGCCCGATCAAATCACTGTGTTTGACTCGGTGGGCTTTGCACTCGAGGATTTTTCCGTGATGCGCTACATGCACCGGTTGGCGCTTGCACAGGGCGAGCTTGAATCACTGTCCTTGATCCCTGAACTGCCGGATCCCAAGAATTTGTACAGTTGGTTGAAACACGGGGAGGTCGCATGATTTCACTGATCGGTGCCCCGTGCGATGCCGGCGCAAATATGGCTGGTGCTGCACTGGGGCCTTGTGCACTAAGGCGTGCGGGTGTTCAGCAAGGTTTGCAAAAAATCGGTTGCAAAGTGATTGACCGCGGCGATCTAAAAATACCGACATCTGAACCGCATGTCGAGGTGCAGGGGTATCGGAATTTTCATGAAGTACTGGCGTGGAATCGGGCAGTGTATGCCGCGGTGGCCGACGCATTGAATGTTGGCGATATTCCCGTATTGCTGGGTGGCGATCATTCGCTGGCCATGGGTTCAATCAGTGCGGTGGCAGCGAATTGCCAACGTCAGAACAAAGAACTGCGCGTGTTGTGGCTGGATGCGCATGCAGACTTCAATACGGCCAATACTTCGATCACCGGCAATATGCATGGCATGCCATTGACCGCGCTGTGCGGTCAGGGACCTTCTGAGTTGACCGAGCTTGCCGGGTTCGCCCCAGCCTTGCGTGCTTCTCAAATTCGATTGTTGGGTGTGCGTTCTGTTGACCCTGAAGAGCGCCGCGCGGTGCGCCGTGCGGCTTTGCCCATGCTTACCATGCGGCACATACAAGGGCGTGGAATTATTCAGGCCATGAATATTGCACTGAGCGACATTGAGCCGGGTACGCATTTGCACGTGAGTTTCGATGTGGATTGCCTTGACCCCTTGGTGTTACCCGGCGTGAGTACCCCGGAAGACGGTGGTTTGCAGCTCGATTCGCTTCGATATTGCATGGCGCGCATTGCTCAAACCGGTTGTGTTGGGTCGGTCGATCTGGTTGAGTTAAACCCTGCCGCAGACCCCACTGGCAGCAGTGCTCAGCGTGCAGTGGAGTTGCTGACTGTTCTTCTGAATCCGCATTGGGAGCGGCATGTACAGCGTTCGTTTGACTGGGCTGAACATGCAGGCTGAGCTGGACCGTTTGCGCACAGAAATAGATGCACTGACTCGGGTGGATGAAACACAGCGAGTGCGCAACCTGCTTGAACAATGCGATTGGCCTGACACCGGGTTTGATGTCATCAAACAGGCCGCACTCGGGCATGTAAAGCGTTTGCATGAGGTGCAAAAGCACCGTGCAGGCATCCACCAGTGGATGGCGGAATATCGCTTGTCCACTCAGGAGGGTGTTGCGCTGATGTGTCTTGCCGAGGCTCTGTTGCGAATTCCGGATACCCAAACACGCGATGGTTTGATTCGCGACAAATTAAGCCATGCGAATTGGGCAGCTCACTTGGGTAACAGTACCTCCCTGTTTGTGAATGCAAGCACCTGGGGTTTGTTCATGGCTGGTCATTGGATTCAAATTCCAGATGACAACACCCTGTACTCCACCCTGCGACGCTTGATCGCACGCAGCAGCGAAGGCCTGGTTCGTGCTGCGGTGGAACAGGTGGTGAAATTCATGGGGCAGCAGTTTGTTGCCGCCCAAACCATTGAGGAGGCCTTGTGCAACAGCCGTGCGAAATCATTGCAGGGCTTTACCCATTCCTTCGACATGCTGGGTGAAGCCGCTTTGTGTGAAGCGGACGCGCAGGCTTACTTCAATAGCTACTTGCATGCAATCAATGCGATTGGGCAAAGTAATTACAAAGGCGTAACCGACGGTCACGGTATTTCTGTAAAGTTGTCGGCATTGCACCCGCGATACACCTTGTGGCAAGAACAACGCGTACAAGCCGAACTGTACCCGCGGCTGTACACACTGGCACTTTCAGCCAGGCAGCACAACATTGCCTTGAATGTGGATGCAGAGGAAAGCGAGCGTCTGGAATTATCACTCGACCTGTTCACACGCTTGGCCTTCGAGCCTGAATTAAAGCGCTGGAATGGTCTTGGGTTGGCGGTTCAGGCCTATCAAACCCGAGCGACAGCTGTGGTTCGATTTGTCGCTGCACTGGCACGCGCCAGTGAACGGATTATCCAGGTTCGATTGGTCAAAGGTGCATATTGGGACAGTGAAATCAAGCGTTGCCAAATACAGGGTTTGGCACATTTCCCGGTGTTTACCCAGAAGGTTCACACCGATCTTTCATACCTGTGTTGCGCTGATTTGATGTTGCGCAATGCCAATTTCATTTACCCACAATTTGCCACCCACAACGCCCACACGTACGCCGCTATTCAGCACATGGCCGAGCAACTGAATGTGCGGCAGTTCGAGATGCAGTGTTTGCATGGCATGGGTGAGGGGCTTTACAGCCGTGCCAGAATTTATGCGCCTGTGGGCACTCACCAAACATTGCTTCCTTACCTGGTGCGCCGTTTGCTGGAAAATGGTGCCAACACCTCGTTCGTTAACCAGATGGTGAATCCAAATGTGGACGTGGATGAACTGCTGGAACACCCGGTTCTCACCTTGCGTAGGCATGGTGTTCAAAGCAACCCAGCCTGCGTACCTGCACCGAATTTGTTTGGTACCAATCGCCTGAACTCAAGCGGGCTTGATTTGTATTGCAAACGCACTGTGCAGCAACTGCATCAAGCCGTGGGTAGCGGAACCTTTAAGGATTTGGAACCCTTGGCTTACAGCACACATGTGCAGGTGCAATCAGCATTGGGTGTTGCTTTTCGATCGCGCAGCACGGGTGGCGACTGGTTTGAGAAAGGGCCAGAACACTGGGCGGCTGTCTTGTTGCAAGCAGCGGAGCTGCTTGAGAGTCATCACCTTCAATTGATTAACTTGCTGGTTCACGAAGCCAGAAAAACCATCCCAAATGCCCACATGGAAGTGCGCGAAGCCGTCGATTTTTGCCGCTACTATGCAGCTCAGGTTTCCACCTTACCTGCATTGCAACCCGAATCAACACCGCGCCTTGCGGTGTGCATCAGCCCCTGGAATTTTCCTTTGGCCATTTTTGTAGGGCAGGTGGTGGGTGCACTGGCCAGTGGGCATGTGGTGGTGGCCAAGCCTGCCGAGCAAACGCCGCACATTGCATGTTATGCAGCAAAGCTGTTGCACAAGGCAGGCGTGCCTGTTGAGGTTTTGCAGCTGGTCTATGGCGACTGGAAAGTGGGTTCCTGGCTATGCAGTCATCCAGCAATTGATACAGTCTTGTTCACGGGTTCCAATGCGGCGGCCAAGCACATTCAAGCCAGTTTGTTGAATCGTGACTGCTTGCAAAGCCCCGCCTTGCTGATTGCTGAAACAGGCGGACAAAATGCCATGGTGGTTGACTCATCGGCATTGCTTGAACAAGTGGTCGGGGATGCGCTTGAATCGGCTTTTGGAAGTGCGGGGCAGCGTTGTTCGGCACTGCGGGTGCTGTGTGCGCAAGAGGACATCGCCGACAGCCTCATCGCGCTGCTAAAAGCCGCAATGCAGGAACTTCAGGTGGGCGATCCTGAATTTATTTCCACTGATCTTGGACCCCTGATTGATCGAGATGCATGGCAAGCAGTGAATACCCACATTGAAAACATGAACGCAAATGGATTTCCTGTGTTCCGGGCGGAGCGCGTAGATCCCTGCGTCGCGGGTCACTTTGTAGCACCGGCCCTGATCGAGCTACAGCACATGAATGAACTGCAGCAAGAGGTGTTTGGCCCGGTACTGCATGTCTTGCGTTTCAAGGCCGACCACTTGCCTGCCTTGCTTCATGAATTGAATGCCACCGGATACGCCCTTACTTTTGGCATTCACAGCCGCATTCAATCCACCATCGATCTGGTTTGCAACACCACGAAAGCGGGCAACGTGTATGTGAACCGAAACATGGTAGGTGCTGTGGTGGGTAGCCAGCCATTTGGTGGGCATGGCAAATCGGGAACCGGCCCCAAAGCGGGTGGCCCGCATTATTTGCCTACCTTGATGCGCTTGCCTCAGCTTAGGAATATGCAGAACCAAGAATTGCCCGGCCCCACAGGTGAACAAAACCTTTACCGCTGCCGACCCCGTGGCCGGGTTTGGTGCACTGCACGCGACCTTACTTTGCTTGAACAACAAATTGACGCAGTGCTGGCCACCGGGAATGTGCCGGTTTGTGAACTCGCAGATGCTGACCGAAACCCGCATTCAATCGTGAATGCCGAGGTGTTGTCTGAAATCGATCTTGGCAATATCAACCTGGTAATTTGTCACCCGGAGAACACAGAAATCTTGAAATGGGTGTGTGATCGCCTGGCACAGCACCAGGGAACAATCATTCCTTTTGTGTTGGGCGATGAGAATGGCGTTTATCCAGATTACAGGCTGGTTTGTGAGCAGGTGCTGTCAATCAACACCGCAGCCATCGGCGGTAACTTGACGCTGCTGGCTGATCACCAACCGGGTTTGCATTAACCATGGCACAATCGGGAACCGGATCATCAATGCAGTAAACCATGTCTGAATTTCGAGGCATTCCGCCAGGCCCCAATGTGGGCACACAGCTCAAGGCCTTGCGCCGCAAAAAGAAAGCGGCCGACAGGGCAGTAAATTCGGCACCAGCCATTGTAGGTCAAGCCCCCGAAGTCGCTCTTCATGTGAATAGGCCGCCGTTGTCAGAACTCACCTTGGCCAATCTTCAGGAGTGGTTCGACGCACAAGGCTGGCAGCCTTTCGAGTATCAATTGCAGGTGTGGAAGGCATTTCAAAAAGGCCACAGCGGCTTGCTTCATGCCACCACTGGCGCCGGTAAAACCCTGGCGGTGTGGTTGGGTGCCTTGCTTAGGCTGGCACAACTTCCCACGCCAAGGGGCGCTGCAACCCGTGTCATGTGGATAACACCCATGCGCGCCTTGGCTGCTGACAGCACCAAGGCTTTGCAACAATCGCTGTCAGCCTTGGTGGGTGATTGCGATGTGGCCTTGCAAACCGGCGACACCGATTCAGCCGCGCGAGCAGCCATTTTGCGCAAACCCCCTTTCGCTTTGGTCACCACGCCTGAAAGCCTGACTCTGATGTTCACGCGCGCCAGCAGCCAGCCCAACTTGAGCAAACTGCAAGTGTTGGTGGTCGATGAATGGCATGAACTGATCGGCAACAAACGTGGTGTGCAACTGCAGTTGGCCATCGCACGCCTGGCCCGCATTAACCCGGGTCTGCAGGTGTGGGGTTTAAGCGCCACCTTGGGTAACTTGCCGGTGGCCATGGATGTGCTGCTACACCCTGTTAAAAACCACGCCAAGTGCACTTTGGTCCAGGGCAAGTTACCCAAACAATTGATGATCGACAGCTTGATTCCTGACACCTTTGAGCGTTTTCCATGGGGTGGGCATCTGGGCTTGAATCAGCTCGAGTTTGTGGCGCGAGAAATCGACCAGTCTGCATCCACCCTCGTGTTCACCAATACGCGTTCCCAAGCCGAAATTTGGTATCAGGCTTTGCTCGAAGCCCGGCCCGACTACGCCGGTTTACTGGCCTTGCACCATGGCTCACTCGATAAAACCGTGCGCGATTGGGTTGAGCAAGGATTAAAAAACGGCAGCCTGAAGGCCGTAGTGTGTACTTCATCGCTTGATCTGGGCGTCGATTTTTTACCCGTAGAACGCGTGATTCAAATTGGCTCGCCCAAGGGCGTCGCCCGTCTGCTTCAACGTGCAGGCCGTTCCGGGCACGCACCCGGCAGGCCCTCTCGAATTACCGTGGTGCCCACCCATGCGCTTGAATTGGTCGAGGCTGCTGCGGCCCGACATGCTGCCCAGCAAAAACAGATTGAATCGCGTTTCAGCCCACAGGCCCCACTGGACGTGTTGGTGCAGCACCTGGTGACTGTGGCCATGGGCACTGGATTTAAACCCGATGAATTGTTTGCCGAAGTGTGCACCACAAGTGCGTATGAAAATTTGAGCCGCTCCCAGTTCGATTGGGCCCTGGCTTTTGTAGAAAAGGGAGGCGAAAGCCTGGCGGCATATCCGGACTATCAAAGGGTAGCTGCCGATGAGGAAGGCATTTACCGCGTGCCGCGGCGTGACATTGCGCGCAGGCATGCCATGTCGGTGGGCACCATTGTTTCTGATGCCGCCATGCATGTGGCGTGGATGACTGGCGGGCGCCTTGGCACCATTGAGGAAGGGTTTATTGCACGCCTGAAAACGGGTGATTGTTTCAGTTTTGCAGGCCGCGTGCTTGAACTGGTGAAGGTGCGTGACATGACCGCGTATGTGCGCAAAGCCAACCGCAAAAAAGCGACAGTGCCGCAGTGGCAGGGCGGTAAAATGCCCTTGAGCAGTGAACTTGCTCACGCCTCCCTGCAAATGCTGGAGTTGGCACATCAGGCTATTTCTTCTGGAAAAAAGACCGCCTTGCCTGAGCTGCAGGCACTTGAGAGTTTGCTGGCTTTGCAAATGCGCTGGAGTGCTTTGCCCAATACGGGCAACTTGCTGATTGAAGCGCTGCACAGCAAAGAAGGTCACCACCTGTTTGTGTATCCATTTGAAGGACGCACGGTGCACATTGGTTTGGCCAGTCTTCTGGCCTGGCGTGCCTCGCGGCACAAACCGGGTACGTTCTCAATTGCCATGAACGATTATGGGTTTGAGCTGTTGAGCGCGGAACCCGTGAACTGGCATGAATGGATTGCGGGCAGCCTTGCGCAAGCCCCGTTGTTTTCAACGGAGAATCTTTTTGAGGATGTGTTGGCTTGTCTCAACGCTTCTGAACTCGCCCAGCGACGTTTCCGGGAAATCGCCAGAATTGCGGGGTTGGTTTTTCAAGGCTTCCCCGGGGCGGGAAAAAGTGCAAAGCAGTTACAAGCCTCCAGCGGTTTGTTTTTTGAGGTGTTCAAAAAACACGATCAAAATAATTTGTTGCTGGACCAGGCCCAGCGTGAGGCGCTTGAACAAGAGCTTGATTTGAAACGAATGGAGGCAGCGCTTTGTGCAATTCACCGCAAAACTTTGGTGTTCAAGTCGATTGATCGCCCAACACCTTTTGCGTTTCCCTTGCTGATTGAGCGATTGCGCGAAACCGTTAGCACGGAAAAGCTCAGCGATCGTGTGGCAAGAATGGTGGCCGAGCTGGAGAAAGCTGCTCAGGTTTAACAGATTTCAAAATTACAATTCAGGTCATCTTCACCGTGCATTTGTTGTCAGCAAACTCTTCAGTACATTCAATGGAAACACCTTTTGGCGCACTTCAACTGTCGCGCCACAAAACGGCGTTTTCACCCGCACACAAGGCGCTTTTTGTCGCCGACGTTCATTTGGGAAAAGCCGCTACTTTTCGCAGCCTGGGTGTGCCAGTGCCAGCCGGGACCACGCAAGAGAATCTCGATAAGCTCTCAGAATGCATTGCAGAATTCAATCCACTTTCGGTGTATTTTCTGGGCGATTTGTTGCACGCAAAAATGGCGCACAACCCCGACTTGCTTGGCAAACTGCTGGCTTGGCGTGCCCAGCACACAAACCTGGCCATGACGTTGATTCGCGGCAATCACGACAGCAAGGCAGGTGGTCCGCCCGCAAGTTTGAACATTTCGGTGGTGGAGGAGCCTTTCATGCTGGGTGGGTTTGCTTTGTGCCATCACCCGCAAACCGTACAAAATGCTTTGGTGCTTGCCGGGCATGAGCACCCAGTCGTGGTGCTGAACGGAAAAGGCAGAAGCCGAGCCCGAGTGCCATGCTTCTACCTGAAAACCGATCAGCTCATACTGCCTTCATTTGGTGCTTTCACGGGCGGTTATGCAGTGAATCCCCAGGCTGGCGAAGCAGTATTTCCAGTGGTGTGAACAGCGGGCCGTTCAGCCCGCTGATTTGCCCACTGATTGCTTTTTACTTGCCTTTGCTCAAGCCAAGTGTGCCGCCACCCAAAGCCACAATCATTAGCAGGCCACCAGCCACACTGACGTTTTTCATGAACATCAGTTGCTGAACATAGGCTTGTTCAGCAGGCATGGCCCAGTAGTTGTGAAACAGCACTGAGGCAGCTAGGGTGAAGCCGGCCAGCAGCAGCGCTGCAATTCGTACCTGGAAGCCGACGATCAAGGCCAGCCCCGCGCCAATTTCAACCGCAATGGTCAGCACAGTAAGTACTTCTGGAAAAGGCAGACCCACAGAACCGATGTACCCGGCGGTGCCCTCGAACCCACCGATTTTGTCGAAGCCCGCCAGAACAAACATGGCAGCCAGTAGAACCCGGCCAATCAGGGCAATGGTTGAGGCGGATGAGTTAAAGGCATTGTCCAGCACATTCGTGCCTGCGTGTGTTGTGTTTGCTGTAGTCATTTCAATTCTCCGTATTGGGTTTGCGATTCACTGAATCGATGAGCGAATCATGCGCGTTCAATTGCCAAAAATCGAGTGACCTTTTTCGCAGTAATTGTTCAAATAATTTGAATAATTATTTGCAGATCATGATGCCCTAGAAGAATTTCTCTAACCTGGCCCATTCCCTTTTTCCTGAAGAAATAGCGTACACTCATAAAAAAACGAACGTTCGGTCTATTTTCTATATGCGCAAAGGTGAACAAACCCGAGCCGCCATTGTTGAGGCGGCGCTTGAAATCGCGTCCACGCAAGGGCTCGAGGGTTTAACCATTGGCTCCATCGCAGAAAAAATGACCATGAGCAAAAGTGGTGTGTTTGCCCACTTTGGTTCGCGCGAAGAGCTTCAAATTGCCGTACTTCAAGAGTACGAAACCCAATTCATCAATGCCGTGTTGTTCCCCTGCCTGAAAGAGCCCCGTGGATTGCCGCGTTTGCGCGCAATTTTCATGCGCTGGCTTGACCGGATCGGCAAGGAAATCGACAGTGGTTGCATCTATATTTCAGGCGCGACAGAATACGATGACAGGCCAGGGGCAGTTCGCGATGTCCTGGTGAAAATGCATCGCGACTGGCAAAAAGAAATGCACCGTGCCACGGCACAGGCCATCGAAGAAAACCATTTACCCGCCAATCAGGCCCATGCGGATCAACTCGTTTTCGAGATGGTCGGCCTGATTCTGGCAGCCCACCAGCAAGGTCGCCTCATGGGCGATTCCTCGTCTGTGAAGCGGGCCAGCCAAGGCTTCGAGCGCATGATTCAGCATTACCAGCAAACCCAGTCAGAAATTCTGAGCCAGTAGTACCAGGAGACACTTCAATGAGCCAATACACGCCCCCGATCCGCGACATGCAATTCGTACTGCACGAAATGTTGAACGCAGAAGCCACTTTCAAAAGCATTCCCGCCTTTGAAGAAATTGACGCAGACACGGTGAATCAGATCATCGAAGAAGGCGGCAAATTCTGCGCGGAAGTGTTGCAACCCCTGAACGCTGTGGGCGATTCGGAAGGTTGTACTTTGAACAAGGCCGACCATTCCCTGAAAACCCCAACCGGTTTCAAGGAAGCCTACCAGCAGTTTGTGGAAGCTGGCTGGGCCTCGCTAAGCTGCGACCCCAACTACGGTGGTCAAGGCCTGCCCGTGACCGTGAACCAGGCGTTCTACGAAATGATGAACAGCGCCAACCAGGCCTGGACCATGTACCCCGGCCTGACGCACGGCGCCTACGATTGCCTGCACGAGCACGGCAGCCAGGAACAGAAAGATCTGTACCTGCCCAAGCTGACCAGCGGCGAATGGACTGGCACCATGTGCCTGACCGAACCACACTGCGGCACCGACCTGGGCATGTTGCGCAGCAAGGCTGAGCCACAGGCCGATGGCAGCTACAAAATTACCGGCGCGAAAATCTTCATCAGCTCTGGCGAACATGAC
The DNA here is from genome assembly GCF_013004065.1 of Limnobacter sp. SAORIC-580. Taxonomy (GTDB): domain Bacteria; phylum Pseudomonadota; class Gammaproteobacteria; order Burkholderiales; family Burkholderiaceae_B; genus Limnobacter; species Limnobacter profundi. Next base: position 486,664 of record NZ_CP053084.1, read on the forward strand.
ATGGCCGAGAACATCATTCACCTGGTGTTGGCACGACTGCCCGATGCGCCTGTGGGCACCAAAGGCATTTCCTTGTTCCTGGTACCCAAGTTCATTCCGAATGCCGACGGTTCCATTGGTGAGCGCAACCCGATTTTCTGCGGCGCCATTGAACACAAAATGGGTATTCACGGCAACGCCACTTGCCAAATGAACCTGGACGGTGCAACAGGTTGGCTGATTGGCCAACCCCATCGTGGCCTGGCCGCCATGTTCGTGATGATGAACGCAGCCCGTCTGGGCGTGGGCATGCAGTCATTGGGCCTGACTGAAGTGGCTTATCAAAACGCTGTTGTTTATGCGAAGGATCGCATTCAAAGCCGTTCGCTGACTGGCCCCAAGGCCACTGACAAACCTGCTGACCCCATCATCGTTCATCCCGATGTGCGGAAAATGTTGCTTACCACTCGCGCATACGCCGAAGGTGGCCGTGCACTGTGCATGTGGACCGCACTGGAACTGGACAAGGAATTGAACCACCCTGATGAAGCCGTTCGCAAGGAAGCATCCGACATGGTTGCCCTGGCCACGCCAATCGTAAAAGCCTTCATCACCGACAACGCTTGGGAAGCCACATCACACTGTATGCAAGTGTATGGCGGCCACGGTTACATCGCTGAGTGGGGCATGGAACAGTATGTTCGTGACAGCCGCATCAACATGATCTACGAAGGCACCAACACCATTCAGTCACTGGACCTGCTGGGTCGTAAAGTGCTGGGCGACGGTGGCGCCAAGCTGATGAAGTTCGGCAAAATGGTGCGCGCGTTGTGTGAAGAACAAGCCAACAACCCAGCCATGAAAGAGTTCATTGAACCCCTGGCTGATTTGGGCGACAAGGTCAGCAAACTGACCATGGAAATTGGTGGCAAGGCCATGCAAAACCCAGATGAAGTGGGTGCTGCAGCCGTGGATTACCTGCGTGTTGTGGGCCACCTGTTCTACGGCTACTTCTTTGCGAAAGCTGCAAAAATCGCGCTGGAAAAGCAAGCCAGTGGCGACAAGTTCTACACCGCCAAACTGCATACAGCCCGTTTCTACTTCGAGAAAATGCTGCCTGAAACCGCCATGCTGATTCGCAAGGCGCGTGCGGGTTCCAGCAGCCTGATGGAAATGGAAGCCGACCTGTTCTAACAAATCCTGTCCCGTAGTACCCCGCAGCCACACGTGGTTGCGGGCGTTGAATCCAATTAACTCGAAGGAGACACGCGTGTCCAATTTCATCGTTCGCAAAGTCGCCGTGCTCGGCGCTGGCGTGATGGGCGCACAAATTGCTGCCCACTGTGCCAATGCCAAAGTGCCCGTGGTGCTGTTTGATCTGCCCGCCAAAGAAGGTCCCAAGAACGGCATCGTAGACAAAGCCATCTTGAACCTGACGAAACTGAAGCCTGCCCCGTTTGGCGCGAAGGACGTTGCGCAATACGTGCAAGCAGCCAACTACGAAGAGCACCTGGAATTGCTGCAGGGCTGCGATTTGGTGATCGAAGCCATTGCCGAGCGCATGGACTGGAAACACGACCTGTACAAAAAAGTGGCACCGCACATCAACGCCACTGCTATTTTTGCAACCAACACATCGGGTTTGAGCATCTCCAAGCTGAGCGAAGGTTTTGATGCAGAACTGAAGAGCCGCTTCTGTGGCGTTCACTTCTTCAACCCACCCCGTTACATGCACCTGTGCGAACTGATTCCGCTGCCGACCACACGCCAAGACATTCTGGACAATCTGGAAACCTTCCTGACCACCACCTTGGGCAAGGGAATTATTACTGCCAAAGACACGCCCAACTTCGTGGCCAACCGCGTGGGCGTGGCTGGCATGCTGGCCACCATGGCTGAAGCGCAAAAGTACGGCATTCCATTTGACATCGTCGACCAGCTGACTGGTTCCAAACTGGGCCGTGCAAAATCGGCCACCTTCCGCACTGCGGATGTGGTTGGTCTGGACACCATGGGCCACGTGATTGCAACCATGCAAAACACATTGCCCAACGATCCGTTTGCATCCAGTTATGCCACACCAGCAGTGTTGAAAACACTGGTTGAGAAAGGCGCACTGGGCCAGAAAACCAAAGGTGGCTTCTTCAAGAAAGAAGGCAAGCAGATCATGGTGTTTGATGCAAACACCAGCAGCTATGTGGCGTCTGAGGGCAAGGCCGACGAAGCCGTGCTGAAGATTTTGAAGAACCGCAATGTGGCCGAACGCATGGCTGCTTTGCGTGCTTCCGAGCATCCACAGGCCAAATTCCTGTGGGCGATTTTCCGTGATGCATTCCATTACATCGCATTCCACCTGAACGACATCGCAGACACAGCACGTGAAGTTGATTTCTCACTGCGCTGGGGTTATGGCTGGACAGAAGGTCCATTTGAAACCTGGCAAGCCGCAGGCTGGAAGCAGGTTGCCCAGTGGGTGAAGGTCGACATCGATGCAGGCGAAGCCTTGTGCAACGCACCTTTGCCAGCTTGGGTATTTGAAGGCCCTGTTGCAGACAACGGCGGCGTGTACAGTACCGCTGGCGCATTCAGCCCAGCAAGCAATTCATTCGTACCCCGCAAAGATTTGCCGGTGTACCAGCGCCAAATTTTCCGCGCCAAAGTATTGGGCGAAACAACCGTGACTGGCCACAACGGTGGCACCACCATCAAAGAAAACGATGCAGTTCGCATTTGGACCGCACCCGGCCATGATGATGTGTTGATCTTGTCGATTAAAACCAAAATGCACGCCATTGGTCCCGATGTGATCACCGGCACGCATGAAGCCATCGCCTTGGCTGAAAAAAGCTACAAAGGCCTGGTGCTGTGGAGCCCGAATGAGCCCTTCTCCGCAGGTGCCGACCTGCAAGCCATGTTGCCTGCATTCATGCAGGGCGGCGGCAAGGCCATTGAACCCATGGTGGCTGAATTCCAGAAAGGCACTGCTGCGCTGAAATATGCACAAGTTCCAACTGTCGCAGCCGTGACTGGTTTGGCATTGGGCGGTGGTTGCGAATTTGCTATTCACTGTGCTGCACGTGTGGCCAACCTTGAAAGCTACATGGGCCTGGTGGAAGTGGGCGTTGGCCTGATTCCCGGTGGCGGTGGCTTGAAAGAAATCGCCATCAACGCTGGTTTGGCTGCTCAAAAAGCAGGTTCTGCCGATGTATTGGCCTTCCTGAAAGACGGCTTCATGACCGCAGCAACCGCCAAGGTGGGCACTTCGGCCATGGAATGTCGCGACCTCGGCTTCATCAAGGAATCCGACACCATCGTCTTCAACAGCCATGAACTGCTGTATGTCGCCATTTCACGCGCACGCGCCATGTTCGACGGCGGCTATCGCCCACCCCATAAAATCAAGGGTGTACCCGCCGCAGGCAAATCAGGCTACGCCACCATCAAGGCGCAACTGGTCAACATGCGCGACGGCGGTTTCATCTCTGCTTACGACTTCCATTTGGGCTGCGTAATCGCCGAAGTGGTGTGCGGTGGCGAAATTGAAACTGGCTCCTTGGTGGATGAAGAGTGGTTCCTGAACCTGGAACGCAAGCACTTCGTGAAGTTGCTCGACAACCCCAAGACACAAGAACGAATCATGGGCATGCTGCAAACCGGCAAGCCAGTGCGTAACTAATTAAGGAGAGCAAACATGGCTCAAGCTTGTAAAGATGTTTACATTGTCGCAGCAACGCGCACCCCAATCGGCAAGGCCCCCCGTGGCGTGTTTAAAGACACCCGCCCCGATGACCTGCTGGTGCATGCCATTGCCAGCGCCATGGCCCAGGTGCCAACTCTCGACCCAGCCTCAATCAACGATGCGATCGTGGGTTGTGCATTCCCCGAAGGCGAGCAGGGCATGAACATGGCCCGTATCGCTGTGTTGCTGGCAGGTCTGCCCAACACTGTGGGTGGCGTCACGATCAACCGCTTCTGTGCGTCTGGTATTACGGCTGTGTCAATGGCTGCCAACGCCATTGCCATGGGCGAAGCCGAAGTCATGATTGCAGCCGGCGCCGAAAGCATGAGCATGGTGCCCATGAGCGGCAACAAGCCCAGCTTCAACAACGCAATTTTCCAGAAAGATGAAAACCTGGGTATTGCGTATGGCATGGGCATGACCGCCGAAAAGGTAGCCCAGCAGTGGGGCATCAGCCGTGATGCACAAGACGAATTCGCCTTGAACAGCCACAAAAAGGCAATCGCCGCTCAACAGGCCGGCGAGTTCAACGATGAAATTACACCGTTCACCGTTGTAAAAGCCACGCCTGATTTGTCCACAGGCGAAATCAAAACCAGCACCAAAGAAGTGAAGCTGGATGAAGGCCCCCGTGCCGACTCTTCGATTGAGGGGCTGACCAAACTCAAGCCTGTATTCGCTGCCAAGGGCTCAGTGACCGCCGGTAACAGCTCGCAAATGAGTGATGGTGCTGGTGCCTTGATTCTTGCTTCTGAAGAAGCCGTGAAGCGCTACAACCTCACTCCCCTGGCCAAGTGGCGCGGTTTTGCCGTGCGTGGTGTGCCTCCCGAAATCATGGGTATTGGCCCCAAGGAAGCAATTCCTGCGGTGTTGAAAACTGCTGGCCTGAAAGCCAGCGACATCGACTGGTTTGAATTGAACGAAGCCTTTGCCGCGCAATCCTTGGCTGTGATGAAAGACCTGGAACTGGACCCAGCCAAGGTGAACCCCATGGGCGGCGCAATCGCCTTGGGCCACCCACTGGGTGCAACCGGTGCAATTCGCGCAGCCACTGTAGTGCATGCACTGCGCAGGCACAACCTGAAATACGGTATGGTGACCATGTGTATCGGTACCGGCATGGGTGCAGCAGGCATCTTCGAACGCGTGTAATTTCAGCGCAAATCAAAGCGGGTGTGGGTGCAAACCTTCACCCGTTTTTTTTGAGTTTTTACAACAAAAACAGACAGGGAATACGGCAGTGGACATTCAAACAGAAATCAGCAATGGCTTGATGACCATCACCATCAATCGGCCAGAACGCAAAAACTCATTTACCAACGCCATGTACACCGCGCTGGCGGATGCATTTCGCGATGCCACGCACAGCAGTGGCGTGAAAGTGGTGTTGCTCAAAGGCCATGAAGGCTGTTTTTCTGCGGGCAACGATCTGGGCGATTTTCTGAACAACCCCCCCACCGATCTGGACGCACCGGTGTTTCGTTTTCTTCGCATGATCTCTGTCTTCCCCAAGCCTGTGGTAGCACAGGTGCAAGGTTTGGCCATTGGTATCGGCACTACCGTATTGCTGCACTGTGATTTGGTGTATGCAGCAAGCACCGCAAAATTTTCCATGCCTTTCGTGAAGCTGGGCTTGTGCCCGGAAGCGGCGTCCAGCCTGTTGCTGCCTATCTCTGCGGGTTATCAGAAAGCGGCTGAACTGTTGTTGCTGGGCGATATTTTCACCGCCTTGAAAGCCTACGACACCGGCATTGTTTCCGATGTGCTTGAACCAGCGGCACTGGACGCACATGTGCAAGCGCAAGTGAAAAAACTGCTCGACCTGCCACTTACAAGCCTGTTGACCACCAAGCGTTTGATGAAGTCGGCCAACAAAACTGCTGTGGCCGAAAAAATGGCCGAAGAAGGGCACTTGTTCATGAGCATGATTCCGCAAGCCCCGGCACAAGAGGCATTCAAAGCATTTGGCGAAAAGCGTGCCCCCAATTTCAAGCAGTTCGAAAACTAATCCAATAAGCACCAAGGGCTCAGCATGACCGTTGCACTTTCAGAAATTTTGTCCAATCGCCGTTTGAGTGGCGATACAGTCACGTTCACCGCCACCGAGGACTGGATGCAGGGTCGCACCATGTTCGGTGGCTTCCTCTCAGCACTTGCCGTGGTTGCCATGCGCGATACGCTGGGTATCGACATGCCCTTGCGTGCGCTGCAAACCAATTTTGTGGGCCCTGTGCCCGCTGGTGATGTGGTGTACCGCACGCGTTTGCTCCGGCAGGGCAAAAGTGTCAGTCAGGTGCAATGTGAAATTTACAGCGACGAAACCTTGGCGGGTTTGGTGGTGGGTGTGTTTGGCGCCCCGCGTGAAACCGCATTGCCAGTCCTTAGCCCGCAGCACAAACCGCTGCCCAAGCCAGTGGACGACATTGCGCCATTGCCTTTCATTCCGAAAATTACCCCCAACTTTTTGCAGCACGTTGAAATGCGCTGGGCGCTGGGCAGCATTCCCTACATGGGCAACCCGTTTTGGGAAAGTGGCATTTACATTCGTGCCACTGATAAAAACCTGAGCCCTGAAGTACTGATTGTCATGCTCAGCGATGGCCCGCCCACACCTTGCCTTAGTCACTTTAAAGGGCCTGTCATGGCCAGTTCGGTAAGCTGGTCGCTTGAATTGCCACCCATTCCTGCCAATATCGACAGTGAAGGCTGGTTTCAAATCGACATGGAAACCAAAGCCGGTGCGGACGGCTATGTGAATCAAAGCGCCAAACTGTGGACCCCGAATGGTCAACTGGCATCGCTGGGCTATCAGGTGGTAGCGGTTTACGGCTAAGCCTTCTCGGTTGATTGCGCTATTCACTGAACTTTCGTTTTTTCTGAGCTGTCGAAATCACGAAGGAGACAGTTGAACCATGAAACATGCACTGCACACAGTCGGAATGTTTGTTCTGTTTTTCCTGGTTTCGCCAGTCAAAGCAGAGGCCTTGCGGTGTTCGCAGGGCAGTGCCTATGAGGGCGACAGCAGGGTCTCTGTGCTCTACAAATGCGGGCAACCCGCTTTGAAAGATACTTTTTGTGATCCAGTGTATTTTCCCGGTACCCTGCAACCGGTTCCCTCTCCGTTTGCGCAATCGCTGGTGCCTTGCCTGCCCGTAGAAGTGTGGGTGTACGACAGGGGGCAGGGTAATTTGATTGCCACTGTACGCTTTCGGGGGGGCGTGGTTCAGTCCATTTCATATGGGCGACAACCCGAATAAATCAATCGAATTATTGTGTTAACACATCAGGTTCGGCACGCGCCGGCCGTCTTGGGCATGCTTTCATGAATCACGCAAACAAATGGTTTTCGGTTTTTCTGGTTTGGCTTTTGGTCTGGTTGCTGGGTTCCTTACTGGGCACCCTGGTGCAGTCACAGGTCAATTTGCAGGCATTGCAAAACCTGGGGGTTGTCATTCCATGGAGTACACGGCTTCACACCACCCTGCACGATCTCGGGAACTTCTCGCCGGTTTATGCAGTCATCTTTGGGTGCAGTTTTGCGGTATCTCAGGCCGTCGCATTGCTGTTCACGCGTTTCACCGGCACTGCATGGCGTACCTTTTGGTGTGTTTTCGGTGCTGCACTGGGTCTGTGGGTAACTTTCAAAGTGGTCGACATGATTGCACCAATGCCAATACTTATTTCATCCACCCGCACCGTCGGGGGCATGTTTTCCATGCTTGCAGCCGCGGCGGTCTCGGGCGCCTTGTTCGCCAAACTGTCGACCCGCAAAATGTCGGCCAGTCCAGCAATTCTTGCATTACTGATTGCCAGTGTTGCGCTGCCACCCGGCCAGGCCCAGGCCCAATCTGCCAAACCCTACACAATCGAGACTTTTGCCGATGGTTTGGACAGTCCCTGGTCCATTGCATTTTTACCTGATGGCCGCGCATTGATCACCGAGAAACCTGGCCAGCTGCGCCTGGTGGCGGCCGATGGCAAATTGGTGAATGCCCCAATCGCTGGTGTTCCGAAGGTATTTTATGGCGGCCAGGCGGGTTTGTTTGATGTCTTGCCCTCCCACGATTTTGCGCAAAGTCAGCAAATTTTTCTCAGCTATGCCTGCGGCACGCGCAGTGCAAACCATCTGTGTGTGGCCAGCGCCAAGCTTGGCGAGAACAGCCTTGCGAATGTCAAAGAAATTTTCCGTTCGCAAATGGCAAAATCAGGCAGTGCCCATTATGGCGGGCGCATGGCGTGGCTGCCCGACAACACGCTGATCGTGACACTGGGCGATGGTTACAGTTACCGTGAAGAAGCGCAGAATTTGTCGAATCACCTTGGAAAAATTGTTCGGCTCAATGCCGATGGTTCTGTGCCCAAAGACAATCCCTTTGTGGGCAAACAGGGCGCCAAACCTGAAATTTATAGTTACGGTCATCGCAACGTTCAGGGCCTGGCCTACGATGCCGCCAACAAACGCTTGATCGCTCATGAGCATGGTCCGCGTGGTGGCGACGAAGTGAACGTTATTACCCCCGGGACCAATTACGGCTGGCCCAAAGCCACCTACGGCATCGACTACACCGGTGCACAAATTTCACCCTACAAAGAATACGAGGGTACCCAACAACCCGCAATTTACTGGGTGCCGTCCATCGCCCCCTCGGGCATCACTGTTTACAACGGCGACATGTTTCCCCAGTGGAAAGGCAACTTGCTGGTGGGTGCACTGAAGGCCCAGCAGGTCAGTCGAGTCGTGTTGAAAGGCAACAAAGCGTCTGAAGAAGAAGTGTTGTTCAAAGAAGTGGGTGCGCGTTTCAGGGATGTTCGCACAGGCCCCGATGGTGCAATTTACCTGTTGACCGACAGCTCGGATGGCAAGGTACTTCGCGTGAGTGCCCGTTAGCATTCAGTCACATGATGTGTTTACCTGCTTCCTTGTTTTCGGCTAGTCTTGCTGAACAAGGGGGCAACATGGAAATTGTTTATAAAGCGGGCAACATTATCGAGGCGCATATCGTTGCCGGTATGCTGAACGCCTGCGAAATACCCACTTACGTCGGCGGCCATTTTCTTCAGGGCGCTGTCGGCGACCTCTCCCCCACCGGTTTTGCCAATGTATTTGTTGCCTCTGAGCACTTTGATCAGGCCGCTGCCTTGGTTGCCGAGTACGAAAAAAACGACCTTTGTTCTGGCGATTTGGTCACGTCTCCACGTTTCGTCCATTCGTTTTAGGAGAATAAAATGAGTCTGTTGGTCTTTTTGCTGGTTGGGATTATTGCTGGCTGGTTGGCTGGAAAGTTGGTTCGGGGCGGTGGTTTCGGTTTGATCGGCGACCTGGTGGTTGGCGTAATTGGTGCCTTTGTGGGTGGTTTCCTGTTCAATTCACTGGGGGTTTCCAGCGGCGGTGGTTTGTTGGGAAGCATTGTGGTGGCAACCGTCGGCGCAGTGGTGTTGTTGATGTTGATTCGTTTGATCAAGCGGGCTTGACAGTGGCTTAATCGTTGGCTCACCTCGGGGCGTGGTTTGGCGCTATACTTCGTTCCCGATCTGCCCCTTTCCTCAGGAACCCCATGGCGCTTAAATCCACCGACATGGCCAAAAACATGGCCAAGAAACTTGACGGTTCACTGAAATCCGAAAGCCTTCCTGATCGTTTCGGCCAAGCCTCCAAAGTGCAAAACAACAAACGTGAGCGTGCTGCGGACATTCCCGCCAGCAAACTGGTTCCGGTGAATTACCGTCTACCTGCCGATTTGGTAAGTCGCCTGCGTGAATACGCGGTAGGTACAGATCAAGGCATTAATCAGGTGGTTGCAACCGCCTTGAACGACTGGTTGAGTACTCAAACAAAAAAATAATGGCCGCTCACTGAGCGCATTAGTCGATTTTTTTATTCATTTTTTGCTGGGTAGGTGATTGCATTACCCTTTCAATTAATATCGATTTATAAACTATTTTTATTGAAAAAAAGGTATTTACTTATTTTTCGCTGTAATTTAGTTAATTTTCTTAAGCTAACTTTTTTTTAAGCTTCGTCGCGCAGTATTTTTTGATTTGAACTTCTCTCCGAATGGCTCATGCTGTGGTTTCTGCGTATATGGAAAACCACAATTGCTGCGCATCACGGGCATGCTGATACTCCATCCACCTGCGCAAATATGTGTGGAAATTCAATAAGAAAAACAGCTTTCGCAGTTGACATTCTGATACAAATCACAAGGAGAGTTCCGTGAAGAAATCGATTAAATCCGTATTGGCAGTTGCCCTGTTGGGCTTGGTGGGTTCCGTGCAAGCCCAAGATGCTTACCCGTCCAAAGTCATCACCATGCTGATCCCATTTGCAGCGGGTGGCCCAACTGACACGGTGGGTCGTTTGATTGCACAGTCCATGTCCAAAGACCTGGGCCAACAAGTGATTGTTGAAAACCTCGGCGGTGCAGGCGGTACTCTGGCTGCTGGCAAGGCAGCCCGTTCAGCACCCGATGGCTACAACATTTTCCTTCACCACATTGGTCAGTCCACTGCGCCTTCCTTGTATCGAAAACTGTCGTACAACGCATCAACTGATTTTGAAACCATTGGCCTGGTAACCGATGTACCCATGACCATCGTGGCCCGTGGCAATATGCCTGCCAAAAACATGCAGGAATTGCTGGCCTACATCAAAACCAACAAAGACAAAGTGACTTACGCCAATGCAGGTATTGGTTCAGCTTCGCACCTGTGCGGCATGTTGTTCCAGACAGCTGTGGGTGTAGACCTTACAACGGTTCCTTACAAAGGCACTGGCCCAGCGATGAACGATTTGTTGGGCGGTCAGGTCGACTTCATGTGTGACCAAACCACCAACACCACCAGCCAAATCAAAGGCGGAAAAATCAAGGCCTACGCCGTGACCACCAAAAAGCCAGTGGCCTCTCTGCCTGATCTGCCAACATTGGACAAGGCTGGTTTGCCTGGTTTTGAAGTGGGTGTTTGGCACGGTTTGTATGCCCCCAAAGGCACACCCAAGCCCATCATTGATCGCCTGAGCAAGTCTCTGCAAACAGCCTTGAAAGACCCAGCAGTGATTTCGCGTTTTGCTGAATTGGGCACCGAGCCAGTGCCTCAAGACCAAGCCACACCAGCCGCCTTGCGCAAGCACCTGGATGCTGAAATTGCACGTTGGAAGCCAATTATCGACAAAGCTGGTCAGTACGCTGACTGATCTATAACAGAGATCTAAAATGCCAAAAGATTTACGAGACTTTTGGGCCGGGCTGCTGTACCTGATTATCGGTGCAGCAGCTTTGTACATGGCTGCTGACTATGAAATGGGCACAGCCATTAGCATGGGCCCCGGCTATTTTCCCAAAGTATTAAGTGGTTTGCTTATTTTGATTGGCGCAGCCTCACTGGTTCGCTCATTCATTGTTGAAGGCGAACCCCTGAAAGGCTTTGCCTTTTCAAAAATTATTTACGTCACCATTTCCATCATTGTATTTGCCTTGTTGGTGGAAGGTGCAGGTCTTGCAATTGCAGTCATGGCGGTGTTCGGTATTTCTGCAATGGCCAGCAAATTTTTCAATTGGAAGTTCACCCTGGGTATTGCTTTTGGCGCGGCTATTTTTTGTAGCCTGGTATTCGTCAAAGGTTTGGGTATTCCGCTGCCCATTTTTGGGTCTTGGTTTGGAATGTAAACATGGAACTTCTCGCTAATCTTTCAATTGGTCTTGAAACAGCTTTCACGATCAATAACCTGTTGTTTTGCCTGATCGGTGTTTTTCTGGGTACGGCAATTGGTGTGCTGCCAGGCTTGGGGCCCACTGCCACCATTGCCATGTTGTTGCCAATCACCTTCGGCCTGCCGCCAGTGTCGTCTCTCATCATGTTGTCCGGTATTTATTACGGCGCTCAGTATGGTGGTTCCACCACGGCCATTTTGGTCAACTTGCCAGGCGAATCCTCTTCGGTGGTTACCGCACTCGACGGTTATCAAATGGCTCGTCAAGGCAAAGCGGGCAAGGCTTTGGCCACTGCGGCAATCGGCTCTTTCGTGGCTGGTACTTTCGCAACCGTATTGCTGGCATTGTTTGCGCCACCTTTGGCAGACATCGCTTTGCAGTTTGGTGCAGCCGAATATTTCTCGTTGATGGTGGTGGGTTTGGTCGCCTCTGTGGTGCTGGCCAGCGGTTCCTTGTTGCAAGCATTCGGCATGATCGTGCTGGGTTTGCTCATGGGCATGGCAGGTACCGATGTGAATTCAGGCATGGAGCGCTACACTTTCGACACACCCTACATGGCCGAGGGCATTAACTTCGTGATTCTGGCCATGGGCATGTTTGGCTTGGGCGAAATCATCAAGAACCTCGAAGAGGAACACTTGCGTTCTGCCATGGTGTCCAAGGTTCAGGGTTTGTTGCCCAACAAGGACGATCTCAAGCGCATGGCTTGGCCTATCGTTCGCGGTACTGGTTTGGGCTCCTTGCTGGGCATTTTGCCCGGTGGCGGTGCCATGCTGGCTTCGTTTGCTTCTTACTCCATCGAGAAAAAAATCTCGAAAACACCCGAGCAGTTTGGCAAGGGTGCAATCGAAGGCGTTGCTGGTCCCGAGTCAGCCAACAATGCAGGCGCTCAAACCTCGTTCATCCCCTTGCTAACCTTGGGTATACCGTCCAACCCGGTGATGGCCCTGATGATCGGTGCCATGATCATTCAAGGGATTACGCCAGGTCCAGCGGTCATGACCGAGCAGCCAGCTTTGTTCTGGGGCATCATCGTCTCCATGTGGATCGGTAACCTGTTTCTGGTGGTTCTGAATCTGCCCTTGATTGGTATCTGGGTCAAAATGATCTCGGTGCCTTATCATTTCCTGTACCCCATGATTCTGGTGTTCTGCTGTATTGGGGTGTTCAGTTTGGGCAACAAGTTGTTTGATGTGTACTTGTTGGCTGGCTTCGGTGTGTTGGGCTACATCTTCTCTAAATTGAAGTGCGAGCCGGCGCCATTGCTGTTGGGCTTTATTCTGGGCCCAATGATGGAAGAGTACCTGCGCAGGGCTTTGTTGCTTTCTCGCGGCGACTTCTCCGTGCTTGTTACACGCCCCATTAGTGCAACCATGCTGGCCATCGCGGCAATTGCCCTGATCGTGGTGTTCATGCCTTCAATTCGCAAGAAGCGGGAAGAGGCATTTCACGAAGAATAAGTTTCAATTGGATACATGATCATCAAGGGCCATTGAAGCGTTGTTTCAATGGCCCTTGTTTCTTTCAGGCACGTATTCAGTATGAATTGTGTTGCATTGTGTTGTATTATCCATTTCGTAGCCCAGTAGCATTTGGACAGTACGAATGGACAGTCAGTTTCCCGCCGCATCCCCAGAAGAATCGAATTTCGGTGACAGCAAATTAGACCCGAATCAAGTCGTTCCCCTTTACCACCAAATTTACCTGATACTGCGTGAACGCATTATTGAGGGTCACTACGACACCAAGCCTTTGCCAGGTGAGCTGGTGCTGGCCGAGCAGTTCAATGTGTCACGCGTCACCATGCGTCGTGCACTGCAAGACCTTGTCAAAGAAGGCTTGGTCGCAAGGGGGCGTGGCAAAGGTACATTCGTAAAACCGCGCACCGAGTCACGCAACTCGTCGGTGGGGCAAAGCCAGTTGTTGAGCGCTTCGGCCATGCGTTTGCAGGCCAGTGGTGATTCGTCCGATTTGCAACTCATCACGTCCAAACGTATTTTGCCACCGCCCGACATTGCAACGCTCTTGCATTTGCCCAGCGATGCCATCGTCGAAAAGCTGATTCGCATTCGTCAGCTTGACGGGCAACCAGTGGCCCACCTGACCAGCTTTATTCCACAGGATTTGTCGGGACGCATTTGTCGCCGACGCCTACGCGAGTTTCCAATTTTGGTGCTGCTTGAAGAAGCAGGGGTGAAGGTAGCCAAAGCCCGCCAAACCATTTCTGCAAGGCTTGCCGATGCTTCGGTAGCCTATGCCTTGGGCGTGCCGGTGGGTGCGCCGTTGCTGGCTATTTCACGGGTGGCTTACGATGAAAATGGCAGGCCCGTGCAAGTGCTCAAAGGTCTGTATCGCCCTGATCGATATGACTACCGAATTGAATTGTCGCGCAAGCAGGCCAAGGGCCAAAGTTCCTGGCAGCATGTGAACGAAGTCGAGTTCGCATTCGAAATGCATCAACAAGACCTCTCACACTTCTGAAGCGAATATTTTATTTAAGCGGGTCCACTGGGCGGGAATTCCGGTTCTCGTCTACAGCCACATAGGTTACATAGGCCTCAGTTACCTTGGCCACATCGTCGGGTTTCAAGCGGCGTTGCGCAAACACCTCCACGTAAATTTGCATGGAGGTTCTGCCCACCTTTACCACTTCGGCATAAAAGCTGCACAAATCACCGACAAACACTGGTTCCTTGAAAATAAACTCGTTCACCGCCACGGTCACAATTCGGCCTTTGGCGTGGGCTGTTGCTGGTACCGAACCAGCCAGATCCACTTGCGCCATAATCCAGCCGCCAAACACGTCGCCCGACGCGTTGGAGTCTCTGGGCATGGGAATGACCCGAATCACGGGTTCACGGTCGACAGGTAACAAAATGGGTTTGGGTGTGCTCATGTGCAGGTGCTTTGTTGTTGGTTTAACTTTCGATTGTAACGCTGAGCACCTAGAGTCTGCATTTCATTCTAGGTGCCTGCTTCCAACCCCATCTCATGAAACAGACGATAATGGGGTTTTATTGAGTCCATGAGTTGAGGAAGCGATGGCTGCAGGTTGGGTAACAGTGTTGCAAATGGTGCCTTGGGGCGAAGTGATTAAAAATGCGCCCAAGGTGGCCGATGGTGCGGTCAAGCTGTGGAACAGCGTGTCCAAAAAGCGGGTTGATGGTGAAACCGACAGCGACGTAACCGATGTGATGTTGGCCACGGATATGGCTGCCGTCGAAAAGCTGGAACATCGCCTGCATTCGGCTGAGCAAACAATCACAGATTTGCAGGCTCAGGTGGTTCAGTCTGCCGGGGTCATCAAAGAGTTGGCCAGTCAAAATACGCAATTGGTTGCGCAAATCGAATCCAATCGCAAAGCGGTTACCGTGCTGGGCGTTGTTTTGGCATTGAGCATTTTGGCGGTGGTGGTTCAGGCGGTGGTGTTGTTCAGCGCCTGAACCTGGGTGTATTGCAGCCTGTCAGGCTGATTTTTTGCCACCGTGTTCATCGTCCAGGGCATCTTTGGCCATTTTGTCGATCACGGCTGGCACAAAGGGTTTTAGCTTCAGGCCCAAGCGACCTTTGGCTGTCATGACCCATTCTCGCTTGCGCTCGGCCATGGCATCCACAATTTCATTCACACATTGCTCCACTGTCATGGCGCCTTTCTCGCGAAGGCCAGAGACACCGGCCCGCTCGCCATTGGGGTTCAAGCCATTGCGGCGAATTTCCGTATCCACCACACCCGGGAAAATGGCACACACATCCACGCCTGTGCCCATCAATTCAATGCGCAGCGCTTCCATAAAACCACTCATCGCAAACTTGCTGGTGCAGTAAGTGGTACGGGCGGGCACGCCGGTTTTGCCAGCCAGGCTGGAAACGCCGACAATCAGGCCTTTGGACTTTTTAATGTGGGGCAGGGCCTTGTGGGTAATCCACACCATGCTCATCACGTTCACGCGGAACAACCGTTCGAAGGTACCCAAGTCGGTGATGTCCTCAAACCAGGCGTGCATTGAAACGCCGGCATTGTTCACAATCATGTCAATGCCGCCAAAGGCTTTCACCGATTCTTCCACCAGGTTCTCGCACTGAGCCTGTTCCATCACGTCACAGGCCACACAGTGCACCTGCCCGCCAGCCGCCTCAACCTGCTGTCCAACCTCTTGCAGCTTTTCAAGTCGACGGGCTGCCAGCACCAGTTTGTTGTCCGGGGCCAGCTTGATGGCCAATGCGGCGCCAATGCCCTCGGATGCACCGGTAATTACGATCACTTTGTTTTGAATACTTGCCATTTGCTTTTGTCTCCTGCTTGGTATGCAACTCGTTTGGCAAGGCGGGTGGTAGCATTGCCTCCATCGCCTCTTTTTTTGTACCGAGAAGTATCGCATGCGCAGAACCGCACCGGTGGAATCCGCCCCGCCAAGACCCCGAAAACGAAGCGACTGGGGTACCATCGCCCAGCTTTTGCCCTACCTGTGGGAATACAAATGGCGGGTTGTTTTCGCCATTGCCTGTTTGGTGCTCGCCAAAGTCGCCAACATGGGCGTGCCTTTGGTGCTCAAGGAAATCATTGACGAGCTAACGCCGCTTTTGCAAAGCAACGCCTTGCTGGCCGCCGCCTCCATGCCAATGGTGTTGTTGGTGGCTTACGGCTTGTTGCGCCTGTCCACCACAGTGTTCACCGAACTGCGCGAATTCCTGTTTGCCCGGGTCACCCAAAATGCAGTCCGGGCCATTGCCATTCAGGTATTCGATTACCTGCACGCACTGTCGCTGCGGTTTCATTTAAATCGGCAAACGGGTGGGGTTACTCGCGACATCGAGCGTGGATCCCGGGCCATTTCGAGTCTCGTCAGCTATACCTTGTACAGCATTTTGCCCACGCTCATTGAGATTGTGCTGGTGGTGGGCTATTTGTTCATCAACTACGACATCTGGTTCTCGGTCATCACTGCGGTGGCACTGACCTTGTACATTTTCTTCACCGTAAAAATCACGGAATGGCGCCTGCATTTTCGCCGCACCATGAATGACCTCGACTCCAAGGCCAATGTGCGGGCGGTCGACTCGCTGATCAACTATGAAACCGTGAAGTATTTCGGCAACGAGCGTTTTGAGTCCGAGCGGTACAACAAAAGCATGGCGGCCTGGCAAGAGGCTGCCATTCGTTCACAAAAATCCCTCACCCTGTTGAACACCGGGCAAAGCGCAATCATCGCCATTGCAGTCACGCTGGTGTTGTGGCGCGCAACCGCCGGTGTGCTGGACGGATCAATGACCCTGGGTGATTTGGTGCTGGTGAACGCCTTCATGATTCAGTTGTATATTCCTCTGAATTTTTTGGGTGTCATTTACCGGGAAATCAAGCAAGCTTTGGCCGACATTGAACGCATGTTTGGCTTGATGGATGAAAACCTTGAAGTGAAAGACAAGCCCAATGCCCCCGAGCTCCAGGTGAGGGGCGGTGCCATAGAATTTCGCAACGTGAACTTTGGGTATGACGAGCGCCGTACGGTGCTTAAAAACATGTCGTTCACCGTGCCTGCTGGCCACACTGTGGCAGTGGTCGGGCACAGCGGTGCAGGCAAATCTACCTTGTCGCGCTTGCTGTATCGTTTCTACGAAGTCACCGACGGGGCGATTCTCATTGACGGGCAAGACATTCGGGAGGTGGCACAAACCTCATTGCGTAAAAATATTGGCATTGTTCCTCAAGACACTGTGTTGTTCAACGACACCATCGCCTACAACATTGCCTACGGCAGGCCTGATGCAACACAGGCGGAAATTGAGGCCGCAGCCAAGGCCGCGCACATTCACGAATTCATCGTGAATCAGCCCGATGGCTATAAAACCCAAGTGGGCGAGCGTGGGCTCAAGCTTTCTGGGGGAGAGAAGCAGCGCGTGGCCATTGCCCGCACCATCTTGAAAAACCCGGCGATTCTTATTTTCGACGAGGCCACTTCAGCGCTGGATTCCAAATCAGAACGCGCCATTCAGCAAGAACTGCAAATGCTGTCCCGCAACCGCACGACCTTGATTATTGCCCACCGTTTAAGCACGGTGGTGCATGCTCACCAAATTCTGGTGATTAGTCAGGGTGAGGTGATCGAAAGTGGCAGCCATGAATCACTACTTGACAAGAATGGTGAATACGCCCGAATGTGGCTGATTCAACAGCACAGTCAACCCAACGCGTCTGCCCATGGAAACCAAATGGCTTGAAGATTTCATCACGCTGGCCCAAACCAAGAACTTCTCAAAAGCGGCCAACTTGCGGTGCGTAACCCAGCCTGCTTTCTCGCGCCGAATTCAGGCGCTTGAAGGTTGGCTGGGCTGCGAATTGATTGACCGGGGTTCCTACCCCACACGCTTGAGTCCGCAAGGCGAGGTGTTTTACGAGCAGGCGCTCACCATGCTGGAGCAGATCCGCCAGGCCCGCACCATTGTTCGAGGTGGTAGTTTGCAAAGTCGCCAACCCATCCGGTTGGTGGTGCCGCACACTTTGGCCTGCAGCAAAGCGCCACATTGGGTGCGCAGTTTGAAAGCCAAGCTTGCCGATCGCCTGCCCGACCTGAGTTTTCAGCTCACTGCCAGCAATGTGCACGATGCGGTGCTGTACTTCACCGATGGCGCAAGTGACTTTCTGGTGTGCTACCACCACAGCCGGGAACCCATTGAACTCGACCCCAGCAAGTTTGAAGTGCGGGTGCTGGGCACGGAACGGTTTGCGCCCTACAGTGCGGCGAAGGCCGATGGCAGCCCAATTTACTCGCTAGACCCATTGGCCCCTTTGCCCGTGCCTTACCTCTCGTATTCCAAACATGCTTACCTGTCGAAAATGACTGACATTGCCATGGAGTCGGGCCCGCTGTTTCTGAAAAAGTCGCTGTTTGAAACGGATATGTCGGAAAGCTTGAAATCGATGTGCGAGGCTGGTTTGGGCGTGGCGTGGTTGCCGGAAAGCGCCGTGGCCACGGGTTCTGGTCTTTGCAAAATTCCCGGACCCTATTTCACCGACATGGAAGTTCGCCTGTATCGCCGCACGCATCGTGCAACTGAAAACTCGGTTGCCCACGAGCAGGTGGATTTGATTTGGCATTATTGGCCAGACTGATCACCCTCTGTGGATAACCCTTATTAGGGTTTCTTTGGATATGCGGGAATTGCATGGTTTAATGCTGATTAAGTATTGGAGTGCCGGCCACTAAAGATTTAGCATGGCCCACATTCAAAATTCATCAGGGGATGACATGGTCAAGCAGCACTCAGAGCATCGCGTGGAAAAAGATCTTCTTGGAGAAAAGAAGATTCCCGCTGAGGCCTACTGGGGAGTGCACACCAGCCGCGCCCTCGACAATTACCAAATTACCGGTTTTTCGCTTTACAACGCCCCTGAACTTATCAATGCACTGGCTGCGGTCAAATGGGCTGCTACCAAGGCCAATGCAGACCTGGACACTGTTCCCCACGATTTGGCCAAAGCCATCACCCAGGCTTGCAAGGAAATTCGAACCGGCAAACTTCATGATCAGTTCGTGGTAGACGTCATTCAGGGCGGGGCTGGCACTTCGACCAACATGAATGCCAACGAGGTGATTGCCAACCGTGCCATTGAAATTCTGGGCGGCAAAAAAGGCGATTACAAAATGGTGCACCCAATCGAGCATGTCAATGCCTCGCAAAGCACCAACGATGTGTATCCAACTGCGGTAAAAATCGGTCTGATCAACGCCATCTCGGGTCTGCTGGTCGCGATGGAAGAACTCAAAGAGGCTTTCGGCGAAAAAGCCTTTGAATTCCGGAAAATCCTGAAAATCGGCCGCACCCAGTTGCAGGATGCCGTGCCCATGACCCTGGGGCAGGAGTTTGCAACCTTCTCGGTCATGTTGGGCGAAGACATGGCACGCCTGCGCGAGGCGACCAGCTTGATTTCTGAAATCAATCTGGGTGCCACAGCCATTGGCACCGGCATCAACACCGACCCGGAATATGCCGCCCGCGCCCGCCATTATCTGGAAGAAATCACCCAGCTGGGCTTGGTTACTGCCGCGGACCTAGTCGAGGCCACTCAGGATACAGGCTCATTCGTTCAGCTTTCTGGCGTGCTCAAGCGCGTGGCCGTGAAGTTGTCCAAAATGTGCAACGATTTGCGCCTGTTGTCGTCAGGTCCCCAAGCCGGCTTGAATGAAATCAACTTGCCACCGCGCGCCGCTGGCTCGTCCATCATGCCGGGCAAGGTGAACCCGGTGATACCGGAAGTAGTGAACCAGGTGGCATTCGAAGTGATTGGAAACGACGTGACTGTGACCATGGCGGCCGAGGCCGGTCAGCTGCAATTGAACGCTTTTGAGCCCATTATTGCCTGGAGTTTGTTCAAGAGCATTTATCACTTAACCGCCGCCTGTAAAACCCTGAGCAAAAATTGCGTATTAGGGATTACCGCAAATGAGTCACTTTTGCGTCAAAGGGTCGAGGAATCAGCCAGTTTGGCTACCTCACTGAACCCTTACATAGGCTATGATCAAGCATCTGAGATTGCAAAAACTGCATTGAAAACCGGCCGGAAGGTTTCCGAGCTTGTTCTCGAAAAAGGCTTACTGTCAGAGCAGCAGTTGAATGAAATACTCAGACCCGAGGTTCTCACCCGTCCTCGGAGAATAAAACTTTAGTACCGCCACGAACCTGGTTCGTATGGCGCAGGGTGTATGCACAATTCGTGCTTAATTTTTTCATTCAAGGAGCAAAAATGAAAAGGAATCTCCTCGCAGCAGCGTTGGCCGTGGCCAGTGTAGCCGCTGTTCAGCCCGCAGTTGCCCAAGATCTCACGGGTACTTTGAAAAAGATTACCGAAACCAAAACCATCGTGGTGGGTTACCGTGAGTCCTCTGTTCCATTTTCATACCTGGACAACAACCAGAAGCCTATCGGCTACCACATGGACATGTGTAACAAGGTTGTTGATGCAGTCAAAGCCAAGTTGAAAATGCCAAATCTGAATGTGCAATTGCAACCGGTTACTTCTGCAAACCGCATTCCGCTGCTGCAAAACGGCACCATCGACATGGAATGTGGCTCTACAACCAATTCCGTGGCTCGTCAGGAACAGGTTTCTTTCGCAAACAGCACTTTCATTACCAGCGTAAAAGTGGTTGTGAAGAAAAGCAGTGGCATCAAGTCACTGGCCGATCTGGATGGACAGCCCATTGCAACAACTTCTGGCACCACGTCAGTTCAGTTGATCAAGCAAAACGAAAAGGGCGCAAACATCAACTTCAAGGAAATTTACGGCAAAGACCATGCTGAAAGCTTCTTGTTGGTGGCCAATGACCGTGCCAAGGCTTTTGTGATGGATGACATCCTGATTGCTGGTTTGGTTGCTCAAAGCAAGAACCCGGATGAGTTCATGTTCCTGCCAGAAATTTTGCGCACAGAACCCTACGGCATCATGCTGCGCAAGGACGATCCCCAGTTCAAGGCTTTGCTGGATGAAACTGTGAACAGCATGATCAAGTCTGGCGAAGCTGAGAAGCTGTACACCAAGTGGTTCATGAGCAAAATTCCACCCAAGGACGTGAACTTGAATTTCCCGATGTCTCCGCTGTTGAAGGAAGCATTTGCGAATCCAAACGACAAAGGCGTTAAATAAACAGCCCTAGTTAGTCACGGGCCGGCTGTGCGTTTTAAACGTGAGCCGGCCTTTTACTTGTATTGGCCGAGAATATTGACTCGGGAGTATCCAAAATGAATAGCGACCTGAATTGGCTGTTGTTTTTTCAGCCGATTGTGGAAGGTGAAACCCTGGTTTGGTGGGAAATGTTGTTTTCCGGCCTGCTGTGGACCCTTGCCACATCCGCAGTTGCAGGCGTCATTGCCTTCACTGTGGGTTCTTTGATGGGTGTTTTGCGCACAGCCTCCAGCAAACCTTTGGCGTTTCTGGGCAATGCGTATGTGGAAATTTTCCGCAACATCCCACTGATTGTCCAATTTTTTCTCTGGTATTTTGTGGTGCCAGAATTCATTCCGGCCCTGAAAGAATGGTCGATTGAGCAAGACCCCACCTTCGTGCAATTCCTGGCCTCTGTGGTTTGCCTTGGCTTGTTTACCGCGTCCCGGGTTGCCGAGCAGGTCAAGTCGGGCATCTTGTCGCTGTCGCGCGGGCAACGTGCTGCGGGTTACGCTTTGGGCTTGACCGAAGGGCAAACCTATCGCTTCGTGTTGTTGCCAATGGCCTACCGAATCATCGTCCCGCCCATGACCTCCGAGGCGATGAACCTGATTAAAAACTCATCGGTGGCATTAACCATTGGCCTGACTGAACTCACCTTCAGAACCCGTGAAATGGGTGAAGTCACCTTTGCGTTTTTTGAAGCCTACATTGCTGCCACTGTGTTGTACGTGATTGTGGCAATGACGGTGAATCGAGTCATGGCTTTGGTCGAGCGCCGAACTGCTGTGCCCGGTTACATCACGGGAGGTAAATAATGAACGACTTCGACTTCAGTGCAATCAGCACTTCATTGCCTTATCTCATGCAGGGTTTGACTTACACGGTGCAGCTTACCGTGGTGGCCTGCTTGGGCGGTATTTTCTTCGGTACGCTTTTGGCGCTGGCGCGTTTGTCCAGCATCAAGCCCTTGGCAATGATTGCAGCCGGTTACGTGAACCTGATGCGTTCCATTCCCCTGATTCTGGTGATCTTCTGGTTCTATTTTCTGGTGCCAGTGGTCTTGCAGTCTGTGATGGGGTACGAACGGCCTCCGCAAATTGGTCCCGACCGGTCTGCCTACATCACTTTCATCATGTTTGAAGCCGCATTTTTCTGCGAAATCATGCGGGCTGGTATTCAAAGTATTCCGAAGGGGCAGGTGGCTGCCGCGCAGGCACTTGGTTTGAATTACCGCTTGACCATGGCGAAAATTGTGTTGCCTCAGGCTTTCCGCAACATGCTTCCCGTGTTGTTGACCCAAACCATTATTTTGTTCCAAGACACATCATTGGTGTATGTACTTTCTGTCACCGACTTCCTGGGTGCCGCGTCGAAAATTGCGCAGCGCGACAGCGCCTTGGTTGAAATGTACACCTTCGTGGCCTTGGTTTATCTGGCGATCTGTTTCAGCATGTCCATGCTGGTCAAGGCGCTCCAGAAAAAAACTCAAATCATTCGATAACAGGAGAGCACTGTGATTGAAATCAATAAAGTAAGTAAGTGGTACGGCAGTTTCAAGGTGCTCACCAATTGCACAACCTCTGTTAAAAAAGGGGAAGTGGTGGTGGTGTGTGGCCCCTCCGGTTCGGGCAAGTCAACCTTGATTAAAACCGTGAACATGCTGGAGCCTTTTCAGGAAGGCACCATCACGGTAGATGGTGTCTCGGTGGGTGCCAAAGGCACTGATCTGCCCAAGTTGCGTTCACGCGTGGGCATGGTGTTTCAGAACTTTGAACTGTTCCCCCACTTGACCATCACCGAGAACCTGACCTTGGCGCAAATCAAGGTGTTGGGGCGCTCGAAGGAAGAGGCTGTTGCCAAAGGTTTGGGTTTATTGGACCGTGTAGGTTTGAAAGCACAGGCGGAAAAGTTTCCCGGACAATTGTCGGGTGGTCAGCAACAGCGCGTTGCGATTGCACGCGCTTTGTCGATGGACCCAATTTGCATGTTGTTTGATGAACCCACCTCAGCGCTCGATCCTGAAATGGTGAACGAGGTGCTGGATGTGATGGTGGAATTGGCCCAAGAAGGCATGACCATGATGTGCGTAACCCATGAAATGGGTTTTGCTCGCAAGGTTGCAGACCGGGTTATTTTCATGGACCAAGGCAATATTGTTGAAGACTGCACCAAAGAAGACTTTTTTGGTACACCACGCTCGGAGCGTGCGCAGTTGTTTCTCTCGAAAATTCTGGGTCACTGATCCGGAGTTCTGTGCTGCCAGGGCTTTGTGCGCTGGCAGCGTTTTGTTTCAATGCCGACTATTAACGTTGGAATTCTTTGAGCGCACGCCGCACCACAATCAGCGCTCACGTTTTTGCTGCATCAACTCTCGTGTCTTGGCGTATTTCAAGAAGCTGTTGAAGCACCCAATTGCAATGTGAACCAGCCCGGGCCAACCATCCAGAAAGCCCTTTCGCATCAGGTAGAACTTGATGAACCGCACTACCGGCGACAGCATCAGTTTTCCAAGCCCTGGCCATTTTCCGCGCGCAGCCAAGCTGTGTGCCTGAATACTGGTGTATCGGTTTTGCTTGGTCATGTAGCTTTCAAGGCTTTCTGCAGATTCATGCAGCAAGTCGCCTTCAAGCTTCTCAAAGCGGGCACCTGAGGAGCTGCTTTCTACTTTTTCATGGACTGCGTCATTGCTCCAGTTGGCCTTCTTTCGGTTGAACAAGCGGCGTGAATAGTCCGGGTAGCCTTCACCATGGCGAAGGTAACGACCCAAAAAAAAGTTGCAGCGGGGCATTTCAAACCCGGCAACATCGCTGGGTAAAAGGCCCTGTTCGGCTTGTTGAATGACCGCTCGAATAGTGCGCTCCAGCTCGGGCGTTACTCGTTCGTCTGCATCCAGGCAAAGTACCCAGTCGTAGGTGGCTTGGGCCACTGCAAACTGTTTTTGTGGTCCGAAGCCAAGCCAGTTTTGCTGCACAACACGTGCACCGAATTTTTCCGCAACTTCAACGGTGTTGTCTGTGCTGTTGGAATCGACCACCACCAGGTCACCACAAAATTGCAGGCTTTCAAGGGCTGCAGCAAGTTGTTTGCCGGCATTCAGGGTGATCAGCACGGCGGACAAGGCGATGCGGTTGTTGGCTGCTGTGTTCAAATTTATCGTTCCTTGGCTGAGCGGATTCGGAATGGCTACTCGCTTGCCGCTTACAATAATGCGGTTGCGATCAACCTAAGCGCTAGATGAAGCGTATCTTAATTGTTAAGACCACTTCCATGGGAGATGTCATTCATGCCTTGCCGGTTTTGAATGATATTCACGCCCAAGATCCATCCATCCAGATTGACTGGATGGTGGAGGAGCCGTTTGTGGACTTGGTGCGGGGCAGTCGCCATGTTCACGAGGTGGTGCCGGTCAACTTGCGCAAGTGGCGCAAGCAGGGAATTCGCTACACCTGGCAGCAATGGAAGTTGCTGAAAAGCAAACTGGCCGACAGGCAATACGACGCCATTGTTGATTTGCAGGGCCTGATCAAAAGCGCAGTGCTGGCGCGCGCCGCGAAGGGCACCCTAATGGGCCCTGGTTTTTCTTATGCCAAGGAAAGTCTGGCTTGCCTCTTTTATTCGAAACGTGCAGGCTGGGATCCACAAGCCCATGCGGTCGAGCGTCTGCGAGAGTTGGCAGCCGGGTTATTGGGCTACCGTTTGCTAGGCAAGCCGGTTTTTTATGACATCGCCCCGCAAAAAGTACTTCCCGCCATTCCAAGCGGTGCTGAAATCTGGTTTTTGCACGCCACGGCCCGCGATGAAAAAAAATGGCCAATTGTCAAATGGCGTGAATTGGCTCATCGATTTTCAGACCTCGGGTATGCGGTCAAACTGCCTTGGGGCAGCGACGCAGAACAACAGCAGGCAGAAAAAATAGCCACTGGCATAGCCCGGGTTGAGGTGCTGCCTCGAATGGCTTTGGGCGAATTGCGCCTTCGTCTGGAGAGGGCCGGCCTTGTAATTGGTGTGGACACCGGTATAACGCATTTGGCGGCTGCGCATTATTTACCCATGGTCGCTTTGTTTTTCGCCACGCCAGCGTGGCGATTCGCACCGCGCTTTAACCCACATGCCATCAGTTTGGGCGATGTAGGTCGAGAGCCTGCGGTGGGTGAAGTGTTCGAGGCGGCAACGCGTTTGCTACGGGGAAATAAACTTTGAGTGTGTCAGCTCGCATCTTTCTATGGCTTTACAGCCTGATTCTTTTTTTGTTTCAGCCAGTTTTAGCCTTGTATTTGCTCAAACGCGGTATTCGGCAGCCTGAATATCGTCAGGGCTGGGGCCAGCGTTTTTTGGCGAGCCTGCCTGAATTCAGATCTGTGCCCGGGGGGCAAAAGCGAATCTGGGTGCATGCTGTGTCAGTGGGCGAGGCCCATGCCATTTCCCCTTTGGTGCAGCATTGGGCCAAGGTTTATCCTCAACATGAATGGGCTGTTTCTTGCACCACACCCACGGGTTTGGCCACATGCCGCCAGCTTTATTCGACATTGAATCAGGTTCAATTTTTTTATCTACCTTACGATCTGCCTTATCTGGTTGCGCGCACACTCAAACAAGTGCGCGCGCATTCCCTGTGGGTGGTTGAAACAGAGCTGTGGCCCAATTTGCTGTTGGGGGCAGCCAAGGCCAAAGTGCACACTGCCTTGCTCAATGCCCGGGTTTCGCCCACCACTGGCAGACGATTGGCGCAACTAAGACAGTTGAGCCAGCCCGTGTTGCAAAGTGTTGGTACCTTGATTGCGCAAACACAGACCGATGCGGCTGTGTTCGAGAAACTTGGTCGACCTGTAGATGCGGTGTGTGGCAACCTGAAATTTGATGTAGCGCTGAAGCCTGAGTTGGCCACCACGGGGCGCGCCTGGAGAGAGGCTACCCAGGCTGAGCAGGTGGTGTTGTTTGCCAGCAGTCGGGAAGGGGAAGAGGCGTTGTTACTCGACGCCTTGAATCGATGTCAATTTTTCAAACGCATGCCCAAAGCCAGTGTGTGGATTGTGCCGCGTCACCCTCAGCGTTTTGATGAGGTGTTTGAATTGATGGCGGAGGCAGCCACACGGATGGGCGTTGCTCGTCCCGTACGTCGAAGTGCCTCTTTCAATGCAGGCAGCAATATTGCCTTGGCAGGTTTTGGGCAGGCCCGTTTGGTGTTGGGCGACTCCATGGGTGAAATGCCGGCCTATTACAGCGTGGCCGATCTGGCTTTGTTGGGCGGTTCCTGGTTACCTTTTGGCGGGCAAAACCTGATTGAGGCCTGCGCCTATGGTTGCCCGGTATGGATGGGGCCCAATACTTTTAATTTTGCCAAGGCCGCAGAGGATGCTCTGGCCGCGAAAGCGGCTCGCCGATTCGAACATTTGCTGGCGGCATGTGAATTTTACTTGAGCGGTTTTCACGGTTTTGATGAGGGCAAGAGAGCCGCTTTTGCTTATGCTCGGGGCCATCGTGGCGCAACCCAGCGCAGCTTCGATATACTGAACCAAGCAAGCCAGTTGCCAGCAGCTGGTCTGCTTACTGAACCAGTAACTGATTAATTTGCTGCACCGTTTCAGCATTCAATTGCCCGGCCACTGCTTGTAGTTCAAGCATATTGATCAGGCTGGTGTATTTGGCCTTTGAGAGGTCACGTTGCGTGGCATTGAACTGTTGCTGGGCGTTTAATACGTCGACATTGATCCGGATTCCCACCTCATAGGCGGTTTTATTCGATTGCAGGGCCAGTTCACTCGAGGCAAGTGCAGTTTCAAGTGCTTTCACCTGTGCAAGGCTGGTTTGAACGCCCAAGAATGCTGACTTCGCAGCCTGCGTGGCATTCCTGCCTGCCAGTTCTACATTGTTCATTGCTTTTTCCAGCAGTGCAGCTTGCTGGCGCACCTGGCTTTGAGTGCCACCACCGCTGAAAATCGGTATGTTCATCACCAAGCCAATTGTGGTGCTGTCAACTCCCAAGTCGAAGGGGCGCCCACTGTTGCCATCAAAAATCTGCTGCTCGGTTTCAACCATTTGGGCAGTCAGGTCAAGGGTAGGCAAGTGCCCATATTTGGCCTTGTTGCTCTCGCCTTTGGCAATCAATTTTGCAAGTCGCGCTTGCTGGGCTTTCAGGTTGTTGTTGCGGGCCTGCTCTGCCCAGGCCTCGGCGGTGTTTGGCGTAGGTGCTTTAAGTTGCGTTGTAGGTGCAAGTGTGGCCAGTTCATCCACCGAAAGGCCCACTATGGTTTCCAGTTGTAGCTTGCGTTGGGCCAACTGGTTCTGGGCAGCCAGTTCCTGGGCCACGGCCAGATCAAATCGGGCTTGTGCCTCTTGTTGATCGGTGACGGTGGCGCTGCCCACCTCAAAATTGGCTTTCGCCAAGGCCAATTGTTCAGTAATCGCCGTTTTTTGATCACGAATGCTGGCCAAGTCGTCTTGCGCGGTTAATAAATCGAAATATGCGCGAGTCAACCGCAAAACAAGTTCCTGTTCAGCTTGCTGAAAGCTGAGCTTGGCAACTTCTCCGCTCAATTGGCTTTGTTTGTAGGTTTCCCAGGCTTGAGGGCGAAACAGTGCCTGGTTCAGCACCAGGCTGTAGGTGCCGGGATTGCGGCTGGCGTCAATCGACATACCAAACGCATCGTAGGTGTTGTCTTGTTTTTCAATGCGTGCCCCAAAGTTGATATTGGGCAGCAAAGCTGAAAATGCCTGGTTTTCAGTTTCAAGGTCAGCCTGCAACTGCGAGGCTGCCGCCCGAAAGGTGGGGTCGTTTTGTTTGGCCAGGCTGTACAGCGTGAGCAGGTTTTGAGGGGTGGGGTTTTGAGCCCATGCCGAATTACTGAGCATTGAGTAACCCAGCAATCCCAGCAAAGTCATGAACAGCAAGTGCTTGAGGCCCGATTTCTGTCGCGTTGGCACGGGTTGATCGGGCTGGGTCATGAGTCCCTTGTCCTTAGAATACGAATTCGTTGGCCTTGGGTGCGTTGATTAACACCTTGGTCATGGTTTCAAACAAAGGTGTGGTAATCAGTTGGCCATCGCGCGACTTGCGGGCCAACACCAACTGCATGGCCGGTGCCTGACCAATCACGGCCATCAGGCGTCCAAGTGGGTTGACCGCTTCAAGCAAGCCGGCGGGCATGATGGGTGTGGAACCAGACAGCACGATGACGTCAAACTGGCCGAGCGTTGGCGCCAACTGGAATCCACAGCCTTCAAGCACTTTCACGCGGGTAATCCCGTTTTTTTTCAAGTTGCTGCGGGCCAGTTCGGCAATGGCCGGGTTCAACTCAATGGTGGTGACATGGGCACACTGTTGTGCCATCAGCGCAGCCATATAGCCCGTGCCAGTGCCAATTTCCAGCACCTTTTCATGCGTACCCAACTCAAGTTCCTGAAGAATGCGAGCTTCCATTTTTGGGCTGAACATGGCCTCGCCTGTGTCGGCGCCATTCACCCGGATCGGCAAGTCACAATCGGTGAAGGCTAGTTTTTCAAGCCCGGTACACACAAAATTCTCGCGTTTGATCATTTCAAGCAAATCAAGCACCTTCTGGTTCAACACGTTCCAAGGGCGGATTTGTTGTTCAATCATGTTGAAGCGGGCTTTCTCGAAGTCCATGGCGGGTTCTCGCGTGGGGATAATGGGTAACTCGCTATTTTAGCAAATTTTACGCAACACGCGATGTGTGCGGGCAGGTCAAACCATTCAGCACCATTTGAATGTGCGCTTCAATGTAGCGCATGGGGTTGGTTTCCACGCCGCAGCAACCATCCATGGTTCGTTTCCACAATCCAAGGGTAACCAGCGGTGCGCACAGCACTTGGGCAGCGTACTCGGTGTCAATGTCTGTGAATTCTCCGCGGGAAATGCCACGTTTCAGCACGGATTCAAGGTAGTCCCACCACGGGCGAACCACTTCGTCATAGAAAAAGCGAGCCAGCTCGGGAAATGCATTGGCCTCGGACAGTACAATTTTTGTGATGCTGCTTAATTTGGTAGAGCCGTATTTCAACCACCACAGGTGGATGGCTTCACGAATCAGTGTGGCCGAGCTTTTGTCGGGTTCCAGCAGGCTTTTTGCCTCTTCCACAATGGGTGAAACATGTTCTTTCACCACGGCTTTCAGTAGTTCTTCCTTGTTGGAGTAATACAGATAAACCGTGCCTTTGCTGACGCCTGCGCTTTTGGCCACGTCTTCAAGGCGGGCTCCAGCGAATCCTTTTTCGCTGAAAATGGTCAGTGCGGCATCGAGTAGTTCTTGTGGGCGCTCTTGTTTTCTACGCGTCCAACGGGGTTGAGCATTCGCCAGACATTGCTTCATAGGTGTACTTCTTTTTTTAGAGTGGTTGATTGCACTATAGTGGTTCATTCTTCACCGAGTCAACGTGGTAAGCCCAAATCGGTGCTTGTTGGGTTGTAGAATATGTCGGTTTGGTAAATCTTGGAATTTCGGAGAATTCAGCATGTCAATGGCCGATCGCGATGGCTTTATCTGGTTTGACGGCAAACTCGTGCCGTGGCGTGAAGCTCAAATTCACGTGCTCACCCACAGTTTGCATTATGGTTTGTCTGTGTTTGAAGGCGAGCGTGCTTACAAAACAGACAAAGGCCCTGCCATTTTCAGGTTGAAAGAGCACACCGATCGCCTGTTCAATTCGGCCCACATTTACCGCATGAACATGCCCTACACCCGCGAGCAGATCATGGACGCCTGTTGCGACGTGGTGCGCGCCAACAACCTGGACTCTTGTTACATCCGCCCAATTGCCTTTTACGGCTCTGAGAAAATGGGCGTATCGCCCAAGGGTGCTGTAACCCACGTGGCAATTGCTGCCTGGCCTTGGGGCGCTTACCTGGGCGAAGAAGGTCTGCAGAAAGGCATTCGGGTTAAAACATCGTCTTACGCCCGTCACCATGTGAACGTGACCATGGCGCGTGCCAAGTTTGCGGCCACGTATGCCAACTCAATTCTGGCCAACACTGAAGCTGTGCAAGACGGATACGATGAAGCCCTGTTACTGGATGTGGACGGTTTTGTGGCTGAAGGCGCTGGCGAAAACGTATTCGTGATTAAAGACGGCTGCATTTACGAGCCTGAAATTGCC
Organism: Limnobacter sp. SAORIC-580; assembly: GCF_013004065.1. Lineage (GTDB taxonomy): Bacteria > Pseudomonadota > Gammaproteobacteria > Burkholderiales > Burkholderiaceae_B > Limnobacter > Limnobacter profundi. The sequence continues at coordinate 516,863 of NZ_CP053084.1, forward strand.
TCGGCCCTGGTCGGAATTACCCGCTCAACCATTATTTCCCTGGCCCGGGAAATGGGTATGGAGGTGAAAAGCAAGCGCTTGACCCGTGATGACATTTACATCGCTGACGAGTGCTTCTTCACTGGCACGGCGGCTGAAGTAACGCCCGTACGCGAACTGGACAACCGAACCATCGGTGCTGGCACACGCGGCCCAATTACCGAGGAATTGCAGAAGCGTTATTTCGACGTGGTGTACGGTCGAAATGAAAAATATGAACACTGGCTGACCCGGGTGTAAAGCATCATGATCAGTGATAAAAAAGCAAAACACGAAACTGTGCAACTTGATGGCGACCAGCTGCCTGCGTTTTGTCCCAACCCGGCCATGCCGGTGTGGAACACACACCCCAAGGTGTACCTGGATGTGACCAAAACAGGCAAGGCCACCTGCCCTTATTGCGGCACGGTGTACACCTTGAAGCCTGGTGCAAAAGTACACGCACATTGAAGGTTTTAATTGTTGCGCCCAATTGGATTGGCGATGCGGTCATGAGCCTGTCGCTGATTCAAGCCTTGCATCAAGACAACACCCTGCGGTTTGCTGACGGCAGACCCTGCGAAATCCATGTTCTAGCCCCACCGGTCACTGCGCCTGTGTACCAGTTTAGCCACGCTGTCCGAGCTGTGCAGGTTGAACCTTTTTCCCATGGAAAATTACAGTGGCGCTTGCGCAAACAAGTGGGTGCTTCGCTGGCCGGTCGTGGTTTTGACATGGCGGTGGTTTTGCCCAATTCCCTGAAATCAGCTTTGGTGCCCTGGTTTGCAGGCATTCCAAAACGGGTGGGCTATAGCGGAGAGCTGCGCACAGCGGTGCTTACGCATCCCTTGCCCAAGCCCTCCAAAAAAGCCAAGCCTCCCATGATCGAGTGGTACGGCCAACTTGGAGCCTATTTCGCCGATGTGCTTGAGTTTCCGGTGTTGCATGTTGAAGCGGGGATGCGCACCGAAGCATGCACCGAGTTTGGCCTTCAGCCCGGTTTTTTGGCCATTGCGCCCGGTGCCGAGTTCGGTCCCGCCAAGCGCTGGCCAGCCGGGCATTTCGCTGAAGTGGCGACCGGGTTTTTACTGCGCAACCCTTCACAGAAGGCTGTGCTGTTCGGTGGGCCCAAAGACTCTGGTTTTTGCGGGGAAATTCTTGGCCTGATGCCTTTGGATTTACAAACCCGTGCCTTTAGCCTGGCAGGTAAAACCAGTTTGGCGCAGGCTGTGGCCCTGATGTCGGCGGCTAGCCAGTTGCTGACCAACGATTCGGGCTTGATGCATGTGGCTGCTGCGTTAAACGTGCAGGTGCATGCGGTGTTTGGTTCCAGCAGCCCGCACCACACACCGCCCTTGAGCAGCAGGGCCAAAGTGTATTACCTCAATCTGGAGTGCAGCCCCTGTTTTCAGCGGGAGTGCCCACTGGGCCACACCAATTGCCTGAAAAAGCTCGACCCGAAAATGGTGTTGGAACAGCTGGTGCCTGCTTCTCAGGGAGTATGATCTTACAAGCCCATTTTCAACGCACCCTGGCCTTACCATGCGTGATTACATCCTGACAATTTCTTGCCCCGACACCACGGGCATTGTGTACAACGTCAGCAAATTTTTGTTTGACCAACAGTGCAACATTCTTGACTCTGCCCAATTTGGCGACGAGTCCACCAATCTTTTTTTCCTGCGTGTGCATTTTTCATTGCCGCTTGAAAGCAAGCTGACCGAAGTCGAATTGCAGGCCAATTTCGCGAAGGTGGCAGAGCCCTTCGCCATGAAATACCAGTTTTTTGATGCCCGTGTAAAGCCTCGCGTGCTGCTGATGGTATCCAAGTTCGGTCATTGCCTGAACGATCTTCTGTTTCGCTGGAAAAGTGGTCAGCTGCCCTGTGAAATTCCGGCCATTGTTTCCAATCATCAGGATTTTGCCCTGCTGGCCGCTTCGTACGGTGTGCCGTTTTACCACCTGCCTGTCAAGCATGAGGCCAAGGAGCTTCAGGAAACACAGATTCGCCAAATCATTGAGCGCGAGAAAATTGACCTGGTGGTGCTGGCCCGCTACATGCAAATTTTGTCGCCGGAATTGTGCCGCGATATGCTGGGTCGGGTGATCAATATTCACCACAGTTTCTTGCCCAGCTTCAAGGGTGCCAAGCCCTACCAGCAAGCCTTTGATCGGGGTGTCAAGTTGATTGGTGCCACGGCGCACTATGTGACCTCAGATCTGGACGAAGGCCCGATTATTGAACAAGATGTAGCACGCGTTGACCATTCTTTAACCCCAGAAGAGTTGACCGCCCGAGGACGTGACACCGAGTGTATGGTGTTGGCCCGTGCGGTGAAATGGCATTGTGAACACCGTGTGGTTTTGAATGGATCAAAAACCGTGGTGTTTCAGTGAGTTGCCTCAAAAATGTCATTCAAAACACATTAATACCTATCGGAGTGCGTTGAATGTCCCGAGCCAAAGTTATTCATTCTTCACCGCAAGACATCGAGCAAGCCTTTTACGAGGCACTTGAAGCGGCCGATCTTGAAGCCCTAATGGATCTTTGGGCTGACGATGAACATGTGGTGTGCATTCACCCTGGCGGCCCCCGTGTGGAGGGCTATCACGACGTGCGCGACTCGTGGAAGGAAATTCTTTCAGCGGGCGCTCTGCAAATTCGTGTGGTGCCTGTGCACCGTGTGGAAGGCGTGATGGTGTCGGTACACAACATTGTTGAACAAGTGATGATGAGCAGCTCGCGGGGTGAGCCTCATGTCGTGCAGGTGAATGCGACCAATGTGTATCACAAGGGGCCGAACGGCTGGAAAATCGTGATGCATCACGCAAGCCCTGCCATGGATTCTGAAGAAATGGTCGAGGACGACCTGTCCGACTTCGATCCGCAGCCTACGCTGCATTAATCAGGCTGAGGCAGTATGGTGTACCGCCCGCCCTGGTGGCTTCCCGAGGGCCATTCCCAAACCATCATGGCTGCACGTTGGGCCAACAAACCCAGCGTGCATTATCACCGTGTGCGCTGGAATACACCCGATGGCGATTTCATCGACCTCGACTTCACTGAGCCTCCTGAACAGGCAGCAAAACACCAAACGTTGTGGGTGTTGTTTCACGGCCTGGAGGGTTGCTCCCGCAGTCACTACAGCCTTGCGGTAATGAACCAGGCTCGCATGGCGGGGGCTTTGGGTGTGGTTGTGCACTTTCGGGGGTGTTCCGGCGAAAACAATTGGATGCCGCGTGCCTATCATTCGGGCGATTCTCCTGAAATGGACTGGATACTGCGCCGCCTGCGTGAACAGTTGCCAGCCGTTGAGCACATGCATGTGACTGGTGTTTCACTGGGTGGCAATGTGTTGTTGAAGTGGCTGGGTGAGCAGGAAAAGCAGGCGCAAGAGGTGGTCAGTTCAGCGGTGTCGGTGAGTGCGCCTGTCGATTTGCTGGCTGGGGCTGTGTCGCTGGCCAAAGGTTTCAACCTGGTTTATACCCGCATGTTTTTGAGTACTTTGGTGCCAAAGTCAATTGATAAGGTCAAGCGCTTTCCGGAATTGGGAAAGGCTGAAGACATTGCCAATTGCAAAGACTTCTTTGATTTCGACAACCGCGTTACCGCCCCTTGGCACGGCTTTCGGGATGCCGAGCATTATTACGCTGTGTCCTCGGCCAAGCCGCTGCTGAAACATATTGCGGTGCCCACCTTGATGATTCACGCAAAAAATGATCCCTTCATGAGTGGTCAACATTTGCCGGCACACCATGAAGTTTCTTCGCAGGTGAAGTGCCTTTTTACAGAGCATGGTGGCCATGTGGGCTTTGCCAATGGTCGCAGCTTGCGTTTGGGGCTGGACTGGTTGCCCAAGCAATGCGATGCTTTCTTTGCACAGCACTCTGCAAAGCAAACAGGAGCAAGTGGTGGATGACCTTGTAGAAAAAGCACTGGCGCGCTGGCCCAACGTGCCGGCTATTGCCGGGTGGCTCAAGTTAAACATGCAGGGCGACTGGCTGCTGACCGGGCCAGTGCCAGAAGGGTTAACAATCAGTCACCCGCGAATCTTGAATTTCATGGCGCGCAATTACGGCCGTGAGGCCGATGGCCGCTACTATTTTCAGAATGGCCCTCAAAAGGCTTATGTGCACCTGGCGTACACGCCTTGGGTGTATCGAATTCACCCGCTGGAACACGGCGCTTTGATGTTGAGCACCCACACCGGCTTGGTGTGTTGGCCTTTGGGCATGTATCAAGATGAACAGGGCAGGGTGTTGATTGAAGGTGAGCAAGGCATTGGCCTGTTGCACAGCAATGACATGGACCTGCTTGCGAAAGGCTTGCAAGAAAGCAAAGGCGAGCTGATTCACCAGGCCAGTTGGGCAGTGCCCGAAGTAGACCCCGACACCCTGATTGCTGCGCGCACAAGGCTGCGCCGTGACAAAACCACGTCCACGGGTCAACGCACTTGCACGTTGAAATTGCTGCCGATTGAATCGAGCGCTGTGGCGCTGCGTTTTCAATTCAACCCGAATCCAGAAGTTAACCAGCAGGATCCCAATTCGTGAAACCGAACCAGAATCAACGCGGTGCCTCAGCCACTGCATTGCTTGCCTTTGTGTTGTTTGTGGCTTTGCTGTACGTGCTGTACAACCAGTCTAGTATCGAAAACCTGTTCACCAGCCGCCCCGAAAATGTCACGCCACGTGTGGTGGAGGCGCGGGGAGATCTCGCCGCAGGCGAAAAAAGCGTGGTTGAGCTCTTCGAGGTGTCCAAGGCGTCCGTGGCTTACATTTTTACGGAAAGCGTGCAGGGCCAACTGTTTTTCAGGCGAGTGGCGGAAGGCACAGGCTCAGGCTTTATTTGGGACGATGCCGGCCACATTGTGACCAATGCCCATGTGGTGGAGGGCGCCAGTCGTATTCGTGTGCAGCTTGATGATTCCGAGCCTTTACCGGCGCGTCTTGTGGGTATTGCACCCTCATACGATCTCGCGGTGATCCGGCTGGTGAACAAGCCTGCCAACCTGCGGCCCATCCCTGTGGGCACCTCTGGCGACTTGCTGGTGGGGCAGTCTGTGTTTGCGATTGGCAACCCCTTCGGTTTGTCCAAAACGCTCACTGCCGGCATTGTCAGTGCCTTGGGGCGTACTTTGCCTGTGAGCAACGGGCGTGAAATTCCTGACGTCATACAAACCGATGCAGCGATCAACCCTGGCAACTCAGGAGGCCCCTTGCTGGATTCTGCCGGGCGTTTGATCGGTGTCAACACCGCCATTCTCTCTCAAAGCGGCTCCTCCGCTGGTGTAGGCTTTGCAATTCCTGTGGATTTGGTCAATGAAATTGTGCCGCAACTAATCGAGCGCGGTACCTTGCCCCGCCCCGGTATTGGCATTGCAGTGGCGGATGAGTCGCTGGCCCGCCGCCTGGGTATTCGCGGCATCGCAGTCATGGGCGTTGAGCCAGGTTCGCCCGCCGCCCAAGCGGGTTTGAAACCGTTTGATTTGCAGGCTGGTGTGGTGGGCGACATTATTATCGCCGTCGACCGCAAGCCAGTGGCCAATGTGTTGCAGCTGTCGAAAGCGCTTGAGGCTATTGGCGTAGGCGGTACTGCCAATTTGCTGGTGATGCGGGGTGACGACACGCGAGAAGTGGCTGTCAGTATCGTGGATCTGGAAGCGCGTTAATGGTTGAGCCGATGGACGAGCATCCGGATCTGAATCGACGTTTTGGCGGAATAAGTCGCCTGTACGGTGATGGCACACATGCGTTTCTCAATCAGCGCGTTCATGCCATGGTGGTGGGTGTGGGTGGCGTGGGTTCCTGGGCTGCTGAGGCCTTGGCTCGCAGTGGGGTTGGCCACATTACGCTGGTTGATATGGACCATGTTGCTGAAAGCAACATCAATCGGCAAATTCAGGCCACTGATGCCACCTTGGGGCGGGAAAAAATCAAGGCTTTGGCCGATCATATTCATGGCTATTTCCCGCAGTGCCAAATTACTTTGGTGGATGCGTTCCTGGAGCCTGACAATGCACAGGCCCTATTGACTGAATTTGCTGCTGCGGCTGGCGAATGCAAAGTTGTATTGGACTGTTGCGACAATGTGCGGGCGAAGGTGGCCATGGTGACTTGGGCCAAGCGTTTAAACCTTGCCGTGGTGCTGTCTGGCAGCGCGGGCGGAAAAACCAAACCCTGGCTTGTGCAACCTGCCGATTTGCGCGACACCACCAACGACCCTTTGCTGGCCAAGGTGCGGTACACCTTGCGCCGCGAACACGGGTATGCCAAGGACCCCAAGAAAAAATTGGGCGTGTCGGTTTTCTATTCAGCGGAGCAGGTCAAGCGCAGCGATGCTTGTGAGCCCGCGGCTGGGCTGAATTGCGCAGGTTACGGTTCAGTGGTTGCAGTAACCGCCACCATGGGCATGCAAATGACCGCGTGGGCCATTGCGCACGCGGTCGATAAGCGCAGCAAACCTGGTTCTTAAAACTTAGCGCTTGAACAGATCACCAAACAGGTCTTCAGCCTTCTCAACCTTTGGGGCCACCACATAGGCGCAGTAAGGTTGCATCGGGTTGTTCTCGAAGTATTCCTGGTGGTATTTCTCGGCCGGAAAATAATTCAGCAAGGGCGAAATCTCGGTCACTACCTTGTCGCGGAAAATTTTCCGTTTTTCCAGGTCTTCAACAAAAGCCACGGCTGTGTCGCGTTGCTCGGGCGTGTGAAAGAAAATAACCGAGCGGTACTGCGTGCCCACATCGTTGCCTTGTCGGTTCAAGGTGGTGGGGTCGTGAATGGCGAAAAAAACTGCCAATATTTTCCGGAATGAGATGAGTTCCGGATCGTAGTGCAGCCGGATTACCTCGGCATGGCCGGTTTTGCCGCCACACACCTTGTCATAGTTGGGGTTGGGGTCGCTTCCCCCGCTGTAGCCCGATTCGCACAACTCGATTCCTTTGAGTTGCCGGAAAACAGCTTCCGTGCACCAGAAACAACCCCCGCCCAAGGTTGCCTGTTCTATCTTGCTCGACATAGATCAAAGCCTATTTTTATTGTTCCCACAATCGCTAAGTGAATCTTTAAGTGGAACCCAAGTCAAGCCTTTTGGTCTGAATTTTAAGTGTCAAGCGTTGTATACTCGGCGCGAACCCATCACAACTTTAAGGAGATGACTGTGATTTCATCCGCGTTTGCGCAATCCGCAGCCGCTGGCCCGGAAAGTGGCCTTTTAAGCTTCCTGCCCCTCATTTTGATGTTTGGCGTACTTTATTTCTTGGCCATTCGTCCCCAAATGAAGCGCCAGAAAGAACACAAAGCCATGGTTGAAGCCCTGCAAAAAGGCGATGAAGTAATTGCCTCGGGTGGTTTGCTGGGCAAGATCAGCAAAATCAACGAATCGTACATCACGCTGGAAGTGGCCGAAATGGGTGACAAGCCTGTTGAAGTTGTGCTGCAACGCGCTGCTGTGCAAAGCCTGCTGCCTCGCGGCACCCTGAAAGAAACACGTTAATTTTGCTGTCATGAATCGATACCCTGTCTGGAAGTACCTGATGATCGCCATTGTGTTGGTGCTGGGTGTGTTGTACACCCTGCCCAATTTTTATGGTGAAGCGCCCGCTGTGCAGGTTTCAAGTGGCAAGTCCACCTTGAAATTATCACCCGATCTGGCTGACCGATTGTCCAGTCAGCTTGAGGCGCAAGGCGTCAAGCCCGATGGGGTATTTTTCGAAGAAACACTGGGCGGCGGAACTCTGAAATTAAGGTTCAACTCGTCTGAAGAGCAATTAAAGGCGAGAGACTTTCTTCAAAGCCAGCTTAACCCAGACCCGGCAGACCCCGATTACATTGTTGCCCTGAATTTGTTGTCGCGCTCACCTGACTGGCTGACCAACATCAATGCATTGCCCATGTACCTGGGTCTCGATTTGCGGGGTGGTGTGCATTTCCTGTTGCAAGTGGACATGGATGCTGCACTTGAAAAACGCAAGGACGCCTTGCTGGCCAGCGCCAAGCAAACCTTGCGCGAAGAAGATTTGCGGTATGCCAGCGCGCCCCGCACGCCCGCTGGTTTTAACCTGACCTTCCGCGATGCAGAAGCCCGCAACAAGGCGCAGGCTGCCCTGGCCAAGGAATACCCGGACTTGCAGCTTGCCACTCCTGAAAACAGCACTGAATTTGCGCTTGTAGCGACGTTGGCGCCAGAAATTGAACAGCAGGCGCGCGAGTACGCCTTGCGCCAAAACATCACTACATTGCACAACCGAATTAACGAATTGGGTGTGGCCGAACCCGTGATTCAACGCCAGGGTGCGGACCGCATTGTGGTGCAGTTGCCGGGTGTGCAAGACACGGCGAAGGCCAAAGACATTCTGGGCCGCACTGCGACGCTGGAAGTTCGCATGGTGGATGACAGCCCGGAGGCCCAGTCTGCCCTGGCCAGCGGTATTGTTCCTTTTGGCCTGGAGCGTTACACCGAGCGTGGTGGCCGCGATTTGTTGCTGAAATCGGAAGTGATTTTGACTGGCGACAACCTGACCGATGCGCAAGCCGGCTTTGACAATCAAACCCAGGAACCTGCGGTGCATTTGACGCTGGACAGCCAGGGTTCCCGTATTTTCCGTAACGTAACTGCTGAAAGTATTGGCAAGCGCATGGCGATTGTGCTGATCGAGAAAGGCAAGGGCGAGGTTGTCACCGCGCCGGTCATTCGCGGTGAAATTGGCGGTGGCCGCGTGCAAATCTCAGGCAGCATGAATACGGTTGAGTCGGCTGACCTGGCCCTGTTGCTGCGTGCGGGTTCGCTTGCTGCACCCATGGACATCATTGAAGAGCGCACCATTGGCCCTAGCCTGGGTGCTGACAACATTGACAAGGGTATTAACTCAACCCTGTATGGCTTTGTTGTGCTGGGCGCATTCATGATCGTGTACTACTTGTTGTTTGGTGTGTTTTCAGTGTTTGCACTGGCGGTCAACGTGATGTTGTTGTTTGCCTTGTTGTCGGTGTTGCAGGCCACCCTGACATTGCCAGGTATTGCAGCGATTGCGCTTACCCTGGGTATGGCGATTGACGCCAACGTGCTGATCAACGAGCGTATTCGCGAAGAACTTCGTGACGGCGCGCAGCCGCAGCAAGCAATTGCTGCAGGTTACGAGCGAGCATGGGCCACCATTCTGGATTCGAACATTACCACCTTGATTGCCGGTTTGGCTTTGCTGATTTTTGGCTCAGGCCCTGTGCGTGGTTTTGCAGTGGTGCATTGTCTGGGTATTTTGACCTCGATTTTCAGTGCGGTTGTGGTGTCCCGTGGTGTAGTCAACCTGTGGTATGGCCGTAAAAAGAAACTGGACTCTGTCAGTATCGGGCAAATTTGGCGTCCAAGTGATGACACTGCTGTCGCTAAAAAAGCGTGACCCACACCAACCGAACCAAGTGAACTAAAAGCAAAATGGAACTATTCAGAATCAAAAACGACATTCCGTTCATGCGGCATGCCAAAATTTTCAACATTATCTCGTTCCTGACTTTTGCGGCAGCGGTGTTTTTTCTGTCCACGAAAGGCTTGAATTTGAGCGTTGAATTCACCGGTGGTGTACTGGTTGAAGCCCGTTATTCCCAGCCTGCCGAACTCGAGAAAATTCGCGAAGGTTTGCGTGCCACCGGAATTGATGAACCGCAGGTTCAAAACTTCGGTACAGCGCGCGATGTGCTGGTTCGTTTGGCTGTGAAAGATTTGCAATCGGGCGTATTGGGCACCGAAGGCAAGCTGAATCAACAGGCACTCACCGAGCAGGTGTTAAATTTGGGTGGCCCAAACGTGCAGCTAATGCGAGTTGAGTTTGTTGGCCCACAAGTTGGTCGGGAGTTGGCCGAGAACGGTGTGATTGCCTTGATGGTGGTGATCATCGGCATCATGATCTACCTGGCCCTTCGCTTCGAATGGAAGTTTGCGGTTTCAGCCATTGTGGCCAACTTGCACGACGTGGTCATCATTCTCGGTTTTTTTGCCTTCTTCGGTTGGGAGTTTTCCCTGGCGGTGCTGGCAGCGATATTGGCTGTTTTGGGTTATTCAGTGAACGAATCGGTGGTGGTATTCGATCGAATTCGCGAAACATTCAAGAAAGTCCGAAAAATGACCGTTGAAGAGACCATCGACAACGCAATTACCCGAACAATTTCACGCACCATCATTACCCACGGTTCTACCCAGATCATGGTGTGCTCGATGTTGTTTTTTGGTGGTCCTACCTTGCACGGTTTTGCCTTGGCGCTGACCATTGGTATTTGCTTTGGCATATATTCCTCAGTGTTGGTGGCCAGCCCCCTGTTGATGTGGCTGGGCCTGACCAGGGAAGACTTGGTGAAGCCTGTGAAAAAAGACAAAGAATTTGAGACCCCGTAAAACGGGGTTAGTAAGCGAGGCAGCGTGGACAATCCCAAAGACCTTTCGCCTTTGGCCAAAGGCGACATTGAAATAGGCAAGGCGCTGCCATTCGCAATCTTTGACAGAAGCGGTGTACTGCTGTTGGCTGAAGGCCAGGCGGTTAATAGCCAGAAACAGCTTGATGAACTGGCCGCCAAGGGCTTGTACCATAACCCCCGGTGGGCCAACAAGTTTGTGATTCAACCGGGCAAGCCCCAAATTGATCCAAACGCCTTGCCCAGAATGCTTTCCGCGAAACAGGCGTTTGAAGATCCCTTCGAGACGGGCAGCCAACTGAAAATGTCTGCGCCTGGGCAATCCAAAGACCCTTTCCATGTTCGTTTAATCGGTAGCATCCCTCAAGCCGCCATTTTGATCACGCACCCCATGCGGGATGGCAAATGTGTATTTGCCAAAGAAGGGCAGGTTTGGGAATTCCAGGCCACCTATGGTTTGTCCATTTACCGCTTCAGTTCAATGATTGAAAAGGTGTTGCTGTCGCCGCACCCGCTGATTGTGATGTCATGGCCCCATGAAACTCATCTGGAGTCGCAGGCCATTCGCCGCGCCAGGCGTGTGAATTGCGATTTGCCTGCCACCATTCGTTTGAATGGCAGTCAAAGTGGTTCAGTCGAATCGATCACTGCTGTAATCGATAATATTTCAACTGGGGGGCTTGAACTGTTGTTTGCCAAGGCGGTATCTTTCAAAATAGGGCAATCCATCTCGATTGCGTTTCAAATCATTCTGGATGATCGCAAGTATTTGATTGAATGCGATGCCGAGGTGGTCTCAAAACCGCGTGACTCTGGCCCCTCCTCATCAACTTATGGCTTTGCCTTAAAGTCGCTGAACGATGAGCAATTTGCAGTCATTCACGCGTTTGTTAGTGATCGCCTGAATCACCGTCTGGGTCCCCAGCTGTATTCAAAGTAGCCTCAAAGCGGACTAACCAAGGTGTACACGCTGACATTTTCTGTCTGGTTGTCTCGTGTGTGCGCGTCAATCCATCTGGCCTCGATGTGCACCCAAACGCCGTTGGTCTGGGTGTTCAAATTGGGTAAGGGCCGAATGCTGACACACGACGCCGCACCCTGCGCCCATGCGCGCGGCAATGTGGCCTGGCTCAGGTTAATTGCGTTGTTGGGTGCACCCAAGGCCCTTGGTCCATTGTTGGTGCATTCGTAGCCCCTGGCTCCCGCGTAACTGTTCAAGTGATCTTCCAGCCTCCCCGAGAACTGCTGCATGCGGGCGATGATTTGTCCGCGTGGCGTGTCCCTGTCCAGGTCGGAAATATTGGCCAGCAATACATTGCCAATCTCTGCGACTTGGGTTGCAGCGATTGAACGCACATGGGTCGAATTCTTGGCGCCATAGTTGGCTGTCCAGTTTTTGGCATACAGCACCAAACCAATGGACAGCACCAGAATGGCGATCAATGCGTCGACCATTGAGAATCCGTTTTTTCTAGAATCCAACTTCATGTTTGCCTTTTGATTTCGGAGGTGGCGGCCTGGGTTCTTCCCGGGGCGGTGGCTCTGAAGGAGGTGGGTGTTGCACCGGCGGCGCTGGTGGCGGTGGCGGCGGCGGATTGGGGTCGGGTGGCCTTGGCGGTGGCGGCGGAGGTGGTGGAGTTTGGATAGGATTGTAAGGCAGACCGTTGCTGTCTTCGCGATTGAACACAAATGAGCGTTTGACGCAACCCGATTCCACCCCGTCACTCCCTGAACAATTCACGCTGGCAACAATTTCGAAAGTGGCGCGGTAGTTTTCATCTGAAATGGCATGGTCGCAGTTGTATGGCACTACAATGCCGCGGATTACAATGTCCTGCCGGGTGTCGTCGGGGGTGTTCGGACTGGCCAATTGCACTTGTGGGCTCAATGTTTCAGGCAAAGCCACCGTGAATGAGCATTCACCTATAATCCGGTTATCTCCACGGTGAGAGTCGATTAGCTGCTGAATGGCCGCATCGTTGCCAAAATTGTGGGTGTAATGTCGAAGGCCGGCATAGGCCAACTGGCGCGCCTCTTCAATATGCTGTTTGGAGTTGGACAGATAAAGATCCAGGCTTGTGGTGGTGATGTTTTGCAGGCTGATCAGCCCGAACACAATCACCAACACCACACATACAAACACGCCAAGTGCACCGGTTTGTAATTTATCGTGCGAGTTGCGCCGCTTTTTCATGATCCAACCCTTACCCGCGTTGTGTTCAGCAGGTGAATAACTCTCGCTTCTTCATACTGCCCCTCGGTCAGGTTGTTGCCAATTTTGGCTTTGAACATTGCAATCCAGAACATATTGGATTCGGGGTTGTTCTCTATCACCGAGTTGCAATTCTGTTCGTAGTAAGCAGTGACTTGGTTCGGTGTGTTGGCTTGAAATCTGCAAAACCGAATGTTGGTGAATTCAAAGTCGTGCTTGTTGTTTAAATCACGCCAGTCCGGGCTGTTGTTGCAAAATGCGCCATGGTCAAATTGCGCCATATTGACGCCGTTCAGTTCCCTTTGAGCCAGCACGCCATTGAGCAGACGAAAGCCGGTTAAGTTAATCACGTCATTTCCGCTGCGACTGACCCGGGTGGGAATACTCAGACAAAAGTTTTGGCTGGTGGGTTGGTATCCGTTGCATTGGGCCGCCTGGTTTTGCAAGCTGCACAGCTGTATGCCTTTGGCCTCGACATCCGGGTTTTGGTAACTGCCACCCCGGTTCAGGTGAACCGTGATAATTTCACCAATCCGATTAACCTGATCCACCAGCTTTTCGGTATTCAAATCGTTTTGTGCGCGCATGCTGACACCCATTAATTTCAGTGCGCCGGTAATGCTGATCGCCAACAAGGCCATGCCAATCAAAAGGCTGACTGTGGATGCGCCGTGACAACGCCAGGTTTTGTCAGTCATAGCTCACCACCCCGTTGCCGATACCCAAGAAGGTGATCTGTGCGCGCCTGTCACGGTAGTTCAGAGTCAGGCGTGTTTGGTTTTGTGTGTCGAGCACACCCGACACCGCATTGAAATTCAGGCGCACCGCACCTGCCAAGGTGACGTCATTCAAGGTGGCTGAAAATCCGCGATTGTTTTGGCTGCTGGTTTGTGCGTACCACGCGCTACAACCCTTCAGGAACGGATCGTGTTGAACAGTCACATTCAGATTCACCGCCGCGCTGGCGGGTTGCAGGTTCATTTGAACCGGGCATTCGGTGATTGCAGCCAAATTGCGCGCTTGGTCCACATACGTGTCCAGCCGGGATACCTTGACCTTCAGCGTTTGTTTGTTCAACACCGAGTTCATACTCGGGATTACAGAAACGGCCAACACGCCTACCACGGCCAAGCCAACCACTATTTCGATTAAGGTGAAACCGTTGTCTGCCTTAGCCATGTGGAACACACCTTTCAGATGTGTTTTGATTAGAGGCAGACCGGGCGCCAAAACGTTGAATGCCCATGTCACTTTCAACAATCAGGATTCGGCAGGCCTCGGGCAGCTTCAGTGGCGCGCTCGCGCTGGGGGTAACTTCTGCGCGATAACCCCGAAAGTTGGAGTTCGAGACCACCACGCTGTATTTGGCTGATGAAGGAAGAACCAAGCGGTTTGCATTCGGTGCGCCATTGCTTGAGACACCCTGCGCGTAGCGTCCGTAACGTTGCCTGTGCAGTTGCTGGCTTAATGCCAACTCTACGCCAAACTCCCGCATGGAACGAAAGTTGGACTTCTCCCAAGAAGATTCATACCCAGCATAGCTTAGCGTTGCGAGTACACCGACAATTGCGATTGCAAATGTCAGTTCAATCAAGGTAAATCCGAGGCCTGCACGCATGGTCAAACACCAAAAATGACTCTATGTGCTTGAGTATGCGTGGGTATTTCGTGCTGATCATCCCCGAGGCAGGGTACTTACAAACGGTGGTCGTTTGCCCCGGGGGTGATTGTCAAATGCGCTTGGCCAGCTCGGCGGCTTTGCCGATGTAGCTTGCGGGAGTCATGGCCAGCAGGCGTGTTTTTTCCGCTTCGGGCAGATCAAGCTGGGCGATGAATTGCTTCAATCCTTCTTGTGTAATGCCCTTGCCGCGGGTCAGTTCTTTCAACTGTTCGTACGGGTTGGGCAGGCCGTAACGACGCATCACGGTTTGTACTGGTTCTGCGAGCAATTCCCAGGCGTTGTCGATGTCGGCGGCGATGGCTGCTTCATTCACCTCCAGTTTGCCCAGGCCACGCAGGCAGCTTTCATAGGCCAACACCGCATAGCCTATGCCCACGCCCAAGTTGCGCAGCACGGTAGAGTCGGTCAGGTCCCTTTGCCAGCGTGAAACTGGCAGTTTCTCCGCCAGGTGTTTCAACACCGCGTTGGCCATGCCCAGGTTGCCTTCTGCATTTTCGAAGTCGATGGGGTTCACTTTGTGCGGCATGGTGGATGATCCCACTTCACCTGCTTTCAGCTTTTGTTTGAAGTAGCCCAGGGAAATGTAGCCCCAAATGTCGCGGCTCAAGTCGATCAGAATGGTGTTGGTGCGGGCAATTGCATCCATCAGCGCAGCAATGCCGTCGTGTGGTTCAATTTGAATGGTGTAAGGGTTGAAGGTAAGCCCCAGGCTTTCAATCAAATCACGGCTGAGCCTTTCCCAGTCAAAATCGGGGTAGGCTGACAGGTGAGCGTTGAAGTTGCCCACGGCACCGTTCATTTTGGCCGGCAGCTCGACTGCTTTGATCGCGGCGATGGCGCGCTCCAACCGGTGTACCACGTTGGCAAATTCTTTGCCCATGGTGCTGGGGCTGGCTGGCTGGCCATGGGTGCGGCACATCATCGGAAGGTCTGCAAACTGGTGGGCGTAATTGCGCAGGGTGGTCACCATGCGGTCCAGTGTCGGCAAAATCACTTGTTCACGCGTTGCTTTCAACATGAGTGCATGGCTCATGTTGTTGATGTCTTCAGACGTGCAAGCGAAGTGAACAAACTCCGCTGATTTTTTCAGTTCTTCATCGGCTTGAAACTTTTCTTTAATAAAGTATTCAACAGCCTTGACATCATGGTTGGTGGTCGCTTCGAATTCCTTGATGCGTTGGGCATCTGCTTCTGAAAATTCGGTTTTGATGGCTTCAAGTTTTGCCAAAGCTGTTGCGGAGAAGGCAGGGAGCTCAGAAAAGCCCGCATTGGCCAGTGCCTTGAGCCATTCGATTTCTACGATCACGCGGTGGTGCATGAACCCCGCTTCAGAGAGCAATGGGCGCAAGTTGGCCACTTTGGACTGGTAACGGCCGTCAAGCGGGCTGATTGCGGTTAAGGTGCTTAAAGAGTCTGAAGAGATCATGCGGGTGGTAAAAATTGAGGTTTTTCAAAGCCTTGTATTGTAACCTGTCTCACTGGAAACTGTTTGGACAGAATGGTGTCCGCGGTGGTATTTTGGAATTCTGCTTGTTCAATTTGTAAAACTGTTAGACACTTTCAGGTCGTAAAAAACAAGACGCAATCTCATCCAGGATTGTATTTAGGAGAACTGTGATGAAACTAGTGGGATCCCTGACTAGCCCCTTCGTGCGCAAAATTCGCGTTCAGCTTCAAGAAAAAGAAATTCCGTACGAGTTTGTTCTGGAAAATGTGTGGGATGAAAATACCCGCATCGCCGACCACAATCCGCTGGGCAAAGTGCCTTGTTTGATTTTGGATGGTGGCCAGACTGTATTCGATTCTTTGGTAATCTCAGGCACGCTTGAATACATGATGCCAACAGTGCCCTTGTTGCCAACAAACCCCAATATGCGTGCCTTGGTTCGCACCATGGAGTCTTTGGGGCAGGGTATTAGCCAGGCCGCTGTTGATATTATTCTGGAGAAGAAATTCCATGAAGGTGACAAAGTAAGCCAGGCATTGATTGATCGTCAAACCCAGAAAATTCACAACGGCTTGGCCTGGGTTTCCCACCGCATTAAGACCACCCCCGGTTTTTACCTGACCGAGCAATTCAGCCTGGCGGACATCACGGTTGGTTGTGCATTGTTCTACCTGGATTTCCGCATGCCTGAACTGAAATGGCGCGAGTTGTATCCGGAATTGAATGAATATTCCGAACGCATTGCCTGTCGCCCAAGCTTTGAGGACACCAAACCTCAGTAACTGGCAATAACTCCGCCACCTAGGCACACATCACCCTGGTAAAGCACTGCGCTTTGCCCGGGTGTCACTGCAAACTGGCTTTCCATGAAGTTCAACTCGAAGCCTTGATTGGTCAATTGGAAGTCACAAGCCGAGTCTTCCTGGCGATAGCGCGCCTTGCAAGCCATGTGTGTTTCTGAAGGCGCCTGGCCTGAAATGTAATGGGCCTGTTCGGCTGCCAGCACTTTCTGGTGCAACCAAGGGTGGTCATGGCCTTGCACCACATACAGCGTGTTGTTTTTCAGATCCTTACGGGCCACAAACCAGGGTTCGCCGTTGCCTTCTTTCTGGCCACCAATACCGATGCCTTTGCGCTGGCCCAGTGTGTAGAAGCTCAGCCCCACATGCTCGCCAATTTGATGGCCCTCGTCATTCAAAATGGGGCCTGGTGCAGTGGGCAAATACCGATTTAAAAACTCGCGAAAAGGGCGCTCGCCAATGAAGCATATGCCAGTGCTGTCTTTTTTGGTGGCGTTGGCCAAACCGAGTTCAAGCGCTATTTTCCGCACTTCGGTTTTCTGTATTTCACCGAGCGGAAACAAGGTTTTACTCAGCTGCGCCTGGTTCAGCCGGTGCAGAAAATACGATTGGTCTTTGCTGTGGTCCACCGCTTTCAGCAGCTGGAATTCACCGTTGACTTCCCGCACGCGGGCATAGTGCCCAGTGGCGATGTAATCGGCGCCCAGGCTGTAAGCGTGATCAAGGAACGCTTTGAACTTGATTTCGCTGTTGCACAGAATGTCGGGGTTGGGCGTGCGGCCGGCGGAATACTCTTCCAGAAACACGGAGAACACCCGGTCTTTGTATTCGCTGGCGAAATTGACCGCTTCAATGTCGACACCAACCACATCGGCAACGCTGGCCGCGTCCAGCCAGTCTTGCCGGCTGGAACAATATTCCGAGTCGTCATCGTCTTCCCAGTTTTTCATGAAAAGACCAATCACGTTGTAACCCTGCTGTTTGAGCAGCCATGCCGACACTGAGGAGTCAACCCCGCCCGACATGCCAATAACTACTGTTTTTGCCATGATGCTTACGACACGCCGGGGGGCATGGGCCCTGCAAGTACGCTGGGATGTGTGTAAACATGCTCAAGCGGCATGATGGGTTGCTTGCCGGCTTTCCAGTTCAGGAAATCCTCAACGCAGCGCATCACCAAGGGGCTGCGGTGTTGGTCTTGCGTGGCGCGCAGTTCTTCAACCGTCATCCACAGGGTGCGAATAATGCCGTCGTCCAGGGCACGCTCTGTGTGGTGTTTAACCACCTCGGCTGCAAATGCGAAGCGAAGGTAAGTGACATCTTCCAGCGTGCGTGAGCTGGTGTAGCGACTCATGTAAATACCCAACAACCCCACAGGGTTTACTTCCCAGGCCGATTCTTCCAGTGCCTCGCGCGCAGCACCAAACTGCGGCGTTTCACCTGGGTCCAGGTGGCCTGCGGGTTGGTTCAGTTTGATGCCATCGGTGGTGTGTTCTTCCACAATCAGGAATTTGCCCTGATGTTCAACAATGGCCGCTACTGTAACGCTGGGTTTCCAGACTTCTGACATGGCTTTCAATCGCACTACTTAAACAGGGTGCGCCGAGGGTTGAGAGTTAAAAAACACGTTAGAATAGCAGGGTTAAGGTGCTTGTGCTCATTTTTTGAGCGCAGTTAAACGGGAAGCAGGTTCAAGCCTGCGCTGCCCCCGCAACGGTAAGTAAGTGCGGGTGTGTCATTTTGCCACTGGTAGTAAAGCTGCTCTAAATGCAGCAACTGGGAAGGCGACACATCAAAACTTACAAGCCCGGATACCGGCCTTGACCGTTCAGCCTGTCCCATTCAGGCGAGCGACTGGTGCTGCGGGGAGGCAGTGCGCAGGCGGCTAATTGCTTCTAATCGAACTTTTTTCCGTAACTTACCCTGGCGTATTGTCCGCGGTTTTGTTGCGCGCACTGTTCTTTCGCCTGTTCTTTGTCTTCTCCAGTGAATTTATTGCTGCACGGTGGGTGCGGTTTACTGGAGTTCAAGGTGTCTATTCGTTTTCAAAAATTACCAATCGTTTGTTTGTTGGCTGCTTCGCCAGCGCTTGCCCAGGAAGAATTGGCCTTTTATGCGCTGCCGCCTGTTTTCGTGTCCTCCACACACACTGCTGTGTCAGAAAAAGATCAACCATTTTCAACCACGGTGATTACCGCTGAGCAGATTCGCCAGTCTGGTTACACCACCGTACGTGACGTGCTTTCCAAGCTGGCTTTGGTCAATGTGCGTACACCGCTGGACGGCAGTCGCAGTGCATCAGTTGATTTACGTGGCTTTGGAGAAACTGCGTCGGCCAACGTGGTGTTTGTGGTCGATGGCGTGAAGCTCAACGACAACGAGGGTGTTACGCCGCGTTATGGCAGCATACCTGTTAGTAGCATTGAAACCATTGAAGTAATTCGCGGTGGAAGCTCTGTTGCCTATGGCAGCGGTGCCAGTGGCGGTGTCATTCGAATTACCACTAAAAAAGGCAGGGGGCGTGAAGGTTTCGGTGGTGACGTATTTGCATCTTATGGTTCCTATGACACCAAAGAATTGGGCGCAACCCTGTACGGTGGTGCGAATGGTTTCTCACTTGTGTTCAACGGATCAAAAGAGTTTACGAACGGGTACCGCGACAACAGCGAAGCCAGCCGCGATTTGGGTAGCCTTGCGCTGGATTGGCAAGGCGATGTGTACAGTGCAGGCGCATCTTTCTCGGCTGAGGGGTCCAAGTCGCGTTTTCCCGGTTCATTGAACCGCGCGCAGTTCGAGCAGAACCCAAAGCAAACGAACAGCCCCAATGATTTCGGCTCTTTTGAGCGAAATACATTCCGGTTTTATGGTGAGGCGGATTACGGCAATTGGGGCACTGGTGTGCGTGTAAGTCGACGCACTCACGAAGCATTGGGATCGTTTGATTTTGGTACCTTCGTTTTTGACGCTCGTTCGGAATATGAACAAGATCAAATCAGTCCTTACCTCACTTTCACGCTGCCCCACAGCACGGGTGCCCATGTGATTCGGGTTGGTTACGACATTGAAAAAGCAGCTTTGCGAGGGTTCGATGCAGGTACGCTGGAATCCAATGCGATTTTTATTGAAGATGACTGGACTGTGAATGATGTTCTGCGAATCAACGCGGGTAGTCGTTACGAGCGTTCCGAGCAGCAAAAGGCCAGTGGCCAGACACGCGATTATTCTCTGGTGGCGCACCAGTTAGGCGCTTCATGGAAAGCTGCCGAAAATCTCACATTGTTCTCGAAATTGGCTCGCAGTTTCAGAATTCCGAATGCCAATGAAAACGGGTTTGCGGGTGTTGGCACCACACGTGTTCCATTTTTGAATCCTCAAATTGCTGACGAATTTGAAGTGGGTTTGAAAACAGGTTTGTGGAATGGTGAGTTCAGCTCGACGCTGTTCGTGATGGATGTGGACAATGAATTGTTTTTCGACCCGACCATTGTGGACCCTACGATGTTCATCAACGGTTTGAACAGCAATTTGGACGAACTGCGCAGGCAAGGCGCAGAGCTGAAATGGAATGGCAGTATTCGGAAAGACCTGCGCATGATCGCGGCATACCAGTATTTGGATGCTGAGTTTAAATCAGGCTCGCTGAGTGGAGGCCGTGTTCCTCTGGTGGCTGCCCACAATTTGAAGGTGGCCACCGAATATGACTGGACATCGAGTGTGTCGACAGAGGCAATTTTGAATATTCAGTCGGATCAACGTTCAGCCGCGAATACGGATCTGCAGATCCCGGGCTTTGGCGTGCTCGATTTGAACTGGAGATATCGTGCTGATTCGTACAGTGTGGTGTTCCAAGTTCAAAACGTGTTGGACAAGCAATACTACCGAACCCAGTTCGGCCCGAACGGCATTTATCCGGAAATTGGTCGTGCGTTTTTTGTTAATCTGAATGCCGAGTTTTAATTGTCATGAAATGCATTCGTTTGCTCGCAGCGGTTTGCCTGACCTGGCTTTCTGGCCAGGCAGTGGCTGCTGTCTGCGTCCAGGACGACACAAACCAAACCGTGTGTGTACAGCAAGCCCAGCGAGTGCTGGTGCTTGCACCGCACCTCACGGAAATTGTGGATTTCGTGGGTGGCATGAGCAAGGTTATCGCTGTGGATGGTTCCAGTAATTTTCCGGAAAGCGTGAATACTTTGCCCAAGTTAGGTAACCCGTGGATGCTCGGTGCAGAATCAATTCTCGCCCGCAAACCCGATTTGGTGTTGGTGTGGCAATCAGGTATTTCAATGGAAGTTGTGGCACAGCTTCGCAAAGCGGGTGTGCCAGTATTTGTCAGCGAGCCCAAGAAAATTGAGCAGGTGGCTAGCACTATGCGCAGGTTGTCTGCCCTGCTGGGCACAGAACAGAGAAGTGCTTCCCGCATAGACGATTGGTTGCAGCAGTTCAAGTCTTTGCGAGCCGAGTACGGCGGTCGATCAATAGTGCCGGTGTTTTATCAGGTGTGGAGTCAGCCATTGATGACTTTGGGTGGGCAGCATGCAGTATCCGAGGTGATTGAGCTGTGTGGCGGGCGAAACATATTTGTTGATTTGCCAAACCTTGCTGCACAGGTGAGCGTGGAAGGGGTACTGAAGCGCAAGCCCGAGGTGTTGCTGGCAAGTGGCTCCGAGCGAGATCATCAAAGTTTCGTCATGCAATGGGCCAGCTGGCCTCAGATGCCAGCTGTAAAGCGCAACCAGGTGTACACCTTGCCGAACGATATTTTGGTGCGCAATGGCCCCCGTCTGATTCAAGCTGCCAAGCTGGTGTGCGCGCACATTGAGCAGGCTCGCCGCTGAATTTTTGATTCAGAAGCAGCCCTTCGCTTCTCACCTTGCGCCAAATGATGCTTAGATCATTAACTCAACACCATTTCAAACGATTCAATTATCATTTGACAAGAATTATTGTCAGATGCTGGGTTGTGGTTATCCCTTAGATTGGGTGATACTACCGTGCTATAGTCCGCACCAGCAGTGTATTTGCAGTTCCTAAACATCAAATAAAAGCGCTTTCCCACAAGGAGAAGTTCCATGAAAATCGGAATCCCGGCCGAGACAAGGTCCGGAGAAACGCGTGTAGCCGCAACACCTGAAACGGTGAAGAAGCTCATTTCTCAAAAACACGAAGTGTTTGTTCAAGCAGGTGCAGGTATTGCCAGCTCGATTACCGATCAGGCCTACAGCGATGTGGGTGCCACAATTGTTGATCGCGCAATGGATGTGATCAGCAACTGCGACATGATCCTCAAGGTGCGTGCGCCAGCAGAAAACGAGTTGTCTGCTTACCGTGCAGGCCAAGTGGTGGTCGGCATGCTGAACCCCTTTGACAATGCTTCCCTGGAAGCCATGAATAAGGCTGGCCTGACTGCATTTGCGCTGGAAGCCGCGCCACGCACTACTCGCGCGCAAAGCATGGACGTGTTGTCATCACAAGCCAACATTGCCGGTTACAAAGCCGTGATGATTGCGGCCAACGTTTACCAGCGTTTTATGCCCATGTTGATGACCGCCGCCGGTACAGTCAAAGCCGCTCGCGTGTTGATTCTGGGTGTTGGTGTTGCAGGCTTGCAAGCGATTGCAACGGCCAAGCGTTTGGGTGCGGTAATTGAAGCATCTGACGTACGACCCGCCACGAAAGAACAGGTGGAATCGTTGGGTGCAAAGTTTGTGGATGTACCTTTTGAGTCGGATGAAGAGCGCGAAATAGCCCAAGGTGTGGGTGGTTATGCCCGCCCCATGCCTGAAAGCTGGATGAAGCGTCAGGCTGCTGCCGTTCATGAAAAAGCGATCAAAAGCGACATCGTGATTACCACGGCATTGATTCCTGGCCGAAAGGCGCCCACATTGCTGCACGAAGACACCGTGCGTGCCATGAAGCCCGGTTCAGTCGTGATCGACTTGGCTGTGGAGCAGGGGGGCAATTGTCCCTTGTCCAAATTGAACGAAATTGTCGACGTCAACGGCGTAAAAATAGTGGGTTATGCAAACCTGGCCGCCATGGTGGCTGCGGATGCATCTGCGCTGTATGCCCGCAACGTGATCGATTTCCTGAAGCTTGTTTTCGACGGCGAAGGCACCTTCAAGATCGACATGGAAGACGATATTGTTGCTGCGTGCCTGATGTGCACCGGCGGCGAACTCAAACGCAAAAACGCTTAAGGAAGGAGCCAACATGGACGCAATTAGCCCCACCGTGGTCAACCTGATTATTTTTGTACTCGCCATTTACGTGGGTTACCACGTGGTTTGGAACGTAACCCCCGCGCTGCACACCCCATTGATGGCGGTGACCAACGCAATTTCCGCAATCGTGATCGTGGGTGCCATGCTGGCAGCCGCGCTGACCGTAACGCCCCTGGGCAAATTCATGGGTGTGCTGGCTGTGGCCTTGGCCGCTGTGAATGTGTTCGGTGGATTTTTGGTCACCCGTCGCATGCTTGAAATGTTCAAGAAAAAGAACAAATAAACCAACAGCGATCTGGAGAAATTTATGGAATTGAGTTTCAACGCAGTGACGCTGTTGTACCTGGTGGCGTCAATCTGTTTCATTCAGGCTCTTAAGGGCCTTTCACACCCCACAACTTCGCGTTTGGGGAACACCTTCGGTATGGTGGGCATGGCAATTGCCATTGCCACTACAATCGGCCTTATCTTCAAGCTGGCTGAAATTGCTGGGCAATCGGCCGTAACCGGTTTGGGCTGGGTACTGGCTGGTTTGGTGGTGGGCGGTGGTTTGGGCACCGTCATGGCCAAGCGTGTCGAAATGACGAAAATGCCTGAGCTGGTGGCTTTCATGCACAGCATGATTGGTTTGGCTGCTGTGGCCATTGCGATCGCTGCTGTAGCCGAGCCCGACGCATTTGGTATCACCGCCAAGGGCAATTTCGACATTCCACTGGGTAACAAAATCGAGCTGTTCATCGGTACCTTTGTGGGTGCAATTACCTTCTCGGGTTCAGTGATCGCTTTTGGCAAGTTGAGCGGCAAGTACAAGTTCCGCCTGTTTCAGGGCGCACCTGTGCGTTTCACGGGTCAGCATCAGCTGAACGCAATTCTTGGCATCGTGATGATTGGTTGCGGTGTCTGGTTCGCTATTACGCAAGACTGGACGCCCTTTGTCATCATGACGATTGCAGCTTTCATCCTGGGTGTCACGCTGATTATTCCAATCGGTGGTGCCGACATGCCCGTGGTGGTGTCCATGCTGAACAGCTACTCTGGCTGGGCGGCAGCAGGTATTGGCTTCTCGCTGAACAACAGCATGTTGATTGTGGCGGGTTCGCTGGTGGGTTCTTCCGGTGCGATTTTGTCTTACATCATGTGTAAGGCCATGAACCGCTCCTTCTTCAACGTGATTCTGGGTGGTTTTGGTGGCGAGGCCGATGCAGGCGCAGCAGGTGGTGGCCAACAACGCACCGTGAAAAGTGGCTCGTCTGACGATGTGGCCTTCTTGCTGACCAATGCGGAAACCGTGGTGATTGTGCCTGGTTACGGTTTGGCCGTGGCTCGCGCGCAGCACGCCCTGAAAGAACTGAGCGAGAAGCTGACTCACATGGGTGTTACGGTGAAGTATGCGATTCACCCAGTTGCGGGCCGTATGCCTGGCCACATGAACGTGTTGCTGGCTGAGGCTGAAGTGCCCTACGACCAGGTGTTTGAGATGGAAGACATCAACAGCGAATTTGCACAAACCGACGTGGTGTTGGTGCTGGGTGCGAACGATGTGGTGAACCCCGCAGCAAAAGACCCCAAGAGCCCGATTGCAGGCATGCCAATTCTGGAAGCCTACAAGGCAAAAACCATTATCGTGAACAAGCGTTCAATGAACGCGGGTTACGCCGGTTTGGACAACGAGTTGTTCTACATGGACAAAACCATGATGGTGTTTGGCGATGCCAAGAAAGTGATTGAAGACATGGTGAAAGCGGTCGAGTAAGCTCGACGCAAATCGCTTGTTTTCAAAAGGCCCGGTGAGAAATCACCGGGCTTTATTTTTTTGCGAGGTCGCAGATGCGTTGCACGACCAGCCCGGTGTGTTCCATCGGCAAGAAGTGCGTGGCATCGGCAATCACCTCGATGTGGGCCTTGGGCAAATGCTTCTGAATGTGCGCGTGTGCGGTGGCGGGAAATGTAGATCCTCGACTTGCTGCCAGAATATGGATTGGGCAGCCTGGGTCACGAATCCAGCGCGCGGCATTGGGCTCTGTGTGTTGAAAGGTGAGTGATTCCCAGCTGGGTGGGCAGGCCAGTTCAACTTCATTGTTGTGGCTGGGCACAAAACCATGTTCTACATAGGCTTGTAGCCATTCATCGCTCCACGTACCAAATGCTTTTTTGCTGCGGTAATTCTCAAAAGCGTCTTGGTGTGTTGGGAAACTTGCCCGCCGTCGGGCGGCTGCTGCAGCCATGGCAATTCGGTCAGCAAAGCCAAACCAGTTTGCCAAGCGCAAGGCAAAACCTTGCTTGGGGTCTAGCAACACCGGTTCTACCAATACAAGGCCCTTTACTTTGTGAGGGCGTTGGGCTGCTGCCGCAAGGCTGGTGGTGGCACCGATTGAATGCCCGGCAAGCAACATGGGTTCGCTGGCCTGGTCAAGCACGGCGATTAGGTCTTGATAATAAGTGGACCAGCCGCGAAATGTTTTTGGGTTGCCCGCTGACCGGCTTTCGCCATGTCCGCGCATGTCCCAGGTGTGTACGTCAAAGTGTGGCAATAACTCGCGTAGCAATGGGGTGTAGGTTTTGGCGTTAAACCCGGTGGCGTGTGCCCAATGCAGTTTGGGTTTGTTTCCGGAGTTAGACCAGCGCATCATTTGTATAACGCTGCCATCGTGAGAAACAACGGGGTATGCAGATTCGATCATTTGGAGCGTTCAAGCCACATGGCGTCGCCGTAACTGAAGAACCTGTATTGTTGCGCAATTGCATGCGCATATGCGTTGAGTATGTTGGTTTTTCCGGCAAAAGCAGACACCAGCATCAGCAAGGTGCTTTTGGGTAAGTGGAAATTGGTGATCAGCCTGTCGACCACTTTGAAGCTGTAGCCGGGTTTGATAAAAATTTGCGTGTCGCCGCCATGGCCGCTACGCGCAAATTCTGCTGCCTTATTCAAACCTTCGGTGGTGCTTAAATTGCAGCCTGTTTCCGTGGCCCAGGCCTCCAATGCCCGCAGGGAAGTGGTGCCCACTGCAACCACTTTGCCACCATTTTCTTTGGCTTTGATCATGGCTTCGATGAGCGAACCCGAAATGGCGTAGCGCTCGCTGTGCATCACGTGTTCATCCACGTTGTCTGTTTTAACAGGCAGGAAAGTACCAGCGCCGACATGCAATGTCAGGTTCAACAGCTGTACGCCGCGCGCCTGTGCGTCTTGTAGCAGCTTTTCGGTGAAATGCAGGCCCGCTGTAGGGGCTGCCACAGCACCTGGTTCGCGCGCAAACACGGTTTGGTAGCGTTCATCGTCTTGTGCGTTGGCGCTGTGTTCAATGTAGGGGGGCAGGGGCAGGGCGCCATACGTATCCAGTAGATCGGGCAGGCTCAGGCTGCTTTCCAGCAACTCCAGCTCGTACATCATGTCGTGTTTGGTCAGCACACGGGCTGTGGCCGCGCCAGCCAATACAATTTCACTGCCCGGTTTGGGTGACTTGCTGGCCCGAATCATGGCGGTAAAGCGCCTGTCGTCGAGAATTCGCTCCAGCATCACTTCGATTTTTCCGCCACTGGCTTTGTGGCCTTCAAGGCGAGCCTTCAGCACTTTGGTGTCGTTAACCACCAGGACATCATTGGGCTGAAGCAAGTTCAGCACATGCGCGAACAGGTGATCTTCAATGGGTTTGTTGTTGTTGCAAACAAGCAAGCGCGACTCACCACGGTGTTCCGGGGGGTGTTGGGCAATCAGTTGTTCAGGAAGATCAAAATCGAATTCGGACAGTTTCATGGTTGCTTTCATGTTGTCCTGGGGGCTGGTGCCGAGGGCGGGAATCGAACCCGCACGTTATCTCTAACACTGGATTTTGAGTCCAGCGCGTCTACCAATTCCGCCACCTCGGCAAGCCCGCAATTATGGCAAAAAACAATATTGAACACAACACCCCTTTGCAGAAATAAGTCATTTTTTTTGCGATTGCTGAAAATGTGCCCCTCTCGTGGGATTACCGCTTGCGCAGCGAACCCACATACTGGTTGTGTACCTTATCCAAAACGGGTTTGTTCACAATGTCTTTCAAGTGGAAATGGTTGCTTACTACGTTTGTAGCCCAGTTGCTGCTGGGGGGCATTTTCACGACCATTCAATACATACACATGGGCAAATTGGCCGAGCAGGATCTGCTTCGCATTCAGGAAAGTTTTCAATCCGAACTGACCAAGGCTCATTTGGCCAACAACAGCCATTCGCTGAACGCACTTTCTTCAATCGTTCGGGATTTCTACTCGCGCCACAAACCCGCAGCCGTGTGGGTGAACGAGGGCAGCGAGATGGCTTATGCCATGGGCGACGTGCCCGACGACCTGACCCCGGCGGCAACCCCTTTGTTGTCGATTTTTGATTTACCAAATACCGGGCAACAACTGAAGGTGTTGTTTGATGAAAACGAAGTGTACCGGGGCCGCAATGACATGCTGTTTTACCTGGCCGGTGTGTTTTTATTGAGTGCGCTGGCCTGCTCAATGATTCTGTTGGGCTTGAGCAATACCCTGTCTGCCCGGCTCGAGGACCTTCGCAGCAAGGCCATGGAATTGCAGTCTGGAAAAATTCAGTCCCGAATCGAGGTAACCGGGCGTGATGAAATTTCCTGTCTGGGTGCGGCCTTCAACAGCATGGCCCAGGCCATTGAGCTGCAAATGAAGGCCATGGAGGAAAGCCATGCACGGTCTGTGTCCGAGAAAAACCGACTCGACATGCTGTTGTCGTCTCTGGCCAGTGGCGTTGCTTATCTGGACGAGCATTTCAACTTGCTTTATTTGAACAAAGCCCTGGCAAAAATGCTGAAAATTGAAGCACTCAATCCCGAGTCGGCGAAGCTTGAGTCGGTGTTGATTCAAGCTGGGGTGGTTCGAGAGCAGCGAATTCGTTTGAAAGACTTGGTGACTGATTACTTTGGGAACCATGAGATGCCTGTTGAACTGAATTTCACGGATGGCCGGGTGCTGCAATTCCGGTTTG
Source organism: Limnobacter sp. SAORIC-580 (assembly GCF_013004065.1). Taxonomy (GTDB): domain Bacteria; phylum Pseudomonadota; class Gammaproteobacteria; order Burkholderiales; family Burkholderiaceae_B; genus Limnobacter; species Limnobacter profundi. The sequence continues at coordinate 544,630 of NZ_CP053084.1, forward strand.
CGGTGTACAACGACAAAATTCAGGGTGCCCATGCGGTGTTGATTGTAGACGACGTCAGTATTCGCAAAAATGTGGAGGACTTGCGCAATGAGGTAGAGCGCGATCCACTGACTGGCGTGCTGAACCGACGGGGGTTTGATATGACCCTGGAGGCTCGGCTTTCACGACTGCTGCCGGGAGAAACTCTTGGGCTTATGTTTCTCGACCTTGACGGGTTCAAGGCCGTGAATGACACCCTGGGCCACAAAGCAGGCGATCAAATTTTGAAGACCAGCGCCACATTGCTGAAGGGCGCAACTCGAAACGTGGACCATGTTGCGCGCTTGGGCGGCGACGAATTCGCCATTATTGTGGCCCGCTGTAATATTCAATTGCTTAAAAACATTGCGGAACGAATTATTGAATCATTTGCCTGCGACAAGCTATTGGTGCGTGTTCGGCAAAACCATGGTTTGACGGTGTCGTGCAGCATTGGCGCGGCCATGCACCCACTGCATGGGCATTCCATTCAACAGCTGCTTGAAATTAGCGATGAGCAAATGTATCAAGCCAAGAAGGCGGGTAAAAACTGCTATCGAATTGCCGGAGTGGCCACTGAACTTTTGCTTGGTGATGCAGCAGTCAAGGTCTAAGTTGGTCAAATGTTTTCATGGTTAGCCCCAGTGTCGAAGCCAGCGATTAGCCGGTAGCCTTCTAGCAACTGAACTGGAGACACAAGACCATGAACATTGTTTGGCTGGAAAGCGAAACCGTACGTACCCCGTTGCCTCGCCCAGAGTGCGCGCACACGTGGACTGAATACCCTTTCACCACTGCAGACACGCTGAAAGAGCGCATCAAGGAAGCGGAAATTCTGATTATCAACAAGGTGAAAATTGGCCCTGCCGAGCTGGACGCAGCACCTAAACTGAAAATGATTCAATTGGTGGCCACGGGTACCGACAACGTGGACAAAGCGGCTTGTGCCGAGCGCGGCATCAAGGTAAGCAATGTGGTGAATTACGGCCCCGAATCCGTGGCTGAGCACGCGATGGCGTGTATTTTGCAGTTGACCCGCCGTGTACCCGAGTGGGAAACGTTGGTGCATGATGGCAGTTGGAGCGCATCGCGCTTTTTTTGCCTGCACACACTGCCCATGCGTGGCCTGCACACCCAAACACTGGGCGTGCTGGGTAGCGGGGCGATTGGCGGCAAGTTGATTGAATTCGCCAAGGCTTTTGGCATGACTATTTTGCACATTGAACGCCAAGGCGTTGAAAAACCTCGTGAGGGGTATGTGACTTTCGAGCACGGACTGGCCCACAGCGATGTGCTTAGCCTTCATTGCCCCTTGAACGATCAAACCAAAGGTTTGATCGGACCAGACACCATTCCCAAAATGAAAAAGGGCGCGATACTGATTAACACTGCACGCGGTGGTTTGGTGCAGTTTGATGCGCTGAAACAAGCCATAGAAAGTGGGCACTTGGGCGGTGCTGCACTCGATGTGCTGGAAGTAGAGCCGCCGCCCCGCGATCACCTGATGGTGCAGTGGCAGCACCCGCGCTGCATTATCACGCCACACGTGGCTTGGGGCACTGAAAGTTCGCAGGCCAACGCTGGGCGTTTGGCCATTAAACATGTGGACGAGTTTATTGCTGAAAACCTGTAAGCAGACTGGGTCGATTGGCTGTTGTATGAAAAGTACATTTGCTGCACCCAGCCGGTGCAGCAAGTGAATTTAAAGCGATTGCACAAATAATAAGCACCAAATAGGCTTAGAATGCGTGCATGACACAAACTGAACCGTATACCACCAACGCAGCTGAAGAAGCTGCACTCGCGAATGTAACCTTTGCAGACTTCGCGCTGCACCCCGACATCCAGAAAGCCATTGATGCCCAGGGGTACACCCAACCCACACCCATTCAAGCCAAAGCCATTCCAGTGGTGCTGACTGGCGTGGACGTGATGGGCGCGGCCCAGACCGGTACGGGCAAAACCGCTGGCTTCTCATTGCCGATTTTGAACCGCTTGATGCCGCTGGCCACGGAGAACACGTCGCCTGCCCGCCACCCGGTTCGTGCGCTTATTTTGACGCCCACTCGGGAGTTGGCTGACCAGGTTGCTGCCAATGTGCACACCTACGCCAAGTTCACTCCTCTGCGTTCCACTGTGGTGTACGGCGGTGTTGACATTAACCCCCAGATTCAGGCGTTGCGCCGTGGGGTTGAGTTGGTGATTGCCACGCCTGGGCGCTTGCTGGATCACGTTCAGCAAAAAAGCATTAACTTGGGCCAAGTGCAGGTGCTGGTACTGGATGAAGCCGACCGAATGCTGGATATGGGCTTTTTGCCCGACCTGCAACGAATAATCAATTTGTTGCCCAAAACGCGCCAGAACCTGTTGTTCTCCGCTACGTTCTCGCCTGAAATTCAGAAGCTGGCCAAAAGCTTCATGGCTTCGCCCACATTGATTGAAGTGGCGCGCCGCAATGCAACTTCCGAGAACATCAAACAGGTTATTTTCGCGCTCGACAGCGAAGAAGATAAACGCATGGCGGTTTGCCACCTGATTCAAAGCAAAGCGCTAAGCCAGGTCATTGTGTTTTCAAACACCAAGCTGGGCACTGCCCGTTTGGCGCGTCACCTTGAAAAAGAAGGTGTATCGAGCACAGCCATTCATGGCGACAAAACCCAGATTGAGCGAACCAAGTCGCTTGAAGCGTTCAAGGCTGGTGAAGTGACGGTGCTTGTGGCCACCGATGTAGCCGCACGCGGTTTGGACATTGCTGATTTGCCTTGCGTGATCAACTACGACCTGCCCACCACGCCTGAAGATTATGTGCACCGCATTGGCCGCACTGGCCGTGCTGGCGCCAAGGGCACTGCGTATTCGTTTGTCGTAAAACGCGATGAACGTGCCTTGAAAGACATTGAAAAGCTGATTGGCAAAGCCTTTGTGCGTGAAGAACTTGAGGGCTTTGTGCCTGGGGTACGCGCGCCAAGGGAAGAGCGAGGCGGTCGCGAAGGTCGCAGCGAGGGACGTGGCGAAGGCCGCAATGAGGGCCGCACTTACGAGGGTCGTTCCGACCGTCGCCCGGCACGAAGTGGTGATGAAGCTGCACCGGCCCGTGAACGCCGCCCTTCACGTGATATGTCTTATCAGGGGGCCCGTTTCAACGACAATGCGCCAATTCATCGCGATGCGGAATACGAACGCTTGCGTGCCAAGCTGGCCCAAACACGTGTGAAAGACTCGTTGTTCAATCAGCCTTATCAAGAATCCAAGGAAGACAAGGCCGCTGGTGAAGCTGCTGCTTCGGGTCAGTCTTCGGTTGGCAACAACAAACCAAAAAACAAGAATGCCGCGCCTGTGGCGTTTTTGTTGGGTGGTAGTCCGAGAAACTAAGCCCAGAACCTGAGCCACGCAATTAAGACTTATCGCGCAGCTCGCGCTGCCCGATAATTGGCCCAAACCAGAGTCGCCAATTCAAGCCACTGAGTCACTTCAGTGGCTTTTATTTTGCCCAAACCGAAGTGTTGCCACACGGTATTCAAGTTCAGCACAGGGTCGTGTTCGGGCACAGCCAAAGCACCGGTTTGTTTGGAAAGTTTTTGCCCGTCTTCGGCCAGTATCACTGGCAAGTGCCAATAGCTTGGGGGAATCAATGTAGCTTGAGCAGCAGTTTGCGCATCAAGCCCGCCCTGCAAGGCCTTCCACACGGCAATTTGCCGGGCGGTGGTGTCTGCCAGATCTTCGCCGCGCACAATGTGCGTCACCTTGCTTGCCAAATCATCGACAACCACGACTAGGTGATAAGCCCAAAACCCATCGCCTCGTTTCAATACAAAATCGCCACTACTGGCATTCAAGTCGTCATTGAATGTACCTAGCCGGTGGTCGTGCCACTGTATTGGCTCGGTCGGGCAGCGAAAACGAATTGCGCGTGCCTCGCGGCCTTCAGGCATGCCTTGGCGGCAAGTGCCGGGGTAAATGCGGTTTTCGCCAAGCGCCCGCTGTGAATTGGCGTCGTCGATTTCCTTTCGGGTGCAGGCGCAGGGGTAGGTCAGGTTCAGAATGTTCAGGTGTTTCAAAGCGGTTTCATACACTGAATGCCGTTGCGATTGCACCCACACCTCCCCTTGCCATTGAAGGCCATGGCGTTTCAAGGTGCGCACAATGTGTTCAACAGAAGCCTTGTCGCAACGCCCCTCGTCAATGTCTTCAATGCGCAAAAGCCATTGCCCGTGGTGCACCTTGGCATCCAGAAAGCTGCCCAGTGCGGTGGCCAGCGAACCCAAATGCAGTGGGCCAGTGGGCGAGGGGGCGAATCGGCCAATGTAGGGCGCTGGAGCGGGCATGTTCTGCACAGTTTATTGAGGTGGCTGGAAGTTAAGTTGCACTGTGGCCAGGTGCTTGGTCCACCAGTCGAGCGCCTTGCCTTGGCTTCCGCGTTGCCATGCAAAGCACAGGCTGCTTTGCCGGGTCACATCCTCGGTTTTCTTGATCAGCAAGTCGCCGTTCGCAACTTCGTGCTCAATCAAATTCCAGGGCAGCCAGCCACAACCCAAACCGGCCAGTTGGGCTTTCACCTTGGCTTGCAGATTGGGTACCGTCAGCACGGCCTGCCCGCTTTGCAAACCAAATGTCAGGGGTTTGAAGTTGCGGGAGGTGTCACCCACGGCCACTGCACGGTATTGGCGAATGGTGTCTATGCACAAGGGCTCTTCCGCATGGGCCAGCGGGTGATCGGGCGCTACCGCGAACACGAAAAGTGATTGGCCAAAGCTTTGAATGTGTAAGCCGGTGGCGCTGGCAAACTGGTTTTGATCCAGACGACTGCCAATCAGTAGGTCGGCTCGACCCGAGTACAAAGCCTCCCAGGTGCCCGACAGCACTTCGCTCGAGAAACGCAGCCGGGTGGGGCTTTCCAGCGCATCAAACGCCTGAATCCAGGGAATGGCCTTCTCGAACGGCACCACTGAATCCAGCACAATCCGCAACTCGGCCTCCCAGCCACTGGCCACGGCTTTCACACGCTTGGTGAGTGCATCGGTGCTTTCAAGTAACTTGCGACCCTCCTCCAGCAGGGCTTTGCCCGCAGGGGTCAACTTGGCTTTGTGGCCCGACCGGTCGTAGATCAGAACATCCAGGCTTTCTTCCAGTTGTCGCAGTTGGTAGGTGATTGCCGAAGGCGCTTTGTTCAAGGCCACCGCAGCGGCGGCAAAACTGCCCCGTGCTTCAATCAATTCAAGCAGGGCAAGGCTGTCGAGGTTGATGGTCATGGGGTTCAGTTTTTTTGAATGAGTTCGTCAAATTCTACGCCTTGTTTGGCTGCATGGCACCACCTACACTGAATTCATCATTCAACAGGAGGTTGAACATGTTCCAGATCAGAAAATCCAGCGAGCGCGGTTATGCCAACCATGGTTGGCTCGAGAGCTACCACAGCTTCTCCTTTTCCAGCTACTACGATCCCAAGCACATGGGCTTTGGCCCTTTGCGCGTGATCAATGAAGACATTGTTCAACCGCAAACCGGGTTTGGTACCCATGGCCATCGCGACATGGAAATCATCACCTACATGTTGGGTGGCGAACTAAGCCACCGGGACAGTCTGGGCGGTGGTTCTGCCATCAAGCCCAATCAGATTCAGCGCATGAGCGCAGGCACCGGTATTCGCCATTCCGAAATGAATGCGCACAAAACCGATGCTGCGCACTTGCTGCAAATCTGGATTGAGCCTGCGGTGAATGGCGTTGAACCTGGCTACAAAGACCACGACCTGGATGTGGAAAGCATTACCGGCCAGTTGGGACTGGTGGTAACAGGCGACAAAGCCGAGGCCGAGGCAAAGAAAATTGCCTTTATTCACCAGGACGCAAAAATGTACGCAGGCCGCTTGAGCAATCAAAGCGTGCACCGCGAGCTGGACCCCGCACGCAAAGGGTATCTGCATGTGGCCAAGGGTTCGCTGAGCGTGGGCAATGTGCTGTTGCAAACCGGCGATGCACTCTTGATTGCAGGTGAACGTGAGCTGAATTTTGACGTAAGTGAACAGGCCGAAGTTCTTTTCTTCGACTTGCCCGCTTGATTGTTACAACAACGAGGGAGTAAAAAATGACACAAGTTGCAATTGTTTATCACAGTGGTTACGGCCACACCGCAAAAGTGGCCGAGTTTGTTCAGCAGGGCGTGGATGCTGTGGAAGGTGTACAAAGCCACCTGATTTCTGTGAACGACGTGAACGATGCCACATGGGACGTGTTGGCCAAGGCTGACGCCATTATTTTCGGCTCGCCCACCTACATGGGCGGGGCTTCGGCGGACTTCAAAAAGTTTGCTGATGCGTCCAGCAAAGTGTGGTTCAGCCAAGGCTGGAAAAACAAGGTGGCGGGTGGTTTTACCAACTCGCTTTCCATGAGTGGCGACAAGCTCAGCACGCTGCAATATTTTGTAACCTACGCCATGCAACACGGCATGATCTGGGTGGGCAGTGCCACACCCGGCGCGCAAAAGCCAGGTGATGTGGCAGAACTGAATCGTGTGGGCTCTTGGGTGGGCGTGATGACCCAATCCGACAATGCCCCTGCAGACGTTACTCCGCCTGCGTCTGACCTTGAAACTGCGAAGATTTACGGCAGCAGGGTGGCCGAGTTTGCAAAGAAGTTGTCGGCCTAATAGTTAGCCCAAGACGTGAATGGGCTGTAATCAAATATCCGTTTGCGGATAAAATGGGGGGATGACTAATTCATCCCCCACATTGCCTTCCACGTTTGTTCACCTGCGCATGCACACCGAGTTCTCGGTGCTCGACGGCATGGTGCGCGTGGGCGAGGCTGTCAAAGCCGCCGCAGGCTGCGGTATGCCTGCCCTGGCCATTTCCGACCTGTCCAACCTGTTTGGTCTGATCAAGTTTTACGGCAAGGCGCGTGGTGCTGGCGTTAAGCCAATTGCTGCTTGCGATGTGTGGATTGAAAGCGACCGCGACGAAGAACAACCCGCACGCATGTTGCTGCTGGTGCAAAACCACAAAGGTTATTTGCAACTTTGCGAGTTGTTAAGCCGGGCGTTTTTGCGCAACCAGAAGCGCGGCAAAGCCACGTTGAAATTTGAGTGGTTTGATGAGGTAGGTTGTGATGGCCTGATCGCTGTATCAGGGTTTGCCAATTCCGATATCGGCCAGTTTTTGCTGGGTGGCAACATGGCCCGCGCCGAAGATTCGGCCCGCAAATTCCTGAAGTATTTCGAGGGGCGCTATTACATTGAGCTTCAGCGCGATGGGTCCACCCAGGCCGAGAACCTGGTGAATTTGAGTTGCCAGTTGGCTGCCAAGTTGCAGTTGCCTGTGGTGGCCACGCACCCAATCCAGTTTTTGAAGCCCGAAGACTTCCGTGCGCATGAGGCGCGGGTGTGTATTGCGCAGGGCGAAATTTTGTCGAATCCGCGCAGGCCTCGCCGCTTCACCGAGCAGCAGTATTTCAAAACCGCGCAGGAAATGGCAGAACTGTTTGCCGACATTCCCAGTGCCATTCGCAACAGCATTCGAATCGCCCAGCGCTGCAATTTAACGCTTGAATTGGGCAAACCCAAGCTGCCCGCATTCCCCACGCCCGATGGCATGACACTGGACGATTACCTGGTGCATTTGTCCAAGGAAGGTTTGGAAAAACGCTTGGCGCACCTGTTCCCGAATATCGAGGAACGGGAAAAAATGCGTCCGGAATACGAAGCGCGTTTGAAAATTGAATGCGACACCATCATTGGCATGGGCTTTCCTGGTTACTTCCTGATTGTTCAGGACTTCATCAACTGGGGCAAAAGCAATGGCGTGCCCGTGGGGCCTGGCCGGGGTTCTGGTGCAGGTTCGCTGGTGGCTTATGCCTTGGGTATTACCGATCTTGACCCGTTGCGGTACGACTTGCTGTTCGAGCGTTTCTTGAACCCTGAGCGGGTTTCAATGCCCGACTTCGACATTGACTTCTGTCAGGACAACCGCGACCGCGTCATCGACTATGTGAAGCAAAACTACGGGCGCGATGCGGTCAGCCAAATTGCAACTTTTGGTACCCTAGGCGCGAAAGCGGTTATTCGTGATGCAGGCCGTGTGCTCGACATGCCCTACATGTATTGCGACGGCCTGTCGAAACTGATTCCGCAAACCCCAGCCGACCCTTGGGACCTGGACCGGGCCATGGCCGACGAACCTACCTTCCGTGAACGGGTGGAAAACGAAGACGAAGCCAAGGAAATTATTGCCGTGGCTCGGCCACTCGAAGGCCTGACCCGCAACGTGGGTATGCACGCGGGTGGCGTGTTGATTGCGCCGGGCAAGTTGACTGACTTCTGCCCTTTGTATTGTGCCGATGGTTCTACCGATTCCGTGGTGTCGCAGTACGACAAAGACGACGTCGAAGCCGTGGGCCTGGTGAAGTTCGACTTCTTGGGTTTGCGCAACCTGACCATTCTGGACTGGGCTGTGCGTTGGGTGCGCGAAAACTATGAAGACCAGCGCGATTTCCGCCTGGAAGACCTGCCGCTGGACGACCCGGCTGTGTATCAGTTGTTCTCAGATGGCAACACCACCGCTGTGTTTCAGTCTGAATCGCGTTCTGCGAAAGACCTTGAAAAGAAACTAAAGCCCGACAACTTTGAAGACATCATCGCCTTGATGGCGTTGAACCGCCCCGGTCCTTTGGGTTCCGGCATGGTGGACGACTTTATTGCCCGCAAAAAAGAAACTTCGAAAACCGGCAAAGGGCGTGCGGAGTGGTACTTCCATCCCAAGCTCGAAGGCATCCTGAAAAGCACCTACGGTGTGATTGTTTACCAAGAGCAGGTGATGCTGGTTGCCCAGATTTTGGCGGGCTACAGCCTGGGTGGCGCTGACCTGCTTCGCCGCGCGATGGGTAAAAAGAAGCCCGAAGAAATGGCCAAGCAGCGTGAAATTTTCACGACCGGTGCAACCGAGCGCGGCGTAGACCCCGCAGTGGCCAAGCAGCTTTTCGATTTGATGGAAAAGTTCGCGGAATATGGTTTCAACAAATCACATTCGGCTGCTTATGCGCTGATTGCCTACCACACGGCCTGGTTGAAGGCTCATTACCCCGCTGAGTTCATGGCGGCGTCCATGAGTTCTGATATGGACGACACCGACAAAGTAAAAATCTTTGTTGAAGACGCCATGGCCATGTGCCAGGTGCCGGGAAAAAAAGCGGGCACCACAGTCACCATGCTGGGCCCGGATGTGAACGAATCCAACTTCCGTTTCACAGCGGTGCGCATTGATGGTGAAAAACGCGCCAGCGCCATTCGTTACGGTTTGGGTGCTGTAAAAGGAACTGGCCAGGCTGCCTGTGAGGCCATTGTTGCCGAGCGCAACGCCAATGGTCCGTTCACCAGTCTGTTCGATTTCGTGAAGCGTGTAGACAGCAAACAGATCAATCGCCGGGTGATTGAGGCACTGATTCGCGCAGGTGCTTTCGATTCTCTGAACCCAGACCGCGCAAGGTTGTTGGCCAGTTCAGGGCAGGCCATGGAATGGGCTGCTCAACAGGCCGCCACAGCGGCACAGGTGAGTTTGTTCGGTGAAGCCTTGGGTGGCGATGCACCGCCGGAATTGGTGGAAGTGCCCACCTGGAGCGAACGTGAAAAGCTGCAGCAGGAAAAAGCGGCCTTGGGTTATTACTTCAGCGGGCATTTGTTCAAGGCCGATGAAGACAAAGTGCGCCAGTTCGTCAAACTGAAGTTGAAAGACCTGTCGCCTGGCCGGGATTTGGTGTGGATGGCGGGTGTAATCGCATCGCTGCGCACCATGATGACCAAGCGCGGGAAAATGGCGGTTGTGTTGCTCGACGATTCTACCGCGCAAGTTGAATTGTCAATTTTCAATGAGCAGTTTGAAGCCAACCGCAACCTGCTCAAAGAAGATTCGCTACTCGTGCTGCAAGGCAAGGTGTCTGAAGACTCTTACACCGGTGGTTTGCGAATTTCAGCCGAGAACCTGTATTCGCTGGCCAGTGCACGTGCTCACTTTGTCAGCCGCCTGAGGCTTAGCATGAATGGACAATCGGATGCTGAAAAGCTGCGCGCCCTGCTGGAACCTTTTCGTGACCCTGAGCAGGGTTGTTTGGTTGAAATTGACTATCACAATGGCCATGCAGCCTGCGTGGCGCAACTGAGCAGTGATTGGAAAGTGCGCCCGGAAGAAGACCTGCTGATTGAAATGCAAGGCTGGTTGGGTGAAGGCAATGCCAAGTGGGTTTTTGGCTAATTGATCAGCCTGTTTGGCGGAAACTATGGCGCTGTCGCCAACTCCGCTAGGGCTCGGTTGCGTGATCAATCAGCAGAGATGTCCCAATCGCCTCGCCTTCAAGAAAACCTGCCCTTGCGTGCCGAGCAGGGCCGGTGTTGCCCAGCATGGGCGACAGAGAACGATTCCGACCCGCTTTTTAGGAGGATCGTTATCAGGCATCGCAAGGCTCAGCAAGGGATAAACAGGTTTTCTGGCGAGAGATTGGGATTCGCGCTGATTGTGCAAGCGAACACGCTGATTGTGCGACGAACACATGCCGCTTGAGTCGAACCCGCTTGCCACCCACAACCGTGTAAACTTCGAGCATCCAATCCACGTTCACGTTGCATGCCCGAAATCACCGACTACACCGCCAAAGGCCTATACAAACGCCTGCTTTCCTACAGCCTGCGTTATTGGCCGCTTTTTGCGACATCTCTAATTGCCCTGGTGTTCGCCGCTGTCACTGAGCCCTTGTTTGCCAGCCTGATGAAGCCGCTGATCGACGAGAACTTTTCCGGCGAGCGAACCGAAATGGCGAAGTGGCTGCCGGTCATCATCATTGTATTGTTCCTCATCCGCGGTTTGGCCACGTACATCAACGAGTATTGCAGCGCCAAACTGGCTGGCTTGGTGGTTCACGATTTGCGATTTGACATGCTGTCCCGAATTTTGCGTTTCCCGAATTCATATTTTGTTGAGCAACCCGCCGGGAAAATTATTTCTACGGTGTCTACCAACGTGGATGCGGTCACCGAAGCGGGTTTCAACATCATCACTGTGCTGATTCGTGACGGTGCAATTGTCATTGGCCTTATGGCTATTCTGCTTTACACCAATTGGCAACTCACCTTGATCTGCTTTGCAATTCTTCCCTTGATAGCCATTGGTGTGTCGGTGGCAGCCAAGCGCTTGAACCGCTTTGCACACAGTGCGCAAACCTCGCATGCCGATTTGGTACAAAGCATTTCCGAGGTGATTGGCGCGCAAAAAATCATCAAGATTTACGGTGCGCAGCAGGTTGAAACCGATCGCTTTATGAAAAGCGCGGATGAAATCATGAAAAGTCGCGTGAAGCTGGTGGCCACCAGCGCGGCCAACTCCGCAATTGTTCAGTGGATACTTGCTGCTGCTGTGGCTGCTGTGGTGTATTTCGCCGGCATTTTGGCTGAAAGCGACAGTATGACTGCGGGCGATTTCGCCTCTTTCATGACCGCGATGATGATGTTGTTGGCCCCAGTGAAGCGCCTGACCAACATTAACCAGCAGCTTCAAAAAGGCTTGGCGGCTGCCGACAACGTATTCCGGGTTGTCGACCGCTCGGTTGAAAATTCCAGCGGCACCCACACCACCGATCGGGCGCTGGGTTACATTGAATTCAACAAAGTGGGTCTTACCTTTCCTGGTGCCGAAGCGCCTACATTGATCGACATTAATTTGTGGGTCAAACCCGGGCAAACGGTGGGTATTGTGGGTGTGTCGGGCGGTGGCAAGTCAACCCTGATCAACCTGCTGCCTCGTTTTCTGGACCCCACAAGTGGCGTGGTGAAGCTGGACAGTGTTGATTTGAAACAATGGGATTTGCAGTGCCTTCGCCGCCAAATTGCAGTGGTAACCCAGGAAAGCCATTTGCTGAACGACACCGTGCGCAACAACATTGCTTACGGCGAAATGCGTGGTGCCAGCGACGAAGCCATTTTGAATGCCGCCCGCATGGCCAATGCCCTGCCATTTATCGAAAAACTTGAAAATGGTCTGGATACGGTGCTGGGCGATAACGGACTGAGATTGTCTGGTGGCCAGCGCCAGCGTATTTCAATCGCACGGGCATTCCTTAAGAACGCCCCAATTCTAATTCTCGATGAAGCCACTTCTGCACTCGATTCCGAAGCAGAGCGTGAAGTTCAAGAGGACATGGAACGATTGCGCCATGGTCGAACCACACTGGTGATTGCACATCGATTGTCCACATTGACCACGGCCGATTTCATTATCGTGTTGGACCAAGGCAAGTTGATTGAGCAGGGCACTCACCAAGAACTGTTGGCCAGGCAGGGCAAATACCAATACCTGCATTCCATTCAAAATCAGTCCACAAGTTTGTCTACTGACTGAATCACAACTTCAGTGGGAATGGCTGCCAGTAAACGGGTCGTGTCGTCTGTATTAATACTGTCGGGGTGGGGAAGTGGCCCAAAGTCGCCCGCGTAAATGACGGTGGCTTTGTCCGACCAAGGCCGCCATTCCTGTACCCACGAGGGGCCAAACAGCGCCACCTGCGGCACATTCAATGCCGCGGCCATGTGCATGGGTGCGGAATCTACGCCCACGTAAAACTTGCTCAATTTCAGCAAAGCCGCCAACAGCGGCAGGCTCATTTTGCCGCCCACATTCACCAACTGGCTTGAACGCTTTGAAAACTTGGCACGTGCCAAGCGTTCAATTTCGGCAGTCATGGCCACTTCCACGGGGTCGGGGCTGCAGGTGAGTACCACGTGCAAACCTTTGTTCAGCAAATGCACAACCACGTCGGCAAACTTGTCGTCTTCCCAGCATTTGAAGGGCCAGCGGGCAGCGGGGTGAATCAATACAAATGGCCCGTTCACTTGGTGCCCGGCCAAGAGTTTGTCGGCTTTGTCCAGGTTTTCAGGGCTTGGGCGCAACACCATTTCACCGCGCAGGCTGCGGGGGTTGATACCCAAGGCTTGCAGGCACAGCAGGTTTAGCTCCACGGCGTGTGCTTGCCCCCGGGGTGGGGGTACCACACGGTGTGTAAAGCAGGCGTGCCACAGGGCCTTGTCGCGTTTTGCATAGGCCATTTGTACGCGCACGGGCGCATTCGAAAAGCGCGCAATCAGGGCACCAATCCACTGGTCAGTCAAATGCAACACGGCATCGTAACGGGTACGCCTTACCTGAAACACCAGGCCAAGTTCGGCTTTCAGCCTTGCAAAACCTTTCAGCTTCCGGTCGATACACAGCACCCGGTTAAGGTGCGGATTGTTTTGCAACAGGGGCGTGGTTTCTTTGTAAATCAGGGTATCAACCTGTATGCCGGGAAATTGGTCGTGCAAGGCGTGGTACAGGGCCGTGGTTAACAGCACATCGCCGTGATGCCTTAATTTAATCACCAAAATTTTCTGCAAAGTATTTCAACCCGGTATTGATTAGAGTGAATTCACGCCCATGCGTGTGCGGTGGCGCATTAAACTGCCAAGTGAGCCCGCACATACGTTGAGCAAACACAGAGCGAATATAGACCGTGATTTCAACCAATTTTGTTTTCCAATTCAAATGACCAGCATTTTCTTCTCTGAAAGTTCCAAAAATATCGGTGGTCAAGAACTGCAATTGCTTGAGCAGGCAGTGGGCCTGAAAGCCAAAGGTTACACCCCCTATATATTGTGCCGGCCAGGCAGTCGAATTTCTCAGGAAGCCTACAAGCTGGGTTTGAATGTTGAGTTTGTGGCATTTCGCAATGCCATTCACCCGCCCAGTGTTTTAAGGCTGGCCAATTTGGTTCGGCAGCACAAGCCGGTGGCGGTGGTGTGCCACAGCAGCCACGATGCCAATTTGTGCTCTATTACCATTCATACCCTGGCAAAAATTGGTTTGCTCAAGCCCCGGCCCACGTTAATTCGTATGCGCACTTACCAGCCCGGCCCGGCCAAAGCATTCACTTACAACCAAATGTTTGATCAAACCTTCACGCCCAGCCAGGCCCTGAAAGACCAGCTGCTGCAAAACACGGGCGTACTGCCCGAAAAAATCGGGGTGTTGTATCCCGGTGTTGATTTTGAAAGTATCGCTGCTGCGGCGGCGCTTGGTTTGCCCCCTGAACTTGATGCCCGCCTGAGCGATTTGCAGCAGCGCCCTGTGATTGCCCATGCGGCCATGTTTCGGGTTGAGAAAGGGCACAGCTTCATGTTGCAGGTGGTGAAAGCCTTGCTCCCACAGTTTCCCAATTTGTTGTACGTGGCAGCCGGCGAGGGTGAAACCCGCCAGGCCATCGAAACCGAAGCACTGCGTTTGGGCTTGGGCAAACATGTGGTGCTGCCGGGCATGTTGAACCCAGTGGCACCGCTCATCAAGCGTGCGGATGTGTTGGTCATGCCTTCCAGTTACGAGCCTTTGGGCATGAGCCAAATTGAAGCTTTGGGTTTGGGCGTGCCCGTGGTGGTCAGCAACGTAGGCGGTTTGCCTGAAACCGTACAAAGCGGCGTGACTGGCTATGTGTGCCCGGCACCCCATGCGCCTGGTGCGCTGGATGCTTGGGTTCAAGCACTGGGTGTCGTGCTGGCTGAACCCCAAAAAGCCCGCGACATGGCCGCACTGGGCCGGCAAACAGTGCTGGCCCAGTTTGGCAAACAAAGCAATATTGATGGCTTGGTGGGCACCATTCAAACGCCTCGGTTGGGTCGCTCTTGATGCCTGGGTGTTTGCCAGTGAGTCAGCGAATTGGTGTGTGGTTTGGCCAAGGGCTACACAGTGCCCTGGCGGCACGCGCGGCATGGGGGCAATTGCAGGCTGAATATCCCGGTGCGGATTGGGTGTTGTTTGGCCCCCGAGGCAGCTTGTTTTTGTTTGAAATGGACGCACGGGTGCCCGTGTACATCCCCTTGCGCGCCTTGGAACCCCGCCGCCCCGCGCAAACCCGCCTTTCTTATTACCTTGAAAAACGCGCCCAGTTTAAAAAGCTGCGCGGCTTGAAGCTCAACCTTTGTATTGGGGTTTCTGCTTCGGTGCCCTTGCCTGAATTGAACCTGCAAGCGGTCACGCAGTTTCAGCACGTGCAAAAAATGTTGGGTATCGGCGGAAAGTTCATGCAGCAAGAGTTATCAGTTTTTCTTCAGGCTGAACGGCCCTTGTTACAGGCCGGGCCCCAAGCCTTGGCTTATGCAACCCAGCTTTATCGCAAAACATCACCGAGTCTGATCAAGGCTGTGGCCTTGCTGTATGCCGAAGAAAATGCACCCAGTCTGGATTTGCAATGGCAGGCCCTGCAACGCAGCCTTGCTCAGCTTGGCGGCAATACGCACTTAACCGTAGCGGCAGTTGTTGGGGAAAATCGATTACTCGCCCGGCAATTGAGTGCTAGTCAGCCCGGCTGGTTACAACTGGGTTTGCCCCAGGCCATGGGCCTGATTGCGTACGCGGATCGGGTGATCAGCGCTTCAGAAGCCATCACCCTAATTTGCGCAGAAATGGGCCGCTCAGACCGCCTCTTGTTGGTTAAAAGTCACAGTTAATGCATGGCCTCAACAGTCTCCTGCTTTGGTGCCTCGTTTGCCTGGTTCTGAAATTCTAAGTTTTTCATTCACAAGGCTTTTTGCGGCTCTCGGGGCAATTTTGGCGAATTGTTGATGTCATAAAACTATGGGAATGATCAATTTCTCCTGTTGCACGTCAGCGACAAAAACACCGATTTCCCCATTCTCACACCACGATTTGGTTGGTCGGCCCAAGGGTCCCCGTGTACATTGTCTCTCGTGCCGCTAGAAATGGCGGCAAAGATTCAACCAACACTAATAAGGGTGAAATATGAACAAGAAGCTAGTAGCTGCTGCTCTGGGCCTGGCATTTGCCGCTCCAGTATTTGCTGATTCATCAAACGTAACTTTGTATGGTCGTGTACACCAAGCCCTGGACCATCAGTCAACCAGCTCTAACGCTGGCGACACAGGCGGTAACTTCGCGCTGGAAGACGTGTCTTCACGTTTCGGTATCAAGGGTCAGGAAGACTTGGGCGGTGGTTTGAGCCTGGTCTTCGGTTATGAATTTTCAGTTGCTGCTGACAGCAACTCTGGCGTGGGTGGCCGTCACTCTTACGTTGGTATGAAGGGCGCTTGGGGTACATTCGTTGCTGGTAAGCAAGACGGCGGTAATGAGTCTGTAGCTCCTCTGTATTCCCAGGCTTCATTGACTGGTGGCGTTTCCAACCAAGGCGGTCCTTTGACAACCATTGGTGGTGGTGGCTCAACATTCAGCAACACTATTGCCATCCAGCGTGTGCAGCGTACGGACAACTCTTTCGGTTACAAAACCAACATCGCCGGTGTTGCCATCGAAGCGCGTCACGCCTTGACCGCTGGTGATAACCTAAATGCATTGTCTGCAACTGCTGTTGGTAACAACAACAATGCAAACAACACTCCTATCAAGGAAAACGGTACACGTCAAACTGAAGTAGCCGCAACTTACAAAGTTGGTGCGTTGACTATTGGTGGTGGTTTTAACTTGTTTGACCAGCAAGGCGTGGATCCAACTGTTGCTGCTCAACCTGAGCGCACTGTACAGGGTATCGCTGCTTATAACTTCGGCTCATTCTCATTGGCCGGTTTGGTAGCTCAAACTTCACTGTATGGCACGAATGCTGCCAACGGTGAAGACAGCAACACCGAATACCTGTTGTCGGCAACCGTTCCTTTGAGCGCCAATAGCGGTTTGTTCGGTTCATACTCTGATTCCGAGCGCAATAACTTGGTTGCTCCAACTGAACTGAGCCAAGCTCAAATTGCTTATTACTACGATTTCAGCAAGCGCACACGTACATACGTAGGTTTCAACCGCTTGACAAATGAAGTGGTTGCAACAGGTGCGGAAACAGATACAGACAACTTCACAATTGGTCTGCGTCACAACTTCTAATTCAACGCCAAGCATAAGCTTGGTTTGAATGCAAAGTTTGAAAAAGCCACCTTCGGGTGGCTTTTTCTATTTCAGCCAGCGCAACGCGCATATCCATTCGCACATGATGCGAAAAAACCAGGCGAAAAAAAACACCTGGTCGTTCAGGTGCTTTTTTATACAATTCAACTTGGCTTAATTCAATCGAATCGATTATTGCAAATTCATGTCCAGTTGCACGCCGCACAATGTGCTGCTGTAGCGTGTGGCACTGCCACTGTTGCTCATGCAACCCAGCGAGGTGGTTTGAAGTTGGTTCTCGGATACTTTCAAGCCAAAAAACAAATCGGGGTACTTGTTGCCTTCTTCACGGCTTAGTTTGAATACCCAATCTCCGGTACCCCATTGGGCACTCATGGGGGCTTTGTTGCGGTCCTGGTTCAATCTGAAACCATAGCCTAAGCCACCGTTCTCGGAACTGGTCCAGCGGCCCCATTTGCTCAATGGGTTTTGCCCATCGATATTCAACGTCACGCCACCAGCTTGGGCACTGGCCAAGGCGGGTGCCAGCAAAGGTGTTAGCACTAAGCAGGCACAAATCAATGTACTTTTCATATTGTTATTCCCTTCAACAGCAGCAATTCAAGCGATTTGCGCTGTTTCGCATGCAAGGCTTTAATTATGCGCGTAATTTTGATGTGGATAAAGCGGGAGAAGGGTTGCCTTCACCCCGCCAAACCATTGATTTGAATCAGGTATTTAAACCTGCTGCTTGATAATTCTTGAATAAAAACAAGGAGTTTTGCTGTTTAATTCTCAAGTCGCTTTAAGCCCAGTTTCTCGAATAACTTGGTGTCGCGTTCCAATTCCGGGTTGTCTGTTACCAACAGTTTTTCGCCGTAGAAAATTGAATTGGCACCCGCCAGGAAACAAAGCGCTTGGGTGCTCTCATTCATGCTTTCCCGGCCGGCCGACAAACGCACAAAACTGGTGGGCATGGTGATGCGGGCTACAGCAATCGTGCGCACAAAATCGAGTGGATCGATTTCTTCGTTGTTTGCCAGTGGTGTGCCTTCAACTTTCACCAAATTATTGATAGGTACACTCTCGGGCGGTTCGGCCATGTTGGCCAGTTGGGCAATCAGCCCGGCGCGTTGGTTTACCGTTTCACCCAAGCCCACAATGCCACCGCAGCACACTTTGATACCCGCATCGCGTACACGGTCTAGTGTGTCCAGGCGGTCTTGGTAGGTGCGGGTGCTGATAATGTCGCCGTAAAAATCGGGTGAGGTGTCCAGGTTGTGGTTGTAGTAATCCAGGCCAGCCTCTTGTAGCTGTTTGGCCTGGTGTTCTTTCAGCATGCCCAGGGTGACGCAGGTTTCCAGGCCCATGGCTTTCACTGCAGTTACCATTTCACCTACAGCTTCAACCTGGTGGTCTTTGGGGCTGCGCCATGCGGCACCCATGCAAAAACGCGTGGCGCCTTTGTCCTTGGCGGCCTGTGCGGCTTTCAGCACTTCATCGATGGGCATCAGTTTTTCTGCTTCCACGCCAGTGTTGTACTTGGCCGATTGGGGGCAGTAGCCACAGTCTTCAGGGCAGCCGCCTGTTTTAATCGACAGCAGGGTTGAAAGTTGCACGGTGTTCGCATCGAAATGCTCGCGGTGCACCTGCTGCGCCTTGAAAATAAGGTCGTTGAACGGCAGTGCGAACAGGGCTTCAATGGCCTCGACGCTCCAGCGTTGCTGATCAACGGCGGGTGGGGCTGCTTTTTTGTTTTCAACCCAGGTAATTTGGCTTTCCATGTGCATCCTTCAGAACAATTCGCTTCCGGGGCCGGGTGCAATCAGGCTGCCCCAGCGTTGTAATACTTGCATCAGTGTTTGGTAGGCGTTTTCCAGTGTCTCGGGCTCGGTGCAATAAGGCGGCACCCAATACACGGTGTTGCCCAGAGGGCGCACCACAATGCCCAATTCGAGAAACGTTTGGCGTATCCATTGACTCGCGCTGGAACCATACTGACTGTGACTGGATTTTAGCTCAAAGGCTGCCACGGTGCCGCACACGCGCGGGTTTTCAATCAGGGGGTGGCAGGCCAAGGCAGGCAGCCAGCGCTGGTGGGTGGCTTCAATGCGGTGAATGTTCGCCCATGTACTTTCTTCATCGAACAAGGCGAGGTTGGCCAGGGCCGCAGCGCAACCCAATGGGTTTGCGGTGTAGGAATGGCCGTGCAGCAAGGCATGGCCAACCTGGTCGCTTAAAAACGCGTCGTACACCGCTTGGCTGGTGAGTGTGGCTGCCATGGGCATGAAGCCGCCGGTAAGCCCTTTTGAAATACAAATAATGTCAGCCTGACCGCCAAATTGCGCCACTTGTTCGGCGGCAAACAGGGTGCCGGTTCGGGCAAAGCCAGTGAATACTTCGTCGAATATCACCAGCACACCAGCCGCTTCGCAGCGTTTACACAGTTCGGCCACATGGGCTGCGCGCATGAATCGCATGCCGCTGGCACCTTGAATCAAGGGCTCTAGAAGAAGGGCGGCAACTTCATGGCCGTGACTGGCCAACAGCTGGTCGAGTGAAGCCAAAGCCTCTTCCTCAGTGCAGGCGCAAACACCGGTGGGTATGAAATCGACATGAAACAGCCATGGCGCGAAGGGATCGTAAAAGCCGCTGGATTTGCCGGTGGCCATGGCGCCGAAGGTGTCACCATGGTATCCACCTTCCAGCGCAACAATGCGACTTTTACCGGCCACGCCCTTGTTTTGCCAATACTGAAAGGCCATTTTCAGGGCTACTTCAATGGCGGTGGACCCATTGTCGGAGTAAAACACCTTGGCCATGGGGGCTGGGGCGTTGTGCACCAGGCGTTCGGCCAACTGCACAGCAGGCGGGTGGGTTACACCCGCGAACATCACATGTTCAAGCTCAAGCGCTTGTTGTGCAATCGCCTTTGCAATGGTGGGGTTACTGTGACCATGAATATTCACCCACCAGCTTGAAACCGCATCAAAGTACTTGTTGCCTTGGGCATCGAACAAAAATTCGCCTTCACCACGTACCACTGCCAAAGGTGGCGCAGCGGTTTGCATTTGCGTGAAGGGGTGCCAACAGTATTGTGCATCCCGTTCAAGCAATTCTGTGTGGGTAAGTTGTTTCATGAGGGCCGTGCGATCACAAGCTGTCAAGCGCGCGAACAAGGCGCTCGGGCATGCCAAATTCAGCCAGTGCCTGCGGGCTTAATACATTGAAAACCGGCAATTCAGCCAACACCGGCACTTCACCAAAATGTTCGATTGCCTCACGGTTGGCAGGGTTGGCCTCACCCACCATCACCACGCCCAGCACAGGCACGCCAGCAGCTTTCAAGGCCTGCAGTGAAAGGCAAGTGTGGTTGATGGTGCCAAGCCCGCTGCGGGCCACCAACAAAGCGCAACTGCCCAGGTGTTTCATCAGGTCGAGCATGGTGTCCCGCCAGTTCAGGGGCACCATGCAACCGCCCGCGCCTTCCACCACCAGTCGATCGGCTGTGGGTAGCGTAAAATCGGCCAGTTGGATTTTGACTCCATCGATGTCGGCAGCCTGATGAGGCGATAAGGGCTGGGTGAGGCGATACGTTTCCGGGTGCACTGCACAGCCACTCAGGCGGGCAATCCACTCGCTGTCGCTGCCACCCTCGAGCCCGCTTTGTACCGGCTTCCAGTAATCTGCTTGCCAGTGAGTGCACAGCCAAGCACTCACAATCGTTTTTCCGATGCCGGTGTCGGTACCTGTCACAAACAAATGTTTCACGGCCGTTCCAGGTAGTAAAAACCAATGTGGTAGTTCATGGTGCAGGCTTCGCCCAAGGCGGATATCACCTTGCGCAAATTAACCGGTGTGTGGTTTACGCGGGGCTGGTCAGCACCAATGGCACGCAGGCTGCGTGCAAATGAAAGCCCATCGGGATGATGGTCCAGAAAGTTTTTGGTGTGGTGAGCAGTGCTGGCGGCAATGCCTTCGGCCACCAATGCGTTCATGATGTCCTGCAAGTCATCGTCGCAGGGCAGGGGACGCAGACCACTGGTTTGCCCGGTGTCCTCGTGTGCCACTTCCCAGGCTTGAAAAGAGCCATCCAGCAGTACGCTGAAAGCCACGGTATTCGACACTGAAAGCCAGCGTCGAATCGCCTCTTCAATGTTGCCAAACCATTGCGCACACATGCCTGAAATGAGCAGGGAGTGGTTCGGAATCCATAGGTGCTCAACTGCCAATTCCTCGCCATTGAGCAAGTGGGTGTGCAGGCGTTCAGTGGGGTACTTGCGCGTTAATTCGGTCAGCATGCCTTCTGCCAAATCAACAGCATGCACCGCACTTTCGGGAAACTTGTTCAGCAAATGCTCGGTTAAAAACCCGGTGCCGCTGCCCACATCCACACAAGCTTTGGGGTTGAAGTCGACTGGCAGCATTTGATCCAGCCACTGACCCAGATGTTGGGCTGAGTGTTTCTGCACGCGCGCATGGTGATCGTAATCGCGGGCAGCATCGGAAAAGCGGCGTGAGGCAGCCTGGGCAGAATTCAGTTTTCGCGGCAAGGCGTTTTCAGACATTTCAATGCGGCTTGAAATTAATGCTGGCTGAGAAGGGGCAACAAAGTGTCAGTATACCGCGCAGGGGCGGTGGCAATGCCTGCGTGCTCGGAAGCCAGTGTATGCAACTCGCGGTTTTGCTGTTTCAGCGTGTGCTCAAAGCATTGCAGTGCCAAAGCCAGTGGCACTATTTCATCCGTGTTGCTGGCCCAGGCGTGTAATTCGGCGCCATGGGAAAGGGCCTGTTGCAATGCCTGTGCTGCGTTCAACTCTTGCATGCTGCGAAGGTCAGTCAATAACGTTTGTTCATCCAGGGTGGCCCATTGCGCATGGTGCCCGCAGCGGTTGTGAAAGTCGCGCAGTACCTCTGGCATGTTCTGTTCGGCTTTCTGGATCATGCGAGACAGCAAACGCGGTGGAGTGCCTTGGGTGTTGGAATCGCCTTTCACAAAGTGAGTAAAGCCATGAATGCTCAACAGGCTGTGCCATCGCACTGAAAAATCCAGCAGTTTTGAAAACCCCAGCGAATGCCCAAGTCCCAGCCAAGGTACTTCGGCGTATGCAAGCACCAAGCTGTGTAGCACTTCTGCCGTGTAGTGTACCCATTGGTCTTGCGTGCTGATACCTGGGGTATGAATCATCAAGCCTTGTCTGGCTTGCTCTGGAAAGTAACCCGCTTCCAGGCAAACAAACAAGGTAGTCTCGCGTGTATTTGCGGGAAGTGTATTCAACAAGGCATTGAAGAAACGGTGGTTGTAACCCCAGCCGTGGGCCATCAATAGCACTTGCGTTATTTCGGGCTGCTTCATGTGCCCACCTTCCAGCTGGCCAGTGCGTGGAGCAGTTGCTCATACACTGTAAGAGTGTGGCCAGTGTTCAGTGCAAGCCGAACCCGTGCGGCATTGGGGGGCACGGTGGGAGGGCGTACGGCAGAGGTTCGAATGCCTGCCTGTTGCAAATGGGTCTTGAGTTCAAGGCATGCATTGTTACTGCCCACCACCAAGGGAACAATGTGGGTGTTCGACAAGCCCGTGTCGAAGCCCAGTTTATGTACCTGGTTGCGCAGTGTGTCTGCGGCGGTGTGCAGCATGCCCCGTTCTTTATTCAGGCCCGGAATAATTTCCAATGCTTTGCCAACTGCGCCAATTACAAAAGGCGAGGGCGCGGTGGAATACACAAAGCCGGTGCAACGGTTGACCAGGTATTGTTTGAATATTTCGCTGCATGCAATGTACGCCCCGCTGACCCCCACAGCCTTGCTGAAGGTACCCATGATGACCCAGTGCCCCAAGGTTTTCAGTGCATCTATGGCGGGGTGTTGCATCGCCCCAAGGCCTCGACCTTCCGGTCCCCAAATTCCCGTGGCGTGGGCTTCGTCCAGGTACACCACAGCGTTGTGTTGCAGGGCAATTTCCGCGAGTTGTTCAACCGGCAGTAGATCACCTTCCATGCCAAAAACCGTTTCTGAAACAATAATTTTTGGCTGCCTGGATTCCGTGTGTTTATCCAGCAGCTCAGTCAAATGCGCCATGTCGTTGTGGCGAAAACGAATTTGTTTCACCCCCGCAAGTTGGCAGGCATGGTGCAAGCTGGCGTGGTTCAGGCGGTCGGTGAACACAAGGGGCTCAGTGCCACCCACCACGCCACCCCACAGGCTTTTGTCCAGCAGTGCGGCCAACCCGCTGGCATTGGCTTGGTAGCCGCTTGAAAATACTAGTGCGGCTTCAGCGTTTTTGAATTGTGCAACTTGCGATTCCAGTTGTTCAAAGCAATCGAGGTTGCCTGACAACAAACGTGAGCCGGTTGCACCTGCACCGTATTTTTTCGCGCATTCATGGCCTGCCTCTACAATGTCGGCGCGCTGGGCCAGGCACAAATAATCGTTGCTGGAAAAATCGAATGCACGCTGGTTCAAAGGGCAGGGCAGCAACACCCGCTTGCCGCTGTCTTGGGCCAAAAGGTCAAGGCGTTGCTGGCTGGCTTGGCTCAGGTTCATCGCGCTTAGGTCAGGTCAAAATAATGTCGTAGTGTTCCTGCACAAACAGGTTGTCTACTTGCAGGGTAATTGGCTTTCCCACAAACTCTTCCAGCATGCCCAAGTGTTGGGCCTCTTCTTCCAGAAACAGGTCGATCACGGCTGGGCTGGCCAGTATGCGAAATTCTTTGGGGTTGAACTGCCGGCTTTCGCGCACAATTTCCCGCATTATTTCATAGGCCACGGTTTGTGCAGTTTTAACCTGCCCCTTGCCCTGGCAGCTTGGGCAGGGCTCGCACAACAAATGGGCCAGGCTTTCACGGGTGCGCTTGCGGGTCATTTCCACCAGGCCCAGTGCAGAAAAGTCGGTGACGCTGGTTCGGGCGCGATCGCGGTCCAACGCCTTTTGAAGTTCCGCCAGCACCGCTTTTTTGTGTTCCTCGGTGCTCATGTCGATGAAGTCGATCACGATGATGCCACCCAGGTTGCGCAAGCGCAGTTGGCGCGCTATCGCGTGCGCCGCTTCCAGGTTTGTTTTAAACACGGTTTCTTCAAAATTGCGGGCACCAATAAAACCGCCCGTGTTCACATCGATGGTGGTGAGCGCTTCAGTTTGGTCAATGATTACATAACCGCCCGATTTCAGTTCAACCCGACGGCCCAGCGCCTTTTGCAATTCATCTTCAATGTTGTACAGCTCGAAAAGAGGCCGCTCTCCTTGATGCAGTTGAAGGCGGTCTTTGGTTTCCTGTGCATAGGTTTCAGCAAAGGTCAGCAGGTTTTTCAGGGTTTCTTTTGAATCAATTAGAATGGCTTGGGTGTCGGCACTAACTAGATCGCGCACCACACGCTGCGCCATGGTCAGGTCTTCGTAAATCAGGCTGGGTGCGGGCTTCGTGCGGGTCAATTCCAGCATCTCGCGCCAGCGGGTACGCAGGTAATTTACATCGGCGGTCAATTCCTCGTCTGTGGCTTCTTCGGCGTGGGTGCGAATAATAAAGCCGCCGGTGTTCTCGGGCAGCAAGCGAGTTAGTTTTGCGCGCAGCTCTTCCCGCTCGCCTTCATTCTCAATGCGTTGTGAAACACCAATGTGTGGGTCTTGCGGCAGGTGTACCAGCATGCGGCCAGCCAAGCTGATTTGTGTAGTGAGCCGTGCGCCTTTGGTGCCCAGCGGGTCTTTGCTGACCTGCACGATAATGGTTTGCCCCTCGAACACCATTTTCTCAATGGCAGGCGGTGGGTTTCCATTCTGCTTCGATTGGTGGTGGTTGTAAGTGCGGTGTTCCCACAGGTCGGCCACATGCAGAAACGCTGCACGCTCCAGCCCAATGTCGACAAATGCAGATTGCATGCCGGGCAGCACACGCACCACTTTGCCCAGGTACACATTGCCCACAATGCCGCGGGTTGATGTTCGTTCAATGTGAAGTTCTTGCACAGCGCCGTGCTGAACAATGGCCACGCGCGTTTCCTGCGGTGTCACGTTCACCAGTATTTGTTCGTTGATCATCTTTTGCTTCTTGGGTATTAATCGATTCTTTTCGTAGCTTGGGCCACCGTTTGAATATGACGAATCAATTCGCTGGTTTCAAACAGTGGTAAACCCATAATGCCAGAATGACTGCCGGAAATGTGACGAACGTATTGCCCCGCGATCCCCTGAATGCCGTAGGCACCCGCTTTGTCGAAAGGTTCACCGCTGGCAATGTAAGCGTGGATGAAGGTTTCGGGAAGTGGTGCGAATTCAACATGCGAGGTTTGCACCGTATTTTGGGCAGCAAGGGTGCGCCCATGGTTGCTCAGCCACGCGCCTGCCACTGCCGTGTGAACTTCGTGGATGGTGTTGGACAAGCTTTGCAGCATTTGAAAGGCCTGTGCGGCATTTTCCGGTTTGCCCAGAATATTGCCATTCAGTGCCACAGTGGTGTCGGCGGCCAGCACCAGCCCGCTAAATTGCTGCGCACGCATGGCCTCAAGCGCGGCATTCAGTTTCAGTTGCGTAACCCGTTGCACGTACAGCAAGGGGTCTTCGTGCTCAAAAGGCGCTTCGAGTGCCTCGGCCTCTGGGCTGCTCTGCGCTAAGAACACCTGCACTTGCAATCCAAGGGTTTGAAGCAATTCGAGTCTGCGCGGGCTGCGTGAAGCAAGCCAAACCTGGCCAGGTAAGCCGCTGTGTTCCGGGAGAACGGGTGTGTTCATGGTTGGGCTTATTCGCGGTGGTACGGATGCCCAATGGTAATTGAAAATGCGCGGTACAGCGCTTCCACCAGCAGCACGCGCGCCAGCGCATGGGGCAGGGTGAGGTCGGAAAGCCGCCACATGCCCTGGCATTGCTGCTTCAGGTTTTCATCAAGCCCATCGGCACTGCCGATGAGCAGGCACAAGGTTTCGCTGCTGTTGTGCCATTTCTGAAGTTGCTCAGCCAAGGCTTTGCTGGTGTGGCGTTCCCCCCGTTCATCGAGTGCAATGACGCGTGCGCCATTGGGTATGGCCGCTCGAATGCGCTCGGCTTCTTTGGCGAGAATTTGGTCCACGGGTTTGCCCGCAGACCGGTCTTCAGGTTTCAATTCTTTGATGGTCAGCTTCCAGTCGCCTGGAAAGCGTTTCTGGAACTGATCTACGGCCTGTTGCGCCCATGGCTCGATTTTGTGAGACAGGGCGATAACGTGGATTTTCAAAGCGAAGCGAAAATCTTAGTTGTACTGGCTTGAATAGGCCTCGGCCTGCTGCGGGAAATAATCCACGCCGGGCATTGGTTTGCTCAGGCTGTGCGGGTTCAACTTCACGCGCACGGGCTTGCCACCCCAAATTTCTTCCAGGTTGTAATACTCGCGAATGGCGGGTTGCATCAAATGCACCACCACATCGCCCAGGTCGACCAGTACCCATTCGCCGGTGTCTTCACCTTCGGTGCTGAACACTTCGCCACCGTTTTCCTTGGTTTTCTCGCGAACGTTGTTGGCCAAAGCGCGTGTTTGGCGGTTTGAAGAGGCTGAGGCAATGATGACCCGGTCAAAAACACCGGTAAGGTGGGTCGTGTCGAAAACGGCGATGTCTTGTGCTTTGATGTCTTCGAGGGCGTCAATCACGACGCGCTGCAGTTTACGCAATTCCATGCAATTCCAAAGGTTTGTTAATTGCCTGAATTCTAACAACTTTCAGGGCTGGGCGCGACCATAAACTGGGTGCAGTGTCAGGTACTTGAGCACAGCGGTGGGTAGGCTGGCCTCAAGTTTGAAGCGGGCGGTTTCCCGAACTTCGGCGTTGCCAGACTGTAACAGCTGGAATTGCCTTCGAATTTGGGTTGAGCTGATGTTCACGCTGGGCATGGGTATGCGAAACAGGCGATCTTGGAGCAAATGTCGTTTTAAAGCCTCGGGCACCTGAAAATCGCCCCACTGGGTGCGGTCCACCACGCCAATACGGGCGTAATCAAACAGGCTTTGCCAATGTTTCCAGCTGGTCAGGTTGGCCAATTGGTCAGCCCCAATCACAAAGGAAAGTTTGTGGTCAGGGTGCTGTTCGCTCAGCTTCTCAAGCGTGTCCACGGTGTAGGTGGGGCCTTCATGCTCAATTTCGAAGGGTTCCATGCGCCAGGAGTGCACGCCCTCAATGGCGAGTTCAACCAATTTTTTACGAACATCGGCAGGTGCAAGGTCTGCGTTGGGTTTTTGCCAAGGTTGGCCTGCGGGCATAAACCACACTTCATCGGCCATGCACTGTGCTTGGGCTGAACGAGCCATTTGCAAATGCCCCATGTGGATGGGGTTGAAGGTGCCGCCAATGATGCAGATTTGCCGTGTGGGCATGGCTCAGGCCGCCAGCCAGTCGCGGTCCACCAGAAAGTCGGTGTACAGCCTTGCCTCGGCGCTGCCTGCCTCAGGTTGCCAGTCATAGCGCCATTTCACCTGCGGGGGCATGCTCATCAGGATTGATTCTGTGCGGCCACCGCTTTGCAGGCCAAACAGGGTGCCACGGTCGAATACCAAATTGAATTCAACGTAGCGACCACGCCGATAGGCCTGGAAGTCGCGTTCGCGTTCGCCGTAGGCCATGTTCATGCGGCGCTCAACAATGGGCAGGTAGCCTTTCAAAAAGGCATCGCCCACGCTGCGGGTCATTGCAAAGCTCTGCTCAAAACCCAGCTCGGAAAAATCATCGAAAAACACACCGCCTACACCGCGGGGTTCTTTGCGGTGCTTCAGGTAAAAATACTCGTCACACCATTTCTTGAACTTGGCATGGTAGTGCGCACCGAAGGGATCCAACGCATTTTTGCAGCTTTGGTGAAAGTGCTTCGCGTCTTCTTCAAAACCATAATAGGGAGTTAAGTCCATGCCGCCGCCGAACCACCACACCGATTCGCCTTCCACAGTAGTGGCTGCAAACAGGCGCACATTCATGTGTACTGTGGGTACATAAGGGTTGCGGGGGTGAAATACCAGTGATACACCCATTGCTTCAAAACTGGCACCAGCAAGGCCCTGGCGGCTGGCAGTGGCTGAGCCGGGCAACTTGTCGCCCATTACATGGCTGAAATTGACACCGCCACGCTCCAGCAAGCTGCCTTCTTCCAGCACGCGGCTGCAACCGCCGCCACCTTCTGCACGCTCCCAGGAATCGTTCAAAAAAGGTTTGCTTTCGAACTGACCAATGCCCTCGATGATGCTGCTTTGCAGGCCTTGAAGGTATTGCTTTACCTGATTCAGTTCAGAAGGTGTCATTGCTCTAAGTCCTGATTACTTGCGATTGATGGCGCGGTAGCCAATGTCGCTTCTAAACTGCATGCCATCAAAGCTGATAGTGTCGATCAATTCATAGGCTTTGGCCTGTGCCTGGCGCACGGTGTCGCCCAAGGCGGTGGCGCACAACACGCGACCACCCGCGGTCACTGCCTTGCCATTTTTTTCAACAGTTCCGGCATGAAATACAACCGCTTCGTCGCTGGCTTCGGCGCGCAGTGTAATTTCATCGCCCGTGCGCGGGGTTTGTGGGTAGTTGTGCGCGGCAATCACTACGCCTAAAGCGGTGCGGCGGTCCCATTCTGCTTCAACCTTGTCCAGCGTGCCATCAATGGCGTGGTCCAGCAAATTCACGAAGTCGCTTTTCAGGCGCATCATGATGGGTTGGGTTTCCGGGTCGCCCATGCGGCAGTTGAACTCCAGTACCTTGATGTCGCCCTTGTCGTCGATCATTAAGCCCGCATACAAAAAGCCGGTGTACACCAGGCCGTCTTTTTTCATGCCGGCGATGGTGGGGTAAATAACCTCTCGCATCACGCGGGCGTGCATGGTGGGCGTAACCACGGGGGCGGGGCTGTATGCACCCATGCCACCGGTGTTGGGGCCTTGGTCGCCATCCAGCAGGCGTTTGTGGTCTTGGCTGCTGGCCATGGCCAAAGCGTTCACACCATCGACCATCACGATAAAGCTGGCCTCTTCGCCTTCCAGGAATTCTTCAATCACGACACGGGAACCGGCACTGCCCATGCTGTTGCCCAGCAACATGTCGTCAATGGCCTGGTGGGCTTCTTCGAGGCTCATGGCAACCACCACGCCCTTGCCCGCGGCCAGGCCATCGGCCTTGATTACAATGGGGGCACCTTTGGCATTCACATAATCGTGGGCTTTGGCAGCATCGGTAAAGGTTTCATATTCCGCAGTGGGAATTTTGTGCCGCTTCATGAAGGCCTTGGCGTAGTCCTTCGAGCTTTCCAGTTGGGCTGCAAGTTTGGCTGGGCCAAAAATACGCAAGCCGCGCTGGCGGAACAGGTCAACCACCCCCGCGGCCAATGGGGCTTCCGGACCAACCACGGTCAGGTGCACTTGTTCTTTGGCTGCAAAATCGGCTAGTTCGGTCAGGTCGCTGATTGGCACATTTTCCATTTTGGCTTCCAGGGCAGTACCGCCATTGCCAGGAGCAACAAATACCTTTGTTACGCCCGGGGTTTGGCAAATACGCCATGCCATGGCATGTTCGCGGCCGCCTGATCCAATCACCAAAATTTTCATGTGTGTAGTGCTCCGTACTTTTTATTCGTTGATGATCACGTTGGTGTAAACCTGTTGCACGTCGTCCAGGTCTTCCAGCATGTCAATAATTTTTTGCATGCGAATGGCATCGTCGCCCTCAAGCTCGGTCTCGCTTGCAGGTTTCATGGTCAGCTCTGCGTTTTCGAATTTCATGTTCGCCGCTTCAAAAGCGGTTTTCAGGGTATGAAAATCGGGTACAGGGCAAGTTACCTCGATCACGCCATCGTCGGAAGTAACAACATCATCGGCCCCATTCTCCAGCGCCACTTCCATGATTGCATCTTCGCTGTTGCCGGGGGCAAAAATAAACTGACCACAATGCTTGAACATGAAAGAAACAGAACCGTCGGTGCCCAAATTGCCACCGTGCTTGGTCAGCGCATGGCGAACTTCAGCCACAGTGCGCACTTTGTTGTCCGTCATGCAGTCGATGATTACGGCTGCGCCACCCACACCATAGCCTTCGTAGCGAATTTCTTCGTAATTCACGCCCTCTGCTTCACCAGTGGCTTTGGCAATGGCGCGCTGCACGTTGTCTTTGGGCATGTTGGCCGCAGCAGCCTTTTCCATGGCCAGGCGTAAGCGTGGGTTCGTGGCCACATCGCCACCGCCCACTCGGGCCGCCACGCTGACTTCACGAATGATTTTCGTCCACACCTTGCCGCGTTTTTCATCCTGCCGGTTTTTGCGGTGCTGAATGTTGGCCCATTTACTGTGTCCTGCCATGGCTCACTTTCTGTTGTTGAATCAAAGAGGTGCGATTTTATCACCACCGGGCACTCGCCGTATTGCCCTGAAAGGATTCCACAGCGATAATCTGCGCGGGTATTGGACTTTTACATTGGTATACATTCAACAAGGAGGCAGCGTGAGTTTGCTCAAAGACTTCAAGGCGTTCGCAGTAAAAGGCAATGTGGTTGATTTGGCTGTGGCGGTGATCATTGGTGGTGCCTTCAGCGGCATCGTTAAAAGCCTGGTTGATGATGTCATCATGCCGATTGTGGGTCGTATTTTTGGCAGTCTCGATTTCTCCAATCTGTATTTGCCTTTGGCAGAAATTCCGGCGGGAGTGGCCCCCACGCTGGCCGCCGTCAAGGCTGCTGGCGTGCCTGTGTTGGCCTATGGCAGCTTTATCTCGGTGCTGATTAATTTCATTATTTTGGCCTTCATTATTTTCATGATGGTTCGTCAGGTCAGCAAATTGACCAAAGCTCTGATCAAGGAAGAGGAGGCCGCACCAGCCGCGCCAGCACCCACTCCTGAAGATATTCTGTTGCTTCGTGAAATCCGTGATTCCTTGAAGAAGTAATTTAGACTGGCTTCTCCAGATCGGCGGTAGTACAATTGAAGGCTGAATCTGGAGAGTGGCTAGCGCGTATCTGTGCTGGTCCGCCGAAGGCGCAATCCCCATGAACGCTCAGGCTTCAGTACAGGTTCAAGAATTCAAATCTGGAGAGCGCTGTGCGCGGCCAATCGCCGCGTAAGTACAGCCGCCGAAGAGGCAAGCAACGCAACCCGTTGTGAATCTTTCAGGCAAACGGACAGAGAGGGGCTACAAGGCAAATTGTTTGCCGAAAGCCCTTTTTACTGTTTGTGGAGCCTTATCCTCATGAAAGCTATTGTTCTCGGTGCTGGTGTTACCGGCATTACTTCCGCCTGGTTTTTGAAAAAAGAAGGTTTCGACGTGACTGTGGTGGATCGTCAGCCTGCCGCAGGCATGGAAACTTCCTTTGCCAATGGTGGCCAAATTTCTGTGTCCCATGCTGAACCCTGGGCCAACCCGGGCGCACCCAAGAAAGTGCTGAAGTGGTTGATGAAAGAAGATGCGCCCCTGCTGTTCCGTTTGCGCGCCGATGCCCGCCAGTGGCGCTGGGGCATGCAGTTTTTGCGTGAATGCACCCCCGAGCGCACACGCCATAACATCATTCAAATGGTGAACCTAGGCACATTCAGCCGCAGCACCCTGCAAGAACTGCGCGCCGAGACTGGTATTCAGTACAACTGCCTCACCAAAGGCATTTTGCATTTCTACACCAACCAGCAAGAATTTGACGATGCACTGGAACCTGCTGAAATCATGCGCGAGTTTGGTTGCGACCGAAAAGTAATCAGCGCAGAAGAAGCAGTTCGCCTTGAACCCGCATTGGCCACTGTGAAAGACAAAATTGCTGGCGCCACCTTCACTGATGCAGATGAAAGCGGCGATGCACATGTGTTTACACAAAACCTGTCGAAGCTGTGCGCGGAAAAAGGCGTTGAATTCAAGTACGACACCGCCATTCTGGGCTTGGACACTGAAGGTGGCCAAATCAGCGGTGTGCGTGTGCGTGGCGCGGATGGTCAAGTACAAGTGCTGAAAGCTGACAAGTACCTGCTGTGCATGGGCAGCTACAGCCCAATGCTGGTAAAAGACCTGGGCGTGGACCTGCTGATTTACCCAGCCAAGGGTTACTCTGCAACCTTGCAAATTGACGATGCCAGCAAAGCCCCGCAAGTCAGTTTGACCGATGATGAATACAAACTGGTGTTCAGCCGCCTGGGTGACAAGCTGCGAATTGCAGGCACCGCTGAACTGAACGGTTACAGCACCAACCTGAACCATGTGCGTTGCCAGGCGATTACCCGCCGCGTCATGGAGCTGTTCCCCGGCATGGCCGACCCAGAGCAGGCTGTGTACTGGACTGGTTTGCGCCCCGCGACCCCTTCGAACGTGCCTTACATTGGTGTGTCCAAAATTTCAAACCTGTACCTGAACACAGGCCATGGCACTTTGGGTTGGACCCATTCTTGTGGTTCGGGCCGATCAATCGCGTCCATCATGAATGGCAAGCAGCCTGAACTGGATTTCGCATTTACTGGAATTTCTTCCAAGAAGGGCGAGGCCTTGGCCGTTGCCTAAGGCTTGTTTTTGCTAACATCAGCGCATTCGCCAACAGGATGTGCTGATGTCTGATTCTGCAAACAAAAATACCCATGCTGGGGCCGACAACGCCCCCGCCTCGAATTTCCTTCGCAACATCATTGATGCGGACTTGAAAAAGCCCGAGTATCAGGTACGCCCGTGGGCCGGCAAACCCGGTGGGGCCGATGTGCACGACGGTGCGCCCGCTGATCCCGCGAACATTCGCCTGCGTTTTCCGCCCGAGCCGAATGGCTACTTGCATGTGGGCCATGCCAAGGCCATTTGTGTGAATTTCGGTTTGGCCAAAGAATACGGTGGCGCGTGCCACATGCGCTTTGACGACACCAACCCAGAAAAAGAAAGCGAGGAATTCGCGGATTCCATTCTGGATGCCGTGCATTGGCTTGGCTTTCGCTGGGAAAACTTTGGTGACGACAACCTGTATTACGCCAGCGATTATTTCGACTTCATGTACCAAGCCGCTGAATTCCTGATTCAAGCGGGTTTGGCTTACGTTGATGAACAGAATGCAGATGACATGCGTGCCAATCGCGGCACCTTGACCCAAGCGGGTGTGGATTCCCCATTCCGCAATCGCCCAGCCGCTGAGAGCCTGGCCCGTTTTCGCGCCATGCGCGCGGGCGAACTGCCCGATGGCGCTGCGGTGCTGCGTGCCAAAATTGACATGGCCAGCCCCAATATGAACATGCGTGACCCGGCCGTTTACCGCATTCGCCGGGCATTTCACCACCGCACTGGCGATGACTGGTGCATTTACCCCATGTACACATTTGCGCATCCCATCGAAGATGCGCTGGAACGCATAACCCATTCATTTTGTACGCTTGAATTCGAAGACCAGCGCCCGTTCTACGACTGGCTTCTGGACAACTTAGCTTCTGAACACAAAACGGCGGATGGCGGTGTGTTAAAGCCCCTTCTAAGCCACCCCTTGCCCAAGCAGATTGAGTTCGCCCGTCTGAACCTAAGCTATGTGGTCACCAGCAAGCGCAAATTGCAGCAATTGGTAACTGAAAACAAACTCAATGGGTGGGACGACCCCCGCATGCCGACCATTGTGGGTTTGCGCCGTCGTGGCTACACACCTGAGGCAATTCAGTTGT
Organism: Limnobacter sp. SAORIC-580; assembly: GCF_013004065.1. Taxonomy (GTDB): domain Bacteria; phylum Pseudomonadota; class Gammaproteobacteria; order Burkholderiales; family Burkholderiaceae_B; genus Limnobacter; species Limnobacter profundi. The sequence continues at coordinate 578,134 of NZ_CP053084.1, forward strand.
TTTGTGCCCGCATTGGCGTGTCCAAATCCGATTCCTGGATTGATTATTCGGTGCTGGAAGGCGCTTTACGCGACACGCTTGACCCAATTGCCCACCGTGCGGTGGCGGTGCTCGACCCAATTCCATTGATCCTGGACAACGTGGACGACGATTGGGCCGACATGTGCACCGCGCCGGTTCACCCTCACCATCCGCATTGGGGCGTGCGTCAGTTCACAATCGGCAAGCGTCTGTGGATTGAGGCAGAAGACTTTCAGGAGAACCCGGAGAAAAAGTTTTTCCGCCTGTTTCCTGGCAACAGGGTTCGATTGCGTTATGGCTATGTGATTGAGTGTACCGGCTGCGACAAAGATGAAAGCGGCAAAGTGACTGCAGTGCATGCCCAGGTGTTTCTGGATAGCAAATCGAGTACGCCAGGTGCAGACAACTACAAGGTGAAAGGCAATATTCATTGGGTGGATGCAGAGGACTGCCTGCCTGCCACTGTGCGCCTTTACGATCGCCTGTTTACCGAAGAGCACCCCGACTCTGGTGGTAAAAACTTCATGGACAGCTTGAACCCCAATTCACTGACCGAAGTGAAGGCTTATCTGGAGGCAGGGCTGAAGGATGCCTGGTCTGGTACGGTGTACCAGTTCGAGCGCCACGGCTATTTTGTGCCTGATTTGAAGGACCATACTCTGGAAAACCCGGTGTTCAATCGGGCCACTACGCTGAAGGACAGTTGGAGTAAATAGCCAATTCATCGGGTACACTAGCCCTCGGACTAGGTATTCAGAATATGGCAACGAACCCAAACTACAATATTCGAGGTGCGCTGCTGACCATCCTGAACGGGATGGGTCCAGACACCAGGCATGAGGCGGACATTGCCCACCTGTGCCACCTCATGGAATGGTTTCGAGAAGGGGCTCCGGGCTCCGACTTCGAAATCGAGCGGCGATTTTCCATGCTGGTGGAGGCGCTTGAGCAGTCCAACGACCTGCGTGTGCAGGTCAAGGGTTACCTTGAACAATTCCTGAAAGAATCACGTTACCGGTATACCTTTGCCGAGCTCGGTATTCTGGGCAATGAAACATTTGGTCAGGCCATGAAAAACCGGATTTTTCAGCGCCTGTTGCCCGCCACGGTGGAAGACAAAACCGTGCGTGAATCGCTCAGCCTGATGTTCACCAAGCCGGATGACCATGAGTGGCTTGAGTCGATCAGTGTGGCAAGCTGGACTCGTCTGTTTCATGTGCTGGAATGGCTAGACCCCGCCATGCCTCTGTGGAAGCGCATTCAGCACGAAATGCTTGAGGCCATGGAAATGCTCGCGGTGCGAATCGCTGCCCTTGGCATTGATTCGGAAGTGGTTCGATGCCTGGGTATTTCAGAGCGGCATACTTCACCCTTTGTTGAGCAGCACCTGGAGTTGCGCAACATGATTGGGCAGGCCCATGAAAAGCTTAGCAATATGGAGCCACTGCACGATTTGGGCGACCACCTGGATGTGTTGTTGGACCAGTGTCAGGGCCAAATCAAGAAAGCCTATGCGCAGGCTCGCGTGCAAGGTATTTCAGTCACCTTGAGTATGCAGCTGATTCGATTGGAACAATCGATCAACCGCATGCGGCGATTGTTGCAACTGTTGGGTGCCTTGCCCACTGACAATCGGGTGGGGACTTGCGTGCAGTTTTTCTGCACCTTGACCAAAGAGGAAAACCGCAAGCATTCCATTACCGATTTGTGGCGTGGCTTGACTGACAAGCTGGCTTTGCGAATTACTGAACATGCCAGCCAGTCGGGTGAGAAGTACGCCACAGAAACCCGCGCCGAGTACTGGAAAATGGCCAAAGCGGCCATGGGCGCGGGCGTTATTATCGCGCTTCTTTCTTTGTTCAAAGCCGGCATTTCAAGTTGGCATTTGCCCCCATTTTGGGAGGCCGTATTTTTCAGCCTGAATTACGGCATTGGCTTTGTGATCATTCACCTGTTGGGTTTCACCATTGCCACCAAGCAGCCAGCCATGACAGCGGCGCGAATCGCCGCGGCGATTGATGCTGCCAACGGGCGCTTAAGCTCGGCCGACCGGGTGGCTGATTTGATTACCCAGGTTGCACGCACCCAATTCATCTCGATTTGGGGCAATGTGTTACCAGCATTTGCCACTGCCACCGTGGTGGCTGTGGGGCTTACGTTCTTGCTCGGAGAGCCGCCTGTCGCAGTCGAGAAGGGCGAAAAAATGTTGCTGGAGCTCAATCCCTTGTTGTCGGCAGCTTTGCCCCATGCGGCAATCGCCGGGGTTTTTCTGTTTTTGGCGGGTGTTATTGCGGGTTACTACGATAACCTGTCGATTTACCACCGTATTCCGGACAGAATTCGGAAGGTGCCCTGGTTGCGCAAGCGCTTGGGTGTGGTGCGTGCCAACAAACTGGCCGATTATTTGAGCAAAAACACAGGGGCCTTGGCAGGCAACTTCTTTTTCGGTTGCATGTTGGGTTCGGCAGGTTTTATAGGACTCATTCTTGGTTTGCCAATCGACATTCGGCACATTACCTTTGCCGCGGCAAACATGGCTTACGGAATTCAGGCCCATGAATTCATGTTGAGCGGGTTTGAGGTGGCGATTGCCGCCGTGGGTGTGTTCCTGATCGGTATGGTGAACCTGGGCGTCAGCTTTAGCCTGGCGTTTTTTACCGCCTTACGTGCACGTGGTGTTCGAAGATTGGAAAGCCTGTCTTTGGCGGGGCGTATTTTCAAGCGGTTTTTCAAGAGCCCTGGCGAGTTCTTCTATCCACCCAAAGAAGCGGGCGCAGCGGTCAGCAATGCCGTGAGCCCAGCCAAAACCGAGTCGAAGTAGCGATTAATCAAGCCTGCAAGCGAACTTATTCTTGCGGGCGGTTGAATCCTTTTTTCCATTGCACATCGCGAACGCCTTTTTTGTGGTGAATCCAGCGGGAAGCCACAAACAGGAAATCCGACAGGCGATTCATGTACAAAAGCAAGTCTTCTGGCAGTTGTTGTTGCTGGTTCAAGTCCACCAGTACCCGCTCCGCCCTGCGGCAAACAGTGCGCGCAATGTGGGTGTAAGCAGAGGCCTTGCTGCCGCCAGGCAAAATAAATTCTTCCAGACGCGGCAGGGGTTCATTGAACTCCTTGATCAAGTCTTCCAGCCGCGCCACTGCTTGGGGTGGAAACACATCAAAACCCGGCATGCACAGGGCTGCGCCCAAATCAAACAGGTCGTGCTGAATGCGGGTGAGTTCGGTGGCCAGGCGCTCAGGCAAGGCTTCAGTCAATATCAGGCCGATGTGGCTGTTCAACTCATCGACATCGCCCATGGCATGAACACGAAGATCGTTTTTCGCCAAACGGCTGCCATCGGCCAAGCCAGTGGTGCCATCGTCGCCAGTGCGGGTGGTGATTGAACTGAGTCTGTTGCCCATTGAATTGCGTGATCCGAGAAAGTTGAACAAAAAGAGCGCCTTGTGCAAACCGCGTATTGAGGTACGACGCAGGCGGGCCTATACTTTGAGCTTATTCAAGTTTAACGCAGGGGTCCTGGCAAATTGTTGCCGGGTGAGAAAAACCCTCACACCTGTGCAGATAATGCTGTTTGCAGGAAGCGTTTCACTGGCTTTGCTCCTTGGGCTTGGCTGGGTGGAATGTTCATGCACCCGGCACAACGATTCACGCCCAACAGGAGTACACATGAGCGCCAATCCCGATTTCCTCGCAGCCACCGCGAAGGTGGATGAAGCTGCGGTCAAGCCGCTTCCCAATTCCCGCAAGGTCTATGTGCAGGGCTCACGGCCCGACATTCAGGTGCCCATGCGTGAAGTTTCACAAGACGACACACCCACTTCATTCGGTGGCGAGAAAAACCCGCCGATTTACGTGTACGACTGCTCCGGCATTTACACAGACCCCACTGCAAAAATCGACATTCGTTCAGGCTTGCCTGCCATTCGCAATCCCTGGATTGAAGAACGCAATGACACAGAGTTGCTGAGTGGCCCCAGTTCTGAATACGGCATTGAGCGCCTGAATGACCCCAAGCTGACAGAACTGCGTTTCAACTTGCAGCGCAAACCGCGCAAGGCGAAGGCCGGTAAAAACGTGACGCAAATGCATTACGCTCGCCAGGGTATTGTTACGCCGGAAATGGAGTATGTGGCCATCCGCGAGAACCTGCGCCGCCAGGAATACATTGAAAGCCTGAAGAACGCAGGTGGAAAAATTGGCGCCAAAATGGTTGATTTGCTGACCCGTCAGCACCCAGGCCAGTCTTTTGGGGCGTCAATTCCTGAGCAAATTACACCAGAGTTCGTGCGCGATGAAATTGCCCGTGGTCGGGCCATCATTCCCGCCAACATCAATCACCCTGAAATTGAACCGATGATCATTGGTCGCAATTTTCTGGTGAAAATCAATGCCAACATCGGTAACTCGGCTGTGTCATCTTCAATCGGTGAAGAAGTCGAGAAAATGACCTGGGCCATTCGTTGGGGTGGCGACACGGTAATGGACTTGTCCACTGGCAAGCATATTCATGAAACCCGCGAATGGATTTTGCGCAACAGCCCTGTTCCCATTGGTACAGTGCCTATTTACCAGGCCCTGGAAAAGGTCAATGGCAAGGCTGAAGACCTGACCTGGGAAATTTTCCGCGACACGCTGATTGAGCAAGCTGAGCAGGGTGTGGACTACTTCACCATTCACGCCGGTGTGCGTCTGGCTTATGTGCCGCTTACCGCAAGCCGCATGACAGGTATTGTGTCTCGTGGTGGTTCAATCATGGCGAAGTGGTGCCTGGCCCACCACAAAGAAAGCTTCTTGTATGAGCATTTCGAAGACATTTGCGAAATCATGAAGGCTTACGACGTCAGCTTCTCGCTGGGTGATGGCTTGCGCCCCGGTTCGGTTTGGGATGCCAATGATGAGGCGCAGCTGAGCGAGCTTCGCACCTTGGGCGAATTGACCCAGATTGCCTGGAAGCACGATGTGCAGGTAATGATCGAGGGTCCAGGCCATGTGCCCATGCAATTGATCAAAGAGAACATGGACATTCAATTGAAAGAGTGCCATGAAGCCCCGTTTTACACCCTTGGCCCACTGACCACCGACATTGCCCCTGGTTACGACCACATCACCAGTGGAATTGGTGCCGCACAAATTGGATGGTACGGCTGTGCCATGCTTTGTTATGTGACCCCAAAAGAACACTTGGGCTTACCGAACAAAAAAGACGTGAAAGACGGCATCATCACCTACAAAATTGCAGCCCACGCCGCCGATTTGGCCAAAGGGCACCCTGGCGCTCAAATTCGAGACAATGCCTTATCCAAGGCCCGTTTCGAGTTCCGGTGGGAAGATCAGTTCAATTTGGGGCTTGACCCCGATACGGCCCGTGAATTCCACGACGAAACCCTGCCCAAGCAAAGCATGAAAGTGGCTCACTTCTGCTCAATGTGTGGCCCGCACTTCTGCTCGATGAAAATTACCCAAGATGTGCGTGAATACGCAGAAAAACTGGGTGTTTCTGAAAAAGATGCCTTGAGCAAGGGAATGGAAGAAAAATCGATCGAGTTCATCAAGAAAGGGTCTGAGATTTACCACAAGACCTGATTTTTAAAAGAAAAATTGACACCGCCCCTTCGTCTTTGTACGATTAGGCGGTGTTTTTTTCTGATAGGAGTGCTCGGGCCTTTCCCGACCGTATATGGATAGTTCCAGTTGTCGAAGTTGCTCAAACTTCACCGCGCCGTCATTGGCAACCCCCTTCAAAGCGCTCGTTGCGCGTCGTTTTCCCAAGTTCTTCCTGCTTGACAATGCTCCTTTAAGCCTTGCGCTTGGCACCCTTGTTTTGCCCTTGAAAAGAGGAGAGTTGACGTGGAAGTGCTGATTCTGATTGGCCTTATTGTGACCAATGGCTTGTTTGCCATGTCCGAAATTGCCCTGGTTACCGCCAGAAAGGCGCGTTTGGTGAAGTTGGCTGCAGAAGGTGACAAATCCGCTGCGGTTGCGCTCAAGTTGTCTGAAGATCCCACCAAGTTTTTGTCAACAGTACAAATTGGCATCACATCGATTGGTGTGCTGAGCGGTATTGTGGGTGAGGCGGTATTGGCCAAACCACTGGCGCTTTGGTTGCAAACCTTCGGCCTGGAAGTGGCGATGACAGACATTGTGTCCACTGCCATTGTGGTTGTTGGTGTTACCTATGTGTCAATTGTGGTCGGTGAACTGGTGCCCAAGCGTTTGGGGCAAATCAGCCCGGAGGTCATTGCCCGCTTGGTGGCAAGGCCCATGCAAATTCTCGCAATTGCCACGCGCCCGTTCGTCATGTTTTTGTCTTTTTCGACCCGCGGTTTGTTGCGCATTATGGGTGTGAAAGAAAACACCGACAACGGTGTGACCGAGGAAGAAATTCACGCCATGTTGGACGAGGGTTCGGTATCGGGCGTCATCGAAAGCAGCGAGCACACCATGCTGCGCAATGTGTTCCGCTTGGATGATCGCCAGCTGGGTTCACTCATGATTCCCCGTTCCGATGTGTTGTATCTCGATATTCGACTGCCTCAGGAGGAAAATCTGAAGCGTGTGATTGAATCGCAGTATTCACGCTTCCCGGTGGTCGATGGCAACCTCGACAACTTGATCGGTGTAATTCATGCCAAACAGGCTTTGGCCTACGCCGCACAGGGCAAGATGCCCGACTTTTCAACCAATTTGCAGCAGTGTGTGTTTGTGCCGGAAACCCTGACGGGCATGGAGCTGTTAACCCAGTTCCGCAGCAACAACATGGACATTGCCTTTGTGATCGACGAGTATGGCGAACTTGAAGGCATTGTGACCCTGCACGATTTGATGGAAGCTCTGACTGGTGAGTTTACCCCGCACAACAAGGAAGACTCTTGGGCGGTACAGCGCGAAGACGGCTCGTGGTTGCTGGATGGTGCCATTGCCATTCTGGAACTGAAAGACACCTTGAATATCAAGAGTGTGCCGGAAGAAGAAAAAGGCCGTTACCACACCCTGAGTGGCATGGTGATGTTGTTGACAGGGCGCTTGCCAGCCACCGGAGACACGGTGGATTGGGAAGGTTGGCGATTTGAAGTGGTGGACATGGACCAAAAGCGGATTGACAAAATTTTGGCCTCACCGATCAAGGAAGATGGTGTGCAGTCGGATGAGTCTGCTTAAGACCCTATAAACCGGTAAAAAACCCCATTAAAAAAGCCTCAAGTACTCTTGAGGCTTTTTTGTTGGTGCGCTGCGTATTGCTTACTCCGCAACCGTTGTTACCCAATTGCTTATCGAATCTGTGGTCGACTGCCCCACAGCAGTTTTTCCTGCATTTCACGGGTGGTGTTGCTAGTCGATTCCTGCGGTGCGGTTTGCGCGTTGCTGCCACTGCCAAACAAGCCTTTCAACTCAGTTACCTCGCTTTGTGATGACGCGGTGGAGGCGTTCTCAATGCTTGCTTCGCGAATGATTTCTCCGGTGTAGGGGTCGATCACAATGCTGGGGTCTTGCCCTGCCGAGGTTGAAGCGGGTGGAGGGGTTAGCACGATTGAATTGTTGCTGCGCTGTTTGGCTGGCGTATTCATGGCGGCTTGATTGCTGCGCAATTCGCCGGGTTTGGCTGTGCTTAATCTTGCACAGCTTTGTGCTGACAAATTGTTCATCTCGGTCAGCATATTGAACACCGCATGTTCAATCACCATGCGAACACCTTTTTGAATTGGCTCTTGCGTTCGTTCAGCGGCATTCACATCGACCAGGCCATCGCTGAACAGGCGGAAGTAACCCCCATTCAATTCAGTGCCAATAATCTGTTTTTGAAGGCTTTGTGTGTTCACCACTTCAAGTGTTTTGGTGTTCACTACACGCAGATCAACTGCTACGTTCATGACAAAGTAGCGGGCTGCCGCGCCGATGAAGCGAATGGATGACTCCAGGCTGCCACTGCGAATGTTGTAGTTCACCTCGGTGATGCCACCCACGATGTGATAGTCAGAGCCTGGCAGCGAACCTGAAAAAATTTGCCGATGTGCTTTGCTGTCCGGGTTGTCGGTGATCAACTTGTTGTCGGAGTACTTCAATTCCATGTCGGCAATCGAGGTGTCGAACCGCTCAACCATGGGCACCCCGGTTTTTGCCAAAGCAGAAATAACCATTAAGGCTGCACCTTGGGTGATTCGTTTTCCGTTGACCAGGTCTTCTTTTCCCGTGAAATCACTGACCCGCCCGACTGCAAACCGTTTTGCATTGGGACCTCGGCCGCCTACCATGGGTCTCAGGCATTCCAGTGCAGGGCTGTAGCGGGTTGTATTTTCTACCACGCTTGCTCCGTCGAAGGGGCTGACGTACTCCGCTTCACTGAAGGAGGGTAGCGTTGTACATGCACTGGCCGATGCGGCAAGCATCGAGATGAATGCAAATTTTGGAAGCGGATAGCGGGACATAGTGGGCCTTTGTGTATTCAAGAGCAGTAAGTGACTTTGGATCAGAAGCCGCCATCAATCGTGGCGTTCTGAGCGCCATTGTTGATTTGTGTGGCATTAATGACAACGGTGTTGTTGTTGCCGTCGGTTTGTACATTGATCAAGTTGCCGATTGCGGTGGCGGCGAACCCCCAGCCTGGAGAGTCAACTTGGGTGCGGTTGAAATTCGCGTCGCGGCGTGTGCCTGCGGGTGAGTCGATGTCGGTGACGCTGCGCATGCCAAAAGGTGTTTCGAATGAACTGACATTGCCTTCAAAGGTTTGTGCGTGTGCGCTGCCAAGGCCCAGGGCAAGAGTGGCAAAACAAAGTTTGAGTAATTTCATTCGATGGTTTCCTTGGTATTTCCGGATGGGATTTATGGGGTTGGGTTTGCCCCAAGCGACCTTTGGCTGTAGGTTGTCGCCTAGGGCAAAAAAGTTCAATTAAGGACGTGCGCCGCCAATTGAAATGTTGTTGCCAACTGCGGTAGCTGACGCTGTGAGGCGGGTTGGATCCCAACGGTATTCAGCCACAGCCACGTTGTCGCTGACGTTGCACTGAGCCACTGACAATTCGGCCAGGCTTGTGTTGTCAAGATTCAGGCTGAAGTTGTTGCCAATTGAAACGGCTTCAATGAGAACTTCGCCGGTTTTTGATGTGCTCCGCTGGGACAGGTTGACTGACGCCAGTTGATCGCCATAGTTGCTTTGGGACACATGGCGAACAGGAACTTTGGATGATGAACTGAGAGAAATGGCAATGTTGTTGCCCACGGCCTGGGCTGAACCAGTGATATCGCCGTTGTCGCGCATGACCACGTTTTGTAGATCAACGATTGCAGCATTGGTGCCGGTGTTGCTTTGAATGAAAATGCCGTTGTGGTTTGGGCTGAGGTAATAGCTGCTGTCAAATTCAACATTGGCATCGATTTCAACTTGACAGTCATTGCCTTGACAGGTGGCCTGTGCAACTGAGTGCATGGACAACAATGCAGCCAGAATGGACAAGGATTTAAGGGATTGCTTCAACATGTGGAGTGCTCCAAGAGTATTGATGAGGGCTAAAAAGACAACGTGCTTCGGGCATTTGGGCAACGAGCGCTGTCGCATTAATGAAAATGCTCCCTTTGAGTGACGGGGAGCACTCAAAAGTTCAGATCGTTCTTCGTTCTGGATTCCCGGGATTTTCTGGGGCCAAGGGAGTAAAATGCGTGTTTTCCTTGTCACCAACCGAGCGTTCCGTGAATCAAGTAGACATCAAGCCTGTTGAGTTCGATTTGCCCTCACAGGCCAGCCCCTCCACCAGTTGTAAACCCTCCCAAGCGTGGGCCCGTGTGCCCCAGCAACCGGGGCCCGACGAAAGGGCTGCTTTGAAGGCGGAGATCAAGGCTTTGCTGAAAGCCCGTGATGCCGTGTTGGTGGCGCATTATTACGTGGACTCTGAATTGCAAGACCTGGCTGAGGAAACCGGCGGTTGTGTTTCAGATTCCCTTGAAATGGCGCGTTTTGGGCGCGAGAGCAAGCAGCAGAACCTGGTGGTGGCGGGCGTGCGATTCATGGGTGAAACAAGCAAGATTTTGAATCCCGAGAAACGCGTATTCATGCCAGACCTGGATGCCACATGTTCACTGGACCTGGGGTGCCCCTCGGAAGAGTTCAACGCGTTTTGTGATCAACACCCCGATCGCACAGTGGTGGTGTATGCCAACACAAGTGCTGCCGTGAAGGCGCGCGCAGACTGGATGGTGACCTCAAGCATTGCCTTGGACATTGTGGGCCATTTGCATGCACAGGGGCAAAAGCTGATTTGGGCACCCGATCGGCATTTGGGGCAGTACATCCAAAAACAGACTGGTGCCGATATGTTGCTGTGGCAGGGCTCGTGCCTGGTACACGACGAGTTCAAGGCTGAAGAACTCAAAATGCTGAAAGCCCAGCACCCGCAGGCCATGGTGTTGGTGCACCCGGAATCGCCAGCCGATGTGGTGGCACTGGCCGATGTGGTGGGTTCGACCACTCAGCTGATCAAGGCCACGCAAACCCCAGGTGTTGACACCTACATTGTGGCCACTGACAACGGAATTTTGCACAAAATGCGTCAGTTTGCACCGGGTAAAACCTTGATTGAGGCGCCTACCGCGGGCAATTCAGCCACTTGCAAAAGCTGCGCCCATTGCCCCTGGATGGCCATGAATGGTTTGAAAAACCTGCGCGATGTGTTGAAGACCGGGTTTGATACCGGCTTGGGCGAGGTGCATGTGGACTCCGCGCTGGGCAAACAGGCTTACCGTTGCATCGACCGAATGCTGGATTTCGCGAAAACACATGGTATTTCCGGGCCGCGTGGCCAGGGTCGCCTGGAACAGGCACACAAGGGAGTGGGGCCAGCATGAGCCGTTCAGAACTCTTTCAATCGTTTGGGCCGGCGCTTGAGCTGGCCTTGCTGAAAAATGTGCATGATGCGATTGCCGAAGACATGGGCAATACAGACTGGACCGGTCTGTTAGTGCCCGAGGGCAAGCGCTGCAAGGCGCAGCTGCTGTGCCGCGACAAGGCGGTGGTGTGTGGGCAGGACTGGTTCAACGGGGTGTTCAATGCACTGTGCCCGGATGCTTTGGTGCGTTGGCAAGTGCCTGAGGGGTACGAGGTTCAGCCTGGCACAGTGGTGTGTGAGATTGATGCCCATGCCCGGCCTTTGCTGACGGCCGAGCGTTCAGCGATGAATTATTTGCAGTTGCTTTCTGCAGTGGCTACCCGAACACGCCATTTTGTGCGCCTGATTGAAGGCACAAAAGCATCCATTCTGGATACCCGAAAAACCTTGCCCGGCATGCGTTTGGCTCAAAAGTACGCTGTGCGGGTTGGGGGCGGTTTGAATCAGCGCTTGGCGTTGTACGACGGTATTTTGATCAAGGAAAACCACATTGCGGCTGCGGGAGGAATTGCCCCGGTGCTGGCCAATGCCGATGCCTTGGGTGCGCCGCATGTGAGTGTGCAAATTGAGGTTGAAAGTTTGGTTCAGCTTGAGGAGGCGCTACAAGCTGGTGCCAAGTCGGTGCTACTGGACAACTTTGGGCTGGAGGCCATGCGTGTGGCCGTTGAGGTGAACAAAGGCAGGGCTATTCTGGAAGCATCAGGCGGGGTAAACGAGCACACGGTGCGAGCCATTGCCGAGACTGGTGTGGACCGCATTTCGATCGGGGCGCTCACGAAAGACGTTACGGCGGTGGATTATTCGCTTCGAGTAATGGAGTGAGCGCGAATTGTTGGTTTGGTGCGTCAACCCGACGGGGTTGTCCGATTCCCTTGAAATCACGCATATTCATTTTTTCTTGGGTCGTTGCAACACCGTGGGGAATGCTTTGGGCAGGGTGCCCGGGTAGTCGGCACTGAAATGCAAACCACGGCTTTCCTTGCGGCTTAGTGCGCTGGTCACGATCAAATCGGCCACGTCCACCAGGTTGCGCAATTCCAGCAAATCCCGGCTTACGCGGAAGTTGCTGTAGAACTCCAGAATTTCGGCACGAAGCAATTGGATGCGGTGCTGCGCCCGTTCCAGGCGTTTGTCGGTTCGTACAATGCCCACGTAGTTCCACATGGTCTGGCGAAGTTCTGCCCAGTTGTGGGAAATCACCACCTCTTCATCTGGGTCGGTAACCCGGCTTTCGTCCCAATCCGGCAGTCCCATGGTTTCGCGGTTGGGTTTGGTCAAAATGTGGTTGGCGGCAGCTTGCCCCAATACCACGCATTCCAGCAGGCTGTTGCTGGCCAGCCGGTTGGCACCGTGAAGGCCTGTGTAGGCTGTTTCGCCCACGGCATACAGGCCGGGAATGTCGGTGCGGGCATTGTGGTCGGTGACCACGCCACCGCAGGTGTAATGCGCAGCAGGCACAACAGGAATGCCTTGCTTGGTGATGTCGATGCCCAGTTCAAGGCAACGTTTGTAAATGGTAGGGAAATGTTTTTTCAGTTTCTCAGCCGGTTCATGGCTGATGTCCAGGTACACGCAATCCAGGCCGCGTTTTTTCATTTCAAAGTCGATGGCGCGCGCCACCACATCACGCGGTGCCAGTTCTGCCCGTTCGTCGTGCTCGGGCATGAAGCGTGTGCCATCGGGCAGTTTCAGCAAACCACCTTCGCCGCGCACCGCTTCGGTAATCAAAAAGCTTTTGGCATAGGGGTGGTACAGGCAGGTGGGGTGGAACTGGATGAATTCCATATTGGAAATTCGGCATCCTGCACGCCAGGCCATGGCAATCCCGTCACCCGTGGCTGTGTCGGGGTTGGTGGTGTAGTTGTACACTTTGCCCGCGCCGCCGCAAGCCAGCACAATGTAAGGGCAGGTCAGGGTGAGTACGCGTTGCGATTGTTCGTCCAGAACGTAAGCACCCAAAATGCCGGCCTTTTTCTCGCTTAGCCGGTCGCCGGTGATCAGGTCGATCACCATGTGGTGTTCAAACAATTGAATGTTGGGGTGGTTGCGCGCTTTGGCTTCCAGCGTGGTTTGTACTGCATCGCCTGTGGCATCGGCCACGTGCAGGATTCGCCTGCGGCTGTGCCCGCCTTCTCGGGTCAGGTGGAACCCGTTGGGTTCGGTATTGCTGGGGCCTTCTTCGTCTTCGCGAGAAAACGGCACACCTTGTTCCACCAACCAGTCGATGGATTTGGATGCGTTTTCCAGAATGAATTGCACGGCATCACGTTCGCACAGGCCGCCACCCGCTACCAGGGTGTCTTGCACATGTTCGGCCACGCTGTCGGCAGGGTCGCGCACAGCGGCAATGCCACCTTGGGCCCAACGGCTTGCCGAGTCGGAAACTGAGCGTTTGCAAATAATGGCCACTTTGAGCTTGTCGGCCAATTGTAGGGCGGTGGTTAATCCTGCCAAACCACTGCCAATGATGGCGACATCGAACTGTTTCATTTTCACGGTGATGCTTTGAATGTGTGAATTGTCATGCTCACATCATATCGAAGCCGAGGGTGCCCGGGTCAAATACGACCAATTTTGATGTGCTATTTGAGCCGTTTAGAGGTGTTGGACCAGCTGGTCGTGGTTGCCAACCAGGTGTTTCAGTTTGAATTCGTCAAACGGCATGGGTTTGGACAGCCAGAAGCCTTGAACATAGTCGGCCCCCAGCTTTTTAACCAGTTCGTATTCGGACTGGGTTTCTACACCTTCGGTGGTGACCAGCAAGCCCATGATGTGGCCCATTTCGATGGTTGATTCAAGAATGATCTGACCATCCGTGTCCAGGTCTGCGCCCTGCACTAGTGAGCGGTCAATTTTCAATTCGGTGACCGGGAAGCGCTTCAAATAGGCCAGTGAGGAGTAGCCCGTGCCAAAGTCATCCACCGCGATTTGAAAATGCATGGCAGCCAACTGATTGAGTATGTCCAACGCTTGCTCTGGGTCTCGCATGGCTGCACTTTCAGTGATTTCCAACACAATATGGCGCGAGGCATCGGGTTGCTGCTTATGCAAAGTTTGCATGAAATCAATCAGGCTGAAATCTTCCAGATCCATCGCGGAAAGATTGACTGACAACCTGATGTTTTGATTGGCACACAGCGTAATGATGGCGTAGGTTTGTTTGAGAACCAGGCGCGTAATGTCGCGGATCATGCCGGTTTGCTCGGCAAGTTCAATAAAGGCCCCAGGCGCAATCAAACCGTGAACAGGGTGGTTCCAGCGCAAGAGCACTTCCGCCTGGTTAATGCTGTTGGTGCGCAGGTTCAATTTGGGTTGAAAAAACAGGCAGAATTCGTTGTCTGTAATGGCTTTGCGCAGTTGGGCAATCAGTTCAAGCCGATTGGCCGAACGCTGTTCAAGCCGCGCCTCGAAAACAATGCTGGTTTGGCGTGTTTTTTTGGCCAGTTGGCGAGCAATTTCAGCCCGGCGCATTAGCGTTTCGGGGCATTGACCGTGCTCGGGATAGTGCGCAAGGCCCGCATGGCTTTGAATGTCCAGTTGATAGTTCTGTACCCGCAGTGAACCATGCAACATGCGTTTCAGGGTGTGTTTTTTCAGCATGCTTTCCAGCAATTCTCGTGGCAAAAGCATGCAGAAAATATTGCCTTCAAGACGCGCAATCACCAGGTTTTCCTGGCAAATGCGACTGGCTTTGCGTGCCACTTTAACCAACACTTTGTCCGCAACATCATGCCCCAGCACTTCATTGATATTGTCCAGGTTGTCGATTCCCCAAATCACAATGCTCAACGGTTCGCGGGCGCTTTGCGTACGTTCTCGCAGGGCAAGGGTTAAATACGCGCGGTTGTCCAGCCCCGTCAATTGATCTTTGTAGGCGGTGCGCCGAATCACCTTGTCGCGTTCTTGCAGGCTCTTCGCCATGTGGTTGAAGGTGAACGCCAGCTGGTTGATTTCGCCAATGGAGCTTTCAGGAAGTCGCCAATCGTAATTTCCCTCGGCCATGAGTTGCGCGCTGGTGGTAATTTCTCCCAGGGGTTGGGTGATGGACTGACTGATCCAGCGACTGCACAAGGTGCTGATGACCAGTACCAGGGCGGTAAGTCCAAGAATGTCTTCAACTTGCATGTTGAGCAGTGAGGCATTTGGAATGTGCGTGGCCCACAGGATGATTGTTTGATTCGCAGCGTCTTCCAGGGGCAGCATGGCCTGAAGTGCGTGCAGGCGAACGCCGTTTTCGCACTTGAATCGCTGAATTTTTGATTCCGATGGGGCTTGGGAAAGTTCACAATCTTTGGGCCAGTGCAGTGTGCCTTGTGCACCCTCAATATTGCCGGAGTGGTAATACACCGGCGTCATGGCCATTGCGTGGTTGTGCCCGGAGTGGTCCTTGTGGTCAATGGCTTGGGCTTTGGCAATGAGCAATTGATCTATGCGTTCGGCATGTTGTGCACTGAACTGATTATTCAAAATGGCGTAAATGCTAAGTGACAGGGCCAACAGCGCTGTAACGCAAACCAGTAACGTGCGTGAGTTAAGCGAGATGACGGTGCTGTTGGCGATCAGTGCGCGCAACAGCCCGTTTTTTTGCGATGAAAGCATGCCGTGTTGAATTTACGAGGTTGAGCCTGATTAAAGCAAATTCAGGCGCAGCAAGGCATACCGCAAGAGGGGAGGTCTGTTTGAACCGTGTCAGCGAACACGGTAGAGAAGGTCCCAGACACCGTGGCCAAGTTTCAATCCGCGATTCTCGAACTTGGTCAGAGGCCTGTCATCGGGCCGTGGCGCAAAGGGTGTTGACGCCACATTCTGCCAATCGGGCGCCACGCTGAGTACATCGTGCATGTGGTGGGCGTAATTTTCCCAGTCGGTGGCACAGTGCAGCACCCCGCCAGGTTTCATCTTTTTCGCTAGCTTTGCCACAAATTCAGCTTGGATGAGTCGCCGTTTGTGGTGGCGGGCCTTGCGCCAGGGGTCGGGAAAATACAGCAACACTTTGTCAAGGCTGGCATCGGGAATCATGTCGCGAAGTACATCGACCACATCATGGGAAATGATCCGAATGTTTTCTATGCCCTCTTCTTCAATCTTCTTGATCAGCGACCCCACACCGGCGGTATAAATTTCAACACCCAAGTAGTTTACATGGGGGTGTGCCTTGGCAATTTTTGCGGTGGTTTCGCCCATGCCAAAGCCGATTTCAAGCCAATTGGCTTGGCCTTGTGTGCCCCATTGCTTGTCGAAATCAATGTGGGTTTGTGGGCTGTAGGCGATGCCCCACTTGGGCATGCCTTCTTCCACGGCACGTTCCTGGGCGCGTGAAATATGCCCCCGACGTTTCACAAAACTTTTGATGTGCTGGTCGCGAAACGGATTGTCGGGGGTTTGGTCTGTCATTTTGAACTGGAGGAAATAACGCCTTCCACAGGGGAAGAGGGGCTGGCCGTGTAAAACTTTTTCGGCATTCTACCCGCAAGAAAGGCATCGCGACCGGCCTGTGTGGCCAAACGCATGGCACGGGCCATTTGCACCGGGTTTTGTGCCTTGGCGATTGCGGTGTTCATCAATACGCCAGCACAACCCAGTTCCATGGCGATGGCGGCATCGGACGCCGTGCCCACACCGGCATCCACAATCACGGGCACCTGTGCTTTTTCCAGAATCAGGTTGATGTTCCAAGGGTTCAAAATACCCATGCCAGAACCAATGAGCGAGGCCAAGGGCATGATGGCCAAACAACCCACATCCTCTAGCTTGCGGGCGTAAATGGGGTCGTCGGAACAATACACCATCACGTCGAAACCATCGGCCACCAGTTCTTTGGCGGCAATCAGTGTTTCTTCCATGTCGGGGTACAGATTGGTGGGGTCGCCCAGCACCTCGAGTTTGCACAGATTATGGCCATCCAGCAGTTCACGACCCAGGCGCAAGGTGCGCACCGCATCTTTGGCGGTGTAGCAACCGGCCGAGTTGGGCAGGTAGGTGAATTTGCTGGGGGCAATGTAATCGAGCAAGCTGGCTTCACCTGCATTCTGGCCAATGTTGGTGCGGCGTATGGCCACTGTCACAATTTCAGCGCCACTTTCAGTGATTGCCTCGCGGGTTTCGTCGAGGCTGGCGTATTTACCGGTGCCCACCAGCAAGCGGCTGGTGAATTCACGGCTACCTACTTTCCAGGTGTCGTTGTGCTTTTCAGTTGAGGTGTTCATGAGGGTACTGCTCCTGATTGGTACTGATTGTTTAGCCACCACCCACAGCAACCACAATTTCCAAGCTGGCCCCGGCGTTCAGTGGCGTGGTGGCGTGCTGGCTTTTGGGCACAATTTCGCCATTCAGTTCGACAGCGATGCGCTTGCCGGTCAGTTTGAGGCTTTCCACAAGGTGCGCCACAGTGCTGTTCTCGGGCATTTCACGATTTTCACCGTTGACTGTAACTTGAATCATGGCTTGAGCGAATGAGCTTGTGTAAGTTTGTTACTATCGATTAACGCGATAATCAAACCGGATCAATCTTGCTTGCAAGCCTTGATTCTCTCATTATCTGAAAACGAAATAACCAAGCGGCGCACAGAAACCGGAGCCTACATGCACTCAGTAGTTCATTTGTTGAAAAGTACCACCTTCCCCAGCGTGAAGCGCTTGAACCTGGAAACCATTCAGGTGAATCTGGGTTACCTGTGTAATCAAAGCTGTACCCACTGCCATGTGAATGCAGGCCCCAATCGCACCGAGCTGATGCAAGACGAGCAAATTGACCAGTTGATTACCCTGATGAATCAGGGCTGGGTGAAAAAACTTGATTTGACCGGTGGTGCTCCGGAGATGAACCCGCGCTTCAAGCGCCTGGTGGTGGCTGCGCGCAAAGCAGGTGTGCATGTGATTGACCGGTGCAACCTGACCATTTTGAGTGAGCCAGGCTATGAGGATTTGGCTGAATTTCTCGCTGAAAATGAAGTTGAAATTTTTGCATCCTTGCCTTGCTACCTTGAAGACAATGTGGACAAGCAACGCGGCAAGGGTGTGTTCGATGCCAGCATTGCAGGCCTGCAAAAACTGAATGCACTGGGTTATGGTGACAAGCTGCGTTTGACCTTGGTGTTCAACCCACAAGGTCCTTCATTGCCACCCCCGCAAGAAGCACTGGAAGCCGATTACAAGGCTGTGTTGTTCGAGAAGTTTGGCATTCGCTTCACCGGCCTGGTGACAATCACCAACATGCCGATTGCCCGTTTTGGCAGTACCTTGATCAGCAAGGGCACGTTCGAGACCTATATGAACACGCTGAAAGGCGCATACCGGGAAAGTAACCTGGCGGCGGTGATGTGCCGCAGCTTGGTGTCGATTGACTACGAAGGCACGCTGTACGATTGCGACTTCAACCAGCAACTGGGTTGGCCTGTGCGCGATTCACAGGGCAGGGCGCTGACGTTGGCTGATTTGACGCAGACCGCGCTTGATTCCATCGAAGTGGTGGTGGGTGACCATTGCTATGGCTGTACCGCGGGTCAGGGCAGCAGCTGCGGTGGTGCCTTGGCTGCTTGATTGTTTGGCGAGGCCAGTGCTGTGTGCTGGCTTTGTTCCATCAGGCGTTTGGCCAGGCGAAGGGCGCTTTCTGATTCTTGCGATGCAGATTCGGCCACCTGTTCAACCTGGCTCAGCAGGTTAGACCACGCGGTTTGATTCACAGCCATGTACTCGGCCAGCTTGTTTGATTCATGCTGCCCGGCATTTATTTTTTGGCTGGCCAACACCAAACCCTCAATCGATTCTTTCAGGGCCTGTTGGCTTTGCTCGACCAGTTGCTGCAATTGCCGGTTGTTTTCGGGTTCGGTCAGGGTCAATTCCATTTGTGAGGAATCCAGCCGGCCCAGCAGCTGGCGGCTGACCTCGCCGGCTTTCCGCAAGCCCTGCGCAGCGCTTCGAATGTCAGCGCGCAAACCTTCAAGTTGGGTTTGCATGATTTCCATGTGGTTTTCGGCTTTGGCGTTGCGTTGCTCGCTGTTCAAGGTTGATTTCACCACTTGGGTGCCTTGGGTAGACAGCTGGTGAAATGATTTTGCAAACTGCAATACCGCCCGCCCGCTCTGGTTCAGTTCTTCAAGTTGTTGGCCAATTTGCATCAGCGTGCCGCGATGCTCCAGTTGCTGATTGCTGGTCAGCGCTTTCAGCACACCTTCAAGGGCCGCGTGGGCTCCCTCCCGTTTCTGGTCGTTTTCTTGTTGGCTATGCAATGCGCGGCTCAACATTTGTACGCGGCGACCCAGGGCAAGTGTTTTTCGATGGGTGTTCCATTGAACGCCCAAGGCAAAGCCAATCGAAGCCAGCAAGGTCGCAAGGCCGAATACCAAGACAAGGTAACCGTTGGTGGCTTGGGCAATGTGTGCTTTGAGTTGGGCCAGTTTCGGCAGTGTGTCCAGCCTAAGCTGTGTCTCCAGCTGGCGCTGGGTTTCCAGATCTGAATTGATGCCGGCCACGGGGCGCGACAGTGCTTCAATGCTTTGAGTCAGCAACACTTGCAGGGTTTGGCTGTGCAGGGCACCGAACCACTGAATTCCCTTGTTTTGCTGGCTGACCTCTTGACCCAAACCCAGCAGGGCCTTCAGGCCCTGAGGTTGAACGGTTTCACTGCCTGGGCCATTGAGGGCCAGCAATTCTTGTTGAATGCGACCTTCAACCAAATTGATTTGGGCCAGCTGTGTATTGCGAATGTTGTCCGATTGGCTTTTGGCGAACAGGCCTACCGTCAACAAAACCAGGGCTGCGATCAGCAAACCTGCTGAAAACTGCCCTAGCTGCCGAACAAACTTGGGCCTGACCGGCGTTGGGGCGTGGTCTTCAAACGCTTTGGCGGGGTCGGCTTGTGGTTCGGTCATTGATCCATTGGTTTTCGGAGTTTAGATTTGAGTCATCTCGAAATCTTCTTTGCGGGCGCCACATTCCGGGCAAACCCAGTTTGGTGGAACATCTTCCCATTTGGTGCCAGGGGCAATGCCTTCGTCGGGCACGCCAGCCGCTTCATCGTATACCCAACCGCAAATCAAACAAATCCAAGTATTCATTCTGAGCTACTTCCAGAAAAAAAATTGCAACGGGTGGATAATACTGAGTTTGGCAGCCGACTACAAAGGTTGTCGGTCTTTTTTGGGTTTTGAATGACACTGACTGTACCCTTGGTGCTGACCTTTTCAGCATCAGATCCCACTGCTGGCGCGGGTTTGCAAGCCGATGCCTTGACTGTTTCCGCACTTGGCGCACATCCCCTGACCATTCTGACCGGGCTGACAGCCCAGAACACGGCGGGAGTGGCGCGCTTCGAGGCGTGTACCCCCGACTGGATTGATGATCAACTCACTGCCTTGCTGGACGATGGCATTTCGCCCAGTGCCATTAAAACCGGGGTGTTGGGCAGCACGGCGGCTGTGGCAGCGGTGCTGAAAGCAAAAAGCCTGTGGCCTTCGGTGCTGTTGGTTGTAGACCCTGTAAGGGCCTCCGGCCGGGGCGATGCCTTTGGCGGACAAGGGCTGTTCGACTGCTACAGAAACCAGCTGTTCCCTGCGGTCGATTTGCTGACCCCCAACTGGCCCGAGGCACAGGCATTTACCGGAGCACAAACGGTGGATGAAGCCGGTGAGCGCCTTTTGAAAATGGGATGTAAGGCTGTGTTGTTGAAAGGCGAGCACCTGGAGTCCGGCGATATTGTGAATCGTTTGTATAGGCCTGGTCAGCAGGTTGTTGAATTTCCTTGTGAACGCCTGCCAGGTCAATATCATGGCTCGGGCTGTACCTTGGCCAGTGCCTGTGCCGTTGGGCTTGGTCAGGGTTTGAGCGTTCAAGAGGCTGTAGAGCTGGCACTGGAATACACTTGGCAAGCCCTCAGTTGTGGTTTTGTGGTGGGCAAAGGCCAGTTGATTCCCGATCGCATGCACTTGATGCAACATTTGGAAGACGATGGCTATGACAGTGATGAGAACACGATTGAAGAATGAACTGGACACTCGACTGAGCACGCGACTGATCAAGGGCGTTTACGCCATCACGCCCGAGCGCTCGGCCCTGTGGACTCCTGACGCAATCGTTGATTGTGTGGCGGCGGCGCTGGATGGAGGGGTACGTTTGTTTCAGTGCAGGCAGAAAAATTGGCACCAAGCGGAGTTGATCGAATTGGTCGGGCAGCTTGATGCCCTGTGCGAGAAGTACGATGCCGCCCTGATTTTGAATGATGTGCCCTCTGAGGAGTTCGCGAAGTTTGAGGGTGGTGCGGTGGCTGGCGTGCATTTGGGTAAAACCGATGAGGCCATTCTGAAGGCGCGAAGCAGCCTGGGAAGTAAATGGGTGGTGGGTGCTTCTTGTTACAATCAGTTTGAAATGGCCGAACAGGCCGTGCGTGACGGTGCCAGTTACGTGGCTTTCGGGGCCATGTACCCAAGCGCCACCAAACCCAATGCAGTGCGCGCTGAACTCGATTTGTTTGGCAAGGCTCGCAGTCTGGGTGTGCCGGTTGTGGCCATTGGTGGAATTACGATTGAGCGGGTACCCGAATTGATGAAAGCTGGCGCACATGCCGTGGCTGTGGTCAATGGTTTGTTTGGAATGGAACCCAATGCTGAGCAGGTTTGTAGTGTGGCACAGCAGTGGGTTGAGGCAGTCAATGGATGCCATCAATAATTTGGAGTTTCAAGAATGAGTAGTCAGGAAGTGAGCCAAAACGAAGTGCTGTTTGAACGTGCTCAGAAAACAATTCCCGGTGGTGTGAATTCGCCTGTGCGCGCATTCCGTTCCGTGGGCGGTACACCCCGTTTCTTCAAGCGTGCCAATGGTCCCTATGTGTGGGATGCCGATGACAAACGCTACATTGATTACATTGGCTCTTGGGGCCCTGCCGTGTTGGGTCATGCGCACCCTGAAGTAATCAAGGCAGTGCAAGACGCCGCAGTGGGTGGCTTAAGCTTTGGTGCACCCACCGAGGGTGAAATCGTGATGGCCGAAACACTGTGCGACATGCTGCCTTCACTGGAACAAGTTCGCTTGGTGAGTTCTGGCACTGAGGCCACCATGAGCGCCATTCGTTTGGCACGTGGCTTCACCGGCCGCGACACCATTGTGAAATTTGAAGGTTGTTACCACGGCCATGCAGACAGCTTGCTGGTGAAAGCGGGTTCCGGTTTGCTGACCTTTGGCAACCCAACCTCGGCCGGTGTGCCTGAGGATTTTGCCAAACACACCCGCGTGCTGGACTACAACAATGTGGAGCAACTGCACGAGTTGTTCAAAGCCAGCGGCAGTAGCATTGCCTGTGTCATCGTTGAGCCGGTTGCGGGCAATATGAATTTGATCAAACCCACCCGCGAATTTCTGAATACCTTGCGCGAATTGTGCACCCAGCACGGCGCAGTCTTGATATTTGATGAAGTGATGACAGGTTTTCGTGTGGGGCCTCAAGGTGTGCAGGGCGTATATGGCATTACGCCCGACTTAACCACCTTGGGTAAAATTATTGGTGGTGGCATGCCCATGGGTGCTTTCGGTGGTCGCAAGGACATTATGGCGTGCATTGCACCCCTCGGCCCTGTTTATCAAGCGGGTACCTTGAGCGGCAACCCGGTTGCAGTGGCAGCAGGTTTGACCACCATGTGTTTGTTGAAGCAGGAAGGCTTTTACGAGAAGCTGGAAACCCAAACCCGCAAATTGGTTGAAGCGTTTAACCAGGTGGCCTATGCCCACGGCGAAACCTTTTGTGCAGACAGCATTGGTGGCATGTTCGGCATTTACTTCAGCGAGAAAGTGCCCACCAGTTTTGCGGAAGTGAGTGCATCGAACCGTGATCGTTTCAACAAGTTTTTCCATGCCATGCTGGATGCAGGTGTGTACCTGGCACCTTCGGCTTACGAGGCAGGGTTTGTATCTGTAACACACGACGATACCGTGATCGAGGCCACCAAGGTAGCCATCGACAAAGCGTTTGCTGCGATTCAGTAAAAAAAACCGCCTTGGCTACAAACCAAGGCGGTTTTTTTGATTCTCGTGTAGCCGCTTAACAGACCAGCAAATACACCATGTACAGCGTAATAAACACCTGAAGCAAGAAGAATGTGGCTCGCAGGAACACCTGAATGAACGAAGTACCGCTGATGTGTACCACGCTTTGCGCAATGCGAGCATAGAGTACGAAGGCAGCCAAAGCATTGATAGCCTCAACCTCACCCATCAGCCCGGCCATGGCCACAACACCCGCGAATACCGGAAAGTTTTCCAGACAGTTCAGGTGCGCTGATTTTGCGCGTTGCAAGAACAACGGGTCGGTGGATTCTTTGCCACGCTCCCAGCTGTCGATACGTTTTTGGCCTAGCAAGGCTTGTGGCACGCGAGGTAGGGCGTAGAACAATGCCAGAACCAGAATCCAGCCGGCGTAAAGCAATACGGTGGTGTAAGCGTTCACTATTTTGTCTCCTTCTTGTATGGGGTTAAGTGATGAAAATTCACCGCTGATTATGGGTGAAGGCACATGCACTGACCATCATAAGTTCGGACAAAATCAATCTTCCTTTGCTTTCTTCACGACCGAATAACGTTCAAGTGTTTTCTTTCGGGCCACATCGTGTTCAACCACGGGCCGTGGGTAGGTTTCACCCAGTACCACACCCGCCATTTGCAACTCGAAGGGCGGGCACTCGGCCGGGTTGTGAATGTATTTGTTGGACAGTTTGGCAAGCTCCGGGCAGTACTTGCGAATAAATTTGCCGTCCGCATCGAATTTCTCGGACTGGCTGTACGGGTTGAAAATGCGGAAATAAGGTTGTGCATCGCAACCGCTGCTGGCTGCCCATTGCCAGCCACCGTTGTTGGCTGACAGGTCAAAGTCGTTCAAGTGCTCAGCAAAGTACTTCTCGCCCCAGCGCCAGTCTAGCCCTAGGTCTTTGGTCAAAAAGCTGGCGGTCACCATGCGCAGGCGGTTGTGCTGGAAACCGGTTTGATTCAATTGACGTTGCGCGGCGTCCACCAGTGGGTAGCCTGTTTTGCCTTCGCACCACGCTTTGAACAGGCGTTGTGCTTTTTCGTCGGCGTCCCATTGAATTTGATCATATTCAGGCTTGAATGCCTTTTCGGCCGCATCGGGGCGGTGGTAAATGATCTGGAAATAAAAATCGCGCCAGATCAGTTCATTCAACCAACCCATGGCGCCTTCGCTGCCCTCGAATTTAAACCGGTCATACGCCGCCTTGGCCAGCCTGCGAATGGAAATGGTGCCGAATCGGTTGTGCACACTCAGGTAGCTCACGCCTTTGATGGCCGGGAAGTCGCGCGCCACTTTGTATTTGTCCATGCGGTTGAGAAAGTCCTCAAAGGCATCCAGCGCACCTTCCTCGCCAGGCTTGATCATGTCCAGCAAATTCGTACGTTTGAATCCCATGTGGTCCAGACTGGGTGCGGTCAAACCGGAATCTTTGGCCAGTGATCCCACTCGTGCTTCGCTGGGGTAGGGCGTCAGGTGAAATGCGTCCAGTTTTTTCAGGCAAGCATTCTTGAAGGGTGTGAACACGCTGAAAAACTTGCCTGCTTGGGTCAGCACTTCATCTTCTTCAAAGATGGCCTGGTCTTTGAAGCGAAACAATTCAATACCTTTGCCCTGCAGGGTTTTGCCCACGGTGATGTCGCGGTGAATGGCTGCGGGTTCATAGTCTTTGTTGGTGAAAACCGCTTGTGCACCCAGTTTCGTCGCCAACTCCGGAATTGCTGTTTCAGCGTGGTCGTGGATCAAGTGCAAATCTCCGCCAAAGCCTTGCAGCTTTGTTTTCAGGGCCATGCAGCTTTCCCAAATAAACTCCACCCGTCGGTCTGCCTTGTTGGGCAAGGCATCCAGAATGGTTTTGTCGTACACGAACACGCAATGCACCTGTTCGCAGTGCTTGAGCGCGTAAAACAGGGCTGCGTTGTCGTGGGTGCGCAGGTCGCGCCGAAACCACATCAAGCCCTTGCTGTACCGGCCCGGCTTGGGTTGAGTGGACAGTGGGTGGTTTTCCAGAAGTGAAGCAGGCATGGGAACAACTTAAATTTGGGTTGGTCTGTGCGCTTTAAGGCGGGTAGAGGAACGCCCACCCGCTTTTGCACAGTTAAAAGGCATTACAATTTTGGCATGAGCGAGACCGAAATTTCCACTCCCGATGAATTTAGCTTGTCCGGTCAGTTGTTGATCGCCATGCCGAACATGCTCGACCCCAGTTTTGCAGGGTCTGTGGTGTATTTGTGTGAACATTCCGGCAAGGGTGCCATGGGCTTGGTCATCAACCGGCCCACTGATCTGGACATTGAAAGTTTGCTGGAAAAAATCAATGTGGATGTAGCGGGTTACATGCCAGCCCATTTCCCGGTGATGATGGGCGGCCCTGTTGCGGCTGAACGTGGTTTTGTGTTGCACACCGAGCCTTTGAACTGGAATTCATCGCTGAAAGTGAACGATGAAATTTCCCTGACCACCTCTCGCGACATTCTTGAAGCTGTGGCCCGCGGCGAAGCGCCGGGCAAATGGCTGATCACCCTGGGTTATGCTGGCTGGGGCGAAGGGCAGCTAGAAGAGGAGCTTGCTCAAAACGCCTGGCTCACCGTGCCCGCCAATCATGAAATATTGTTCGACACACCCTTGGAAGAACGCTTTGCAAGCGCCTACGCCATGTTGGGTATCGACCCCGCTTTGATGAGCGGCGCTGCGGGGCATGCTTAATCAATGACCAAGCCCGTACAATCGCCTAAGCCCACGCAGTACCTGGCGTTTGATTTCGGTTTGAAGCGAATTGGCGTTGCATTTGGCAACTCCTTGACCAAAACCGCCAGTGGCGTTGCAGTGGTTGAAGCACAAAATGATGAGCAACGTTTTGCAAAAATTGAAAGCCTGGTCAAGGAATGGCAGCCCGAGGGCTTGGTCGTAGGCGTACCCCGTCAGCCCGATGGCGCTGACAATGAACTGACCACCCGCTGTGAACGGTTTGCCCGGCAGCTGGAAGGCCGCTTTGCCTTGCCTTGCGCCATGGTGGACGAGCGATACACCAGCGCTATTATTGAAAGCTGTATGGGAGGCAAGGCCGCCCGCGAGAACAAAGGCCGAGTCGACATGGGCAGTGCCTGCCTGATTCTGGAACAATTTTTTCTGGAGGGACGATGAGCCTGCCAAACCCCGAAGCCTTGTATGCCCGCTTGCGTGATCAAATTGAAAAAGCATTTCCAGACCGTTCCGAACTGGGACTGATTGGCGTGCACAGCGGAGGCGCGTGGATTGCCGAACGTTTGCATGCCGATTTGGGTTTTGCCTTGCCCTGTGGTTTTCTGGACAGTGCTTTTTACCGCGACGATTTTTCAGAACGCGGTCTGAAAGAGGCGCCCAAGCCCGCCGAGGTGCCTTTCGAAGTGCAGGGCCGTACCATTTTGCTGGTAGACGATGTGTTGTACACGGGCCGAACCACCCGCGCCATCGTGAACCACTTGTTTGATTTTGGCCGACCCGCAAAAATTGAGCTGGCTGTGTTGCTGGACCGGGGAGGTCGTGAGCTGCCCATTGACGCACAGTACGTGGGCAAGCACTTGCCGCTCAAACCCAATGAAGCGTTTGTATTGACCCAAGATGATCAAGGTGCTTTCCGCCTGGAGCTGGAGGTAAAACCCAATTGAATAACCCCCAACTGAACGCCGCAGGTGAGCTGATTCACCTGTTGAGTATTGAAGGGCTGCCCAAGGCGATGATTCATCGCATTCTGGACACGGCAGAATCGTTTTTGTCGGTGACCGATCGCGAGGTAAAACAAGTGCCGCTGTTGCGCGGCAAGTCAGTCTTCAATGTGTTTTTTGAGAATTCCACCCGTACCCGCACCACATTCGAGATTGCGGCCAAACGTTTGTCGGCTGATGTGGTGAATTTGAACATTGGTTCATCTTCGACCAGCAAGGGTGAATCGCTGATCGATACCATTGATAACTTGGCTGCCATGTCTGCAGACATGTTCGTGATGCGTCATTCTGAAAGTGGTGCACCCACCTTCATGGCCCAGCATTTAAACCGCACCAGTGGCGGCACCATTCATGTGATCAACGCCGGTGACGGGCGGCATGCGCACCCCACGCAGGCTCTACTCGACATGTACACCATCCGCCATTACAAGCAAGACTTCACCAAGCTGCGTGTGGCCATTGTTGGCGACATTCTACACAGCCGCGTTGCGCGTTCCGACATTCATGCCCTTACCACTCTGGGGTGCCCAGAGGTTCGTGCCGTGGGGCCCAGCACCTTGCTGCCCAGCCACCTCGACAACATGGGGGTGCGTGTGTATCACGACCTGGTGGAAGGCATTAAAGATTGCGACGTGATCATCATGTTGCGATTGCAGAAAGAACGCATGACAGGGGCGCTGATCCCATCAGCGCAGGAATATTTCAAACACTTCGGGCTGACTGAAGAAAAACTGCGCCATGCCAAACCCGACGCCATTGTGATGCACCCGGGCCCCATGAACCGGGGCGTTGAAATTGATTCGGCGGTGGCTGATGGGCCGCAAAGCGTAATTTTGAATCAGGTTACATTTGGAATTGCCGTGCGCATGGCAGTCATGAGTATTCTGGCTTCGTCCAGCAAAAGCGCTTGACGTGAATTTGCCCCATAAAGGAAGAACAATGCGAGTGTTGATTTCTGGCGGACGTGTAATTGACCCCAGCATCGGTGCCGATGCAATCATGGAGGTGGCTGTGGCTGCAGGTCGTGTGGTGGCGGTGGCCCCCAAAGGCGAAATGCCAGCCGACTTTGCGCCCAGCAAAACCATTGATGCCACCGGCCTTTGGGTGTTGCCCGGCTTGGTGGACTTGTCGGCACGCCTGCGTGAGCCGGGTTATGAATATCGCGCCACCCTGGAAAGTGAAATGGAAGCGGCCATGGCTGGCGGAATTACCTCGCTGGTGTGTCCACCCGATACTGAGCCTGTGCTGGACGAGCCTGGCTTGATCGAGATGTTGAAGTTCAAGGCACGCCAGTTGAACCTGGCCAAGGTCTACCCACTGGGTGCCCTGACCACGGGTTTGAACGGCGAAACGCTGACTGAAATGGCCGAATTGACCGAAGCGGGTTGTGTGGGTTTTAGTCAGGCGGAATCGCCGATTCGCGATTTACGCGTGTTGCTGCAAGCCATGAAGTACGCTCGCAACTTTGGTTTCACCGTATTTTTGCGCCCCACCGAGCCCAACTTCAGCAAAGGGGGGGTGGCTCATGCGGGTGCCTATGCATCGCGCATGGGTTTGAGCGGCATTCCGGTCATGGCTGAAACCATTGCCCTGCAGGCTTATTTTGAGTTGGTTCGGTCCACTGGCACGCGCATGCACATTTGCCGAATCAGTTCAGCCAAAGGCATTGAACTGGTTCGCCAAGCCAAGTCAGAAGGTTTGCCTGTCACCTGTGATGTGGCGATTCACCACGTACACCTGACTGATCTGGACATCGGCTTTTTCGACCCCAATGCGCACCTGATTCCCCCCTTGCGTGAACAGCGCGACCGCGACGCTATTCGCGCCGGTTTGCTTGATGGCACCATTGATGCGATTTGCTCCGACCACACACCAGTCGACGACGATGCGAAGCTGTTGCCTTTTGCGGAAAGCGAAGCGGGCGCAACCGGGCTGGAGCTGCTGCTGACTTTGGCTGTGAAGTGGATGCGTGAGCAAAACGTGCCCCCCGCACGAATTGTTGAGTTGTTGTGTGGCAACCCCGCCGACATTATCAAGGTGCAAGCAGGTAGTTTGCGCACGGGCATGCCGGCTGACTTGTGCCTGTTCAACCCCGAGGTGGATTGGGTGGTGGGCGAGGCCAGTTTGATCAGCCAGGGCAAGCACACGCCGTTCAATGGTTTTCCCATGCAGGGCAAAGTGCAACTGACCATGGTGAATGGCAACGTGGGCTACAGCAGCCTTGAAAAAAGCAAAATGAAAGTGCTTGCAGCATAAGGTTAATAAAAAATGCGCAAAGCCTGGATGTTGGTTCGCCTGCTTACCCACCTGCTGTACGGTTTTGTGGTGGCTTTGGTGTTTTGGCCCTTGTTCAGCAAGGCCATGAAAGAGGCGATCGAGAAGCGTTGGGCCCGCCAGTTGCTGGGTATTTTGAATGTGCAGGTGAAGGTGGTGTATGAATCGCCTGAATCGAATTACGCCATTCACAAGCCCTGTTTGCTGTACAGCACGCATGTGTCCTGGCTGGATATTTTTGCGTTCAACAGCATTCACCCGGTCACCTTCATCGCCAAATCTGAAATATCCAAATGGCCCATCGGTGGCTTGCTGGCCAAGCGAAGCGGCACTCTGTTTATTGAGCGGGGCAAGCGGCATGCCGTTCGCGACGTGATTCACGCTGCTGTCAAAGTGTTGGCTACCGGGCGTTGCGTGGCTGTGTTTCCGGAAGGAACAACCGGGCCTGGAGATGCACCCTTACATTTTCACAGCAATTTTGTGCAACCCGCCATTCAGGCCAAGGTGCCTTTGTTGCCGGTCAGCCTGCAGTACTTCACACCGGATGGAAAATTTTCTTCACAGCCGGCTTTCATTGGCGAACAAACCTTGTTGGAGAACATCAAGGTGTTGATGAACAGCAAAACCGGGTTTGTGGTGCAGTTGTACATTCACGCGCCGATCAACACCGACGGACGCACGCGGCATGAGCTCAGCGATGAAGCACACGAAAAAATACGCGCACTGTGTGGCAGTACCAGCGCGCTTGTTTGAGATCAGGGAATGGTAGGCAAGGGCGGCTCGACCGCCTCAACCTGAATGATGACCTCATCTTCCAGGCGAAGCGCAGTCAGCTGACCGCCCCACACGCAACCCGTGTCCAGGCAATAGCCGGCCTTGTTCTTAATCTGGCCCAGGGTTGACCAATGGCCGAACACAATCGGCCCCTCGGCTGAACACGCACGTTCAAGCTCGAACCAGGGTTTGAGTTCGGGCGGCGCATCCGCTGGCTCCAGTTTGTATTTGAAATCGATTTTGCCGTCGTCGCGAACCATGCGCATGCGGGTGAACACATTCACGATGAATCGCAGGCGATCAAACCCCTGAAGCTCAGGGTCCCAGCGATTGGGTTTGTTGCCGTACAGTGCGGCCATGAAGGCTTGCCAATCGGATCCAGAAAGCACTGCTTGGACTTCACTGGACAACGCCAATGCGTCCTCAAAACTCCATTGCGGCAAAATGCCGGCATGCGTTAGTAGTGCTTGATCCACGGTGTTTTGGGTACGCGGCAAACGAAGGGCCAAGGGTTGGCTTCGCAGCCAGTTCACCAATTCTTCGCCATCGGGTGCATGCACCACTTCGGCGATGGTGTCGCTTTCATGGCTGCGACCACTGTTGCACCACAAGGCCAGCAGGTGCAAATCGTGGTTGCCCAGCACGGTGTGGGCTTGTTGACCCAGGTTGCGCACATAGCGCAGTGTGTCCAGTGAGCGGGGCCCACGGTTGACTAGGTCGCCAGCAAACCACAGCACATCCACTTCAGGGTTGAACTGAACTTTGTCCAGCAGTTTGTGCAGGGAATCGAGACAACCTTGAACGTCGCCAATCACATAGTTGGCCATATTGAAAACAAACCAAAACAACGAAAGTAGTATTATGCCTTGAGTCTGTGTATTCAACGCATTCAGTTCGATAAGGCACTTGCGTTCCCCATTTTCTATTTTGACTATTTCAGGTATTCACCCATGAGCATTTCTCCCTCTATTTTCAAAGCCTATGACATTCGTGGCATTGTGGACGACACTTTGACCGAAGACTCTGCCTACTGCGTGGGCCGTGCTTTGGGGCAGCTGGCATTGAGCCGCGGCAAGAACGAGGCGGTAGTAGGGCGCGATGGGCGCTTGAGTGGTCCACGCCTGTGCGGCGCATTGGCTGATGGTTTTCGGGATGCTGGTGTGAATGTGGTGGATGTGGGCATGGTGGCAACCCCACTGGTTTATTTTGCAACCTTCTTGCTGGGCAATGGTACGGGTGTGCAGGTGACCGGCAGCCACAACCCCCCACAATACAACGGCCTGAAAATGATGGTGGCAGGTGAAACCTTGTATGGCGACACCATTCAGGGCTTGTTGACATGGATTCAAACCGAGAAGCCTGTGCGTGGCGTGGTGGCTGGCGTACAACGCGGCGGCTACCGTGAACTGAATGTGTGGCCTGATTATTTGAGCAATATTCTGGGGCACATCAAACTGGCACGCCCCATGAAAATTGCCGTGGATTGTGGCAATGGCGTGGCCGGTGCATTTGCAAAAACACTGTATGAAGCTTTGGGCTGTGAGGTGACTGAACTGTTCTGTGAAGTGGACGGCAATTTCCCCAATCACCATCCTGACCCTGCACACCCGGAGAACCTGCAAGACCTGATTGCTTGCGTGAAAAACGGCGATGCTGAAATTGGTTTGGCCTTTGACGGCGATGGCGACCGCCTGGGCGTTGTGACCAAAGACGGTGAAATTATTTACCCCGACCGCCAGCTTATTTTGTTTGCCCGTGATGTGATTGCCCGCAACCCCGGTGCCATGGTGATTTACGACGTGAAGTGCACACGCCATGTGGCCAAAGCCGTGAAGGCGGCCGGTGGCGAGCCTTTGATGTGGAAAACAGGCCATTCCCTGATCAAGGCCAAGTTGAAGGAAACCGGTGCTCCACTGGCAGGCGAGATGAGCGGCCATGTGTTTTTCAAGGAACGCTGGTTTGGCTTTGACGATGGTTTGTACGCGGGCGTGCGTTTGCTGGAGATTTTGTCCCGCGGCAGCGACCCCAGTGCTGAACTGAATGCTTTGCCCAATTCATCGAGCACTCCCGAATTGCAGTTGCAAACTGCTGAAGGTGTGAACTTTGACATTGTGAAACGCTTGCAGGCCGAGGGTAAGTTTCCAAGTTCGGAATCGGTAAACACCATTGACGGCGTGCGGGCGGAGTATGCCGATGGTTTCGGGCTGGCGCGCCCATCCAACACAACACCCGTGGTGGTGATGCGTTTTGAAGCGGACAGTGATGCTGCGCTGGCTCGCATTCAAGGCGAATTCAAGGCTGCCATTTTGGCGGTGGCTCCCGGTGTGAAGTTGCCGTTCTAAATGACCCACACAACAGACCTTGAGATTATTGAAGCCACCCGCCGCTGGGTAGAGCAGGTGGTGGTGGCCTTTAATTTGTGCCCATTTGCCAAGCGCGAGTTGGTGAAAGACCGTGTGCGTTTTGTGGTGAGTAAGGCCAAGGATGAGGCCACGCTGCTGGACGAACTTGCCCACGAGCTGGCCTTGTTGAATGTGGACGAAGCCGTGGAAACAACACTTTTGATTCACCCGCAAGTGCTGCAGGATTTTTACCACTACAACGATTTTCTGGAAGCGGCCGATGAGTTACTGGTTGACATGAACCTGGAGGGCGTTTACCAGGTGGCCAGTTTTCATCCGGATTACCAGTTTGGCGGCACCGAGCCTGACGATGTTGAAAATTATACCAACCGTTCGCCTTACCCCATGTTGCACCTGCTGCGCGAAGACAGCTTAAGCGAGGCCATCGACAATTATCCCGAGGTGGATTTGATCCCCGAGCGCAACATTGATTGCATGAATGAACAGGGTCTTGAGAAAATGCAGACGCTGTTGAATGCGTGTTTGAAGGGCGCTGGCGGGAAATAAACAACAGGGTGTTAAAAATAAAACAACACCGTGCATGAATTGGGTGTTTTGCTCTAATTGAGCGCTTGGATTGCAAGCGTTTACCGGAAAGCAAAGCAGCGATTATATTTCGCGGTTTTTTGAGGTTTTACTCTAGTCAAAAACCTTGGATGTAACTTTGGAGTTTCGAGGAAAGCCTCGAAAAATGGGCTTGCAGGCAAATTGGAGTGCTTGCAAACTGTGGGTTCACATCCCTCCTCTTTTGCTTCTGAGGTTTGCCCGATTAACCATATCGGGCATTTTTTTTGCCCTTTTTCTGGGCACAATTTCTCAATTCAAGTAGCATTGCGCCTGTAACAAACAAGCGAAACTGCCGTGGCCACTTACACCGTCAAAGAGATGTTTTACACCCTGCAAGGCGAAGGTGCTCAGGCGGGCAGGGCGGCCGTGTTTTGTCGTTTTGCCGGGTGCAATTTGTGGACAGGTCGCGAAGAAGACAGGGCCACGGCTGTGTGCAAATTCTGTGACACCGATTTTGTGGGTGTCGATGGCGTGGGTGGTGGAAAATTCAAGGATGCTGTTGCCTTGGCCCAGGCGATTGCAAATACTTATCAAGGTGAGCACGGCACAGGCAAGCCTTATGTGGTGTTTACTGGTGGCGAGCCCACCTTGCAACTCGACACTGCTTTGATTGACGCTGTACACGCGAATGGGTTTGAAATTGCCATCGAGACCAACGGCACCTTGGCCGTGCCTTCGGGTGTGGACTGGATTTGCGTCAGCCCCAAGTTCGGCAGTGAGCTGGTACAAACCAACGGCCATGAATTAAAGGTTGTAGTGCCACAGTTAGGGCAGGATTTGAATGCCTTGGGTCGATTGCAGTTTGAGCACTATTTTGTGCAAGCCATGGACGACTCCGACCCTGTCAAGAAATCCAGAAATTTGCAGGTGGCCATACAAACCTGCCTGAACAAACCTCAGTGGCGTTTGAGTGTACAAACCCACAAAGTCATTGGAATGCCATGAAAGTTTTCAAACAATTTACCTTCGATGTGGCACACCAGCTGCCTGACTGGCCGGGTTTGCACGGCCACAGCTACACCGCCGAGGTGTGGTTTGAAGGCCCTGCCATTGATGGCTATGTGGTGCCTGAAAGTCTTTTGACCCAACATGTGGGTGCGGTACACAAGCGGCTTGATCATTCATATTTGAACGAGTTGATTGAGCTGCCCACATCAGAAAACATTGCCCGCTGGATTTGGGATCAGCTGCGCCCGGTGGGGCCCTTGATCAAAGTGAAGGTATTTCGCGGGTCGATCGGGTTTGGGGTTGAGTTTGATCTTGAGGATGCGAAGGCGGAAGGCAGAGCGTGAGGCTGCGGTTTCTGGCCAACTCAGCGTGGGTTATTTGTGTTGCACTGGATTGGTTTATTGGGAGCTGCGCTTGAAGGGTCACCGCTGCAGTTTCTGGCCCAATCGGCGGCGGTGTTTCGATCGCCTCGCCTTCAAGAAAACCTGCCCTTGCGTGCCGAGCAGGGCCGGTGTTGCCCAGCATGGGCGACAGAGAACGGACCCGACCCGCAGTTTAGGAGGGTCGTTCTCAGGCATCGCAAGGCTCAGCAAGGGATCAACAGGTTTTCTGGCGAGAGATCGGAACCCAAGCCGATCGGGCAGTTAACCAGCAGGCGAGAGATCGGAACCCAAGCCGATCGGACGATAAAAAAGCGCCGAGAGACCGGAACCCAAGCTGTCACGCCAGAATTTTCTTTGCCTTGTCGCTTGTAATTTGCTGGGCCCATACAAACTGGCGTGAATCGTCCGCCGTCATCGGTCGAGCCAGGCCAAAACCTTGCAGCTCAAGCACACCCGACTCAATCAGGAAATCACGTTGCTCGGCGGTTTCAACGCCTTCGGCTACTACTCCCAAGCCCAGTGCCTGAGCCATGGCCAACACAGTGCGTGACAAAATGACACTGTCGGTTTTGTTGGGCAGGTTGCTGACAAATGAGCGGTCGAGCTTGATCGACTGAACCGGCATCCGGTGCAGTGTGGCCAGCGACGAATAACCCGTACCAAAGTCGTCAATCGACAAGGAAACCCCCAATTCATGCAAGCGGTTCAGGTCATGCAATACGGTTTCCTGATTCTGCATCAACACGGTTTCAGTCAGTTCAAGTTCCAGCAACTTTGCTGGCAGGCCTGTTAGTTTCAGCACCTTTTCAACAGTCCCGCATAGTTTGCCATCCAGCAACTGAATTCCAGATACATTCACCGAAACGCTAATGGGATTCTTCAGTTTCTTGTTGGTGTCTTTCAGCCATTTGCAGGCTTTGCGCATCACCTGTTCACCCATCGGAATGATCAAACCGGTTTCCTCGGCAATCGGAATGAACTGGGCAGGTGGAATCAATTCGCCTGTGCGGGAACGCATGCGTGCCAGCGCTTCAACTGAACAAATAGACCCATTGGCGTTAAAGCGTGGCTGGTAATGCAATTCGATTCGATCGTGCAAAATTGAATCGTGTAAATCGTTCTCAAGATCCACTTTGGTCTGCAGGGTTGCGCTCATGTTGGCGTGGAATACGCGCACCGTATTTTTGCCGGCTTGTTTGGCTTGGTACATCGCAATGTCGGCATGTTTCAGCAGGCCTTCCACATCGGTGGCGTCGGTGGGAAACAGGGCCACACCCACAGAGGCACCCACATAAATTTTCTTTTCACCTAACTCAAACGGTTTTTTGCTGACTGCGTCCACGACCTTTCGGCCCACATTGAATGCGGTGTCTTGGTCGGCAATGTAGGGCAGGGTGATTACAAATTCGTCGCCCGACAAACGGGCAACAATGTCTGAGCTGCGCACTACGCTGCGCAAACGTTTGGACACGGCAATCAGCAAGTCGTCGCCGCGGTCATGCCCCAGCGTGTCATTCACCGCCTTAAAGCCATCGAGGTCGATAAATAGCAGGCCCAGTTTGAAATCCTGAACCTGGTCATTGCCAAGCAATTCTTGCAAAGTTTGCGACAGGGCCAAACGGTTGGGCAAACCCGTAAGCGGATCATGCGTGGCCTGATGCCGCATTTTGCTTTCATTGCGCTTGATGGAGCTGATGTCAGTGAAGAAAATCGAAATCAGTTCATCGCTTGGGTAGGCTTTCACTTGGTACCACATTTCGTTGGCCGGGTCTTGCCACTGAAATGTCTCTGGTTGCATGCTGCCTTTGGCCTGGTTCACGTATTTGAACAAGGGTGTTTTCTTCAGGTGGGGTGCACGTTCCCACACCATGCGGCCCAACAACAGCGGTGCAGTTTTACCCAGAAGTTCTGCGCCTTTTTCATTCAGGTAGTTCACATAGCCATTCATGTCGATGGCAAAAAATGCATCGTCCATCGATTCAAGAATGTTGTTGATTCGCTCTTCACTTTTCAACAATGCTTCTTCAAGGTGAATATTGCTTGAGCGCCCAATCAGCAAGATGTCAGCGCCGATGCAGGCAGCCGTCCAGTCGAAGTAAACCACATCATTGAAGGTGTTGCGCAGGCGGAAGGAGCCGTCCGTAGAACCCGTTTGATATTTCACTTGATCGAGCAGTCGCTTGAATTGACCCACATCCGTGCGAAACACCAGGTTGGCCGCATCAAGGTTTTCCAGTTGTTCGCTGGTTTGTCCTAAAAACTCTTCCAGCGAAGGGCTTAGTTTTTTGATTCGTCCTTTGTCGTCAACGTTCAACAACACACTGGTGGGAATTTTCTTGTCGGTGCTGTCCGGGGTTTCTGGGCGTTGTTCAGGTGTATTAACCGCAGGTACCTGTGGTGACAACTGAGTGCGCTTCACCTCTTGTTCCTGAAGCACTCCAAATTCGCCGTGCGCCAGCATTTGCAAACTCAGCCATTGTGCATTGACTTTGACATGGCCTGTCCAACCCTGTTGCCGGAGCAATGCATTGGACAATGCCCGGTAAATGGCCATGCCGTAGCGATTCACGATGAGTTCACTACCCGATTTGAATCCCAGTTCTTGGCGGAACAGTTTGCTGGCGGCGATCAGGCTTAATTCGTCTGTGACATGGCCCAGCAGGGCGTAACGTGTGGTTCCGCTGTCCAGTAGTTCGTTGATCAGCGGGTCGTCAAGAACATTGCTCAGGCTCATACATCAAACCTCGAGAGCCGTTTTTCCATTTCGCGCATCATTTCATCTGAGCGCAAAATGGTTTGTACCGTGCTGGCCAACGTGCGGAATGCGCTTTCCGTGCGCGCTTGCATGCCTTCCATGGCACCCAGCACTTCCCAACCCTGACGTTGATTGCCGTGGCCATTTTCCACCCACTGGTGCGTGGCACGGTCAATGGATACCAACTGGTTTTCAATGGCACTCAAGCCGCTTTTCAGCACATCCATTCTGGCCATGAATCCGTTGGTGCGTTCGTTCAGGTTGTCCAGTGTGCTCAGTGTGGTTTGTAGTTGTTGTGCTGCAGCGGGTGAAAACTCCTTCTGGAATTCTTTGTGCAGGGCCTGCATTTGCTGGCTGGAATCAAAGGCCTGTTTGCCGATGCGTTGCAATTGTTCCAGGGATTGATTCAGTTCATTGAGCAGATCAAAGCTGTCTTCGGTCGCTTTTTTGGACAAATCGGCTGTGCTTTGTCCCATGCGGGTTTGGTTACCCAGGCTTTGAACAAAGTCGCGCAGCTTTTTGGAAGCCTGTGAGCTCTCTTCCATTTGTTGTGTATTACCCGCACCCAGTTCTTTGGCAATTTGCGACAATTCGCGAATATCGGCGCGAAGCATTTTGAATGCAGCCACCACAAACGCCATGTTGTCTGCGTAGTCGTTGAATACTTGCCCCATGGGCGACATGCGGCCTTGTTCATCGGTTTGAGCACGCACACGCAGGTTGATGCCTTTTTCCTTGTCCAAGTAGGCCAGCAGTTTGGTGCCTTCTTCTGCGGCCAGGGCATGTTGCCGAAGGGTTTGAGCAATCACCGACAGCAGCAATACTGCAATGGACACGTAAAAGCCGTGTAGCGCCACGGCAGGCATACCCGAGAATGGACCACGGAAGATATAGCATTCGAAACCTGCTTGCTGGAGCATGTCGAACACAATGTGATGAATCACGATCAACAAGCCCATGCTGAGCAGGGGGCGGGTGTCCCGATAAGCCAGCATCACTGGCAACAATATGAAAAAGCTGAAGTGGTATTCCAGTAGTCCGCGTGCAATGTGGACATGCAAGGCACCCATGCCAACCAGCAGTGCTGCGTTGATGTGCATGGTCAGTGGCTGCCCGGCATGCCAGCGGGTAATCGCCAGGCTGCCCAGGAAAAGCGGGATACCCCAGCCCAGCGCTTGGGCTATGTTGTTGTAGGCCAGACCTTCGAGGGTGGCAAA
Source organism: Limnobacter sp. SAORIC-580 (assembly GCF_013004065.1). Lineage (GTDB taxonomy): Bacteria > Pseudomonadota > Gammaproteobacteria > Burkholderiales > Burkholderiaceae_B > Limnobacter > Limnobacter profundi. Next base: position 616,066 of record NZ_CP053084.1, read on the forward strand.
CACCAGGCAGGCGAAGCTGACTACCACGCACAGCCAGTCCGCATTGATCCGGATTGAAGTGAGGTCAGTGGCGTTGGGAGCTACGCCAGACAGCCTGCTTAAAAATGTAAAGAATCCGTGGGGGGGAAGCTGCACCGGGGCGTTGGAAGCTTGCTGGTTCAGGGCCGAGTGCTGGGCATGCATGGTGAATTCTCGAATGTAACTTTGTCCAAATGTTAAATTCGAGAATACCGGAAGTCATTTGTAATCAATCACCTGAATAGAGTGGATTTTTACCCCTTCAGAATCGTTCTTCCGGCGTCAGCAAACGCCACTGCCCCACGGGCAGGTCGCCGAGCATTACGCGGCCAATTCGAACGCGTTTCAAGCCCACCACTTTCAGGCCCACAATTTCACACATTCGGCGAATTTGTCGTTTCTTGCCTTCGTTCAAAATAAAGCGAAGTTGATCCTCGTTTTGCCAGCTGACGCGGGCTGGTTTTAACGCTTCGCCGTCCAGGCTCAGGCCATAACGCAGCATTTCAAGTCCACGGTCAGTCAATTCGCCTTCTACTCGCACCAGGTATTCTTTTTCCACTGTGCTGTTGGCGTCGATCAGTTGTTTGGCAATGCGACCATCTTGGGTCAGTACCAGCAAGCCCGTGGAATCAATGTCCAGGCGACCTGCTGGCGCGAGACCTTTCAGCATGGCGGGCTGGAAAGGGGTTGATGTTTTGCGGTCGGCCTGGTTTTCCAGGCCCAGGCATTCCATAGCAGCTTTGTAGCGCCCCTCGGGCTGGCCGGACACCACGCCAATCGGCTTGTGGTACAAAATGGTGACCTGTTTGCCCAGTACATTCTTGGCACGTGCATCCAGATCAATGGTGACCGTGGGCAGCACTTTGGCACCCAGCTCATCGACCACTTTGCCGTTCACTCGCACCCAACCATTCTCGATCAGGTAATCGGCTTCCCGGCGGGAACACAAACCCTTGGCCGCCATGATCTTGCTTAGCCGTTGTGGCTCGAACGGATCGAGCATGTCCAGTGTGTTCGTGCCGGTGACCTTGCTGCGGCGCGGGCGTGCCGTACCAGCGGCAGGGGCCACCGGTGCGCTGCGCATGGCGGCGCGGTTGCGGTCGGGTTTGGCAGTGACGGCGGCTTTGCCAGCCGCTGCACTGGGGCGTCCACGGCCTGTGGATGCGGAACCCGCAGCCGGTTTGGCTGCGGTTGCTGATTTGGTTCGGTTACTGGGGCGTGCGGGTGGGCCGGAACGGCCCGAGTCGCCACTGCGGCCTGCGCTGCCGTTGCGGCCTGCGGGTTTTTTCATGATTTCAGGATATCCTCTTGCATTGAGGGCGTATTGTAGGTGAAATCAAGGGCTTAGGCTATGTTCTCTGCAAGTCGGGTGGCAAGAGCTTGTAAAGCACCGGCGTCACCAGGCGACCAATGAAGGTGGAAGAAATAAGCCCACCAATAATCACCCAGGCCATGGGCGAGTAAAGCCCGCCACCTTGCAGCGCCAGTGGCATCAAGCCGCCCACGGCGGTGGCACTGGTCAGCAGAATCGGCAGGAATCGGATACGGCCTGCTTCTTCGATGGACTCATCAAGCCCTTTGCCTTCTTCACGCAACTGGTTGGTGAAGTCCACCAGCAAAATCGAGTTCTTGATTTCAATGCCGATCAGCGCAATGAAGCCAATCATCGCTGTGAAACTGAGCGAATTCCCTGTCAGGAACAGCATGACCATGCCACCCGTTACACCCAGCGGAATTACGAACAAAACAATCAGCGTGCTTTTGAAACTGCCGAATTCCAGAACCAGAATGGCCAGAATGCCAAATACGGTAATCAGGATCGCAGTACCAAAACCGGCAAAGCTTTCTTGCCTGCTTTTAACTTCGCCCGCCATTTTGTACCGGTAACCAGTGGGCAAGCCCATTTCGTCAATTTGTTTGGCAATTTCATTGCTGATCTTCTCGGTGTTGTAGCCAGTGCGTGTGTAAGCGGTCAGCAGCACGGCGCGTTCGCGGTCGAAGCGGTAAATGCTGTTCAGGTTGTCATCCAGTTCAAGCGTGGTGAGTTGGGTTAGCGGTACTGCCTGGCCTGTGCGTGAAATCACATGGAAGTCGTCCAGCGCGCTTAGATTGCTGCGAACACCGGCAGGGCCACGCACACTGATGTCGTAGGCATCGCCGTTACTCTGGCGAATTTCACCTGCAAACGCACCTGCAATGGCAAGCCGCACAGCCTGGTCCAGCTCCGCTGAGTTCACACCCAGCAAACCCGCTTTTTCAAAATTCACTTTCAGGCGAAGGTCGCTGCGCCCGGTGCGCTGTGGGTTGTCCACGTTTTGTGTACCGGGATTTGCCAGCATGATACGTTCTACCTGTGCAGACAATTCACGCAGCGTTTCTATTTCGGGCCCTACCAAACGGATGCCAATGGGTGCATCAATGGGTGGACCATTTTCAAACTCACGCACAATCAGATTGGCGCCCGCAATTGTTTTCAGTTCATTGCGAATGTTGTCGAGCAGCTTGGGCGTGTCGTCGTTGTATTCCTTGAGTTGTACAAACAATTCACCCACGTTCGATTGTTTGTCTTGCTGAAATACGTTGTAATAAATTTGCGGGTTGCCCTCGCCCACGGTGGCCATGACCGCCGTAATTTCATCAAACTCCGAGAGCTTGTTTTCAACCTGTTTCACCACATTGTCGGTGGCAGTCAGGCTGGATCCCGGGGGCAGGCCCACCTCAATTACAAACTGCGGTGTATTGGCCTTGGGGAACAGCGACATGCCCATGAGGGGTGCCAGGCCCAGGCTGGCCACGAACAACACCAGTGATGCAGCCACCACGGTTTTGGGGGTTTGCAAGGCGCGGTGCAGCAGTGGGGTGTAAATTTTGTCGATCAAGCCCATCAGCTTTTGCAGCACGATATTGCCATGCTCATTTTCGTCTTTCTTCAGCACACGGCTGGCCAGAAACGGGATGATGGTCAATGCAACAAACAGCGATGCAATCACTGTAAACACCACGGCCACCGGCAAGGAGCGAATGAATTTTCCGGCGTTGTCTGGCAGCATCAACAAAGGCAGGAAGGCAAACAACAGGGTTGCAGTACAACCCACCACAGCAAGTGAAATTTGCTTGGTGGCCAGGCGTGCCGCATCCACACGGTTATAGCCCATGCGCAGGTAACGTGAAATGTTTTCAATCACCACGATTGAGTCGTCGACCAACAGGCCCAATGCAACCACCAGGCCAGCAATTGAAAGCTGGTTCAATGAGAAGCCTGCATAGTACAAACAGGCCAAACCGGTGAGCAGCGACAAAGGCACACTGACCATCACAATGCCCGAGGCCCGCAAGCCCAGCGGCAACAGGGTGATCAGCACCAGTGTTACCGCCAGTGCGAAGTCGAAGGTGAGGCGATCAATGCGCTTTTCCACGTTTTTGTACTGCTCGAAACCGCGCTCCATTTTGATATTCGGAGGCAAGGTTTTCTCGAATTCGTCCGCTGTTTCCTGCAAGGCTTTTTGAGTCACAAAAATATTGCGTTCGTCTTTCTGGTTGGCAGTGACAAACACCGCACGCTGACCATTGAAGCGGGCCATGACTTCCTGATTTTCATAGTCCCACTGCACATCGGCGACATCGCCCACACGAACCAGGCGACCACCCAAATCACCGCCCGTGCCGGTGCCGGCAATCACGGTGTTTCTGATTTCTTCAACGCTGCGGTACTGGCCCGAGGTTTGCACGTTCAAACGCCGTGCGCCTTCCTCTACCGGCCCACCTGGAATGTTCAGTGACTCACCCTGAATGACACGCGCTACATCGGCTGCCTGTATTCCCAGTTCAGCCAGCTTTTTAAAGTTCAGGCTAACGCGTACCTGCTGCTCGGGGTAAGCCCAGCTTTCGCTTTCACGCACCGATGAAATACGCTCGAACGCCTCGGAAAGGTCTTCAGCGTAATTGGCCAGGTCGGCATAGCTTGCTGTTTCCGACACCAATGAGTATTGAATGATGTTGGTGAAGCCGGGGTTGATTCGTTCAATCTCCAGCTTTTGTATGCCTGCGGGTAGCTGGTCCCGAATGCTGTTGAGTTCACGGTTCACTTCATCGAACTTTTTATCAACATCGACTTCCGCATCAAAACGCACAAACACCACACCGCCACTGTTGCGGGATGTTGAAAGCATTTCTTTCAAGTCGTCCAGGCTGCGCAGGGCATCTTCAATGGGCTTGGCTACCTGTTGTTCCATTTCGCGTGGGTCAGCACCTGGATAAATCACATTGATGCGAAATGCGCTGATGTCGAAATACGGGTCTTCGGTTCTGGGAATGTTTTGATACGCGCTGATGCCAATTGCTGTCAGCAGGAAAAATATCACCAGCGTGAACTGGTAATTCTTGATGGAAAAGTCCGAGAGTTTCATCTGGATTACTCCTGAACTTTCACGGTTTCACCATCTTGCAGGTAGGCTGCACCTGTGCTCACCACGCGAGTGCCTTCGGGCAGTGCGTCGATTAATGCGATCCGGTCTGCTTGAATAAAGGCCACGGCTACAGTTTGACGTTTCACGGTGTTGTCTGCTTGTACGGTGTAAATCCAGGCGGCTTTGTTGTCGCCCTCGACCACGGCCTCTATGGGTACATAGCTGCGCATGCCATTGAAGTTGGCGGGTTCAATGCGGGTACGCCCTTGCATGCCCGATAAAAGGTTGATGTTTTCATGGGCACGTGTGTCTACCTCAACCAGCACGCCGTAGGTGCCTGTGGCGGGGTCTGCTGCCTGGCTTAGTTCAATTACTTTTCCGGGCCACTTCACGCCGGGCAGTGCGTCGAATTGCACCTCGGCCTTGGCACCCAGCTGTATGTGCACGGCTTGCTTGTCAGCCAAACTCGCCTTCATGACAAAGCCGCTGCTTTTGCTACCAAGTAGTAATATCGGCTGGCCTGGCGACACCACTTCACCGGTTTGCGCAAAACGCTTCAACACCACGCCATTGGCTTGAGCCTGTATGTCAGCCGTTTGGCTTGCAAACTGGGCTTGGCTGAGTTGTGCACGTGCAGCTTGTGCAGCAGTTTCCAGGTTGTCGAGTTGTACTTTGGAAATCACTTCCTGATCACGGAGCAATTTGCCACGTTGCAAGTCGCGTTGGGCTTTTTCAAAGCCCGCGCTGGCTTGGCTCACAGCTGCGTTGACATCTTGTTTGTTCAGCGCAGCCAGCCGCTGGCCTTTCTCCACAGTTTCGCCTTCGCGCACATTGATTCGTTCAATCACGCCGCCCACTTTGAAACTCAATCGGGTTTCGTCGCGAAAGGCACCAATTCCAGCCACTTCGATCAAGCTGGCTGCAGGGCCACTTTGTACTGTTTCGGTTTTCACCAATCGGTATTCCACTGCGGGTGCTTCCTCGGGGGTGGCTGGGCCACAGGCTGCCAGAACCAACAAGGAGAGGGTTGAAATTACGAGTACGGGTTTCATGGTTGAGCTCCTTCCTGTGGGCTTGGCTCGGGAATGTTTCGGTTGTTGTACTGCCAAACAGCATGGTCAATTCGGGCCTGGTACACGGCAGTCACCAAGCCCAAACGTGCGCGTGTTGCACTTTGTTCGGCACTTAAAAATTCAACTTGAGTGGTTTCGCCAGCGTCGCGTTTGCGTTCATTGATTCGCAGGCTTTCCTCGGATGCAGCCTGTTGGGCCATGCGCGCCTGGATGCTGTCTAGCGACACCAGCAAATTTTCCCTGGCTTGCAATTTGGCCAGTTGAAGTTGCCGGTTCACTTGCCGCGCGCGGGCCTCCAGTGCCCGCACCTGTGCCTGGCTGCGTGCTACTTCACTGCTGCGAATTCCGGCGTCTGCCAGAGTCCAGTTCAACACCACCGATGCGCTGGCAAATCCGGTGTTGGGGCCGGTGTTGTAGTCGCGTCCCTGATAGCCGCCTTCGATGGAATAGCCCAGTGTGGGCTTGTAAGTTGCGCGGCTGGCATCCAGTTGGGCGCGTTGGGCGGCCAGGCTGCGTTCAAGCCGGGTGAGGGCTGGCGCTGGAGTGTTGCCCTGCGTTTTCGGGGTGAGCTCATCCAGCAGTGTTTGAATGGCACTGGGGTTCAGCTCCTCTTGCGGCAGTTCTACTGCGCTGTCGTTTGGGGCATAGCGCAGCAGGTTGAAATACTCTTTGGCCAGCAAGGCCTGCGTTTGGGCTTGGCGCAAGGCCACCTGAATTTCAAGTGTTTCCGCTTCGGCACGTTTCGGTGCATCCAGGGTGGTTTCCCCGGCCTTGTACAGCACTGTGTTGATTCGTTCGTTTTCTTTCAGCGTTCGCAAGCTGGCCTCAAGAATGGTAATTCTGGCCTTGGCCTGTGCGTATTGCCAGTAGGCGGTGTGCAGGTCGCGAACCAGCTCCTCTTTCACTTGCAGCTGTGCGGCCTCTTGTGCACCCACTGCTTGGGTTTGTGCTTGCAGTTGCTGGTCCAGAACAGGTTCGTAAATTGGGCCGCGCACAATTAGCCGGGTGTCTTGTTCAGTGGGGCGGAGCAGTGGAATGGACTGGTTTTCTACGGTCGGAAAGCGAGCTGCTTGCCCGGCGGCAACGGCCTGTGCATTCAATGTTGCGTACACGGGGTTGAGTAAATCGCCTGCCGGGAAATCGATGGTGCGACCACCTTCGGCCACACTTGCGCGCGCCTGCAATGCAAGGCTGGGATAAAAGCGCGCACGCAAATTTTCAAGTCGCTGACGTTCAGCCTCCACTTCAAAGCTGGCCTGCGCCAAAGCGGGGTTATTGGACATGGCTTGGCTCAAGTAGTCGTCAAGCGGGGTGCCCGCTTGACTGGGCTGTTGAACTTGAAAAGCCATCAACAGCAATGCAGCCATTAGACGCCTGTCAAATAAAAGGTAAAAAAAAGCGCCCCTGTTGCGGGCGCCTGTGCGACTTTGCTTGATCATTTTTTGCCTCCGCCATTGCGGTTGATCAGGGATTGCATGACCAGCTCTACAGCCTGGTTCATGAAAGATTCTTTGCTGATGCCCATGGTGGCCATGAAGTTGGCCTTGGTTTGCGCCAGCTGAATGGTGCCGTGTGTGAAGCCCCACAAGGTGATCGAAATTTGCATCAGATTGTCCAGGTCGTCTCGCAATGTTTTATCTGCCATGCCTTTGGCGAGAGCCAACACGGTTTGTTCGTGAACTTGTTGCCCGGCCTGAATCATTTCCTGTGTTGCTGAGCAGGGATCGTCCAGTGCAATTTCATGGTGAGAGGCTTCAAACCTCGACATGGCGGCGAAATGCGTTGGGTACTCCTCTGAAAACTGCATGTAAGCCTGGCCAATCGCCCGAATTTGGTTATCACCAGTGGCATGCTGGTTTCGTGCGGCTTCAAACATTTCGCGCAGTATTCGCAAACCCCGCAGGCAAATTGCCAAATGCAGGGCTGCCTTGTCTTTGAAATACACATACACCAGTGCACGCGAAACCCTCGCTTTGCGTGCTACTTGATCCATAGTGGCTGCGTCAAAGCCTTTTTCAGAAAAAACAAGTTCAGCTGCGTCGAGAATTTCTTCCCGACGGCGTTCCTTTTCTTCTTCGCGACGTTCGATCACATAGTTCATGAAATGGATCTTAGTTGAACGATTGACACAATGTCAATGGTTTTTTCTTTCCACAGATTGAAACACCGATTTGAATCGATTTACCGAGTTTATTTCCGGCACGGATGGGTGGCTTCGTCAATTAAAGTTAAATCATGGTGAATTGTTTCTGTGAGAAGCGCGGTGGTTAAAAAACTGGAAGGCCTGGAACGGCAAGTGGTGTTTGTAATTGATGATCATCCAATCGTCAGTTTCGGCTTGGTCGAAATGGTGAAGGATGTGGCACCCCATGCCCGCATTCGCCAGTTTTCTACCTTGAAGGAAGCTGCACGACATGCTGTGGAAGAGTTTCCCGCATTGATCATCACAGACTTTCATTTGCGCGATGTCCAAGCCGAGACTTTTATTGGTCTGTTTGAAACGCTGTTCCCTGAAATTCCGGTGCTGATTACTGCAAACGACGAGAAAGTGATGGGGCAGTTAAAGCGTCATCAGCTTGAACGGTTTATTGCATTTTCAAAATTCACACCCTTTGCAAAGATGATCGACCTGATTCGAGTGGGCTTGAGCCAAGCCAATATTGAATTGCTGCAAATGCCGACTTTGTCAAAAGCGCTCACCCACAAACAGGTTGAGGTGCTTGAATTGATTGGGGCCGGGCATAGCAACAAGGAAATTGCCGTGCTGCTGAAGATCAGTGTGGAAACTGTGAAGGGGCATGTGAAAGACATTCTGGAACGCCTGAAAGCCAAGAACCGGATGGAGGCTTCGATCATTTACCGCCACACCCAGATTCAAAAACACAGCATGCCAGAACCGAGCTTGCACAATAATTAGTCAGGCCATCTAATTCCTCATGTTTTGAATAGCTTGGACTACTTGTCCACATGCTATCCCCTAGGTTGTGCCCACTTTTTGGGGATATCCACAGAAATCCAGAGTGCTCAATTTCAATCGATTCGGTAAACTGCTTACACGCAGTCCAACGTCGTTCTTCCAAAGGAGAATAAGAGATGAGCAGCTCGCCAGAATTAGAAGAGTTCATGAATGGACTGATTCGCAGAAATCCCGGCGAACCAGAGTTTCACCAGGCAGTGCATGAAGTTGCGCAACACATCATTCCTTTCGTTGCAAAAAATCCGAAGTACGAGGCTGCTCAAATTTTGCAGCGACTTACCGAGCCCGATCGAATTGTCAGTTTCCGGGTGTGTTGGGAAGACGATCAGGGCAATGTGCGCACGCAACGTGGCTACCGGGTTCAACACAGCAATGCGATTGGCCCTTACAAAGGGGGTATTCGGTTTCACGACAACGTGACCCAAAGCATTTTGAAATTCCTCGCTTTTGAACAAACTTTCAAGAACAGCCTGACTGGTTTGCCCATGGGTGGCGGCAAGGGTGGCTCAGACTTCAATCCCAAAGGCAAAAGCGATCGCGAGATCATGCGTTTTTGCCAGGCCTTCATGACCGAACTTTCCCGCCACATTGGTCCCTTCACCGATGTGCCAGCCGGCGACATTGGTGTTGGGGGGCGGGAGATTTCTTACATGTTTGGCCAATACAAAAGAATCCGTAATGAATTCACTGGTGTGCTCACCGGCAAGGGCTTGGCCTTTGGCGGCAGTGAAATTCGAGTAGAGGCAACTGGCTACGGTGTGGTCTATTTCATGGAAGACATGTTGAGCCACAAAGGTTTGAAGTTTGAGGGCAAGGTGTGTTCAGTCAGTGGCTCTGGCAATGTGGCGCAATATGCAGTCGAGAAAATTCTGGCGCTGGGCGGCAAAGTGATCACCATGTCCGATTCATCCGGAACACTTCACGACAAAGACGGCATTACGATGGAGAAGCTGGCGCACATCAAAGAACTGAAAGAAGTGAAACGGGCCCGCATCAGCGAGTACCTGAACCAGTATCCGAATGCAGAGTTTGTTGCTGACAAACGCCCGTGGCACATACCCTGCGATCTTGCTTTTCCGTGTGCGACGCAAAATGAAATCAATGCCGAAGAAGCTGCCATGTTGATCAAGAATGGTTGCATGGGCGTGTCTGAAGGTGCGAACATGCCTTCTGAAAAAGGGGCAATTGATGCGTTCCAGAAGGCGCGTATTTTGTTTGCGCCATCCAAGGCCGCCAATGCCGGGGGTGTTGCAGTATCAGGTTTGGAGATGACCCAGAACAGCATGCGCTTGTCCTGGTCACGCGATGAACTGAATCAGCGCCTGCGAACCATCATGAGCGATATTCACAAGCGATGCGTGAAGTATGGCGCGGAAGAAGACGGTCACATTGATTATCTCAAGGGTGCCAATGTGGGTGGCTTTGTGAAGGTGGCGGATGCCATGCTGGCTTACGGCGTCATTTAAAAGCCCAGTGGTTGGCGCTGAAAAGGGGTTGCCAATTGACTGGCGGCCCCTTTTCTTTTGGTAGCATGGCTAATCATTTTCTTGAAAAGAAGCCGACACCATGAACGTTCTGATTGTGCATGCACACCCCGAGCCCCAATCATTCTGCACTGCAATGATGAAGCGCATGCAAAACCGTTTTGAAGAGCAGGGCCACACGGTGACCGTGTCAGATTTATACGCCAAGCAATTCAACCCAGTGGCCAGTGCCACTGATTTCGCTGAACGCAGCAATCCGGATTACCTAGTATACGCCCTTGAACAACGGCATGCCCAGAAAAACAATACCTTGCCAGACGACATTGCCTCCGAACTAGAGTTGCTGAGGCAATGCGACTTGCTAGTGCTGAATTTTCCGTTGTACTGGTTTTCCTTGCCTGCAATTTTGAAGGGCTGGATTGACCGGGTATTTTTGTCGGGCGTGGTTTATGGCGGCCGGAATTTTTACGACCGTGGTTTGATGAAGGGCAAACAGGCCTGGCTTACTTTCACACTGGGTGGGCGTGAACACATGTTTGGCGATGACGCCATTCACGGTGATTTGAATACCATGTTGCGCCCTGTGTTGCGCGGCAGTTTGGGCTATGCCGGCTTTGATGTGCTGGAACCTTTTGCCGCCTACCATGTGCCTTACATCACACAAGAAGCCCGTGTTGAAATGCTTGAGCAGCTCGATGTTGCAGTGAACACACTGGCTTCACGCCAGCGGGTTTCATATCCCAGTCTGGACAATTTTGATCCGCAAATGAATCCACTCGGAAAATAAAAAACCCGCAGTGCTCTCGCACAACGGGTTTCAATCAAGTCTACAGAAGACCTTTCATACGAAAGGTCGTGTAGCGGTCTTATTATTTTTGCTATTTCTGGATTACTTCATGCCCAGTTGCTTTTTGATCTTGGCGATCACGTCAGTTTGAACTGACTTGACCATGCCCTTGACTTGTTTTTCAAGGTCCTTGATCTGCTTCTGAACATCGCTCAACAATTTCTTGCGATCAGTTGCGCTGAACACTGACTTGGCTGCTGCGGCCTTGGCCTTGGCGGCTGGCTTTGCTTTGGCCACAGTTTTCTTTGCTTTGGCTGCAGCATTCGCTACGCTGGCAGTGGCTGCCTTGGCGCGTGATGTTGCTGGCTTTTTCGCTGCAGGTTTTGCAGCAGCTGGTTTCTTGGCGGCAGCTGGTTTTTTGGCAGCAGCTGGTTTAGCAGCGGCAGGCTTTTTTGCAGCAGCTGGTTTGGCGGCTGGTTTTTTTGCAGCGGCTGGTTTAGCAGCAGCTGGTTTTTTCGCGGCAGCGGGTTTTGCTGCTGCTGGTTTTTTCGCTGCTGCTGGTTTTGCAGCGGCTGGTTTTTTAGCAGCGGGTTTTCTTGCTGCTGGTTTTTTTGGAGCTGGGGTTGCTTTGCTTGCCTCGGCTTCGACTGGCTTTTGATCTGTTGTAACCATGTTGTGTAACCTTCCTTAAACGGTGTGGTGAGTTATGTGTACATCAAATTTTATTAACTGAAAAGCTTTTTTCATCAATACATGATCAACAACCCGTTTGTGTGTAAATTTCAATAAATTTTGTCGTTTTTTTTTCGCACCACTCGCGTGCAAATTTTCAAAAACTTTTTGAATTTTATTGGCATTGCTCTTGCTAGTTTGATGTTGATTCAACTTCAGGTGCACTGCCGTGTTCAAGCATCTTTCCAAACTTTCTCATCATGCTGCCTGGCGAAGGCAACTCGAATTGTTGCTCGACTCCACGGGTGAAGGCATCTATGGAATCGACCTGAAAGGGCGTTGTGTTTTCATCAACAAGGCAGGCGCGGAAATGTTGGGTTACTCGGCCGATGAAGTGCTTGGCAGGAACATGCATTACCTGATGCACCACTCCTATGCGAACAACGATTTGATGCCGGTGTGTCAGTGCCAAATCTTTCGCGCCTTTCAGGAAAACAAGGGTTGCCGTGTTGACAATGAAGTGTTGTGGCGCAGGGATGGCAGCTGCTTTCATGCTGAGTACGCTTCTTACCCGATTTTCGAAGAACAAGCAGTGGTGGGCGCTGTGGTCACATTCACAGACATCACCGAGCGGGTTGAAGCGCAAAATATTCGTGCTGCTGCGCAGGTTGAACTGGAGCGCAGGGTGGTTGAACGCACCGCGCAATTACAGAAAGCGCACGACCGAATGCGCAGGCTTTCTGCACACCTGACCACCGTTCGTGAAGAAGAGCGCACCCGAATAGCGCGTGAGATGCACGACGACCTGGGCGCAAAGTTGACGGCGTTCGATCTGGAGTTGAAAGCGCTTTCCTACCGCTGTGCGAACGATGAAAAACTGACCCTGAGAATTGAGAGCATGCTGGACCTGGCACAGGGTGCCATGGAGAGTTTGCGGCGAATACTTTCTGATCTTCGTCCGGGTGTGCTGGATCATCTTGGGCTTTGGGCGGCAGTGGAGCATTTGCTGGGTGAGTTTTCCCAACGCACCAATGTGGTGAGTTCACTCGACATTGCCCCGGCACTTGAACATGTTCGTCTGAGCAAAGCCACCGAGACTGCCTTGTACCGAATTTTGCAAGAAGCGCTGAACAATGTCAGCAAGCACTCGGGCGCCAACAAGGTAGAGGTGCGCGTGCACACTGAAGGGCGGGCGGTGGTATTTCAGGTGAAAGACAACGGCCGTGGCATGGCAGTGCGCACTTTCAATGCCGGGTTCGGGTTAATGGGTATCGAAGAACGGGCTTGGGATATTGGCGCACGTTGCTCGATCGATTCAATTTTGGGGCAGGGCGTGTGCATCAAGCTGCGCCTGCCCGAGGTACTCGCCTTATGAAGATTTTGATTGTGGACGACCACATGATTATTCGGCGTGGCCTGGTTCAAATTCTGGATGAGTTTGATGGGCAGTACCAAAGCGAGCAGGCGGCTGACGGTGTAGAGGCTATGCAGAAACTTCGCAAGGGCAGCTTTGATGCCGTGTTGCTCGACGTTGCACTGGGCGAACGCGATGGTTTCGATGTACTGAAAAGCGTGCGCAGTGAATTTCCGAAACTGGGCGTGGTGATGTTGTCGGTGTACCCCGAAACGCAGTTTGCTTTGCGTGCCATTCGCAGTGGTGCCAATGCGTACCTGAACAAAGGTTGCTCGCCCCAGGAGTTGACGCAGGCCCTTCAAATGGCCTGCGCCGGGCAAGTGTACCTAACCCCTGCTACAGCCAACCTGATGGCCAACGATTTGCGCAAGCCAGCTGACAGGCCGCCCCACGAGCGACTGTCCAATCGTGAAATGCAGGTGCTGCGTTTGATGGCGCAGGGCGAGACAGTTCAACACATTGCACAGGCCTTGTGCCTGTCGGGCAACACGGTTTCAACTTACCGCGCCCGTGTGTTTGAAAAACTCGAACTGAAAAACCTGGTGGATCTGGTGAACTACACCAAGCTGCATGGTTTGTAATTTTCTTGTAGGGCCAGCACTACAACACAATCACAAATGGCGTGATACCCAGCCTTCAACCCCCGCGGCACACTGAAAGCCTGTTAATGCAGTGTTGCCGGAGAAGCGCCAATGGCCAGAATGCAAGGGTTCAGACTGGGTGTGTATGTGTTCAAGGAAGCCGAGGTGGTGGACTACGCAGCGCCCTATGGCGTGTTCTCGGTGGCCAAGCGTTTCGACCCTGAACTGGAAGTGTTCCTGATTGCCGAGAGCATGCGGCCGGTACACACGCAGGCTGGTTTCACAGTGTTGCCCAACTATTCGTTTTCTGACACACCTGCAATGGATGCATTTCTGATTCCGGGTGGTTTTGGTACCCGGCAGGAAATGAACAATGGCAACTTGCACCGCTACGTTCGGACGCTGCCCAACACTTGTTTGCTAACCAGCGTGTGCACGGGCTCGTGGATTTACGCTCGCATGGGTTTGCTCGATGGCTTGGCTGCCACCAACCGCAAAGAACCCGATCGCCTGGAAGCTTCGCACCTTGGAAAAACCCCAATCGACCGCTTGGCGGAAATAGCACCAGCCTGCCAGGTAAGCCGTGCAAGGGTGGTGGATGCCGGCCGGATCGTAACAGGTGGCGGCATCGCAAGCGGCATGGAAGTGGGTTTTCACCTGCTGCGCCGCGCCGGTTACGACGAAGAATTCATTGCTGAGGTGGCCCGTGTGATGGAGTACACCAAGGCCTACCAGCAATACCAACACGACATTGATTATTTTCGCCCCGCATTGAACCGCGCCACAGCCTGATTGTTGCAACACTGCATAGGAGTTCACCATGTCTTTTTTCAAGAACCCGTTTGATCCCAATACCCGCTTGGGCATGCGCTGCGCCTGCGGCCAACACAATAGCCAGGCTGAACACGACCAACAATTGGCCGTGCAACAAATGGAAGAGCGTGCTGTTGAAAACGCGGTCATGCATGCACTGTTTCCCAACGACCAGTTACGCCGCAATTTCCTGCGCGCTGTGGGCAGTGGCACCGCCATGGCAGCCATCGGCAGTTTGTTTCCTTTGGCTGCGGCCAAAGAAGCATTTGCACAAAGCAATGGCCCTTTGGAAAAGCAAAAGCTGAAGGTTGGCTTCATTCCAATTACTTGTGCAACACCCATCATCATGGCGCAGCCATTGGGTTTTTATGCCAAGCAAGGTCTGGATGTTGAAGTGGTGAAAACAGCTGGTTGGGCGGTGGTGCGCGACAAGTCGCTGGCCAAAGAATACGATGCAGCGCACATGTTGTCGCCCATGCCTTTGGCCATCTCTATGGGTGTAGGCTCGAACGCCATTCCATGGACCATGCCCGCAGTTGAAAACATCAATGGTCAGGCCATTACCTTGGCCATGAAGCACAAAGACAAACGCAATCCGAAAGACTGGAAAGGCTTCAAGTTCGCAGTGCCGTTTGACTACTCCATGCACAACTACCTGTTGCGCTACTACCTTGCCGAGGCTGGCCTTGATCCCGATCGCGATGTACAAATTCGTTCAGTGCCACCTCCCGAAATGGTGGCCAATATGCGCGCAGACAACATTGATGGTTTCCTGGCGCCCGACCCAGTGAACCAGCGTGCAGTGTACGACGGCGTGGGCTTTATTCACATTCTGTCGAAAGAGATTTGGTCGGGCCACCCTTGCTGCGCATTTGCGGCCAGCAAAGAATTCGTGACTCAAAACCCCAACAGCTACAAAGCCCTGTTGAAGGCGGTGCTGGATGCCACGGCCTACGCCCGCAAAGCCGAGAACCGCAAGGAAATTGCAGCAGCCATTGCCCCCACCAATTATTTGAACCAGCCGCTGACAGTGGTTGAACAGGTGTTGACCGGCACCTATGCCGATGGCTTGGGTGGTATCAAGAAGGACCCGCAGCGCATCGACTTCGATCCATTCCCTTACCAAAGTTTTGCGATCTGGATTTTGACCCAGATGAAACGCTGGGGACAAATCAAGGGCGATGTGGACTACAACAAAATTGCCAAAGATGTATTTTTGGCCACCGATGCAACCCGCTTGATGAAAGAAGTGGGCATGCAGCCACCGTCATCGCTCGACAAAAAATTCAGTGTGATGGGCAAGCCCTTCGATCCCAAGAAGCCAGAGGAATACCTCAACAGCTTCGCAATTTCCAGAACCAAGGGTTAAGCGGCATGAAAGACTTCAGGAAGCAAAAGTGGGCCCCATGGGCTTTGTCGGGTTTGATCCTGGTGGTGTTGATTGCCATTTGGACCATTGCCACCTTGCCCGAGCAAGCCGAGGTGAATGTAGATCC
The DNA here is from genome assembly GCF_013004065.1 of Limnobacter sp. SAORIC-580. Classification (GTDB taxonomy): domain Bacteria; phylum Pseudomonadota; class Gammaproteobacteria; order Burkholderiales; family Burkholderiaceae_B; genus Limnobacter; species Limnobacter profundi. The sequence goes on from NZ_CP053084.1 coordinate 631,787, forward strand.
TGAATATGCAGCACTGGTGGGCCAGGCTGCATCCACAGGCAGCAAAACCCCATTGCCCACCCCGGGCGATGTGGGTGAAAAGTTGTGGGGGCACATCAGTGATCCGTTTTACGACCGTGGCACCAATGACAAAGGCATCGGCATTCAATTGGGCTATTCCATTTTTCGCGTGCTGGTGGGTTTTGGTTTGGCCGCTTTGGTGGCGATTCCACTGGGCTTTGTGATTGGCATGTCGCCCTTGTTGTACAAGGCGCTTGATCCCTTCATTCAAATTTTGAAGCCGGTATCGCCTTTGGCCTGGATGCCGCTGGCCTTGTACACGATTCAAGACAGCGACACCTCAGCCATCTTCGTGATTTTCATTTGCTCCATATGGCCCATGTTGGTGAACACCGCATTTGGCGTGGCAGGGGTTCGGCGCGACTGGTTGAACGTGGCCAAAACGCTGGAGGTGAGTTCGCTGCGCACAGCATTTCAGGTGATTTTGCCGGCAGCGGCGCCCACCATCATGACGGGCATGCGTATTTCCGTTGGCATTGCCTGGTTGGTGATTGTGGCGGCTGAAATGCTGGTGGGCGGTACAGGCATTGGTTACTTCGTGTGGAACGAATGGAACAACCTGTCGATTGCCAACATCATCAGCGCAATTTTGTTCATCGGCTTGATCGGCATGTTGCTCGATACGCTGCTGGCTCGCATGGCCAAGCTGGTCAGCTACAAGGAGTAAACAACCATGACGACTGAACACAAGATATTCAGCAAAGACCTGATACCCAATGAAAAAGCCGCCGCCTTCTTGCAAGTGGAAGGTTTGGTGAAAAGCTATGCGCCTGCCGATACCTCGGTTCCACCTGTGTTCGAGGCCGTGAACTTCGACATTCAGAAAGGCGAGTTTGTTTGCATCATCGGCCATTCGGGTTGTGGCAAAAGCACGATTCTGAACATTCTGGCCGGGCTGGATGAAGCCACGCAAGGCTATGTGATCATGAATGGCAAGGAAGTGGTGGGCCCTTCGCTGGACCGTGGTGTGGTGTTTCAAAGCCACGCGCTAATGCCCTGGATGACAGCGTTGAAAAACGTGGAGTTTGGTGTGCGTTCACGTTGGCCTGAAAAGTCGCCGGAGGAAATCAGTGAACACGCCATGAAGTATCTGGACATGGTGGGTTTGGGTAAAGCCGCAAACAAAAAGCCGCATGAACTTTCTGGCGGCATGAAACAGCGAGTGGGCATTGCCCGTGCGTTTGCCATTCAACCGCAAATGCTGTTGCTGGACGAGCCCTTTGGCGCGCTGGATGCGCTGACCCGAGGCACGATTCAAGACGAGTTGCTGCAAATTGTGAAGGCCACCGGGCAAACCGTGTTCATGATTACGCACGATGTGGATGAGGCTATTTTACTGGCCGACAAAGTGATGCTGATGAGCCACGGCCCGCGCGCGCGCATTGCTGAAATAGTTGAAAACACCATGCCGCGTGAACGCACCCGAAGCACCGTGCACCATGATCCGCAGTACTACGCCATTCGCAACCACCTGGTTGATTTTCTGGTGAACCGCGCAGCACCTGCACCCAGTACAGAGCCAGACAGCAACAAGCTGAATGCTGAGCTACACCAACAACCCACGGTGGTTCGCCCAGGCCTGAAGGCCTTGAGCAACACGAAAATTAGCACCGAGACAACACCCCCACTAAATTTGATTCAAAGGAGTGCACCATGAAACGAACCGACGTAACCGAGATGATTGTATTGGCCAAGCGCAAGAAAAAATGCACTTGGGACGACTGCGCCAAAGTACTGGGCCAGTCCAAGGAATGGAGCACAGCTGCGTTGTTGGGCCAGATGACACTGACCGAAGAACAAGCCAAGAAAATTGGTGAGTATTTGGCCTTGCCACCCGAGGCGGTTGATTGCCTGCAGGTTGTGCCTTACAAGGGATCGCTGCCCACCGCTGTGCCTACCGACCCCTTGATTTATCGCTTTTATGAATTGATCAGTGTGTACGGCACAACGTTCAAGGAACTCATTCATGAAGAGTTTGGTGACGGCATCATGAGTGCCATCGACTTCAAAATGGATTTGCAGCGTGAGCCCAACCCCATGGGTGACCGCGTCAGCATCAATATGAGCGGCAAATTCCTGCCCTACAAAACCTATTGATTTCAAGGCTGAATTTACGGCTGGCTGAACACCCCGGGTTAGAATAAGCGCTTGTCTTAATTCTTACCTGGGGTAATGCCGTGACTGATTCAACCAACAACGCCGCCGCTGGCGACGAACTCGTACTGCCATCTGGCGTGAAGCTGACTTTCAAAAAGCGCGGCACCGGTACACAAAAGCCAACACCGAATTCAATCGTGGAAGTGCACTATGAAGGCACCTTTCTGGATGGTCGTGTGTTCGATAGTTCAATTAAGCGCAACGAGAAAATCTCTTTCCCGCTGAACCGCGTGATTCCAGCCTGGACCCAGGCTTTGTGCGAAATGGTGGTGGGTGATCGGGCAATCGTGTTCTGTCCATCTGATACCGCATATGGCGCGCGTGGTGCAGGTCCAATTCCGGGTAATACCGATTTGGTGTTTGATGTGGAGTTGTTCGACATCCGCTGAGGTTTTCTGCTCACTCGGCGTGGTTTACTTGTGTTGCACTGGACTAGTGGGCTTGGGAGCTAAACTTGAAGGGTCACCGCTGCCCGAAAACTTGGCATTTCGGCTTGTCAGCTTGAGCCTGCACTAAGCCAAGCCCTCCAAAAGTAACGGTCGGGTCTTGGCTTTCGCGCCATGGCGCGATCGTTGGTCTCGGCGCGCCAAGCCGGCAAGTTTTCTGACTGGTCATCGTGCGACCCATTGCAAGTTCAGCTCCCCGCACTCCCGTGCAGCGCCTCTCCACCTCCGAGCGACTCATGGCTGTGTTCAGAGGCCAATCGACACCGGCGAATCTGTACCACTTCGCAGTTCACGTATGGACATGCTGCCCAATCGGCGGCGGTGTTTCGATCGCCTCGTCTTCAAGAAAACCTGCCCTTGCGTGCCGAGCAGGGCCGGTGTTGCCCGGCATGGGCGACAGAGAACGGACCCGACCCGCAGTTTAGGAGGGTCGTTCTCAGGCATCGTGAGGCTCAGCAAGGGAGAAACAGGTTTTCTGGCGAGAGATCGGAACCCAAGCCGAATGGGCGGTTAAGAAGCGCCGAGAGATCGGAACCCAAGCCGAGTGGGCGATTAATAACCGCCAAGAGGTAGGAACCCAAGCCGATCGGGCAGTTAACCGGCAGACGAGAGATCGGAACTCAAGTCAGTTGGGTTCAAGCCGCCTTGCGCAGCTGAAATTGCCGAGTTCCCCACTGAATGAGGAACGGCACCAAAGCCAGTGCGGCCAGAGAAATAACCACTTCCAGTGAAATTAATTCTTCCAGCCGGTTCACCTTGGCCAGCTCATTGCCCGCATTCACATACAGCATGGTGCCGGGCAGCATGCCCAGAAAACTGGTCCATAGAAATGTCCACGGCTTTACTCGGGTCAGGCCAGCCAGCAAATTGAATGCAACAAAAGGAATGATGGGTGCCAGGCGAAGACTGAGCAGGTAGGCTACTTCGTTTTTTTCGATCCCCTTGTTAATCTCGTTCAGCTTGTTGGAAAACCGGCTTTCAACTGAGGATCGAAAGAAGTGCCGCGCAAACAGCATGGTGAGCAAGGCACCCAAAGCTGAGGCAGCGGTTGACACCACCATGCACAGGCCAAAGCCCATGCAACCCCCACCCACCAACATCAATACGCCTGCACCCGGCAGGCACAGTGCTGTGAGCAGCACAAACACAGCGAAGTAAATCAAGGTGACCAGCGTTGGGTTGTCCATAAAGTGCATGGCCAATTCGCGCTGCGCAGCCAGCATGTCCTGCAGCGACACATCCGCACTCAGCCACACCAAAAGCAACACGGCCGCAAGCAGCAGCAGTGTTGTTTTCTTCCAGTGTTGTTGAACAGCCTGTGGCATTTGGTACTTCCTCAACCCTTCAATACAATCGGCTCAATGGCTTCGCCTTGCGGCAGTATGCGGCCAATAATGGCGGTGTGTTCATAGCCCAGTTTCTTCAATGCAGCCACACAGGCCTCGGCTTGCTCGCCAGGCACTGTGGCCAGCAAACCACCTGCGGTTTGCGGATCGAAAATCAGTGGGTAGCGCGGGTCATTCACATACTCAGCCTGATTTCGAATGGCTCGGCGCAAGCGCACGTTCGCGGGTTGCAGAGAGCTCACAATTCCTGCGCTGACCATGTCAAGCGCACCGTCCAGCAGGGGCAAGGCGCTTAAATCAAGTTCGGCATCCACCTCGGAAGGGCGGGTCATTTCCACCAAGTGGCCCAACAGCCCGAAACCGGTCAGGTCAGTGCAGGCCTTTGATCCATATTCACGCAGGCATTGTGCGCCCAATCGGTTGCTTTTCACCATCGATTCCAGCGCAGCATCAATCCAGCGGCCTTTGGTTTTCAACTGCGGCAGGGCGGCGAACAGGGTGCCGGTGCCAATTGGTTTGGTCAGCAAAATTGCATCGCCAGGGCGCATGCCACCCTTGATCATCACGCCGTCCAGGTTTTCATCCACCAAACCATTGATGGCAAAACCCAAAGCCAACTCGCGGCCTTCTCCGGTGTGGCCACCCACCAATGCGCAGCCTGCTTCATTCAGTACTTCCACTGCACCGCTCATCATTTGAAACAGCAGTTCCTCTACTTTCGATTCAAGCCCCGGCGGCACAGTGACCACGGCCGTGGCTGATTGCGCCTCGCCGCCCATTGCAAACACATCGCCCAGAGCGTGGTTGGCAGCAACCTTCCCGAATATATAGGGGTCGTCCACAAAGGCCCGGAAGAAGTCGACTGTGTGCACCATGGCTTTGCCGGGTGGCACTTTCACGATCGCCGCATCGTCAGGGGCGTGCAGCCCCACCAATACATCTTCGCGATCCACCGGTTTTAGGTTACCGAGTGCGCGAGATAAAACTGTGGAGCCAACCTTGGCACCGCAGCCGCCACAGCGCATGGCAATCGCAGAAATGGCCTGCAGGCTTTCTTCCTGCGTCAGTGCCAAATTCGGTGTACTGTTGCCAGCAGTTGGTTTTGCGTTGGGGTCCATGTCTGGAAAGTCACTGAATTTCGCCATGAAGCGACGGTCAATCCAGTCTTTCCACTGCCACACCCAAGCGCCTGCAAAGCCCAGTGAACCTTTGGAGGCCACTGCGTATTTGTCGCCTGTGCTGATCAAAGCCAACCAGGTTTTCTGGGGGCGGTATTCCAGCAGGTCGGCACCCTGTACAAACAGGTGCAAATTCTTGGTCAGGGGTTTGCCCATGCGCACAGCGAATACACCGGCTTTTTCAAGCGGTGTACTGGTCAAGTTCGCAATGTCGCCTGCTGCAAAAATTTTGGCGTCACGTGTGGTTTGCAGGGTGGGGCCCACATTGATGAAGCCACGTGAATCGAGTTCAAGGTCGGTGTTCTTTAGCCAGGCCGCGCCACCAGCCTGCGTCACCCACATAATTTCGTCGGCATGCAGGCGCTCGCCCTGCCTGGTTTGCAGGGTGTGGCCATCCAGTTGCACCACTTCCGCGTCGCGGTGAAGCACCACACCACGTTCATTCAATACTTTCTCGAACCTAGCACGCACGCCGGGGTTGTGGGTGGGCAACACATCCGCATCGGCGGTGAACAAGTGAAATTCAAGCTCATCCGGGTTGCGGCCCATGGTGCTCAGTTCATTGCGCAAGCGGAATTGCATGGCCAACGCCAGTTCAACGCCACCAGCACCGCCACCCACCACGGCGATGGTGGTTTTGCCGGCATGGGTTTTTACTCGGTCCAGCAAGTTAACCCAGCGCTGATTGAATCGAGCAATCGGTTTCACGGGCACTGCATTTTCCAACGCGCCGGGCACCAATTGCACCTGCGGTGTGCTGCCAATGTTGATGGACAGCGCATCGTAAGCCACTGGCGGGCGATTCTTGCAAATTACTTTTTGATTGGCTCGGTCAATGCCCACCACTTCGTCTTTGAACAGGCGTGCACCTGCAAAGGCGCACAGGCGGCCCAGGTCAATGTGCACATCGTCATAGCTGTAGTGGCCCGCAATGTAGCCGGGCAGCATGCCGGAATAGGGGGTGTGGATATCGGTACAAATCAGGGTAAGGCGCACGCCGGGCCAAGGCTTCATGCCAAACATGCGCAGCACACCCACATGGCTGTGGCCGCCGCCTACCAGCACAATGTCACGAAGGATGGGTTGGTCAGATGTTTGCATGCTGTACTTCTTGTGGGTTGGCTTCGTTGTTGTTTTGAACTGCTCGTTGTACGAGTGCAATTAACCGGTTTTGTTCGTTTTCCGGGGCAAATAATTTGGCCCGCTCGGCGCATTGGCTTTTCAATTTGGTGTACATACTGGATTTACCCGGTGGCAAGGGTTTCGGATTCACAATGTCTTCTTGCAACTGGGTTAGCACATTGGCCAGTGCATGCGAGTTGCCCAAAGGGAAATAACCCGGGTAGGCAGCACCCAGCATGCCGATATTCCCATCAATATAACTGGCCACCACAGGGGTGCCGCTGCACACGGCCTCCATGATCACATGTGCTCCCCCCTCCATTTTGCTGGCGTGAACCAGTACATGGGCGCGTTGAATGCGTGCTCGGGTTGCACCGTGGGGCTGATTGCCCAGCCAGCGGTAATTGGGGCAGGCCTGCATGGTTTCTTCAGCAGCCTGGGCCAATTCAGGGTCTAAGGGCCCACCAATGTGGTCGATGTAAATATCAGGGTAGCCCCGCAGCAGCACTGCTGCTTCCATCAGGGTTTGCGGCATTTTTTCATCGCGCAAATGCCCCACCATCACCACCTTCAATCGGCGTTTGGGTTTGGGCAAGGTTTTGCGTGAGGTGGTTGATTGAAAAATCACCGATGTTTTTTCTTGCAGGTCCTCGCTAAGTTTCTCGGTGCCTTTTTCTTGCAGCACGATCAAATGCCGCGCCAACTCCAGCGACTTTTGCGCGGTTTCATCAGTTTCAATGTCGCGGTACAGGTCGGTGCCTGTCAGTGCCAACACTAGCCCGGGGCTTCCGTGTGCATGGTTGCCGCGGCTTTGCGCCCAAGCCGCAATTGAGTCGGCAGAACGCCGCGCATGCAGTGCGATCATTGCAACGTCGCGTTGTGTGGCTGGCGTGTTTTCCCAATGCTTCACAATGCGCACATTAAAATGCCCGGATAAAAACAATTGCCAGCGGCGGGCGGTTTGCCAGTTGCCGTTATTTGAATCGGCAAGAGCGGGGCTTACGATGACGACGGACGGTTTAATCAAGACAACAGCCACTTCATTGGATAGGGGTGAATTGGGGGGCGAACCACCCAAGGTGGTACACTGCGACCCTGAAGAAGTTTACACGATCCAACCCGCTATTCACCGCGAGAACCCGCATGCACTCAGCCCACGAATACCCTGTAATCCAATGGACCAAAGGCGATGAAACCTTTAGTGCGCGCTGGCAGTCGGAGCGCAATTTGGCGGTGCCGGGCAAAGTGATGTTGGCCGACGACACACTGACTGCCGACATGGCTTATCGCCTGGCCTGTGAGGGCAATGTGTTTTTGTGGCAAAGCGATTTTCAGAATGCCCGCCAACTGATGCAGGCCTTGGTGCGCCGGGTAGACAAAAACGCGGAACACAAAAAAAGCAAAGCTGCCAAGTCAGGCAAGGCCGATGTGGAGTATCCGCAAAAGTTTCACCTGTACCGTCAGGCGCAAGCCCAACGCGCGCGAATTCTGGGTTCCATCCTGATCCCGTTCAACGCCGATTACAGCATTCCACTGCGCCGTGCGCCCGATGTGCTGGCAGCCTGCACGGAAGCATGGGGTGAGCCCCCAGTGGATGGCCCGATGATTGTGACTTCGCTGCGCGAGATGATGGGCGTGGTGGGTGCGCATGAATGGCGCAAGAAGGGCGTGGATGTACCCGCTCTTGGCGACCCGCCCAGCAACCGCATTCACCCGTACTACGGGGTTTTTTCGCCTGTGCGCGGCGAGTATGTTGATTTGGTGCTGAAAGCGCCTTTGCCCAAAGCCTGTGAGGTCAACGGTTCGGCGGTGGATGTGGGTACGGGCACCGGTGTGTTGGCAGCGGTGCTGGCCCAGCGCTGGTTGAGCAATATTGTGGCCACCGACAACGACCCACGCGCACTGGAATGTGCGCAATTCAATATCCAGAATTTGGGCATGGGCAAGCAGGTGAAAGTGGTGCAGGCAGACTTGTTTCCCGACAGCAAAGCCGACCTGATTGTGTGCAACCCGCCTTGGTTGCCGGGCAAACCGACTTCACCGATTGAACGTGCCATTTACGATGAAAACAGCGGCATGCTGAAAGCTTACCTTGCTGGCCTGGCTGCGCATTTGAATGTGGGCGGAGAAGGTTGGTTGATCTTGTCGGATTTGGCCGAGCATTTAAAGTTGCGCACGCGGGAAGAGTTGCTGGGCTGGATTGAGCTGGCGGGCTTGAAAGTACTGGGCCGCACAGATGCAAAGCCCAAGCATGGCAAGGCCTTTGATGCCAGTGATGCGCTGTTTGATGCACGGTCGGAGGAAGTGACCAGTTTGTGGCGACTTGCTGCCGCGTGAATCTGCAGTGAATTGGCTGAAGTTATCGCTTAATCGGCTTTCAAGCCTGCGCCCAAAACACCGCAAACTTCTGTTCGGGATCGGTGTAAGCCTTGCAAGCACCAAAACCTGCGCGTTTCAGCAAATCCTCAAACCCGGTCAGCGTCCACTTGTATGAATTCTCAGTGTGAATTCGCTCGCCTTCCACAAACTGGCGTTCACCACCTTCCCAGGTCACCACAACATCCCGCAGTGCTTCCAGGTGCATTTCAATGCGGTTCAGTTCGGTGTTGTACAGGCCTATGTGTTTCCAGTCTTCCAGTTGGAAGTTGGTGCCAGCCAGCGTATTGAAGTGCAGCAACATGTTGCGGTTAAATGCAGCGGTTACGCCCAAGGCGTCGTCGTAGGCGGCTTCAAGCACAGATTTGCTTTTTACCAGGTCGACCCCAATCAGCAGGCCACCCCCTGTGGCCGTGGCACATACCGCATGCACCTGTTTTAAAAACAGCAGTGCTTCCTCGGGTGTGAAGTTGCCAATGCTGGAACCCGGGTAAAACATGATTCGCGGTTGCGAGGGGTTCAGGGCCAGACCAGCGGGCAGGTTCAGTTCGCTGGAGAAATCGAGGCCCACACCCGCCATTTCCAGTTCAGGAAATTGCCGTTGCAGGCATTCCAGTGAGCCTTTTAAAAAGTCCACGGAAATGTCCACGGCCACATAACGTGCCGGGTGGAATACATTAAAAAGTCTGGCCGCTTTCTCGCAATTGCCAGCTCCCAGGTCGATGAACACCGAGCCCTTGGGCACCTGCCTAGCCATGTCATGCCCGTGGCTGGCAAAAATCAGCGCTTCGGTCCGGGTGGGGTAGTACTCGGGTATGCAGGTAATTGCTTCGAACAGTTTGGAGCCCAATTCGTCGTACAGGTATTTGGGCGAGGTGTGTGCTTTGCTGGCACGCAGGCCACTGAGCAATTCTTCTCGAATGTGCTCGGCCTGGCCTTGATAAATCTGTATGAATTGCGGTGTTGGGTTCATGGCTTTCTTGGGTTGAACGAATTCATCGGGTCAAGGTGCGGCGCAGGTGGTAGCTCATGCTGTCCACAATTGCGACCAAGAGCAACATGGCTGCCAGAATGGTGGCGGTTTTGCCCATCTGGAACAAGCCCATGTGGAACGACAACAATTGCCCCAAACCGCCGGCACCTACCACGCCCAACACCGCAGCTGCGCGAATGTTGTTTTCCCAGCGGTACAGGGTGTAGCTCATCAGTTGAGGCAGTACTTGCGGCAAGGTGGTGAAATAAAATACTTTCAAGTTGCCAATGCCCTGCGTGCGCAACGCGTCCGCAGGTTCGGGTGGTGCATTTTCAATCGATTCAGCAAACAGCCTGCCCAGCACACCCGTGGTGTGAAAGGCCAGCGCCAGCGTGCCTGCAAAAGGACCCAGGCCCGCAGAAATCAGCAGCAGCGCGGCCCACACCAACTCGGGAATTGAGCGCAAGGCATTCAGCACCCAACGCGTGGGTGTGCGCATGCGGCTTTTGTCATTGCTGTGCAGCTTGCTTGCGGGTATGGCCAAAGCAAGGCCAGCCACTGCAGCCAGTGCGGTACCCAACAGCGACATGGCCAATGTTTCAAGTGTGCCCCAGCCAACTTTGGTCAGAAAAGCGGACTGCGTGTCCATCGGGAAAAATTCGGCGATGAATCGACCCATGGATCGAAACGCTTCCATGGATAAAAATTCACCCCATTTCAGGTTCAGTGTCCAGAAACTGGCAATGATCAGGGTAAGCATGCCCAGCAGCAAAGCGGCTGTGCCGCCTTTCATCACTGGTGGTGCCTTGGTGGGGCAGGCGGTATTTTGCAAATTGCTCATACCAGTCGTTTCCGGAAAAACGCGCTGACCGCATCGGCCAAAGCCACCAGCAGAATAAACACAATCAGCATGGTCGACACTTCACCCCCATTGAACATTTTCATGGAGTTGTCGAGTTCCTGACCCAGGCCGCCAGCACCCACAAAGCCCAGTACAACCGAGGATCGAATGGCACACTCCCAGCGGTACACGGTATAGGAGGTCAGCTCCATCACGTTCTGGGGCAGCAGGCCGTAGAAGAATGCCTGTAAGCGCCCGGTGCCGTTTCTCAGCAATGTCTCTGTTGGCGTTGTTTCACCACTTTCCAGAATTTCACCATACACCTTGCCCAGCATGCCACCGTAGGTAAGCGCAATGGCCAATACGCCTGCGGTGGGGCCAAGACCCACCACGCGAACAAACACCAGTGCCCAAACCAGTTCGGGAATGCTGCGAAGAACAATCAGTGTCCAGCGAATGGCCTGCCGAATGGCAAAGGGCAAGGCACCCATTTTTCCCGAGATGGCGGACACCGACAAAACCCGGGTGGACAAAATGGTGAGCGGGAAAGCAATGATCAGGGCCAGCACCATGCCGGCCGTTGCAATGGCAACGGTTTTCCAGGTTTCGCGCAGAATTCGGGCGAGCAAATCGGGTTCTAGTACAGGTGGAAAAAAGCTGCCAATGAACTCGGCGCTGATTTTCATGTTCTCGGCTTCAAACAAAACCGAAGGTCGAAATTCCGTGGCCTCTGTCAGGGGCCACAGCAGCAGAAACGTAAAGATGATCCAGAACAGCCGTTGATGCCACGCCGGGTCGCGTGCCGGCACGTCAAAACGCGGATTGTGTACTGGCAAGTGCAGGCTGTTCATCGGCAATTGTTGACCACAACTGCCGGCGTTACACGCTCGAATTGTTTCTCGATCAATTCACGGTCTTGTTGGCCCAGAAGTTCGTGCTCGTATTGGGAGTACAGGGATTTCAACATGGCAGGAGTTACTTGCTCGGTGGGCAGGTCAAACTCGATTTGACCGTGGCGCAGGCCCACAATCCGGTTAAAAAATGCCAAAGCCATGTCTACCTGGTGCAAGGTGCACACCAAGGTAATGCCGTTTTCGCGTGCTGTTTCGGTGAGTGCCGACATGGCCAGCCTGGCCCGCGTGGGGTCAAGTGCTGACAAGGGTTCGTCCACCAGCCAGAGTTTGGCAGGGGATACGAACAAGCGGGCCAGGCCAACACGCTGGCGTTCACCACCGGAAAGCCTGTCAACGCGTTCAAAAATTTTCTCGGGCAAGTCAAGCTTGCTCAGCGCTTGGTGCGCAGCCGGGATGTCAACCGGGTAAAACAGTGATTTGATGCTTTGTGCCAGGTTCATGGCCGGCAAACGCCCGGCCAACACCGAGGTAATCACACGCTGCCTTGGTGGCAGCGGTGGCACCTGGGGTGCAACAATCAACTGGCCACGCAGTTTTTGCAAATTGCGCTTGCTTAAAGCCCAAGGGCTTTGATCGTTTAAGGCAACTTTGCCATGCAAGGGTTTCAGGGTGCATGACAGCACCTGAAGCAGCGTGGTTTTGCCTGCGCCCGACGGGCCGATCAGGGCGATTTGTTCTCCACTGCCAACTTGCAGCGACATTTTTTTGATCGCCGGTACGCTGCTGGAAGGGGCGGAGGGATGGCAGGCATCGATGTCCTGAATTTGAAGCTTCACTGCGCTGCGGTCCCCATATTACTGCGAGGGCCCAAGTGCGGGCCCCCTTCTACACATTGATTATAACAAGCCAGCGCTGCGAGCGGCGCTTTCCAAACCTTTGTAGTTTTCAGGCTTGGTGTCAACATACCGTGTGGCACGGTTCAACTTCAGGATTTCAGCATGCTCAGGCACTGCCGGGTCCAGGTCAAACAGGGCCTTTTGAATCTTCTTGCGAAGGTCTGCAGGCATGTCCTGATGCACCGTCCAGTTGTAGTTGAAGTAGGGAGGGGTGGTATAGAACACGTCTACAGCTTTGGTGTCTACCTTGTTTTCGTTCACAAACTTTTTCCACACGGTGATGTCGAGTGCGGCGGCATCTACTTTGCCGCTAACCACTGATGCGATGGTGGCATCGTGTGCACCAGAATACGCCACACGCTTGAACGCCTTTTCTGGCTCCAGGCCTGCATCAAGCAGGAAGCTGCGTGGCATCAAGTGGCCGGAGGTGCTGCTCTGTGAGCCAAATGAAACTTGTTTGCCTTTCATGTCTTGCAGGGTTTTGATGCCTGAATCGGTTTTGGCAATAAACACAGACTGAAACTTGGTGTCTTCTACGCGTTGCGCAATCGGAATAACCTTGCCGTTGGAACGCAAGTTGGCCTGTACATGGGTAAAGCCGCCAAACCAGACGAGGTCCACTTTCTTGTTCACCAAGGCTTCAACCGCGGCTGGGTAGTCGCTTACTGGTGTGAATTCGACTTTCATGCCCACAGCTTTGGACAAATAAGCGGCCAGTGGTTCGAATTTGCGGATTTGCTCGGTTGCCGCCTCTTCAGGAATGGTGGTGACTCTCAAGACCTGTTCTGCGTGCGCAGACACCGAAAAGCCAGCGGCCAGCGCAATGGCTGCCACAGAGAAGAGACGACGTGAAATGGAGATTGCTGAACTTTTCATGAGTACCTCGTTGTATAGAACGATTGAAAAAACTCGGAATTTGATAATCGCACAAACAATTTATGTTTTAACCGTAAAATGTTTGTGCGGCTGTTTTTTTAACATTTAATTTTTAATCGTTAGCTGCCCAGCTTTCCTGCGGCCTGAACTTCAGCAGCCTGTTCTTCTCCTGTTTTGTAATGTGGCACGCGAATCACCAAGCGCTTGGCGCGTTGAATGAAGCTGTTGTTACCTTTCACCTCTTGCTCCCAGTAATCATCGGCCAAGGCAATGTTTTTCTCCATTTCAAGTTCGAAGGCTGCTTGCGACACTGTGCCCCCAAAAATATAGGTTTTGCCATTCACCACGCGGAAGTCGCTTGCGTTACCGCCCCAAGGAATGCCAAACATGATGCCGTTGGCGCAGTAACCGCCATATTGGGGAATGTATTGGGTGGGTTCGGCGTCGAAAAGAGCCTTGTGCTCGGCGCTAGAGAAGTGGAAGTCCACTTCTTGGTAGGTACTTTTGAATTCTGGGGTGCCTTGTACATAGGCATTCTGGGTAATGTAGGCCACCACGTCTGCGCCAAACAGCATCAGGCGGTCTGCGCCTTCCATTTCTGCGGCGTTGACAGGTGTCAGTTCGCTGGCAGGGTTCTGGGCGGTCATGGCGCTACATCCACTTAGACCGAGCACCAGGCTGGCAGCAATCCATAGTTTTTGGGTGCGTGTGATGATCAAAATACTTCTCCTGTGCGTGGTTGAATCAAGTCGATGAACTGACCAGTTTCGCTGAAAACAGTTCCTGCCGGGTCTTCAAGGTAGGGGGCTGGCCAACCCAGCAGCGCACTGGCCTGTTCGCAGCGGTCACGAAGATCACGTGGGTTTTCGCCTCCCAAGTGGACAATTCCATAGCGGTAACTTCGCAGCCATTTGAAATCCCGGTGTAATTCTTTGGCGTCTTTGGGGTATTCAAACAGCAAGGCATCGGGGAAAGCTTTTCGGAAAGCGGCCTTTTGCACAAAGCTGGGAAACTGCACTGCAGCCTTTTGGTCGAATGAACGGTACACAAAGCTGGCGGTGGCACCTGCTGTGGGCGCCTGGCGTGCCAGCGTGGCTGGGTCTATGCCATGAGCCAGCGCAAATGCAATTTCATGCAGGTCAATGCCGTCGACGCGCAAGTACAAGTCGGAAAACTGCGAGGCCATGCGTGGATTGAATTCAATCACGGTGATTTTGCCGGTGGCTTCGTCATGGAAAAATTCCATGTTGAACAGGCCGTGATCAAAACCGACCGCATTCAGAAAGCGCCTGGCCACATCGGCTGCGCGGGCTTGTACATCAGTGTGCAACTTGCTGGGGTATTCAAAGCGCATGAACGCATCGGTGTTCGGGTACATGACCTCGTCAACCACGCCCAGTGGCCGAACCTCGCCCTGCCACACGTAACCATCCAGGTTGTATTGCCGCCCGCGCATGGGGGCTTCCAGCATCATGCTGTGTGCAGTGCCTGCTTCAGGAAGGCGTTTTTTTGAAATTCGCTCGAAAGGTTCCACCAGGTGCTTGATCACCCACAGTTCCCAGGGGCCAAAGCGTGTGTGGTCGTGAAGTTCCTGGGCACTTTTAACTTGTCGTGACAGCACCGAGAATGCGGCCTTCACGGGTTTCACAAATTGCGGGTATTCGATGCCTTTTGGCACTGGGCCGCCATAGGCCGCATTTAAACGCGCAAAAGGCAGGTTCGCCTCGGGTGCAACTTGTTCCAGTACCTCGCGGGCATGCAATTTGTGCTGGCAAGCCAGAATGGCATTCACGGGCGTGCCGGGCCAGCCCATTTTTTCGGCCAGCAAGGCAGCGCACAGTGCGCCAAATTGTTCGTGGCTGGACGCAACGGCCTTGGCGCCATGCAGTTTGGCTAAAACGGCCGCTTTGGCCACAAAACGTTCTGTGTCAAACCAGGCCAGGCGCGCGTTGCTCGGGAAAGTGAACAAATCAAAGCCTGAAACCACACTGGGCCACTGGGCACGAAGCCGGTCCGCGCCCTGGGCGTCCCAGTCGTAGTTAAACAGCAGCAGCGTTTTTGGATGAGGCATGAAAAGGCGAACCAGGATTAGCGTTGGATGTCGTTGAGCGACCAGTCGTACTCTGTATACGCAACTGGCAATGATTTGGATGCGATTCTATCGACTATTTCTGGCGTGGGGCCCATGTCTTTTGCCCATTTTGCAAATACATCCTTCACTTCTTTGAAACCCTGGTGGCCCTTTTCAAAGTCTTCAGCAAACCATTTGAAAATTGGACTAACCTGCAACTCGCCGTTCTTGACCCGATTGCGACTCGGGTCACTTAAAAAGCGGCGCATGCCGTCGTCCAGCTGGGCATTCAGTTTTGTGGCGGTAAATGCTTCGTTGCGCAAGGCAGGGCAACCAATGCTGGCACAGTTTACTGCGGCGTGAACTCGTGGCTCTTTGTATTTGGGGCGTAGTTGCTCGTGTTCAATCCAGTCGAGATGGCGTTTTTCACCCAACAGGGTAAAAAATTCCTGTTTCCAGGGGCTGCTGAACACGCCACCAATTTCCTTGATGGATTTGATTTTTGGATATTTCGTCAAAATCAATTCGATGGTGAAACCGTTGTAGGCATTGATTAAAAATGCCATTTGCTGGTTTTTCGAAAAGCCATTGAAATCGGCTTGACTAACCGAAGACCAATCATTCAACACTGTTTTCAATGCCTGCCGGTCTTTTTGAAAGCCGGCGTAATCCACGGCGGTTTGCTTGTTGTCGGGTAACCACTTCACATGCTTGGCCAGCAGGCTGTTCCACGCGGTGTAGCTGTGGTCAAAATCGGCAGCAAAACTGGTCTTGCCCAAAGACAAGGCGAGAACCAGCAACAATGTTTTCAGAAATTTAAGCATGGCGAATCAATTGCCCGGTTATTTGGATTTGAGTCTGACTAGCGTATTCGTTCGCTACGGCAATTTGGTTACACTACCGCAGATTCACCACACCTAATTTGTCCAATCATCTGGAGTTGCCATGCCCGCTGTTCCGGTCACCATTGTCATGCTGTTGATCAGCAATATTTTCATGACCTTTGCATGGTATGCCCATTTGAAAGACATGAGCCAGAAGCCGTGGATTATTGCAGCCCTGATCAGTTGGGGTATTGCACTGTTTGAGTACCTGTTCCAGGTGCCCGCCAACAGAATTGGGTACACCGTGTTGTCGGTTGGGCAGTTGAAGGTGATGCAGGAAATCATCACGCTGACGGTGTTTGTGCCGTTTGCGGTTTTCTACATGAAAGAGCCGCTGAAGCTGGATTACTTGTGGGCTGGTTTGTGCCTGGTGGGGGCCGCTTACTTTATTTTTCGCGACAAGCTATAAAAATTGCGCAGCGCTTAAACTACTTTTTGATCAAACTGCGCCATGAAGTGTTCAATGGCCTGAGTAAACCGTTGACCCTGGCCACCTTTTTCCGCAGCCTGAATTCGGCCAGCGGCTTGTTGTTCTAGTTGCCAAGGCAGTTCCTCTTCGGTGGACTGAACAATGACCGGTGTGTGTTTACAATACTCAAGCAGAAAGCGGGCGGTGTTCTCCGCTTTGGAGTCAATCACATTCAGATCTGAAATAAGAAGCTGGCAGCCGCCCTGCGAGGCTTTCAGTTGGGCCAGGCTTCTGAAGTATCTCACCTCGACCCGATCCGCCAGCAGCCGAGTCAAATGCGTTTCGAGAACAAAACGATGCATTTCAAAGTCTTCGAGGCAGAAAATTACAGGTTTCATGCGTTTTTAGAATTCAGGCGGTAACATTTGTATCGTACGAGAAATGCATCTGGGGTGAGAAATCGAGCGAGTTCTTATCCCTCACAATGGGGTTGTTGCACAGGGGAAGTTCAATGTTGATTGATGTGTTGCTGTTTGTGGCAGGGCTGGTGTTGCTGGTGTTGGGGGCCAATGTACTGGTGCGTGGTGCATCCAACCTGGCCTTTTCATTTGGTATTTCACCCTTGGTGGTGGGTTTGACCGTGGTTGCTTTCGGCACCAGCGCGCCCGAGGTGGCCGTGTCGGTTGGCGCGGCGCTGGCGGGTACCACCGACATTGCGATTGGCAACGTGGTGGGCAGCAATATTTTCAATGTGCTGTTTATTTTGGGTTTAAGCGCCATGATCACACCTTTGGTGGTGAATCTTCAGCTGATTCGCCAGGAAGTACCAATCATGATTGGTGCATCGGTGTTGTTGCTTTTGTTGAGCCTGGACGGGCAGTTGTCGTGGAGCGATGGTGGCATTCTTGTGGTGCTCATGGTGGCTTACACCGCTTTTCTGGTTATTCAATCCCGCTCGCAAGTTAAAGCCACGCAAACCGAATTTGATGAAGAATTGCACCCGGCTGAGCAAGGCAGTTGGGATTCCAAATTGCCAGTGCAGTTGGCCTTGATTGTATTGGGTTTGGGTTTGCTGGTGTTGGGTTCGGAGTGGTTGGTCGGCTCAGCCGTGGTGTTCGCCAAGGCCATGGGTGTGAGCGATGTGGTTATTGCGCTGACGATCGTGTCTGCTGGTACCTCGATGCCCGAAGTAGCCACATCAATTGCGGCAGCGCTCAAGGGCGAGCGCGATATTGCGGTGGGTAATGTGGTGGGCAGTTGCACTTTCAATATCTTTGCCTGCCTGGGTATTTCAAGTCTGGTCGCAGCTCCGGCGGGTTTACAGGTCGCGTCTTCTTTGCTCGCGTTTGACATGTGGGTGATGTTGGCAGTGGCTTTTGCCTGTCTGCCAATTTTTCTCACCGGGCGAGAAATTGCACGTTGGGAGGGGGGTGTGTTTTTGGCCTATTACACCGCGTATGTGGTGTATCTGATTCTGGATGCACAGGGGCATGATGCACTCGATTTGTATTCAAACACCATGTTGAGTTTTGTCGTGCCGATCACGGTGATCACCTTGGTGGTCAGTTTGTTGCATAGAAAAGGCGGGGAGGGAAATTCAAACGCTTGAACTCGATGTGTTTAGCAGCATTGATCACTAGATTCAGGGACTTACGCCCCATTGTTTAAAGGCGTACATTGATATCGTGTATTGACCTGCAGTACAGCTTGATCAGGAGAAGGCTTTGAAAATAGCCCCCACCGTTGTTGCAGTTTTTTTGTGCGTGTTGACTTTGGGCCGTGTCGCTCAAGCTGCAAATACCGAGAGTGATTTGCCAGTTTGGCTTCAAGAACGTTTTGAGCCTGTGCATTACGATTTGACCCGAATGGTCGACAACACTGCCCGAAACATTGATCAGTTTTTTGGTACCGAAGACAGTCTGTTTGTTGAAAACCAATCTTTTCTTCGCGTTGCGCTGGACACGCGGCTTCAGCCCGGCGATTCAAAGCTTGATCCCAGCGTTCGTTTTCGGGTGGACATGCCCACCACCAAAAAGCGATTGCGCCTGATTATTGAAAGCGACATTGAAGAACCCTTGGGTCGCCTTTCTGAACAAGGCATTCGGGAAGTGCGTGGGGGTGAGCGATTTGATACCAACAATTCTGCTGTGGGCCTGGAGCAGCGTTCGTCCAAAGATCCCAAACAGGCGTGGGTGCAAGGCTTGGGTTTGGGTGTGAAGTTTGGTGCACCACTGGATCCGTACCTTCGCTACTCGGCGCTGAGGCAGTGGAACTTCAGCGAGAGCAAATGGCAAATCAATTCATCGAGCCGGGTGACCCAATTCAACCAACGCGGCTTGCAAGTGCGCACGAATTTCGATTTGAATAAACCGCTTGATGAAGAAAAAACCCTGCGCTTTCAAACCTATGCAGAATACGAAGAAATG
Source organism: Limnobacter sp. SAORIC-580 (assembly GCF_013004065.1). Lineage (GTDB taxonomy): Bacteria > Pseudomonadota > Gammaproteobacteria > Burkholderiales > Burkholderiaceae_B > Limnobacter > Limnobacter profundi. Next base: position 650,702 of record NZ_CP053084.1, read on the forward strand.
CGGGACTCCACAGTGTTTTCACAAACTGCGGAAATTAACCGGGTGCTGAACTCGCGTACGGCGTTGAGATACGCCCTGATTATTGTGGGCGAGGACCGCGGAGAGAAAACCATTAAGGATTACATTTTGCAGGCTTACTACCGGCGCGATATTCACAAGAACATTTTGTTCATGGACATTATTCCTGAAATTCATTTCCCGACTGAGGGCAATCGAGATCCCTATGTGGCCTTGACCTTTCGTCTGGAAGCATTTTTCAGAGGTAACTTTAGCCGTTCCAAATGACGTATAAAACGATTTACCTGCAACACGACAATTTGCGGCTTAGTGCCATGGTGCAAGGTCCGGAAAATGGGCCAGTCGCCATGCTTGTGCATGGTTTTCCCGACACGCCACACAGTTGGAACGGTGTGGCCGATGGGCTGGCACAGGCGGGCTATCTTGTGGTGCGGCCGTGGCTTCGCGGGTACACCCCCGGTTCAGTCAGCCCAAGCGCTGCTTATGATCCGTTCAATGCCGGGCTTGACTTGTTGGCCTGGCGACATTTATTTCAAGGGCGTGAGGTTCACCTGGTGGGGCATGATTGGGGTGCCGTGGCTGGTATGGCCGCCGCGGCCACAGATCCACAGGCCTGGACAACACTCAGCCTGCTGGCCATTCCGCCATTTCAAAAAGTGGAAAGGGCTTGGCGATTATTGCCCAAGCAGCTGGTACTTTCTGCTTACATGCTCGAAATGCAATCCGCCTCTGCGCCAGCCAGGTTGGTGGACAACCAGTTTGGTCGAATTCGGGCTTTCTGGAACAGTTGGTCCCCGGGCTGGAAATATGCAGAGTCCGAGATTCAACCCGTGTTCGATGCATTCTCAAATTCGGGGGTAGCCTGGGCTGCTACCCGTTATTACCGCTCGCTGTTTACCTTGCACCATGCGCCAACCCGTTCTATTTATGCCTTGTCCAGAAAACCATTGAAGGTACCTACGCTGGTACTGGCAGGTGAAAATGATGGTTGCATGCAGGCGGCCCTGCTTGAGCCCATGGTCGATGCCCGATATTTTCCGAAAGGGGTACGAAGTTGCACCTTGAGGGGCTGCGGTCATTTTCTTCAAGCTGAGCAACCAGGCGCAGTGCTGCAAGAACTTCTTGCGCATCTGCGTGGTCAAGATAGAATTCACTGAATCGATTTTAAAGCAGTACGCCCATGCCCTCCGTTTTTGCACTGTTTGCTTTTGTGTTGCTGGTTGTCGGGGGTTACGGTTATATCAACCAACCTGCTCAGGAGCCGCCCTGGAATCAGGTTATTCCAGGCTTCGCGTTTTCGCCCTACCAGGCCGGGCAAAGCCCCATCGACAACATCGAACCCAAGCTTGAAGACATCAACCGGGATTTGTCTCTGTTGGCCGGTAAAACGCTGGCCATTCGCACTTACACCGTGGCGGGTATTTTCGGAGAAATTCCCGCGCTGGCCAAAGCACACAACATCAATGTGGCCTTGGGTGCGTGGTTAAGCCCCGACCTGCAAGCCAATGAAAAAGAACTTGAGCGTTTGCTGAGTGTGGCCCACAGCCCACCCTACAACGTAGTCCGCCTGATTGTGGGCAACGAAGCCTTGCTGCGAGAAGACCTGAACCTGAAGCAGATGACTGCTTACCTGGACCAGGTGCGCGCTGAAACGGATATTCCTGTGAGCACTGCAGAGCCCTGGCATGTGTGGCTGAAAAACCCGGAGCTGGCTGAGCATGTGGATTACCTTGCTGTGCATTTGCTGCCTTTCTGGGAAGGCATTGCGCTGGACGACGCGGTTAATTTTTCGATCAATACCTACAAGCGATTGCAGTTGGCGTTTCCTGACAAACCAATTGTGGTGACTGAAGTGGGTTGGCCCAGCAATGGGCGCTCGATCAAGCAGGCCGACGCATCCCAGGCCAACCAGGCCAAGTTTTTGCGTCGCTTCATTCAGCGTGCTGAACAAGAAGACATCGTGTTCTACGTGATGGAGGCTTTTGATCAACCCTGGAAGTCAGATATTGAAGGCAGTGTAGGCGGGCACTGGGGTGTATTTGATTCATTCCGCGAGGCAAAGTTTGAACCCGATCGTCCAATTATTGCCATACCGCAATGGAAGTTACTAGCAGCCGCATCCATCGTGGTGGCGTTGATGATGACCTTCCTGTTGCTGATCGACAGTAAAACCCTGCGCGACAGCGGACGCACTTTTTTGATTTTCAATGCCTTTGTCATTTCATCCCTGATTATTTACGTGATCTACGATTTCACCCTGCAGTACCACACTTGGGCCAGTGTGGCCATTTCCGTGTTTTTGTTGCTGGGCGTGGTGGGGGTATTTGTGATCGTGATGTCGGAAGCCCATGAATGGGCCGAAGCCATGTGGTACAGCAGCCGGCGCAGGCTGTTGACCTTGCCCAAGCGCGGTGAGGCTGAGACGGCGCTTGCAAAAGGCCATCAGCCGTTTGTGTCTATTCATGTGCCGGCCTATGAAGAGCCACCGGAAATGCTGATCGACACCTTGAATGCACTGGCCCGGCTGGATTACCCCAATTTCGAAGTGATTGTGGTGGACAACAACACGAAAGATGAAACCACCTGGCGCCCGGTGCAGGCGCATTGCCAGCAGTTGGACCAACAGTCAGGTAAGCGCTTCCGGTTCTTTCATGTAAGCCCCTTGAGTGGATACAAAGCAGGTGCCTTGAACTATGCACTGGAGCGAACCTGCCCGCAAGCCGAAGTGGTGGCTGTGATTGATGCAGATTACAAAGTGTTGCCGCATTGGCTGAAAGACCTTGCCCCCGAGTTTGAAAAACCCGAGATTGCGATTGTGCAAGCCCCGCAAGACTATCGCGATGGTGTGGACAGTGCATTCAAATCCGTGTGCTACGCCGAGTACAAGGGCTTTTTTCATTTGGGCATGGTGACCCGCAATGAGCGCAACGCAATTATTCAGCACGGCACCATGACCATGGTTCGCCGATCGGTGCTTGAGCAGGTGGGGTGTTGGGGGATCAGCACCATTACCGAGGACACGGAACTGGGGCTGCGAATTTTTGAGCAGGGCCATGAAGCGGTGTACATCGACCAAAGCTATGGGCACGGTTTAATTCCCGACACTTTTACCGATTACAAAAAACAGCGACACCGCTGGGCTTATGGCGCCATGCAAATTTTGCGCGAACACGCAGGCCAGTTGCTCGGTTTCAAACAAAGCAAGTTAACCGCAGGCCAACGCTACCACTTTGTGTCGGGCTGGTTGCCCTGGATCGCCGATGGCATCAATCTGGTTTTTACCTTGCTCGCTGTGGTGTGGTCGGGATTGATGTTGTTCGATCCTTTGGCCTTCAATGCACCGCCGCTATTGATTAGCGTGGTCCCCATCATGTTTTTTGCATTTAAAATCACCAAGCTGTTTACGCTGTATCTGGTGCAGGTCAAGGCCAGTTTTCGCACCGCCATGGCAGCTACTTTGGCAGGCTTGTCGCTGAGTTATGCAATCGGGCGAGCGACCTTGTCGGGTTTGTTCGTGGGGCGAAAAATTCCTTTCATTCGCACGCCAAAAATGGCCAGTCGGATGGCTGTATTGCATGCGGTGAATGCAGCGCGTGATGAATCCGTTTTGGCTTTTGTGTTGTTGTGTGCAGTGGGATTGATTTATTTTCGGTTGGGCTTTGATTCCAAAGAAAACCTGGCTTGGTGCCTTGTTCTGATTTCTCAAAGCTTGCCCTTTGTCGCGGCGTTTGTCGTTTCCTTACTCAGTGCTGCGCCCACCAGGGCTGTGGTGCACAATGAAATTGGTGTAAAGCAGTCATGAGTTCTACAGATACAGCACTGCGAGGCAGTCTTGGCTTGGGCCTCGGTGGTACCAACGAGGTGTCGAAGTGGCGCTTCAGCGGTCAATTGTTGTTGGCCTTGATCTTTTTAAATTCCACCCTTTGCTTCTCGGCCATTTGGCCCACGGTGTATGTGCTGCCCGACCTGGGCGTATCGCCCGAGTTTGTGTGCCTGATCATGTTGCTTTCCGCATGGGTTGCGGTGTTTGGCAAGCCGTCCGTGCGGGCACTGGGTGTTGTTTCTGCGCTGTATTTGCTGATGGCATTTGGTCACTATGCCGATGTGGTGGTGCCCAATTTATTGGGGCGCCCGGTCAATTTGTATTGGGATGTGCCACAGCTTCCGCGCTTTGTGTGGGTTACCGTGCAGGGCTTGCCCGTGTGGCTGACAGCCGTGGTTGTGCTTTTGGTTTGTGCCGCTGTGTGGGCTTATTACCGGCTGCTGCTAGTTGCCATGCACACCGTGAGCAACGCAGTGCAACCTGTTTCAAAAACGCTGTGGTTGTGGAGTGCCTTGCTGTTGGCTGGCATGGTGGTACTTGTTAATTATTCCGAAGATCCGGACAAGCCCACCTTTGTGTCCAAGGCTGTAGTACCGGTTTACTGGAAAGAGGCGATGAAACTGCGCGACATACTGGTGCCCTCGCGTGCGGCGCAGTTGTTGCCAGCCACCACGGTGATCGACGAGGCCTTGGCCAACCCGCACACACCCGCCTTGGCGGCGCTGAACAACCGCGATGTGCACATGATTTTTCTGGAAACATATGGCGCTGTACTTTATGACCAGAAAGATTCTTCAGATGCCGTTGCACAAACCCGTGCACAACTTGAAAAGTCCATTTTGGCCAGCGGCCGCAATGTGGTGTCTGCATTTTATGTGTCGCCGACCATTGGCGGTGCAAGCGACCTTGCGCACTTGTCGGTGTTGTCGGGCATTGATTTGAAAGACTCGCGCAAACACGATGTGCTGTTAACCACCCAGCGGCCGACCTTGCTCGATGTGTTTGAGCGAGAGGGTTACGAAACCTTTGGCCTTTATCATTCTGTCGGTTGGGAGTGGGTTGAGCGCGCCTTTTACAGCTTTGACCAATACATTGATGGCCCTGCCTTGAACTACGAAGGCCCGGCATTTGGTTTCTGGAAAATTCCAGACCAATATGCTGCTGCGCGCGTAGAGCAGTTGTACCCGCGCAATGAATCGGCCAAGCCCCGGTTTACTTTTTTCCCGACCATTTCAAGCCACTTTCCGTTTCATCAAGTGCCGCCGTATCAGCCTGACTGGAAAAAGCTGTTGAGCCCCCAGCCATTCGATTCGGCAGCCGCAGCCCGCGCACAAGCCGAGCCAGTGAACTGGGAATACATGAAGCCCGATTACTTGCGCACAATCAATTACACCAATACCTGGTTGGCGGGTTATTTCAGCCAGCCAGAGCCACGAGAAACCGTGTATGTGATGATTGGTGACCATCAGCCTACGGGCAGCGTGTCGCGAGAACCGACACCATGGGACGTGCCTGTATTCATTGTTTCAAAAGACCAGCGCCTGCTGGACCGCTTCAGGGCCATGGGTTTTACGGATGGATTAACGCCCAAAACGCGCGCGCCACAGGGTAGTTTGCATAACCTGACTTCTGTGTTGCTGATGGGTTTTGGCCGAACCGGAATGGATTAACCCTGTAGCGGCTGCGCAAGTATCCAAAGCCCTACGCTGGTGAAAACCACCATCAACACCAGCATGGGCAGTTGGCTCAATGTGGCGCTCCTGTTGCTGCGTTCAAGTTGCAAGGCCTGCTGATGGGCCAGCCACACGGCAGCCACATGCCCCGCCAGAATGAGTACAACCTGACTGGTCCAGATGTTGGCCATGTCGGGCAGCCACGGCAGACGACCTGTAATGGCATTGCCAAAAATATTCCAGCCCCATCCGAAGGGATCGGACACCAAGCCCCGTATTTTCAAACCCTGGCTAAACAGCAAGGTGTAGTAGTGCGTCAAGTGGTACACCACGGCAATGGGCACCAGGCTTGGTAAATAGCGGCACAGGAGCAAAGGGATGGGTTGTTTGCTACCAGTCAGCATGCGCCCCAGGGCAATGAACAGCACGAACAGAAGCAAGTAGAAAAATGGCGATACGATCAGCAAGGCCATTTCCCAGGCAATAAACCAGGGGCGCACTTGCGGATAAATTTTCAACGGGTGGTCACCAAACGCGATGGTCAAAATACCAAAGGGGTCTTGCCAGAAAATATTGAAGTACACCGCGGTTTCACGCAGCCCGTCGTAAGCGGTGGACGACAGCAAAAACAACACGAACAGGCATTGCGCTGGGTGCCACAGGCGAAGGCGACGAAGGTCGGAAAAGGGCAGGGCAATTCGCCAGCGGTATTTTCCATCGGTGCTGCGTATTTTGCGCAGTGGTGAGCAGGCTGCAAATAGTCGAAACAACACTGCGAACAATTCACCACGTTGTAGCCAGCGCCGGGTGCCCCACAGCCACATGCCCGCCAGGTTGAACACACCAAACGCAATCAACAGCAAGGCAAGCTTGCGTGGTGTGCTGTGAAAGAACAGTTCAATGGCAACCAAGCAAACCAGTTGCAGCAAAGCGGGCCAGTGGCCCAGCCAGCGCGGGTATTTTCGAATTCCATTCCAGTTCCCAGGCAGCAAAAAGCGCCAGGGATGTTGGTGCTGGTACCAGTCGCCAATCAACATGGCGGCATAGGCACCGCCCAGCACAAACAGAATCCAGAAAAAGGTCATGTTGAAGTTGCGGTGGCTGTCATTGCTGCCCACCAAACCCGTGACGATGCAGAACACCAGGGCACTTAACCAGAACAGTGAGCCCGCTGCGCGCGCCCGATGAACCCACTGCGCAGGCCAGGCAGGCCAGGGCAATGTGCGCTGTGCATTCAGCCCCTTGAGCAGTTTGTTGCCGGGCCGACCACTGAAAGCCAGCAACACGAACGACAGCACCAGCGCCAACACCGATCCCGCGATGTAAAGCCCATAAGGCATGGGCAGTTGCACGGGTTCACCAAATGCATGTGCCATGGCGGTGGCCGGTGCTGCCAGCAGCACCGAGCCTAGCAAATGCGCAATCATTTTGGATTGTTGCGGTAGTACACGTTTTCCCACATGCGCACATAAGCCTCAGCACTGTTGTACAACGCATCAATGGCCTCGCCACCGCCCTCAAGGCGTACTTCTTCCACGAAGTCGGCCACCATGCCATAGTGCGCCATGCCCACTTCATCGATGTGCCAGAACTTGCCGCTTTCCGGAATGGTCAGCATGTTCACTTTCATGGCAGGCAAGGACTGGTAACGCGGGCCCCAGCCTTCACCCCGGAAAAGGGTGAAGGGGTATTGAACCGGCACGCTGTCGCCACCACGGGGGCCAGGGTGTCCACCAAAGCCATTGCCGTCTGCGCCATAACCCAGGCCCAGTAGGGTGTTATTCATACCCGCTTTGTTGCGCCAGAATTTCAGCTTCTCCAGAAATTCCACGTGCTTGATGCCATTGCCTTTGTAGGGGTAAATAACACCGCCACTTTTGAGCATACGCACCGCCTGGTCGCTGGTCAGGCCACCGTGCGCATCGTGTGAGGAAGCCATGGGGTAGGGCGGGTTCATGGTCTCGGCCAGGTCCAGCATGATGTCTTTGCTGTGGTAGGCCGCATGGTCAATGTCAATCACAAAGCCTCGGTTCATCAGTGCGGTCAGTGCGTACTGGCCTAGGTCGGTCACCGTGCGGGCATTACAACGTTTGCCATCCGGGTACAGCGGTGTAATGCCGCCCACCGCTTCCAACAGCATTTTGGTGAGCGCATTGCTGCTACTGCCGGGTACGGCTGTGGTCATGTTCGTACCAGGTTCACGCACCGAGGGTTCGTTCTCTGGGAAGTCGCGGCACTCCGTGGTTTTCCAAAAAGCACCAGTGTCCAGAAAGTTCAGGAAGTTGATCACGTCGCCACTGAAAATACCGGCACCACCCAAAGAACTGTCGATGTCGTGGAAGGGGTACACATGGCGCGCACCCAGTGCCCACAGTTTGTCGATTTCGGCGTCAATTTGCGCTTGGTCACATTTGCGAATTTCGCCACCACCGGGCAGGAAGGTGACGCCGCAATTGAACACTTGCGCCACTTCAACACCCAGTACCACGGCCAGTTTGCCCTCATTGGCTACTTGGCGGGCTTCGGCGGGGGTTTTCACAATTCTGTACCAACCTTTGCCGGGGCCGCCAAATTGCGCGTCCACATAGTCTTGCACGTCATACAGGTATTCCACCTGTTTTGTAGCCACGCCCATGTCGTTGCAGTCAGCCTGCGGATTGCCCGAGTAAGTCTGTCCAACCCGGCATAGGGCAGCAATGTTGGTGCCGTGGTTGACCATCACGCGCAAACCTGCGCGCCATGCCCGTTCAACCCAGGCGTGGTACATCACCTGGTGGGTCAGGAAGTTGCGGCGTGGCCAGTCTACAAATGTGGGCCAGCCTTGCGTGTCGTGCTGGGCGCCCGGTGTGGTTTCCAGAATGTTGTTGGCATCGCGTATGCCGTTGGGGCCGTGGAAACCTTCACAACTGCCCAAGGCATGCGGAATACCAAAACGGTGAACCACCTCGCCATACAGCACGCCACCTGCGGATGGGCCTACACTGCCATCCAGCGACATTTCGCTGGACATGCCCATGTGCGTGTGCGTATCAGCAAAACCAATGATGGGTTGATTTTCGCCACGGCCTTTGTAGGGTGTGCCTTCCATGGCGGTGGGCATTTCGGGGTAGGCTGCACAGTCGCTGGCGGGGGCCAGTTTGAACTGTGTGCGTTCGGTTTGTTCAGTGCTTGTAGTTAGCCCGGCAGTTTCATCCAGCGCCAAGAACCGACCCGCCGTGTCAGTGAAGGT